>WXFH01000459.1 GCA_009881125.1 Acidaminobacter sp. | reverse complement strand
AATTAAATACTTGATTGACTGCATTTTGACCGCGTTACCGTTAACCGCGGAAAAATTTGTGTATGCTTCTGGTTTTGACAAAGACACCGTGTTATTTGAATTACCGTCAGTCCAAAGAATTGGATTATTTTTTAGCGCTGTTGGCAATGGCAGCATAGTGTTGCCTGTTTTTAAAATAAAATTGTTATTGGTGCTGATGGCGTCTTCAATATTTGAATCATATTGAGGAAGCGGCGCTGGCTCAGGTGTCAGCTCAGGTATTGGTTCCGGTGTCGGTTCTGGAACAGGAACGGGTACAGGAACGCTTTCAGGTGCTGTGATCGAAGCCGTGTAGGTATC
>WXFH01000458.1 GCA_009881125.1 Acidaminobacter sp. | reverse complement strand
GCTAATCAAAAGATAAGGCGCAGAACCATAAAGATCCTACGCCTCAAAATCAGAACTGCTTTTCATTATCTATTGATCTTGTATTGACCTATTTTTTGTTGCCTTTGCCTGGGTTTTCACCTTTGTTGTCATTGTCTTCATCGTCATCGTCATCGTCATCATCTTCATCGTCATCATCTTCATCGTCATCATCTTCATCATCTTCATCGTCGTCATTGTCGAGTTGTTGTGGCTTCATTTTTTCAACGACTGGTTTTCCGACTGTTTTTTCCGTATCAGTAAAATGGTCTGTAAAGTCTGCCAAATCATTGTGAGTTTTTCCGAGCATATCGTTTAATTGATCCACCAGAAAACCTTCAACTGCCACTTCCAGGTCTTCAAGATCCTCGATCTCGTCCAGACCGAAAGGCTCTTCTTCATTCATCTCACCAGCGACAAGCGCGATCAAATTGACGCCCTCTACACGGTTCGGAATGTCGGCTTCTTTAAGAAGCCTATTTGCAACGGCTGGAGCGGCAGGATCCATATCCTCGTCAAGGTCTTCTTCATCATCTTCGTCGTCTTCGTCGTTATCCTCTTTGTCAAGATCTTCTAAATCAACTTTTTTGGTTAACACTTGATCTTCTCCATCTGAGAAGTCAGCAAAAACCGTGATTTCAAACTCATCTGCTGGTGTATAATCTACTGCTTCAAAAGTATATTTAAACACCTTTGAACCAAATTCGTGACTTACTTCGAAATCATCAAACCATTCAGCAATGACATCATCATCGTCATTAATTTCAACACTAATTTCCTTTAAAATATCCCCAACCTCTGCATCCAACCACACCGTAATAAACAAATCATCATCCAAAACAAATGCGTTGACTCCGGATTGGTTCTTGTCTTTCATTGGATTCCCGTTATCCGCAAATGAAAATGCGGTCAATGTCAAAACCATCATAGAAATCAGCAACAAAGCTATAGATTTTCTCATGTGTACACGTCCTTTCAATACCATGGTTGAACCAACAATTTAAACTACCCTGGCCACGAATCTGCCAAAGTAAAAAGAACGACCTTTAGCGGTCT
>WXFH01000457.1 GCA_009881125.1 Acidaminobacter sp. | reverse complement strand
CAATCTGACCAAAGAGAATAATGGGATCTCACATAAAAGTCTCGGACCGTTGGTCTGGGGCTTTTTTTGTGGGTGTGCAAGAGGGGGTGGTGACTGATGGAACCGGGTGACTGCGTCTTTTAGCCTATCGACCCCGCCTTTTCAGGGTTGGCTTTACCTAATATGCTAATCTGAGTGCTAATCTTTTGCAAATCCATGGTGATGGAACTGGGTGTCTGACACCCAGTTCCATCATGGCAGTCGCCTCAATCCAC
>WXFH01000456.1 GCA_009881125.1 Acidaminobacter sp. | reverse complement strand
ACTATCGCTTTACTATTGTCAATGCTGATGATTCTGTCAATGACTGCCATTGGATTTGCGGCGGTGGGTGTCAATGATTACAAGGTCGTCATTGAGAAGCCGCTGGATGAGGTAAGATTGTTTAATGATTTGGATAAGTTTTTTGTCACAGGCTATATTGCAGCAAATCAATTTGACGAAATAGACTGGATTGAGATCAGTGTCGACGGCATGACACCGCTGCGGTTCATCAAGGGAACGACGAATTTCAATGCCGCCGTCAGTCCATGGAAAAACGATAAATTTGAGTTCAGCTTCACAGTGGATCCGGAGATCTGGAGTATTGATCAAACAGATGCTGATAATGACTATGCTATTATAGTCAGAGCCTATATTGACCCGGCTAATCCGGCTTATTCGGATCAAGAGAAATTCGATCTTGAAATGGTCGAAGTACTTTACGGTTATGCAACCGCTTACGACATCCAAATAACACACCCAGCCAGCAATCTGGTCGTCAGCAGCTGGAGCAATGATCCACTCATCAAAGGCTGGATTAAGGCAGATGAAGGCGATATGCTGGAAAGTCTGGTCATTGAAGTTCAGGAAATTGGTCAGTCAGGCAAAGTCACTATGACTCTCATTGATGAGGCCAGTGAATTCGTTACCATGTCTAATGACAACTATTATTTCGAGAAAAAATGGGATGTCACCAAGGCTGGTGATTTTAGAATCACGGTCAATGCTGTCCTTGATGTAGATGAAAGTGTCAATGATCGACCTCTGAATGATTCCCAAGACGTTAAAGTCACCTTAAATCCAAACTACCAGGGAGACAAGGATGAAGACATGGGGACTTACCCTGCAGCACCTGCAGTCGCCGGAAAAATTCTTAAATCCTATGGTATTCCAAACAACGTAGGCGGCAAGAACCTGATTGCCCTTGTCGCTAAAAAAATGGGACCGGGCACAGATTTCAACGGAATAGCTAAAACAAATACAGTTCAATACAAAGCTGCCATTACAGATTTCCTCGAAGATCAGCTCGGTGTCACAAATCTTGCGAATTATGATTACGTCAAGAAAACAGGTGGTGGAAAGCCTGAAGCAATGGGCAACGGCAACAAAAAAGTCAAATAATTGGATCACAAAGTTTAGTA
>WXFH01000455.1 GCA_009881125.1 Acidaminobacter sp. | reverse complement strand
TGGGTTATTGGAATGGCAGGTGTAAAAGGAACCGCAAAATAAGCAGAATCCATTAGTGCAGACTAAAAAAAGAACCATCCACAACACAGGATTCGCAGCAAATTGGAGGATTTTAAAATCATGAACAGACATAAAGACGGGCTTCAATCCAGGAAGTCGCTGATTTGGGGCAGTTATTATGCCATGTTCGTCAACGGCGTACTGACGCTGATGCTTGGAGCGGTTATGCCAAATTTAATTCAGGCGTATGGTTTGGGTTATGAAATTGGGGGCTTGATGCTGGCGGCCCATTCTGCGGGTCATTTGACCGCAAGTCTTCTCGTGAGCGTTATGGCGCTGAAGCTGGGCAGAAAACTATCGGCAGCGCTGTTGTCTTTGGCGGGGGCTTTGGGCTTTGTGGGCATGATCTATACGTCGCTCCCGGTGGTGCTTGTAAGTCTTTACTTCCTGACCGGACTTGCGCGGGGCAGCGCCAGCACCGTCACCAACGAAATTGTCAACGAAGCATCCCTTGGAGATGCCCATGCCATGAATATACTCCATACCTTTTATGCTGTCGGTGCATTCATTGCGCCGTTTCTGGCCTTGATCTGCGTTCAGGCGGGCCTCGGCTGGCAGGCTGCGCTGGTCATAACTGCACTTGGGATAGCCGCGCGCAGTGTTTTGTTTCTGGCTATGCCTATTGAGGAGCAGGGAAGCGGTGAATCGGGTGCCAAGCCTGCAGCTGAAGTTGGGGTGAGTCGAACTGAAGCCGGAACCAATTCAGGCGGTTATTTGAAAAATCCTGCTTTTTATATCATTGCAGGACTGCTGTTTTTTTATCTCGGTGCGGAAAGTGCCATAAACGGCTGGGCGGTGACCTACCTCAAGGACGCCGGGATCATGTCCACGGGCTTCGCTCAGAGCATCCTGTCGCTGCTGTGGGTCGTCATTATTTTTGGGCGTTTGTTCGCCGGACGGCTTTCCAGATCTGTAGGCAAAGCCAGGCTGCTGGTGATCCAAGCTGTGGGGTCTTCAGTCTTCTTTTTTTTATTTATGCTGACGCGCAGTGTCGTCCCTTTGGCGCTTTGGATTATTGGTCTTGGCTTTTTTTTCGCAGGGGTGTTTCCCACCGCGGTGGCGGTCATTGGTCCGGAGCTGAAAGGTGCCAAGATGGGCATGGGGCTGCTGATTTTTATTGCCGGCTTCGGCGCGATTCTTATGCCGATGGTCACGGGAATCATCGCAGAGCAGATCGGGATCTATGGTGGGATGGCGACCATCGGCGCTTCCTTGCTCTTGATGCTTTTATTTTCCATGATTGTCGATAAAAGGACGAAAAGCAGGTAAAGAGGAAGACGGGGAGGCTGCACGTCCACTTTTAAATATTAAGTTGGCTGATTTTTCGGTAAAATGGAAGCCGGCAAAGAGAATTGACAAGCACATCCTGAAAAGGGTGTGTTTTTTTATGTAAACCTCAGTTTGTGCAGTCAGAACGACTCTTTAGGTGGGAACCAGGTGTCAGCCGTTAGGTTGTTTTATATTATGTAAACCGTTTGTGACATGGTCGTATTGACTAAAAAACATAATTTAAGGCTCATGTTATAT
>WXFH01000454.1 GCA_009881125.1 Acidaminobacter sp. | reverse complement strand
CTGCTTTAGCAGCAGCCCGAGAATAAAAGCAGTTGGCAGACTTTTTCGAAGAGCCTTAAGGCTCAAGCGAGTAACAAGCCCTTATAGGGCTGAGCAAACTACCCGCTAAGCGGGTAGTTTTGATTGATGGGAGGCGACGGTCTTGATTGGGTGGGAGTTGGTGTCAGCAGCTGACGCCTATCGCGGCTGACGCCTATCGCGGCTGACGCCTATCGCGACTGATGCCTATCGCGACTGATGCATATTGCGACTGATGCCTATTGCGACTGATGCCTATTGCGACTGACGCCTGTCACGCT
>WXFH01000453.1 GCA_009881125.1 Acidaminobacter sp. | reverse complement strand
CGTCGGTGAAGATGACATTGAAAAAGACGGAGAAGAAGACTCCGGACCAATTCCGGGTCAGCTGCCCATTGAAGAGCCTGTGGAAGATGAAGATGAAGAGGGCGAAGAGGACAAGTCCTTCTAATTAAATTGGGGGACGGCAAGTCTGAAGCTGGGGATACAGAGGTTATTAAAACTGACACAAAAACAAACAGCAGAGAAATTGGGATTTCCACCCATTTTCTCTGCTGTTTCTCTTGGC
>WXFH01000452.1 GCA_009881125.1 Acidaminobacter sp. | reverse complement strand
CGTTGTAAATGGAAATTTACTTTGTCAAGAGTCAAATGGTAGAGATGTAAATGTACTATTTTAATAGCTTTATTTTTGTAGGGTATGAAAGCTTGTAGTCCCATTCTACAGGTTTATATACATCAATTCTGCGGCCTTTGTAACCTTTTAGGTAGGCTTTGCTTCGCCCGTCAAATTGAATGAGATCTCCTTCCTTGAGGTCTCCAAGTGACATAAACCCTTTGGTGTAATTGAACCATAAATGATTTGTTATTGGACGGCCGCTGATGTCTTTAATATTTTTGAGTAGAATGGTTTCTAAGGTTCCCTTCCATCCGCCTTTTATTCCTAGTCTGACAAACTCTCCGGTGAATGTAGCTCTTCGATCTTCCATTTTACCTAATTCAAATCTCAAAAAGAAATACGCCCCTTTTCAATGATTTAATACTTCGATGGTAATGAATAGGAAATAACATTCTGTGATGAAAATGCACAGCTTCCTCACATCCATATATTACCATATAAGATATTTTATATCAACTACGAAACAAGGCGATTTATTAAGTTATTGTGGGTTACTATTTGGGGTTGTTTTTTTGTGGGTCTGACCCCGTGTGTTCAATGGTTGCTTAACTTTTG
>WXFH01000451.1 GCA_009881125.1 Acidaminobacter sp. | reverse complement strand
TGAATCTCAAGGATATTTTTTGTATCTTTGGATATGTTCTCAATTTCGGTGAGTTTTGAATTATCTTTACTTGAAGTTTCAATGTTCTCTTCGGATATATCTTCATACTTTAGTTTTTTAAATTCACTTAATAATGGCTCTTTGTCAAAATCGATACCTTCCATTAACTCTTGAAATTTTAAGGACTTCCAAAAATCAGAATTATCATTTTCAATTTGTAATTTATCCTCGGCAATATTATCCGAAATGTTATTTTCTTTCTTAGAAAGTGCAGACGGGGTCTCAGACGGGGTCAGACCCGTTAAGCCAGGACTCGTAAAATCGACGCCTTCCGATTCTATTTCCGGAGCTATTTCAAGATTCGAATCAGCCTCGACAATAAATGATTTATCATCAACCGTCGATTTGCACTCCTCTTGGATTTTTCCATTCAACTCTATTGGAGCAATCCCGAATTTATTACTATCCTTGTCGAATGATATTTTCGAA
>WXFH01000450.1 GCA_009881125.1 Acidaminobacter sp. | reverse complement strand
ATAGGATGGGTGTGTCGCGAAACACAATGAGGATGATCACGCGGGGTCAGACCCTGATAGAAATCAAAATATTTCAATCAAGGTCTGACCCTCGCTTCGCGACGTAGTGTGATGTAGGATGGGTGTGTCGCGAAACACAATGAGGATGATCACGCGGGGTCAGACCCTGATAGAAATCAAATAAAAATAATTATTATTTT
>WXFH01000449.1 GCA_009881125.1 Acidaminobacter sp. | reverse complement strand
ATGGCTAATCACAAATAAATATCAAAGACTATTTAGAAAAAATTAAAAGATAGTTTCTGCCGATGGTCATTTTCTCCCCCTCACCACACATTCCGCAACTATTATTGCAATATCATTTTTTTCGGACATAATAATGAAGGAAATACTTCGATATCAGGCCCTCGTTCTTAGAATTTTAGCCTTTCGAAACAGATAATGAATCACTAGACAAATAAAAATGTAATTTTCCAAATAAATGTGAGTTAAGAGCGAATAATTATTCTAATTTTCAGATATTTTCTTTGTTTGAGTGGCGAATATGAACAAAATACTTTTACAAATGTAAAAAAGCAAAACATTTTGCGCTTCCGCCGCAAAATGTTTTGCTTTTTTCCGTTTTGAAGCATGCCCGCCCAGTCTCTGACGAAATCCTTCCACGCGGGTCTGACCCCACCTGTTCATCTTTGCGGGTCCGACCCCGTCGATCAACCTACGCGGGTCTAACCTACGCGGGTCTGACCCCACCTGTTTCGCAAGCAGGTCCGACACCATCA
>WXFH01000448.1 GCA_009881125.1 Acidaminobacter sp. | reverse complement strand
ACATTACTACATCAGAAAATTTTACCAAAGCGTGTCTTGCATTAAAAACTTAAATCGTTGACAATGGTTCTCACCAGGGCATTCCTGGGATATAATAGAGTTGTAAATTAATTATATTCCAAAAATCTGATGAAGGCTAGAAACCTATCAGGTCCTTGAATAGGAGGCACCATATGTTAAGAGTAGAAACCAATCCAGAAACCCTTGTAGAAATTTCCAAAGTCGTCGAGTCGCAGGAAGGTCCTAAAAATGTCAGGATTTATGAAGCAGGACACGGCTGCAGCGGTCCATCCCTCGGTCTCGCTTTAGATGAAGTCAAAGAGACGGATTACAAGCATAAGCAAGGAAACATCAATTTTGTCATAGACAAAGAACTTTTCAGAGATCTGGGCGATATCAAGATTGAGTTTGTCGGTAGCGGGTATCTCGTCGAGCCGGTTGTACCCGTCGAAAAGGCCGAAAAGGCCGGATCGGGCTGCGGTGGCGGCTGCGGAGGCTGTGGCTGCGGCGGGCATTAATTACTGTCAGCATTTTGAGAGAAGAGAGATTTGGAAGCTGCTGTCTGATGGAAGAAGGTGTCTGACACCAGCTTCCATCCTTTCGTCCGAACAGCTAAGAATCTGAATTGCGAATTGGGGATCAGAGGCCCGACGGCTTTTGATGCCCATTTTGTGTTTTTGGGATGAAACTCGGTGTCAGCGACTGTGCCTATTGAAACTCGGTGTCAGCGGCTGTGCCTATTGACCCCCAGTTACGT
>WXFH01000447.1 GCA_009881125.1 Acidaminobacter sp. | reverse complement strand
TTGAATTTCGAAAGTGGTATCCGCCGCCAACTCCATTAATTGTTATTCCATTTAAAAACTTGGCCGATGGTTATTTGAATGTCAGATGTGACGTCAAACGACCATCGGCTAAAGCTTTTTTTGAAAGATTATTTTAAAGAGTACATGGCTCAGAAATGATTAATACAAATATGGAGGCATGGACTGAATTGTGTCTGAATTGTAGTGGGTGTCTGTCCCCGATTTCGTTTTTGTCCGCGTCACCAAAATGAAAGCTGTCCGCGTCACCAAGTTGAAATGTGTGCCAGATCTTTTTTTTGCCGATGGTCATTCAACTCAAACCTCTTACGCAAGGCGTGAAGGATTCCGTCAGACATGTACCTCGCAAAGCCCATTGACTTCGCTTCGGTTCCGGGCTGCGCCCAATATAAACACAGAATACGCTGCACTTCAGAGTGCAAGCTCTCTTGCGCACGGCATATTCAGTGTTTATGCACGTCTGTTAGCCATCG
>WXFH01000446.1 GCA_009881125.1 Acidaminobacter sp. | reverse complement strand
CGAATTTGAGTTGGTGACAGGCACCAATTTGGTTTTTGTCCGCGTCGCCAAAACAGAAGCAGTCCGCGTCACCAAACCCTCAAAACAGGTTTTGTACAGTAAACGAGACAAAAGACACGACCATCAGCTGGATTAAAGCGTTCAAAAGCTTTAAATCATCTTGCCGATGGTCGTTTTATTTTGCAGACATCAAATAATTTCAAAACTCGCTCTATAAACTGTAACATTCTTGCTTCTGTATTCGTTTTATAGCAGGAGGGGTGA
>WXFH01000445.1 GCA_009881125.1 Acidaminobacter sp. | reverse complement strand
CTTTTGGGTTATTGAATCCAGGACCTTGTAAAGGGAGTGGATAGTCGTGATTAAATCTGTCACAAAGTATATGCTCTTGGCGGTTCAATCTATTGTAGTGGTTGGCCTTTACTGGCTGCTGATCCGTCCAAACACCTACAGCTATGACACAGCCTTAAAAAATGGGGATGTCGTTATGGGTGCCAGTGGTGTCGCAAATGTTGAAAAACTGCATGTGTTCATTGAAAACACTAAGCGTGGCCAGGCTGTTCAAATAAGGATCACGGCTTATTCAAAAGAGGGAAGTCCAATAATTTTCGATTTGGAATTCGATGGTGAAATCATCAAGTGCACAAGCGACAACACCAGGGATAGGTATGGTATAACACTCTTCAAAGAGTATGGAGAGTATAATAAGGTGACTAAAGATGAACGAAACGATTACTTTCTAATTGACGAAACCGGAAAATATGAAGATCTCTGGATCTTTCAGGAATAGTTCGGTCGAATAATTGATCGCCTGGGGAGTGGGATGACCGGAGAAGATTAAAATGCAATCAGTTGTACTGCCAACCCTAATCCAAACATCCTAGAAATCCCAC
>WXFH01000444.1 GCA_009881125.1 Acidaminobacter sp. | reverse complement strand
GTTATGATTCAATTTTTTCTTGATTTCGATTTTAGGGCGAATTTACCCCCTCATACTCAGTGTGCTTCTTCAGCATTGCCTGAACGAAATCCTGCATCCTGTCAAAATGACTGCCCTCCCAATACACCCGCCCACAGCCGCGGCACTGGCTGAAGGCTTCAAAATCCTCAGCCACACGCGGCGGCAGCCTGTCCAGAATCTGCACCTTTTCTACCTCGCCCAGCAGCCCGTTGCAGACTATACACCGCGTCAGCGGCCGGATCCTGTCCCACAGCTCGAACCGCTCCACCACTTCCTGAAGCTGCTCTTTCGCCGTTCTTGAAAAGACGAGCCCGCCGATGGTCACCTGCCGCCTTTTCAGCAGCCCCCGGTCAAAGGTCAGTAAAATACGTTCTTCTTTTTCGGCGATCCCGGCAAGCACTTCGTCAGTGGCATTATTGCTGTATAGGGTGTCGAAACCCAGCATCCTCAGATATCCAGCCAGTTTCCCCAAGTGGACATCGAGAACAAACCGGGGTACTTTCGGCAGCTCGGGCTGAACCGACTGTAACTCCGACACGTCCAGAGACACAAATTTCGGATATACCGCGATCCGCTCGCCGCCCTGAAGGCGGTGGTCCAGGCTGACTGCCAAACCATCGACGAGTACGATAACTGCCTCAGTATGGGGCACCCCTGCCGACTCAATGGCATATTTTACCGTAGCGCCCTGGCATAATGGCTTTTGAAGTGTTTTCTGCCTGTTCTCAGGCCGGAGGCACTGATTGAGCGGACCGTAAAAGCGTAGGGTGACAAACAGCTCAGCTGTTTTAGCCTGGTCAATCTCATGTGTTGCCGCCTGTGACTGCTCGCTGCCGGCATCCAAGATTTTTTTGGTTTCAGTCATTGAGATCACGCCTCCTTAGAAAAAAGACGCAGAGGGTTAAACCTCTGCGCCTGATCAAAGCCACACTCAAACTATGATGGAAGTAGGTCTCTGACACCTTCTTCC
>WXFH01000443.1 GCA_009881125.1 Acidaminobacter sp. | reverse complement strand
GGAGATGTTGTATAGGGCTTATAATGGGCCTGGTATGCTGCCTAATCTTCCTAATCCTATGATGTGGACTGACGGCGCAGTGAATTTGGGGTTCCCAGGACTGGATAGTATGGAGCTTCTTGAACAACTCGAGGCAACAACCCCGAACGCGCTGCAATTATTCGTCGCACAAGCCGATGTCATTACCATAAGCATTGGCGGGAATAATTTGCTGACACCGGTGATTACGTCAGTTTTTCAAATGTATGGGTTAATGCCTGGCATTCATAATGAAGTGGAATTAATGGTTGCTATCACGGGTTATGGCGAAAACGTTTGGAATGCAAATCTTGATTTGTTTACTATGTCAGCCTTAAGCTCTGAACCAGGGAGTCTAGGCTGGTG
>WXFH01000442.1 GCA_009881125.1 Acidaminobacter sp. | reverse complement strand
TGACTTTAATGCATTTCAAGGTTTCAAACACCCAAGAGGCACAACATAGACGCCGTCTTCTCTTTTATAGGCAAATTCTGTTGCGCTTAAAATCATTAAGAAGGATGGATTTCCCATTTTATCAGTGTCTATTCGATTTGCGAATTTTAAAAGATTTTCTGCGGCAAGGTCAAATTCATTCGCGCCCATTTTGACTTCAACGGCTGCCCAGCGGCCATCTCGAAGCACTAATACCGCATCTGATTCCAGACCTGTTTTATCTCTGAAATGATAGAGATTTCCACCTAATGCATCCGCATAGACACGCAAGTCTCTTATGCATAATGACTCAAACATGTATCCAAAAGTGTTAAAATCTTTCAGCAGCCTCTTGGCGGAGATACCCATAACAGCAATGGCTATGGAGGGGTCTGTGAAATGTCGCTTAGGTGAGGTTCTAAGCGGCGTTTTTGATCGCAGGGATGGATTCCAGGCAGGTAAGTCTTCCACAACAAAGATCCGAGATAAAGCGTTCATATAAGAGGATACAGTAGGAGCGGATATGCTTTCATCACTGCCCTCCATATCTTTTTTTAAAGTAGTTAAGGAAGCCTCTGTTGATAGATTTCTAGCAATGGAGCGCATTAACGCCCGAACTTTGTCTGGACTTTTTTCAACATTATCTACGCGGGAAATATCTTGATGAATAACTGCATCGACATAATCCTGTACCCTCCGTTCAGCTATCTCAGGATCGGAGCCGATTGAAGCAGGCCATCCGCCCCGGGCAATGAGAGTTGCAAGTTTTTCTATACTGACGGGATTGATTCCAGAGAGATCATTTGGATTCTCAAATAAATCTAATATTGAAATAGTTCCGTTCGAGTCCTTTGACTCATAAAGGCTCATGGTTCTCATGCGCAGACGTGAAATCCGACCTGTGCCAGTGTGAGAAGTCATATTATCTGCCGGAACGGCTGACCCAGTTAAAATAAATTGCCCGGTTTTGTCTCTTTGATCTACAGTAAATCTGACAGCGTCCCATAAAATGGGCGCTATTTGCCATTCGTCCAAGAGTCTTGGTGAATCTCCTTCAAGTAATAGGGATGGCTTAATGGAAGCGGCTTGTAAATGCGAAGCTTGTTTGTCAGGGTCTTGCATAAACAGTACACTTTTTGCTGCTTGTGATGCGGTGCGTGTTTTACCACACCATTTTGGACCTTCTATTAAAACAGCGCCAGAGGCTTGAAGTGCTTTTTTTAGCAGTTGATCTGCAATCCGAGGCAAGTATTCACCCATAAATGTCCCTCCAAAGGATTTGGCTTGGTTCAAGTATACACTATTTTATGTTTTGGCTCAATTTCA
>WXFH01000441.1 GCA_009881125.1 Acidaminobacter sp. | reverse complement strand
AGAAGTGTTGAACCGGCCGGATTGGGCAATCAGGGAATAATCATGACGAAGTAAATATGTGAATGAGGGCGACTATGAAAATTTTTGGCGAAGCAGGAGTGATTAACAAACCTTGCCCCCACTGCGGCAAACTTGGGCGGCCGGTGGGCGGCGTTACGGTGAAACATTTGGTCGAACGACTCTGTCAAGACAAAGTAATTGCTGAAGCTGGCTATTTCATCTGCATGGAGGAGGCCTGTGATGTCGTCTATTATGAGGCGTCAGGGGACTTAAGATTCTTAAAAAACGAGGTTAGTGTTCCCATTTGGTTCAAGAACGACGCTGATCCTAAATACGCCTGTTATTGCAGTCGTGTGACTTTGGAAGATGTCATCCGAGCGGTTGTCGATCAAGGCGCGAACAGTGTGAAAGAGGTCAACCAGCTGACTGGCGCTATGAAAAACGCCAACTGCAAATTGAATAATCCTCTTGGCGTATGCTGTCAACCGGTGATTCAGGAAACCATCAACCAAGGGAAGCCCATGAGGGGTGAAGGAAACTCGGTGTCAGACACCAAGTTAAGCTTACGGAAACTCGGTGTCTGACACCGCCTTCCGAGAAAAAACAAAGAGCTTGTTTAAGGAGACCGTCAGGCAGACTCATTAAACAAGCTCTTTAAATGTTACAATGAGATTGCAGTCCGCGTCCCCAA
>WXFH01000440.1 GCA_009881125.1 Acidaminobacter sp. | reverse complement strand
GCTGGCAGTGTCACGACTGAAGAGAGCGCTGAACAAAGCACTGTAGAAACGCCGATTTCTGGTGAGGCTGATGGCAACGCTGCAGCAGCAGATTTGCTGATCAAAGGAAAAACCACTTTCAGAGAAGTGCTTGACGCCGGCGTCAGCGAAGCGGATCTTGAACGGGCTCTTGGGTCAGAAATGCCAAATCCTCTGACGGTCATCAAGACCTTCTGCACGGAGCAGGACCTGGACTTTGAAACGGTTAAAACGGCGCTGCAAGCCTTGGTGGATGCAGAGTAAGGACGTTTGCTGCCGAGCAGATTCAGAGAGATTTCCTCTTGAATATTAACTGAAGAACGAAGGCGCGAACGCAGATTGTCAAGGGACAGGACAATCCGCGTTCGCGCCTTT
>WXFH01000439.1 GCA_009881125.1 Acidaminobacter sp. | reverse complement strand
AATAGGCGCCAGCCGCGAGGTTGGCACGTCTAGTAGTGTGAGGTGTACAATTGGAAAACGACAAATCAGAGAGCTTGCTCTCTGTGGCGCGGGATCATCGTTGTTTGTATAGGGCGCAGCCCTCAACCGAAGCGCAGTTCTGAAACACGCGCAGCGTGTTTTGGGGTGGAGCAATAGGCGCCAGCCGCGAGGTTGGCATGTCTATTGTTACAGATCTGTTACCGTCCGCGTCCCCAAGTTGAAACTTGTCCGCGTCCCCGACCCTTA
>WXFH01000438.1 GCA_009881125.1 Acidaminobacter sp. | reverse complement strand
CTTGGGACCCAAAATCAATGGCGCACCTGTAGCTGCGTGGCAGACCTTGGCAGTAAGCTCGGGTGATGTTTTAAGCTTTGCCGGTTTGAAATCCGGCCTCAGAGGCTATCTGGCCGTCCGTGGCGGGATTGACACGCTTCCGGTCATGAATAGCCGCTCGACCTACACGAAAGCAGCGCTGGGCGGGTTTGAAGGCAGGGCGCTCAAGGCTGGAGATCAAGTGCCTGTGGGCGCTGAAGGGACCGGCACAGCGACCGTGCCCCTGGCGATTCCACAGGATCAGATTCCG
>WXFH01000437.1 GCA_009881125.1 Acidaminobacter sp. | reverse complement strand
CCGGGAAGATCAAAAAATGACCAGACATAGTCGCGGCGCGGCTATGTCTGGTCATTTTCTTTATTGATCTACTTAACATTTCCAATTTTAATTCGATATAACACTAGTAAGGCTAATCTAGTGATAGACAAACTTCGACAAAGTGTGAACAGTATTATCAAAACTATAAAAATATATAAATATTTTTATATAATAACCATAATAAAAGTTTTCCAATAACGAACTGAGGTGACCTGCGTGGATCAGTCTTCAACAACACAGTATGATTACCATATTGGTTTTTGCGAACTCATTGATTTATTTCCGAGCGGCCTCTACGTCATCAGGGATGAAGTCATCATAGACTGCAACCAAACCGCCCTCGAGATGTTCGGCTTCAGTGACAAATCGGAGATCCTCGGAAAGAAACCCTACGAGCTGTCACCTGAACTTCAACATGACGGATCACCCTCTGTCACGCTAGGAAAGCGACTGGTTGAAAATGCTTTATTCAGCAGTGGACACAGCTCCTTCCACTGGATCCACAGGCGTAAAAATAATGAAAATTTTCTCTCTTCCATAAATTTGTATAACATCAAAGGCATCCTGTTTGCGGTGATCACCGATCTCCATGAAATCGATCATCTGAAAAAACAGATCAAGTACAAGGACGACATGTACCGCCTCATGTTTGAAAACCACAACAGCGCTATGCTGATCATAGACCCGGAAACAGGCAAAATCCTTGAATCCAACGCTGCGGCCAGCAGTTTTTATGGGTATGGTGATCAAGAGCTTTCTAACCTGTATATACAAAATATCAACATTTTGAGTGATCTCGAAATCAAGGAGGAAATGAGCAAAGCCAAGTCTGAAAAGCGCAATTATTTTCTTTTTACGCATAAGCTGGCAAGCGGGGCGTTAAAAGAGGTTGAAGTTCATAGTTTTCCTATCGCGACTGAAAATGGCAAGCTTCTCTTTTCCATAGTCCACGATATTTCCGAAAAAGTCGAGCAGCGCTTAATGTTCGATACCTTGTTCAACGACTCTCCCTATGCAGTGGTCATCTTAGGTAAAGACAAGTTATTTTTGAACACGAACAGAAGCTTTTGTGAGATGTTTCAGTATTCGCCGGAAGAGGTCATTCGCGCTTCAGCAGAGGCGTTATTGTCACCGGATGGTAAAAAAGGACAAATTGAAGAGCATATCAATCACGTCTTCAACGGCAACATTATCAAAACAGAAGGTACGAGACGAAGGAAGGATGGCACTCTCATTGATGTGGAAATCTTCTGCTATCCCATCCTGAGCCATAAAAGTGTCATTGGTGCTTATTTAATTTATATTGATATCTCAGAGAGAAAAAACCAGGAGCGACAGCTGAAAGTCTTCAAAAAAGTGCTGGAATCCAGCTCTGAGGGCTTTGTCATCACGGATCCTCAGACCCGCATTCAGTGGTGCAATACCGCCTTCAGCAATATTACCGGTTATGGGTTCGATGAGGTTCGAAATCAAAAAATAAATTTTCGTCGATCTGAAGTCCATGATGCTGCCTTCTACGAAATATTTTGGGAAGCGCTCAATCATGGCGGAAAGTGGACGGGTGAAATTTGGAACAAGAACAAGCATGGGGACGTTTATCCGGAATGGCTCAGAGTGGAACATCTTCTGGATCATAGCGGTGAGATCGCCCATTATGTAGGCGCTTTCAGAGATATGTCAGAGAAGGTCAAGCAGGATCAGTTCATTGCAGACCTTGAACAGAAGGACCTATTGACGGGTCTTTACAATCAGCGTTATTTTTTGAAATTTGTAGAGTCCCTGATTTCAAAGAGCAGTGGAGATCAGAATCGATTTGCCATTGCTTACATGCACCTCAACCGGTTCAAGGAAATCAATGATTCCCTTGGCAGGGACATAGGTGACGAGATCCTCGTGCAAACTACTGACCGCATCAAGCAGGTGCTGGGAGAACGGGCACTGTTTTCCAGATTCTACGAAGAACAGTTTGTTCTACTTCTCGAGAATTTTCGCGATAAAGAGGCCTTGGATCATGTCTGCAGCTCAATTAAGACTGCCGTAGATGAACCTTTGAAAATCCAAAATCTTCAGCTCTACGTTTCCTCTCGCCTTGGGATAGCCCTTTACCCGGAGCATGGCACAGACGGTGAAACCTTGATCAGAAATGCAGATCTCGCCATGCACAAGGCGAAACTGGCGTCGAAATATCACGGGTGTGTCTGCTTTACAGAAAGTATGGCGACTGAAATTCATGAGCGGTTCTCCATGACGAACGATCTGGTGCTGGCCGCCAGCAGAGAGGAGCTCTTTTTGGAGTATCAGCCTATTGTGCATCTTGGGACGAAGGAGACCATCGGCCTGGAAGCCTTGATCAGGTGGCGGCATCCAAAGCTTGGCCTTCTGTCGCCTGTCAAGTTTATCCCAATCGCAGAGCAGACTGGCTTGATCATTGAGATTGGACTTTGGGTCGCAGAGGAAGTGTGCCGTCAGCTCAAAGCGTGGCACCGCAGTGGCTTCACGCCTGTGCCGGTTTCCATCAACGTGTCGGCCATACAGCTGGAACAGCTGGATTTTGCGGACCGGATCGCCAGGATCGTTCAGGACAGCGGCGTAGAATCGAGCCTGATCAAACTCGAAATCACTGAAAGCGTCAGTCTCGGAGATGTGGAGGTCGTTCTTGGCAACCTGGCGAAACTGAAATCCCGCGGCTTTGAGATTTCCCTGGACGATTTTGGGACGGGCTACTCTTCCTTCAGCAGCATTGAAGAGCTTCGGGTTGACCTGATCAAAATTGACAGGAGCTTTATCATGATGCTGGACCGCGACGCGAAAAACGTCGGCATGATCAACTCTGCCCTGATCCTCGGGCGCTCCTTTGGGCTGAAAACAGTGGCTGAAGGGATTGAGACGGAGGCGCAGCTGGCTATATTACAAGGCTTAAAGTGTGACTATGGTCAGGGGTATTTTTTCAGCAGGCCGGTGTCGCCAAAGTGCGTTCAAACCTATTTGAAGCGCCGGATGGGTGAGTTGGTACAATAATCTCAACAGTAAATGAAATGTACAGTAGTTTGACTTCCCCGCTTGGGAAACCTCGGCAGAATTTGTTGGATAGCGTCTTGGTGGCTGTCTATAAGGATTTTGCCGATGGTCACTCAAGTGGGGTTGTTTCACGTTTGAACTTATTACATTTAAAGACTTGATTGAACTTTAATGGAAAAATTGGAAAAGGGGCTATACCATGCAGGCAGATCTACAGTCAAACCACAATCGAAAACGCACTATGCCCATAAGAACACTCATCATACTTGCTTACGCAGTCAGCGCTCTGATTGGGATCTTATCAGCCGGGGCGGTCATCTTAACAAACTGGAAAAGTTCCATTGATTCAACCGTTGTGGAGATGGCGAATGAAACCAATAGGGATATTATCGAGGAAATAGAAACTTTCATTCAGGTACCCAAGCATATGGTGGAGGTCAACCTGGGACTGCTTGAGCAGGGCATCATTGACATGGAGGAGCCTGTTCTCAGAGAAAAGTTCTTCGTCAATGCATTGGGCAGTCATGAAGGAGATGCAGTCTACAGCTTCAGCTTTGGGTCGGTGACCGGGGACTACTATGGTGCCAGACGAAGTGAGGATGGCGCGATTCAGATCATGAGAAATAATGCTTCAACGGACGGTCATTCCTGGTATTACGCGGTCAACGACGACTTAACGGCAGGGGATCTGATGGTGGAGGCCGGAAAGTTTGACGCAAGGACTCGTGCGTGGTACATAGCGGCGGCAGAGACAGGGGCGCTGGCTTATTCCGGCATTTACAAACATTTTGTCCTGAATGATTTGACTATTTCGGCTGCGGCGCCGCTCTATGATCAGGCTGGGAAGCTGCAAGGCGTCCTGGGCGCTCACACGACACTTGAGTCTACCAATGCGGCGATGCGTGAAATAACGGGCAGAAAAAACGCGTTATCCGTGATCGTGGAAAAAGATACCGGTTTTCTGGTGGCAAATGGTTTAGGCAAGGATAATTACACGCTGGACGCGGAGGGGAAATTTCAAAGACTTTCGATTAAAGACTTTGACAATCCGTTGATGCTGCAGGCTTACGAGCATTTTATGCGCAGCGGGGAAACGTCGTTGATCAACGATCAGGAAAGTGAGCGTCACTTCACTGAAATTGCAGAGTTTAAACAAAGCGGCATTCGCTGGCTGGTGATTACCTCTGTGCCGGAGGGGGTTCTCGCGACAGGCTACCAAAAGAGCTTTGAGGCTTCGATCTTACTGAGCCTTCTTGTTCTTTTGTTGTTTATACTATTCTTTTTAAGGCTCTCCCAAAAATTATTCGGACCTATAACCTCATTGCTGGAGACCCAGGAAAGGTTTTCAGCGGGCGATTTAACCCAAAGAGCACCTATTGTCAGAAATGACGAGGTGGGAAAACTTGCCGCCTCATTCAATAAAATGGCGGAGATAATTAATTCTCAAGTTTATGGTTTGGAGCGTGAGGTCGCCGCGCGAACAGAAGACCTTCGCGAGCGCAACGCAGCCCTTGAGGAGCATAAAGACCGGCTCAAGCTGATCCTAGACTCTACTGTGGAAGCGATCTGCGGCCTGGATACTTTGGGGCGCTGTACGTTTATCAATGACAGTGGGGTTCAGATGCTGGGTTACGACAGGCCCTCTGAACTGGTCGGCAGGCATTTGCATCAGGCTGTTCATCACAGCATGCGGGATGGGACGCCTATTCTTGACGAGGAATGCAAGATCTATCAGGCCTCCACTAAGGGTGTCGGCGCACATGTGTCAGATGAGGTTTTTTGGAGAAAAGACGGTACCTGCTTTGATGTGGAGTATCATTCCTATCCTCAAATTTTTGAGGGCGTCGTTGTTGGCACCGTGGTCACCTTCATGGACAACACCGAGCGAAAGAAAATGCAGCAGATGATTTACAATGAAAAGGAGCAGTTTAAAACCACTTTGTTGTCAGTTGGTGACGGCGTCATCTCAACAGATCATCATGGCAGAGTTCAGGTCATGAATCCCATTGCGGAAGCACTGACAGGCTGGACCCAGGAAGAGGCTTTTGGAAAGCCTTTTGAAGAGGTCTTCCATATCATTAACGAGTTCACCAGAGAGCGCTGCGAAAATCCGGTGGCGCGAGTGCTTGAGATCGGTGAAATCATTGAGCTGGCGAACCATACCATCCTGATTGCGAAGGATGGCAGAGAGGTTGCCATTGAAGACAGCGCTGCACCAATTCGAAGCGATAACGGCTTCATTACCGGTGTGGTCATAGTGTTCAGGGACTTTACGGATAAAAAAGAAAGGATCCAAGAGATCGAATATTTGAGCTTCCACGATCACCTGACGGGGCTATACAACCGTAGATACATTGAGGATGCGTTAACGCGCATGGACACGGAGCGCAATCTGCCATTTTCTGTTTTGACCATAGACGTCAACGGACTTAAACTGACAAATGATGCCTTCGGTCATAAGATGGGGGACCGGCTGCTGGTTCAGGTGTCGCGGCTGCTTAAAAGCGTGTGCAGGGAAGATGATCTGGTTGGACGCATGGGCGGTGATGAGTTTGCAATCCTGCTGCCAAAGACTTCTGAACTTCAGGTGGAAGGGATCAAAAGGCGCATTATAGAAGCGGCGGCAGGCACCAAGCTGGACTCAGTGATCGTCTCTGTGGCGATTGGCCAGGCGACCAAAGTTGATGCTGAAAAGGATATGAGTGATATTTTGACTCAGGCAGACAACAATATGTATAAGGAAAAGCTAAAATTTGGCAAGCTGATGCGGAGCCAGACCATTGAGACGGTCCTGAAGAATATCAACATGAAATATGATCAGGAGCAGATTCATACAGAGAGAGTGTCCCAATACTGTGAGGCCATCGCTCGGGCTATGGCGCTGAGTGAGAAGGACGTTCAGGACATCAAGACAGCCGGGGTGCTGCATGATATTGGAAAGATCATGATTTTGCCTGAGCTTTTAAACAAACCTGGGCGATTGACGGAAGAAGAGTTTGAGATCATCAAGCGTCATCCGGAGACGAGCTATCAGATTCTAAAGTCTGTGGATGAGTACGCCAGCGTGGCAGAAGATGTACTTTACCATCATGAGCGAATGGATGGGAAGGGCTATCCTGAGGGCTTGGTCGGGGAGCAGATCCCGCTTAACGCCAGGATTATAGCCGTGGCGGATGCTTTTGAGGCTATGACGGCGAAGCGGCCGTATCACAAGCCCAAGACGAAGGAAGAGGCTGTGGCGGAGCTGAAGCGGTGTGCGGGGACGCAGTTTGATCCAGAGGTTGTGGAGGTTTTTGTGGGGAGGGTGTTGTAGGGGTTTAGTAAGTGATGTAGGGACGTGTGTTGGAGAAAGTGGATTGGGTTGTTTACAATGGAAGTCGTAAGCTGCAGAAAGTTAATGACGAGAAGGTAAAGAACTTTTAAGGCTGCATTGTGTCAGTGGGTTGCTGGCATGGTGTGGTCTTTTTTCGTGGTGTGGGGAGAAGAGGGAAATAAGGAAAGGGAAAAGCGAAAGCAAATACAAAAGAAAAAAGAAAAAAGCTAAAAAAATTCTGTAGTGCTATTAACGAAATGAAAATTGAACCGATTAATACAACATGAGGATGAAAAAATGCATCCGAAACAGCGGACTGAGATGATCATAGGTTGGCTGGAGTCAAAATCTGCGAAAATGGATGTTCGCGGGTTAATAAAACCACTTTCAGGGAGGAAAAGAACAATGAGAATTAACAACAATATTTCGGCTATGAACACGTATTCTAGATTATCTAGTGCACAATCAGCACAATCAAAATCACTTGAGAAGTTATCTTCAGGTCTTCGCATCAACAAAGCTGGCGATGATGCTGCTGGACTTGCTATCTCCGAGAAAATGAGAGGGCAGGTTAAGGGGCTTAATCAGGCTGTAAGAAATGCTCAAGATGGTATTTCTCTCATTCAGACTGCTGAAGGCGCATTAAATGAAACTCATTCAATTTTAAATAGAATGAGAGAATTGGCTGTTCAAAGTGCCAATGATACAAACACTGCTGAAGATAGAGGCAATATTCAAGATGAAATGGATCAGTTGGCAAATGAAGTCACTAGAATTGCAAATAACACACAATTTAATGGTCAAGATCTTCTGAAAGGCGGATTTGAAGCTAAATTCCATATTGGGTCTAATGCAGGTCAGAACCTTGAAATTTCGCTTGGAGAAATGACTTCTGCTCAACTTGGAGTAGGTGGAGCTGAAACTACAGTAGCAACTAAGGCAGACGGAACTACTGCAGTTCCTAACTTCGCAAATGATGCATTAAATGGTTTGGATGCAGGAAATTATACTGTAGTTGATGTATCTGCACACGCTGCTTATGGAGCAAGTTATGAACTTGGAATAGCAGACTCTTCAGGCAAAATCATTGGTCTTATTGATGACGCAGCTACAGGAACAAGTATTGTGTCTGTTGAAGATACGGGTGTATCTATGGCTACATTTACTGCAGCTGGTTTTGATGCAGGTTCGACCATTTCCATTCAAGGTTCAGGTATAGATATTACTACTCAGGGAAGTGCTGATGCGGCTATTTCAGCTATTGATAATGCAATCAAGACAGTTTCAGAGGAGCGGTCCAAGCTTGGTGCGACACAGAATAGACTAGATCATACTATAAACAATCTAACAACTACTTCTGAAAATCTGACAGCTGCTGAGTCAAGAATCAGAGATGTAGACATGGCTAAGGAAATGATGGAGTTTACTAAGAACAACATTCTTAACCAAGCTGCAACAGCAATGTTGGCTCAAGCAAATCAAATGCCACAAGGCGTTCTCCAGCTTCTCGGCTAAGTATAATTTGGACTCCCCCTGACTCCCCCTTACCAGGCACATTTTTCGGAACGTTGACATAAAATTAATTTGAAAAGTCTGCAAATACTTGATTGCGGTAAAAACAACTTCAATATCTTCACAGATGGGGGCGATAGGCGCCAGCCGCAGGTACGGGACGAAGAAGTTGTGAAATTGATTTACAATTTACAATGCAAAAACAGGGATCAATCCTCATCAACATGAGGGCTGGTCCCTGTTTAAAATGTGCCTGGTGGTTTGAAAAATGACCATCGGCGGAGTTTTGACTCATTTAATCACTTTAACTCTCAAGGAGCGCATATAGTGTTAACTAAAAAAAGATTAAACTTTTTCTCTTTAATGATAATTTTAGTACCAGTCTTGATTTATAATTTGAATCAATTTAGCCCTGAACTTATAATGAAACCGGATTTGCACTTCTACTACGTGACATTCAGCTCAGGCATCGCCTTATTAGTCGGGGCTGCTTCATATTTGGAGTACAGAAAAAGCAAAGTTGAAAAGATCTTTTACCTGTCGATAGGGTTTATAGGGGTAGGTGTATTTTACACCTTTCACGCGTTGGTTACGCCCAAAATGACCATTATGCAGCCGTTTGAGTTTGCCAGTGCGGTCATCAATATAAATGTCTTTGTGTTGTTTGGAGATTTGAGCAGAATTTGGCTCGCGTCAATGATGTTTATGCCGGATCATCTGTTTGGAGAGAAGAAAGAAATCAAAAAATGGTTCAATGGCTATATGTTGCTCATACTTCTGATTCTATTGTCAGTGCTGAGTTATAAAGGGTTGATGAATCCGGAAATCTTTCCAGTATTCAAAAATGATGACCTGACAGACACAAATTTCGCAATCCTTATAAAAGTGGCTACGTTGCAGTTTTTAGGCATCAATGCCTTGAAATATTACTATTCCTATAAAGCAAAGCAGAATATCACGATCCTCTCATTCATCATAGGTCTGTGTCTCATAATGGAAACCGTCATCATCTTCATGATTTCCAAGCCATGGAGTGCAAATTGGTGGTTGGCACACAACCTGTTTTTGATGAGTTATATAGTCATAGGTTTAGGCGTTTTGTACAGTTATTTTAGCAAAGAAAAGTACGAGTACTTTGACGTGCTTGGTCAAATCAATAATTACACAAAATTGCTGGAAGAGAAAAATATGAAGCTAAATCAACTTGCCAATTACGACGCTCTTACAGGTTTGTCAAATAGAAGCAGATTCATTCATGAAACGGAAGCCTATATCCATAAGGCAAGTGCTGAAAACACCGCTTTTGCACTCATGTTCATTGATCTTGACTATTTCAAATCCATCAATGATAAATATGGGCACCAGATTGGTGATGAGGTGTTGAAAATTGTTGCCGCCAAAATCAGCAATCAGATCAAATCGAGTGACCTGGCAGCAAGAATTGGCGGGGATGAATTTTTGGTGTTGTTGAAAGAGGTCAATCGGGTTCAAATTGGTGAGATCTCAGCGCGGCTCGTTGAACGCTTATCAGAGCCTATCGTGATAAATGAGTATAGATGTCAAGTCGGTGCAAGTATTGGGATCAGTATTTTTCCGGATAACGGGCGTACCATTGATGAGCTTATTTCGGTAAGTGACGAAGCAATGTACAAAGTAAAGAAAGAAGGCAGGAATAATTATTTGGTTCTCGCAGTGTCAGATTGAATTGAAAATGACCATCGGCAAAGATTTAAGGCTTTAAAGGCCAAGAATTAGCGACTTGATCTCATGG
The DNA here is from genome assembly GCA_009881125.1 of Acidaminobacter sp. Next base: position 1,207 of record WXFH01000437.1, on the reverse strand, counting down.
TGACGGATACTGTCACCTAGATTAGTCTTAAGCGGCTTTTTTATCCAGGCGCGAAGTGGGTATAATAATAATAGCTCGAACAGGATCGCGGGCTTTGAGAAACCTGAAGGAAGGTATGAAGCCATGAAAAGAGGTCTAATGATCCTTTTGCTGCTTACAATGGCCTGTCTGGCGCCCGGGTGCGTCAGGGAAGCTGAGCCGGAACTTCCGAATCCTGTCAAGGAGTCGACGTCGGAGGAGATTCTCGAGACGCTGGGCATCACGTTTAATCTCCCGAGTGACGCGGAGGAGGTGGCGTACCATATCATCGACATGGAAGAGGGGAGTCCGGTCGCTGAAGCGGTGTTTACACAAGGTGTGACGGAAGTGACATATAGAATTCGTCCATTGGCCCAGTTTGAAGATATTTCGGGCATGTATTACGACTGGAAGACAGTAACGCCTGTTGAAGTGAGCTACTGCAGCGGCGAGGTGCGTTTTATCGAAGGCGAGCAGGGCATCTGCCTGTGGTATGACACGGTGCCGGGTCTGATGTACTCCGTTGCTGTGGAGAACGGCGCGACCGGGGACATGCTCTATGAGCTGGCAAATGAGCTGTATGTGCCGGCAAAAGATGTTCCGTGAAAAAGATGACACTCCCGTACCCCGTATCTGAAACGTTTTTCGGGATGGTGACGTCAAATAAATTTGAAAAGTCTGAAAATACTTGATTGCGGCAAAAACAACTTCAACATCTTCACAGATGGGGGCGATAGGCGCCAGCCGCAGGTACGGGACGCAGAAGTTGTGAAATTGATTTACAATTCAGGATGCAAAAACAGGGATCATACCTCACCAACAAGGGGGCTGATCCCTGTTTTTATTTGTACCAGGGTGGATAGACCAATGACCATCGGCAAAGATGTTAAGGCTCTAAGAGCCATTTCTCTGCCGATGGTCATTTTCGTCACTTCACGCCTCAAAACGCTCTATCGCCTTTTGATCCACTGATTAATGCCCCTTCATTCGAAACTATTTCACCCCGCCCTATTCTTTTTCACGGTAATTTTGTTTAAAATGGAATCAGAATCCAATACCGACACAGGCAAACTGACGAACCAATACAGTGATTTTGAAATTTCTGTGCAAAAGAATGTTTACCCTGCAGGCAAATTTCAGGCTTATAATCCAATGTTATATTACACAGTTATTTTGGGAATGTACTACT
>WXFH01000436.1 GCA_009881125.1 Acidaminobacter sp. | reverse complement strand
TATGTAGAATAAGGTCCCGCGAGTTTTTTGCTCTATATGAAGTTAGATTTTCAAGGATTTGAGGGGATAGATTGAAAGAGATATTGTCGCAGGAGGAAATCGATGCGCTGCTGGATGCGCTGAAAACAGGCGAAATTGATGCCAGCATGGCTGGCGAGGATGATGAGCGGAGTAAAGTCAAGGCCTATGACTTTCGACGTCCTATCAAACTTTCGAAAGAATATATCAATACACTCTATATGGTTTTCGAGAACTTCGCGAAGCTCGCGTCGAACCAGCTGAGCTCGCTGGTCAACACCACGGTTCTGATGACAGTGGAGATGATCGAACAAATCAGTTATGAGGAATTTATAAATTCTATCCCTAATCCCACGTTGATTGGCGTTTATCGCTCAAGACCTCTCAACGGGACGCAGATTCTCGAAATCAACCCGCAGTTTGCCACGCAAGTGATCGAACGCGTTTGCGGCGGGGCGACCACGAAGGGCAAAAGTATAACGAGGAAAGACAAATTTACGGATATTGAGCTGGGTATTCTGGAGGATCTGGTGCTTAACCTGCTCAGACCCTTTCAAACAGCTTGGGATGATATTGTTGAGATTGAAACAGAACTGGAATCCCTCGAGACCAATCCCCAAATGGTACAGTCCATCACGCCGAATGAACCCGTAGTACTCGTCAGCTTCAGCGTGGAGATGTTCTCTGTCAAGAGCCAGATCAATTTGTGCATCCCATACACCTCATTTGAACAGATTACGGACAAACTCAGCATACGCAGCTGGTTTGAGGTTGATAAAGGCATTGACAATACTTTGTTCAAAGCTCAAATCTCCGACCGTCTTATGACAGCGGGGGTGGACATGACCGTGGAACTTGGCAGAACTATGATTACAGTGGATGATTTTATTCATCTTGATACGGGAGACGTTGTGCTTCTGGGTGCTAAAACCAATGCACCGCTGAAAATGTTCGTGGAGGATCGACTCCATTATTTGGTTCAGCCTGGAGATCTGGATGGCAAACTGGGCGTACAGATTTTAGACTATGTGGAAGAGGACGTTGAATGATGATGGACAATTTTATTTCTCAAGCTGAGCTGGATTCACTCCTGCGAAAAAATGGCGATTTGAATGGGGCAGACGAGCCCAACATGTCATCTGAAGATCTGGATATCCTTTCTGAAGTTGGCAATGTGACTATGTCAGCTGCCTCAGACGCTCTAACAAAGTATCTAAAGCAAAAGGTCACTATTTCAGCACCCAGGGTGGCGGCGCTCTCCTTTGAGGAGGCCGTGGCACGTTTTTCTGAGCCTATGGCCGTCGCAGCAGTTAAAATTAGAGGGGATATGATTGGCGACACACTGCTTGCCGTCGAACCCGGTGTTGGCGCTGTGATTGCCGGTTTGATCTCAGGCGTACCGGTACCTGAGACGAAAATGGTTCTGTCTGTCGACGAAAAGAAGGCGTTGTCTGAAGGCATTAATTTCGTCGCAGGCTATTTATATCAAGCGCTTTCGGAGATGACGGACCTCGAAGTGGAGCCCTTTACGGCCGAGACTGCGCTTTGGGAAGGCGATGCACGGAAGCAGCTTTCGAAGCATTTCACGGATCGGCCGGTGTGTTGTCTTGAGTCGAACATAAGTATAGGCGATCTTGTGACAGGCGAATTATGGCATATTTACGCGGGTGAACACGCTGAGGATATTGTGGCGGGACTCCATAAAAAATACAATCCTGAAGCTATGGAGACGGACTATGAGACTGCTGACCGTGGCGTTGTACCTGGTTCGAGCGTAGTGACTGCTCAAACCAGTAAGGACCATACAGCGGCGCCTGAGCCGGAGACAAAGCCTGTTCCGAAGGCGCCTCCCGCAGCGCTACTGCCGGAAGTGGAGGTTCAGAAACCTATGTTTGCACCAATTAAGGACACCAGTAAATCAAGCCATCAGAAAAACCTGGACCTGATTATGGATGTGCCGCTGGAACTCAGTGTTGTGCTGGGCAAGACGAAACGGACCATCAAAGATATCCTGTCGCTTGGGACCGGCTCGGTGGTTGAGCTGAATAAGCTTGCGGATGAGCCCCTTGAGATCCATGTTAATGGAAAACTGGTCGCACATGGCGAGGTTGTGGTCATTGGTGAGAATTTCGGCATCCGGATCACTCAGATTTTGAGCAGGGAACAGAGAGTGGAAGGGCTGAAGTAACGAAAATCAATATAATGAAAGAGAAATTGACTGAAGGCAGGGCTCGAGTGAAGGGTCCTGTCTTTTTTGATGATAACAACTGGGGGAAAATGGGTTTCTGCGGTTATTGTTGATTTCCTGGATTCCATCCATTTTTTTTCAATAAAAGTATTAACAATTCATTAAGTTCGACGATACCTATAGAGAATGCATCAGATGTAAGTCGTGAATTGTGAAAAGCAAGATTATGAAATACCTGAAAAATGAAAAAGGCAAACCCACCGAAAGGTGGAGACGCAAAGCCACAAGTCTAAGGCAAGTTTACTTGCGATGATGGTTGGGCTGCCACTTGAAGGTCATGAAGACAGCGTTCTTTGGCCGCCTGAAATTCAGGAGGCCTTTTATATGCTTCATCCCTATCTAATGGCCTGAACTATGCGTCCTGCAAAAACACCAGGGAGGATGATGAGACCAGTTTTTTTAAAGAAGCGTCATTATGGGGAGGTCAGCAATGAAAGCCGAATATATCAATACGTTTATTGAAGCCGCCCAGTCCGTCATGAGTATGGTGTGCGGGGTGGAAGCGAAACTGGGGAAAGTGCACCTTAGAAATTCACCTTATGCGGTCAATCAGGTCATTATCATGATTGGCGTTATTGGCAAAATTAAAGGACAGGTTTGGTTTGAGCTGTCTGTGGACACGGCCAAGAACATTGCCTCTGTCATGATGGGCGGCATGCCGGTGGAAGAATTTGACGAGATCAGCAGGAGTGCGGTTTCTGAGATGGGCAACATGATCATGGGCAATACAAGCACGTTGTTTGCGAATCAATCTGTCAACATTGACATCACACCGCCTTCCTTGTTGACGGGAGAAAAGATTGAGTTGTCCAACAAGATTTCAACTATTGTCGTACCTCTTGAAATGGAAGGACTAGGGATATTCTCCATAAATGTGGCGGCTGAAGAAGTGAATTAGCAGTGCAGTAAAGGTATTTTGGAAAGGAGAAACCGAAGACATGAAAAGAGTACTGATCGTAGATGACGCTGCCTTCATGAGAATGGCCATCAAAAATATCCTTCAAAAAAATAATTTTGAGGTGGTAGGCGAGGCGGAGAATGGTCTCGTCGGCGTTAAAAAATATTTGGAGCTTCAGCCGGATCTGGTGACCATGGATATAACCATGCCGGAAATGACGGGTCTGGATGCACTGAAGCAAATCAGGAAACTCGACAGTAATGCCAACGTTGTCATGGTGTCCGCCATGGGGCAGGAAAGCATGGTGAAGGACTCCATCATCAATGGCGCAAAGTCGTTTATTGTCAAACCTTTCAAAGAGGATCACGTCCTTCAGACTCTGAACAAGGTGCTAGGCCTGTAAATCAAGGGCTGATGCTTAAGCGGAAGTAAGATCAGTTCCAAACACCGAAAAATGAGGTGAACTTGTTGCCCGTTACTTACGAAAATGAATCTATGCTCGAAATTTATATTTTTGAAGCCTCACAGTCACTGGATCAAATGGAGCAGATCATCATGAAAAGTGAGCGGGAGGGAACCTTTGGGGAAGAGGCAGTGAACGAAATCTTTAGGTTCATGCATACGATCAAGGGCTCTTCAGCTATGATGATGTTCCACAATATTACGACTATAGCCCATACCATGGAGGACATCTTTTTCTTTCTGAGAGAAAAACGGCCTCAAATTTTGGATTACTCAACCCTGTCAGACCTGGTACTGGACGGGGTGGATTTTATGAAGGTAGAGGTCAACAAAATTAAGAATCACGATGCGCCCGATGGTAATCCAGAGGACCTCGTGATGCGTCTTAAGGCTTATCTGGACGAGATCCTGACAACTGTGAACACCGGTGAAGATAAAGCAGCAGAGCCAGAAACAGTGTCAGAGAAGGACTCGGTTTGTGAGAGCGAGGGGCTGGAGGTTCAACCATCGGCCGCTGTTCTTGACAGTGGTGGTGAAGGCGCTCCGGAACCACCTCTGAAGCCCAGAAAAGACTCAAAGAAGAAAAAATCTGTCCAGTCCTATAAAGCCAAACTCTATTTCCAGGATGGCTGTGAAATGGAGCATCTCAGGGCTTATGGGGTCGTCCATGATTTGACGGAGCTTGCGGAGGAGATGTTTTACTGTCCTCAGAATATCCTGGAAGAGGACGGCACGGCAGAGACGATTCGAAATCAAGGCTTTGAGCTGTTCATCAGAACGACGGCCACTATGGAAGAGCTGCAGGCGCGCATTGAGAAGACGGTTTTTCTGGAGCAATTGATCTTGGGACATGCGGATCAGCCGGAGTTTGAACCCCACTGCATGCACCAGGATGATATTCACTGGATTCCGGCTGTGACGGAGAAGGAGGCGCGGGAAAACGCGGCGTCGGGAAACTCGGTGTCAGACACCCAGTTACCTCTCAACGGAAACTCGGTGTCAGACACCCAGTTACAATCTGCTGTCAAAGAGCAACCCGCCGGCAGCCAGTCCATGATCAGTGTCAATGTTGAAAAACTAGACGGTCTGATGAACCTTGTGGGCGAGCTTGTCATAGCAGAGGCCATGGTGACTCAGAATCCTGAGGTTCTGGCCCTGGAGTCGGATCAATTCCAAAAGGCGTCCAGACAGCTTCATAAAATCACGACGGACCTGCAGGACATGGTTATGTCCATACGCATGGTACCGCTGTCTACGACTTTTATCAAAATGCACCGCATTGTCCGGGACATGTCCAAAAAACTGAATAAGCAAGTCGTCCTGGACATGGCCGGAGAAGAGACCGAAGTGGATAAAAATATCATTGAGCGGATCTCTGACCCACTGATGCACCTCATCAGAAATGCCATAGATCATGGCATAGAAGACGAGGCGGAGCGCCTGGAAAAGGGCAAGGATAAGATCGGCCGCATCAGTCTGGAAGCGAAAAACGCCGGGAGTGATGTCCTCATCATTCTCAGGGACGACGGCCGCGGCCTCAGCAAGGAAAAAATACTGGCAAAAGCCCGGGCCAACGGACTCTTAACCAAGCCGGAACACGAGATGTCAGACCGTGAGATCTACAACCTCATTCTGCTGCCTGGCTTTTCAACGAAGGAGCAGGTTACGGAGTTCTCGGGCCGTGGTGTGGGTATGGATGTGGTCGCCAAAAACCTGGAAGAGGTTGGCGGCGCGGTTCATATCGAAAGCGCCTACGGTCAAGGCACGACCATGACCCTGAAAATCCCGCTGACCCTTGCCATCATTGAAGGCATGAACATCCGGGTGGGCAGCTCGCGGTTCACCATTCCCATCACGAGCATCAAGGAGTCCTTCAAACCCGCTGCGAAGGACTGCCACAAGGATCCCGACCACAACGAAATGGTCATGGTCAGAGGTAAAAGTTACCCCATCCTGCGCATGCATCAGCATTTCCACATTGAAAAGACAGAGACGGTTCTTGCCGATGGAATTTTAATCATGGTCGAGGACGAGGACAAGGAAATCTGTCTTTTCGCGGATGAGCTATTAGGCCAACAGCAGGTCGTCGTCAAGGCACTGCCGCACTATATCAAATCCATGAAGAAAATCTTGGGACTGGCGGGCTGTACACTGCTGGGCGACGGCAGCATCAGCCTGATTCTCGACGTCAGCGGATTAGCCGGTCTAAGAGTCAGATAGTAAAACAGGAGGGTCGCTCACATGGCAAAAGCAATCACTGAAATGGAACTTGAGGAAGATACCCAAAAGGGCAAGTATCTGACCTTTAATCTAGGCAGCGAATCCTATGGCATAGGCATTGAGTACGTTATTGAGATCATTGGACTGCTGCCTATCACTGTGGTTCCGGAGCTGCCGGTATACATCAAGGGCATTATGAATCTGCGCGGCCGGATCATTCCCGTCATGGATATGAGACTGCGGTTCAGAAAAGAATTTGTGGACTATGACGAGCGCACCTGCATCATTGTCGTCGAAATTGGCGAGAATTCTGTGGGCTTGATTGTGGACAGAGTCTCAGAGGTCACTAATATTGCCGATGAAGACATTGTCGATCAGCCCATGCTCAGCTCAGGCACGTCGAATCGCTACATCAAGAGTATTGGCAAAGTCGGCGGCGAGGTCAAGATGCTGTTGGACTGCGACGCGCTGCTCAGTCATCACGAATCAGAATTAATCTCAACTATAGGATAAATGGAGGATGTTTAAATGAAATGGTTTTCCAGAAGAAAGCTTGGTACCAGACTGATTGTAGGTTATCTCCTGATTGTCCTTGTTGCTGTTGCTATAGGCGGTGTCGGAATCTTCAATCTCTATAAAATTGACCGCCAATATTCAGAAATGCATGAAAAAGCGACTGTCCCATTAGGTCAGCTGGTGGAGTTTGTAGATGCGTTCCAACGCATGAGGGGCAACGTTAAAGATATTTTGCTCTCGAGTTCGGCAGCGGAAATTTCCCAGTATGAGCTTATAATTGATCAACGTAATCAGGAATTTAATACCAACTTAGCTTTGGTGGAAGAGACACTGATGACGGATGAGGGGCATGCATTGGTAGAGGAAATTCGCAAAGAAAAGGCAAGCTATGACGAAGTTACCAAGCGAATCATTGCCTTGGCAAAAGCCGGGAATGTCAGCGAAGCCCTAAGCTTGAATCGCGGTGAAGGGGACAACATCAGAAAAGCGCTTGAAGCGAACGTCGAAAAACTGACGACCATGAAAGTTGATATTGCCAATGAAACCTCAGTGGCAAACTCAGCCTCTACGAAAGCAACGACAGTGACCATGATCATCATCCTTGCCTCGGGTGTTCTTGCCGCGGCTGCGGTTGGCGCGTATATCTTTGTCACCATCCAAAGATCCATCAATACTATGGCAAAAACCGCAAAGAAACTGGCAGACGGTGACCTCGACTTCTCTTTGACTGTCTACACCAAAGACAGTATTGGACAACTTGCTGCCTCCTTCAATGAGGTCTCCGACAACCTGAACGAAATCATGTCCAATATTCAGGAGGCCTCAGAGCAGGTGGCCTCCGGTTCCAGACAGGTCTCTGAATCCAGCATGTCCCTCTCTCAAGGTGCAACTGAGCAAGCCAGCTCCATTGAGCAGCTGACTGCGTCCATCGAAGAAATTGCGGCTCAAACGAGACTCAACGCGCAAAACGCGAATCAGGCGAATGAACTCGCTGATCTGACAAAAGTCAGCGCCATCCAAGGCAACGATCAGATGAAGTCCATGCTGAAGTCCATGGACGAAATCAATGAAGCTTCCAATAATATTTCCAAGATTATCAAAGTCATTGATGAAATTGCTTTCCAAACCAACATCCTTGCCCTGAACGCGGCCGTGGAAGCGGCAAGAGCGGGTCAGCACGGCAAAGGCTTTGCAGTTGTCGCTGAAGAGGTGAGAAACCTGGCGGCGCGCTCTGCCAATGCAGCGAAAGAAACGACGACACTGATCGAAGGCTCCATCCATAAGGTAGCCGGCGGCACAAAAATTGCCAATGAAACTGCTTCCGCTCTGGCTCAGATTGTTGAAAGCATTGAAAAAGTTTCAGATCTCGTAGGCAACATTGCAGTTGCTTCCAATGAGCAGGCGACGGGTGTGGAGCAAGTCAATCAGGGTGTTTCCCAAATCGCCAGTGTGGTTCAGACGACATCGGCAACCTCTGAGGAGACGGCTGCTGCCAGCGAAGAGCTTTCCAGCCAGGCAGAGATGCTGAAAGAGCAAGTCTCGAAATTCAAACTCAGAAATCGTGCTCATGTCAGACCAGTTTCAGAAAAAGAAGTAATGAGCCCGGAGATGATCAAAATGATTGAATCTATGAAGGTGCAGAACAGACAGGCGATTCAGTCCAGAGAGCATCAGGCGTCAGAGGTTCCGACCGCTAAGAAAATTGTATTAAGCGAAAAGGAATTTGGAAAATATTCTTAATTGTGACTGGCGGCGAAGAGATGGGGCTGTCGAGAAAATATGGGACGCAGACCATCGGCTAATAAATGCTTTTTGATCTAAGTAGGCAAGCGGAGGGGGAGTAAACTCTCCTCCTCTTTTTGCAAGTAAGGGTGATCACTTGTGATAAACATTACGGAGCAAGAGTTCAACAAATTGGCGGGTTTCATACACCAAAATTATGGCATCCAGCTTAAGAAGGAAAAGCACACGCTGCTGACGGGACGTCTTCATAAATTGCTGAGTGATCTCGGTCTGCAGTCTTTTTCCGAGTATTATGACTATCTGATGAAGGATACAACCGGCAAGGCTGTGGCGGTACTTATAGATAAAATATCGACTAATCATACGTTTTTTATGCGTGAAGCGGATCATTTCGATTACTTCAGGGAATCGGTGCTTCCTTTTTTCAGAGTAACAGTGAAGAGCAGAGATCTTCGCGTCTGGTGCGCGGCCAGCTCGACCGGGGAAGAGCCTTATACCCTGGCCATGATTCTGAGAGACTATTTTGGCGGAGAGCAGCCGCCTTGGGATACCAAGGTGCTGGCGACGGACATCTCGCAAGCGGCGCTGGATATTGCGAAGGCGGGGCTGTACAGTCAGGAACGGATCGCGCCGCTGCCAACGTCCTGGGCACTCAAATATTTTAACAGAGTGGACGCTCAAGCCTCGGTGGCAAACGACCTGCTCAAGAGTGAAGTCATCTTTCGAAGATTTAATCTCATGGAAGAGGTGTTTCCATTCCGGCAGAAAATGCACGTGATTTTCTGCCGCAACGTTATGATTTACTTTGATCAGAAGACCAAAGACCGCCTCGTGGAGAAACTTTATGATCTTCTAGAAGACGGTGGTTATCTGTTTATAGGACATTCGGAATCCTTGAACCGGGATGCGACGAGGTTCAAATATATAAAGCCGGCAGTTTACCGCAAATTGCCATAGAGCGGGAGAAGACATCATGAATAGAAAAATTAAAGTCCTGGTGATTGATGACAGCGCGGTATTCAGGGAAGTCTTGACCAGGGGTCTTTCCGCGGATCCGGAGCTTCAAGTCGTTGCACGGGCGGAAAATCCCTTTGATGCGATTGATAAAATTGAGGCTTTCCAGCCGGATGTGATCACGTGTGATGTTGAAATGCCAAAAATGGATGGCATAGAGTTCATCAGGCAGCTGCTGCCTCAGCATCCGGTGCCCATCATTGTGGTCAGCTCGGTGGGACGTGCTGTTTTTGACGCCATGAGTGCCGGGGCGGTGGATTTTCTGACTAAGCCCAGTCTGACTGCGGGACAGGGGATGGACGTTTTTTTGCAGGCGCTCATCCAAAAGGTCAAGACGGTTTCCGGTGCCAATATTGTCAAAGCGACCTTGGAAATGAAGCCGCACTCTGCAACTGCGGGGATGGCCGCTTCAGCGGAGGCCTTTTCGAGTCAAATGCAACTGGTCGCCATAGGCGCTTCCACAGGCGGGACCGAGTCGATCTACCAGCTGCTGAAGATGCTGCCAACCCAAATGCCTGGTATTGTTATAGTCCAGCACATCCCGCCCAATTTTTCCAAACTCTTTGCGGAAAGGCTGGATGCTCAAACGCCCTTCAAAGTGGCGGAGGGCAGGTCTGGCGATCTGGTGGAGCCGGGGAAAGTAATTATTGCGCCGGGGGACCACCATATGATCGTCAAGCGGTTTGGGAATCGCTTCAAAGTAGAAGTTTATCAAGGAGATAAGGTCAACGGTCATTGTCCTTCCGTGGATGTCCTATTTGATTCCGTGGCGAAAAGCTGTGGGGATCAGGCACTGGGGATCATCCTCACGGGGATGGGGTATGATGGCGCAAAGGGGCTCCTTGGCATGAGGCGGAGGGGTGCCAGAACCATCGGCCAGGACGAAGCCTCCAGCGTGGTCTATGGGATGCCCAAAGCGGCGTTTGAAGTAGGGGCCGTCGAGCGGCAGCTGCCGCTGTCGCAAATGCCTTCAGCGGTGTGCAGGCTGTTAAGATAATGGCGTTTCGGTGGTGGATGGAGATCAGTTCAAGACGTCGACGAAAGGGTGAAGGGCTTTGGACAAAATTATTGGCATAGGCGAGTTTGATATCATTGACCAGCCCGGCGACCGGCTGATTACGCACGCGCTGGCATCCTGCGTGGCGGTGACCTTTTTCAGCGAAGCGCCCAAAGTAGCGGCAATGATTCATATTGCCCTGCCGGAGCACCCCGAAGACTTGGTGGTGCTTCCAAAACCGGGCTATTACGCGACGACGGGGCTGCCCATGCTTATAAAAATCCTGAGACAGCGATACGGCTGCAGGCCGGAGACCATGAACATCCATATGATTGGCGGCGCCCTTTCGGTTCACGGACGCGATACGTTCAAAATTGGGGAAAGAAATATTGTCAAGGTTCAGGAGATCCTCAGAGCACATGGATTGAAGTTTAACTGCGATGAAATCAGGGGTACGGTCAGCCGGACGGTGATCATGGACATCGCGGCGGATTCCATGACGATTCAGTATCAGCGAATTGTCGTTTGAAGGCAGGCTTGAAGCGCAATGCTGTACGCGGCGGGCGCTGAAAGCAATATTTGTGTTGGAATGGCAGTCAAAGAGGTTGAAATGGAAGCTGAAACAGAAATTGAGTTGGAAATGAAACGGAGGTGTGCCTGTGGCTTTTTTGAGAAAGTTGAAAATTGGAACCAAACTGATTGCGGGATTTGTAGCAGTGGCACTGATTGCGGGTTTGGTGGGCTTCGCCGGATTTTTAGGCATAAACGATATCAGCAGGAACAAAATGCCGAGTGTTGAGTCGCTGCTTCAAATTAATGTTGAAATGGCTATGATCTCAGGACTTGATAATCTCTTGATGTCGCCAAAACTGGATTTTGAGCAGCGGCAGGCAATCTATAAAGATATTCAGGGGCATACTGAAACTCTCTCCAGGGAATGGGCGCGTTTTGTCAAGCTCCCCATGTCCGGTGAGGTCAGAAAGCTTTGGACTGAAGCAGAGCCATTTATCAACGCTTGGTGGACTGGCCATGACAAGTTTATTGCCAAGTCCATAGAACTCGACAATATTGGCGTCGATGATCCCGCCAAGATCCAATACGAGATCGCGCTGCGTCAAAAGGACCACTACAGCTGGATCTGGTCGCTGTCTGACAGTCTCACCAAAGGGCAGACCTTTGTGGGGCAGCTGGATCCCAATCTCTGTGCGCTTGGTGGATGGCTGGATCACTATGAGACTCGCAGTCCTCAGCTGCGCCAGTTAATGATCAGCATTGATGAGCCCCACTCGAAGGTCCATGAGGCGGGGGCGCATATTAATCAATTGATGCTGGAGCGCGGCCCCGGTTGGGAGGCTGAAGCTTGGAAAATATATAATGACGTCGCGATTCCAAATATGAAGATCACACTTGATGTTTTGGTGAGAATGGAACGCTCCGTGGGCACCGCGTTCTCCGTGCAGGAAGAAATGTTGAAACAGGCACTGGAAGTCAACAATGTCAATTTTGATAAGGCCATTGAATTGATAGATGCCATGGTCGAAGTTAATCAAAAGGCGGTTTCCGCAGGTGTAGCTAAGTCGGTGCTTTGGATGCTGCTCTTTACTCTGGCGGGCGTGGCGGTGTCGATTTTCCTGGGCCTGATCATCAGCAGAGCTATTAAACAGCCGCTCCAAACTTTGCTTCAGGCTTCAGAGAAGATTGCCGATGGCGACCTCAACGTCCACATCCAGTCCACCACCAAAGATGAAATAGGTCAGCTCGCCAGTGCGTTTTCTCATATGGCAGACAAGGTAAACCGCGTTCTGAGCGATATTAATATGGCTGCTGAGCAAGTGTCTGCGGGTGCCCATCAAATGGCGGATTCAAGCCAGCTGCTTTCTCAAGGGGCAACAGAACAAGCCAGTGCCGTGGAGCAAATTACAGCCTCACTGGAGCAGCTCTCAGCTCAGACCACACATAATGCCAATAATGCGGTGAGTGCCAGCAGCATCACCAATCAAGCCATGAAAGATGCCCTTCTTGGCAATCAGCGTATGAGTGACATGCTGGTCTCCATGGAAGACATCAACGAGTCGTCCAAGAGAATTTCAAAGGTGATCAAAGTCATTGATGACATTGCCTTCCAAACCAATATTCTGGCACTGAATGCCGCTGTGGAAGCGGCCCGGGCAGGTCAGCACGGCAAAGGTTTTGCTGTCGTCGCGGACGAGGTCCGCAGCTTGGCGGCTCGGAGCGCAAACGCAGCGAAAGAAACCGCAGAAATGATTGAAGGCTCGATCCGAAAAGTGGGTGCAGGCAGCCAGCTGGCTCAGGACACGGCAAAAGCCCTCCAGAATATTGAGAAGGAAGTCTCAAAGGCGGCAAAACTGGTAGGAGATATTGCTGAGGCCTCCAATGAGCAGGCTTCAGGCATTGAGCAGGTCAACCGGGCCATTTCCCAAGTCTCCCAAGTCACTCAGACGAACTCGGCGACCTCCGAGGAGGCAGCGGCCTCCAGTGAGGAACTGTCCAGTCAGGCACAGATGCTCAAGTTTTCGGTGAACCAGTTCAGACTCAAGACTGATGAGGCCATGTTTGAGACCCCGGTTGAGACACCGGAGGACTCTGACAAGCAAACGCGCAAGAAAAAGAAAATTACTTTTGAAGGATTCAAGACAGCCGCTGAACGAATTGCAGGTACGATCAAAGGATTGTTTAAGAAGCGGGATCAGGGTAAGGGCCGAAAGGCGGCCTAAGACAAAAGAAAAGTGCAAGGATGGAAGCGGGTGTCAAAGGCTAGCGCCTTTCAACCCCCGCTTCCATTCTTTTTGTGTAAACTGGGTGTCAGCGGCTGGTGCCTATCAACCCCGAGTTTCATCTTGATTTTGGAAGACGGTGTCAGACACCATCTTCCAAAGTCATGGAAGACGGTGTCAGACACCATCTTCCAAAGTCATGGAAGGCGGTGTCAGACACCGTCTTCCAATAAAATTTGAATTTATCTCTTAACTATCTTAGACTATAGTCGATATGACCAGTATAGAAGACTATCAATTAAACGAACGTGCACACTCCGAGGAGGGTTCTTCGTGAAAATACAATCATCCAATCTGCATTTGTCTGCACTCAAATCCTATCAGAAACAGGAGACCAAAGCCCAGGAAGTCAAAGCGTCCGGCAACGGATCCAAAAGCGATCAGGTTGAATTATCCGGCGCAGCCAAGGCCTTGACTGCAATGATCAAAGACGGTACTGAGGAAAGTGAAATCTCGCAGCGAGCCCTTGAAATCAAGGCTCAGCTTAAGCAGGGGACCTATAAACCTTCTGTGGACAAAATCGCGGCGTCCCTGACAGAACGCCTCATCCACGAGAGGAAGTCGAATAAATGATGACCGCTGAAACTAACCTGCTTGAGTGCCTGGATGAAATAAAACTGCTTTTGGAAGAAGAGCAGCGCTTAATAATGACGCAGCACGGCGAAGCCCTTGAGGCCATGGCAAAATACAAGACAGATTTGACCAGGAAAATGAATCAGCTGCTAAAACCGACAGAACTGCCGGAGGAAATGAGCGGCGAGTTTAAAAGTCTGATACGTCACAAAGTTGAAGCCATTAAGCAGCTGCAGGAGACCAATGCTTTGCTGGCGAGACAGACGCTGGTTTACCTTGGCGCCTTAAAGGAAGCCTTGGCGCCTCAAAGCGCAAACCCAACCGGCAGTATGTATGCCAAAAGCGGTGAAGTGCACAAATCGCAGGCAATAAGCTCAGGCTGGCTCGACCAGTCCATTTAGTGAAATGAGGTCATGGGATGTCCGGAATCTTTGGTACTATGAATATAGCAAACAGCGGGCTTCAGGCTATGCAGTCCGCAGTCAATACCACATCAAACAATATCTCCAACGCTCAGACCGAAGGGTACTCCAGAAAACGCGTCGATCTGGTGACCAATACACCGCAGCACCTCAACGGGATTGGTGAAATCAGCACCGGTGTCAAGATCGAGGGCGTTACGCGGATTCGCGACGTTTTCACGGACCGCCAAGTTCGCCTTGAAACGGGGAGATTGAACACCTATGAGTCTCAAAACGGCGTCTACGACCGCCTGGAAATCATATTCAACGAACCTTCGGAAACCGGCATCAGCGACGCCATGCAGGAAATGTGGAATGCCTGGCAAGAGCTCAGCAAAACCCCGGAAAGCATTACAGCCAGGACCATTGTCGTCGAGCAGTCCACCACCATGGCGGATCGATTCGGCCACACGGCGTCACAACTTCAGGATCTGAAATCCGAGACTTTGTTCCAGGTGAGTCAAAACACTTTCGAAATCAACACAAAACTGGAGCAGCTGACCGCGGTGGACGAGCAGATTAAAGCCGCAGTGACGCGGGAAATGGTGCCCAATGATCTGATGGATCAAAGGGACTTGCTCTTGGATCAGCTTTCAGCGTTTGTGTCCTTTTCAAAAACAGATTTAGCCGATGGCGGCATTCAGCTCACCGTAGGCGGGCAAGCTGTCATGGGCAACAACACACCGACACCGACCTTTAGCACAGTACAGTCTGTTGAAACGTACGAAGATGAGAGTGGAACGACTCAGATGAAAGTCGCGGTCGCCGTGAAGGGTGATGTCAATACCATTGAATTCCTGGATGCGCCATTAAGTGCCGGTTTCGATCTGAATACTTGGAAAGCAGGCAGCGTCATTGTTCCAACAGCCCAAACAACTGAAAATCCTACTGGTTTCACCGTTGTTAAAACCGGTGAGGGCAGCATCAACGGACTGCAGTCCATGATGACTGAAGTAGAGGATTACACACAAAAAATGGACGCGCTGGCCTCGGGCATGGCAGGCTTGATCAATCAGGTTCACAACCCCGACAACACCGGACTGGATTTCTTCATCAGCGGCGGTGCGGGAACAATTACAGCAGCCAACATCCAAGTCAACTCCAGCCTTAAAGATAAACCGGAATTGATAGCTGCAGGCAAAAGTTCAGCCGCGGACGCACCCGTGGGCGACGGCTCCAGAGCTCTGGCCATAGCGGCGCTCAGGGATGTCTCTCTTAATGCATCTGACTATGACAAGACGACCATGACATTTATAACGACCACCGGCGACACTGCGGATGCGCGTTATCGAGCAACCATTGCAGGACTGGGTGTTGACGCGGCTTACAGCCGCACCATGGCGGATAATGAAACCTCTTTGCTCAACCAGCTTCATCAGAGAAGAGAGTCCGTCATGGGCGTCTCCATAGATGAGGAAATCAGCGCCCTGGTAAAATTCCAAACGGGTTATCAGGCCAACGCCCGCGTCATGACGACCTTAACCAGCATGCTAGATACCCTGATCAATATGGTCAGATAATGGAGGAAACCCCATGAGAGTGACGAACCGGATGATGGGTGAAGATTTTCTGATCCACCTGCGCCGAAACCTGAATCAAATGCATAAAACCCAGAATCAGCTCACGACGGGTAAACTCTTCTCCAGACCCTCTGACAATCCAGTCATGGTGTCCAGAGCCTTGTCCCTTGAAACTGAAGTGGGGCGGAACGCGCAGTACAAACGAAATATTGAAGATGCGTCCGGTTGGGTGGAAACCACAGATGGGGCACTCAACGAAATTGGTGCCTCGCTGAACAGATTGAGAGAGCTGGCCATTGCCGCGGCGAACGGCACCAACAGCGATGCGGAGTACAAAGCCTATGAGATTGAAGTCGGACAATTGATCCAGGGATTATCCCAAATTGGGAATTCGAAATACGACGGCAGATTTTTATTTGGCGGAACGAAGACAATGACGTCGCCGTTTTCAACAGACGAAGTGACGGGGAAGATTGCCTACTCTGGCAATGAAGAGCGACTCAGACACGAAGTCTTGCCGGGTGTCCGGATTGAGATCAATATCACGGGGCATGAGATCTTTGAAGCAAAAAAGGATGGCGAGGACAGTCTTTCTGAGGTTCTGGCCAAATTCAAGAAAGGCCTCGCTGAGGCTGATTCTGTGGAACGGAAGACCATCGGCGGGGATATTTTAAAGCAACTGGACGAGAAAATTGAGACCGTCTTATCCATTCGCTCGAAAAACGGCGCGACAGCCAACCGTCTCGAAGCCATGACAACCCTTAATGATTCAGAGGCCCTCAATTTGACTGAGCTGCTTTCGAAAGCCGAAGACATTGATTTTGCCGAAAAGGTGATGCAATTTGCCATGATGGAGAACGCCTACAAAGCCTCTTTGTCTACGGGCGCTAAAATCCTGCAGCCGACGCTGCTCGACTACCTCTAGACTGAAGTGGGGAGAATCCTATGACCATTAATCAAGAAGAACTCAACGAACAGCTGGCTCTAAGCGGTGACCTCTATTTTCCGGAGGGCATTCCCGGGTTTGAAAGCTGTAAACGCTTCAAAATTGAAGAGATAGCGTCCATGCCATTTTTCAGCATGTGCTGCGAAGATGACGACACGGTTGGTTTCATTCTGACCAGTCCCTGGTACTGGATTCAGAGCTTTGAAGTGGACTTACCGGATGATGTCTGCAAGGCAATTGGCATTGCAACCCCTGAGGACGCAGAGGTCCTGGCTATAGTGACGGTTCGCGAACCCCTTGAAGCTTCCACCATGAACCTGGCAGCGCCACTGGTGGTCAGCTTGACGAACAGAACCGCAGCTCAGGTCATTTTAAGTAATCCCGAATGGCCGACGCGGGTTCCGCTGAAGCTGGAGGAGGGGGTGGCTACAGTTGCTGGTCTTGGCTAGAAAAGAAGAGGAATCCCTGATCATTGACGGGAACATTGAGATTGTTGTTTTAGGTATTGAAGACGGCAAGGTCAAGCTGGGCATCAACGCTCCAAAAGAGGTTAAAATCTACAGAAAAGAAGTGCTTGATGAGGTCATGAAAGAGAATCAGTCTGCGGCTGCGGCCGCGAAGTCGCTGCTTAAAACCAGAGGATGACGTGTTGCGGAGGTGCGCCGTGGATTATAAAATTGAAAGAGTTCAACATTCCAGCCCGGCATTAAGGGTCATTCAAGAGCAAGGTCAGCGAATTCCGCTTGAAAAGCTCAAAGAAAAGATTGAGCACCATTTTGGAAAACCGCCTCAAGGAGATCAACATCAAGAAGCGAAATCACATCCCTCTGTTGCTTTGGTAGACAAGCTTATTCAAGAGGTCAATGAAATGAGACAGGGGAGTACGACGCATTTCGAATTTAAAATTCACGAAAAATCCGGCGAAGTCATTGTCAAACTTATTGATGATGAGACGGACGAAGTCGTCAAAGAAATACCTTCTGAAAAAATGGTCGAACTCATGTCAAACCTGAGAGAACTCGTTGGACTGTGCGTGGATGAGAAAATTTAGAGCTTGAAATTTAGAAACGACAATTTAGTTCCAAAGAATAGTTGGTTGGAAAAGAATGAGGTGACTTATGGCCGGAATTAATTTTATAGGTTCTTACTCAGGCATGGATCAGGGCGTGATTGATAAGTTGATGGCGGTTGAGAAACGCCCGCTTATTACATTCGCATCAAAGAAATCCAGCCTGGAAGCCAAGCAAGGGGCCTGGAAAGACGTTTCCACCCGCCTCAAAAATTTGCTGGATAAAATTGCGTCCCTGTCGAAGACAGAAACACTGTATTCCAAGACGACTGCCTCATCTGATGATACTGTGGTCAGCGGCAGCGGAACCCGAGACGCTGTCAGCGGCCAGTATGAGGTCATTGTCACGCGGCTGGCAACTCAAACCAAAGTGACAGGGACAGGCACGGCGATGCCTGCGCTGGGTCTGGATGTGCCACTCAGCCTTGAAGGCAGCCTCACTCTTGGATCAGGGGAAAAGTCGGCCGTTATATCGATTGAGACCACTCAGTCCCTTCGGACTATAGTTCGCAATATTAACCTGGAAAGCGCAAAATCAGGTGTGACGGCAACCGTGGTAGATGGAAGAATGGTGTTCAAATCCAGCAGCTTTGGGGCACAGGACATAACAGTGACCGGGTCTGATGGGACCATCCCCGCTGCCCTTGGTCTGGATGAACAAGTCGAAGTTTTAGGTAAGCAATCCATTTTTTCAGTGAACGGCATTGAAATGACCCGCGACAGCAACACGGTTTCTGACGCTGTGCTGGGTATGACACTTCAGCTGAAGCAAGAAACCGGGACGAGGCCGTCCACCATGATTACTGTCTCAGATGATACTGAAAAAACGGTTAAAGCCTTCCAGGAATTCGTCGAGCAATACAACAGCACCATGTCCTTTCTCAAATCTCAAATGGCAGCGGGCACTAAAGAGGTTGCGGGAAGTCAGGGAAAACTCTACGGTGAAAGCAGCCTTGTAAGGTTTCAGAACAGTTTGCGTCAGGGTGTAACCTCAGATCTTTCAGAGAGCAGCGCCATGTATAAAAATCTTGCAGAGATTGGCATAAAAACCATTGATAAAGAAGGGACGCTGCTTCTGGACGCTGAAAAATTGAAAGCAGCCCTGAAAGATAATCCGAATGAAGTTCAAAAGTTCCTGGCAGGAGATAGCGCACAGACCGGAATGTCCGGGAAACTTAAATCACTTATTGAGGGTTTGACAGATAAAACAAACGGCATGATCCAGGTTAAGAGCACAAGTCTGGAACGCTCGCTCAAAGACTTAAATCGCAGAATCTCAGAATTTGAAGACAAAATGGCAAAAAGAGAAGCCTACTACGTCAACATGTTTTCCAAACTGGACGTCGCAATGCAAAAATCTGAGACGCAATCGAACTGGCTGGCGGCCCAACTAGGCGGCATGCAGTCAGGTGAATAGGGGATGTTAAACATGAGTGCATACAATACAGCCCTCAGACAGGCTAACCAAGCTTATGGCGGGGCCCAGGTCAGTACGGCGCCGCAAAAAAAACTCATCCTGATGCTCTATGACGGAGTGATTCAAAACTTGAAGGCGGCAGAAGCTGCGCTTGAAGTCAAGAACCTTCAGATCGCCCACCAAAAAATTCTCAAAGGTCAGCTGATTATTGAAGAGCTGATGGTCACCCTGAATTTCGATGAGGGAGGCGATATTGCAAAGGATTTATACAAACTGTATGAGTACTTCCACTGGTCACTGGTGCAAGCCAATATTAAAAAAGATCCCACGGCCCTCATTGAGATTCGTCAATATTTGGAGGAACTCAGAGGAAGCTGGCAGCAAATTTAGGTGAGGAAGCGGGGCAATGCCATGGAATGTCAAAGATTGCTGAGCTATCTGTCGACGCGTTTAAGTCTGCTGGAAGCCTGGCAAAAACTTTATACGGAGTATGAGCCTGGTGATCCTGAGCTGTCAGACGTGGTCGAAGTCTGCATGGATCAGATCAAAGCGTTGGATCAAAGTGTAAACCCTGAATGGGACAATAAGGGAAAAAATGACATTTTGGACATTTCAGACTTTCAAATTGCCATTCAACAGGTGCTAGAAAAAATATACAAATTGCATCAAAATCACCAGTTAAAACTGAAAAATCATAAGGAAGCGCTGGTCCTAGAAATGAAAGGTGTCAGGAAAGCGAAAGCTTTGTCCAGTCAGATTTTGACTGCCTCTGAGGAACGGATTTCCGGACTGGATACAAAAGCCTAAGAATCCTAAAAATTATAAGTTTCTGTGAATAATTAACAAAGATGAGAAAAGTGTCGAAATATCCGATATTTTTTTAAGTTTGTTATTTTATTGTTACTTTTCATGTGTTAAGATTAGTTTGTTATGTTTTTTCTCAAGATTGACAATTAACATAACAGAGTATTGCTTCAAAATTATCGCATCCAGAATCGAATGACTGAATCATTGAATTGGATTTATCAGGAATTACAGCCTCGGCTTGGCCGAACACATCAGCTATGTCACAATTCCAGAGTCTATTCAGCATTCATCTCCGAAAACTTTTCAGAAAAAGGCAAACCAGGCGAAAGCCTGGGACGCAAAAGAACGGGCCTAAGTGGACTATGTAAATCAGTTCATATGGCAGCCGAGTACCAGTAGGGAAGTTTTTTCTATGCCATAAAAAAGAAAATATTCCCAAATTAGTGAAAATAATGTAATATAATTATGCGGAATTGTAATAAAATGTAATTTTAAACTGGCGTACAAAATCCGGAAGTCAAAAAATGAGAGAGGTGGTGCTTGCGCTATGATCCAAAATGATTTAACTTATCAGGCCCTGACGAAAGCCATTGAAGGGTCACAGCGAAGACAGGAAGCCATTGCCTCGAATTTGGCCAATCTCAACACTAAAAATTACAAAGCCAGCCGGGTTTCTTTTGAAGGAGAACTTAAAAAAGCACTTGGGGAAGCTCAGAAAAACAAGAATTTCGAAAATGCCAAAATCAGATTTGGCAACATTGCGCCAAAAGTTGTAAAAGACCAGAGCAGCCGCATGAACAATGACGGAAACAATGTCGATCTGGATCAGGAAATGAGCCTGATGGCCGCGAACCAAATCCTATACCAGACTTTGATTCAGCAGCTGAATCAAAAGTATCAGACAATGAGTTATGTGATTCATGAGGGGAGAAGGTAAGCATGGGGATGTTTAACGCCATGAACATTCATACAAGCGGTTTGACGGCAGAACGCTTCCGCATGGATACCATTTCGACCAACATAGCGAATGCGGAAACCACCCGTACAGAAGAAGGTGGGCCTTACATAAGAAAGATCGCGGTATTTCAGGAACAATTGAAAACTGAAATGAACAGAGCCGGACGTCCGGAGCAGGTCAGTTCAGGCATCAAAGCGGTTGCGGTTGTAGAGTCTGACGAAGAGACGCCGCTGGTTTACAGACCGGAGCATCCTGACGCGGATGAAAATGGCTATGTACGGATGCCAAACGTCAATCTCATGACGGAGATGATCGATATGATGGTCGCCCGCCGGGCTTATGAAGCCAATCTGACGGCGCTGAATACGAGCAAGGCCATATTGGTTAAAACCCTTGAAATAGGACGTTAGTCACTCAAAAATGCAGCAGAGGAGCAATCTGAATGGCAATTAATCCTGTACTGACTCAAATGATGCCGCTCAATAATCTCGTTTCGCAAAGTTCAGGGATCAATAGTGGGGCAGGCGAAGCCGGTACTGTCAACTTTGGTGACATGCTTAAAACACAGCTTGAAAAAGTGGAAAACGCTCAGATCAGAGCGGATGGACTGACGCAGCAGCTCGTCAGCGGAGATTCGGTCGAGCTTCATGAAGTTTTAATTGCGACTCAGGAAGCGAAGCTGATGCTGGAAATGACCATGCAAGTGCGCAACAAGGTTGTGGAAGCTTATAAAGAAATGATGACTATGCAGTTATAAAGCTGTTATGAGGAGAAGGATCGATGGCGAAGTTGAGCACGGCCTGGATTAGGATCAGGGAACAATTTAATGCACTGAGTTTAATGTCAAAGAGATTGATGGCGGCAGCCGCGTTCTCTCTGATTTTGTTTTTTGCGCTTTATGTCCTGATCCTGGGCAAAGTCAACTATGTGGTTCTTTTCAGCGGACTTGAACTCAACAGCGCAGCGGCGATTGTCGAAGAAATGGATCGCATGGGCACTGTGAAATATAAACTGGAAGACGACGGTACGACTATTCTGGTAGATGACAAGGTCGTCAATGACTTGAGAATTAAGCTGGCTATGAATGGGAGTTTGCCGGATACGACCATCGGCTTCGAGCTCTTTGACAATCAGGGCCTTATGGTCACAGACCAGGACCGGAAAATCATGTTTCAGCGGGCAACCCAAGGGGAACTGGAGCGTACCATTAGAGCACTGGAAGAAGTCAAATATGCCAGGGTTCACTTGAATCTGGCTGAGAGTTCCTTGTTTGAAAAAGAGATTC
Organism: Acidaminobacter sp.; assembly: GCA_009881125.1. Next base: position 4,890 of record WXFH01000436.1, on the reverse strand, counting down.
AGGCGTCCTCAGCCACGGTCGTGATTGAACTGCAGCCGGGTAAAGGTCTGACAACGCCGCAGGTGGAAGGCATCCTGTCGCTGGTCAGCGGCGCGGTCAAGAATCTGCCCAAGGAAAACGTCACGGTACTCGATACCAACGCCAATCTTCTGAGCGCGCCTTTTCAGGCGGATCAGGGAGATGCCGCCAATGCAACGGCGGATCAGGGCGAAATTATCGATCGTATAGAGTCAAAAATTGCCGGCAATCTGACAGAACTGCTCGAAAAAGCGCTGGGCAGGGACAAAGTCATTGTCACCGTTCTTGCTGAGGTCGATTTCGACCATGAGGAAATCAGCAAAGTGATATACGGTGATTCACCTGTGGTGAAAAACCGACAGGAGAGCTTTAGCGGGGAAGGGATCAAATCCTTTATTTCAGAGGGTCCCATTGACAACAATACTCAGAATCTGATTATGCAGGATGACACCGGTGCCATTCAAACTTATGATGCCTACACGGAGTATGAAGTGGACAGGACGGAAATTTCGTCGATTAAGGCAGTTGGTGTACTCAGCCGGCTGAATGTCTCCGTGGTCTATGACGGCAATATGAGTCCTCAGATGAAGACCTCCATTCAGGATATGGTATCAGCGGCTGCCGGCATTGATCCGCAGCGTGGCGATCAGATCAATATTGAAGGCATGGCCTTTGATAGAAGCTATGAGACTGCGCTGGCAGAGGAGCTTGAGGAAGCGAAGCGCCTGGAGGAAGCTGCGGGGAAAATTCTCGGTATGGACAAAGCGCTTGTGATGACCCTGGTCAAAGGGCTGCTGGGTTTGGTTGCGGCAATCCTATTACTGTCAATTCTCCTTAGGAAGAAGCGTCAGAGCGACGCTTCAAAGATGACGCCGGCTTACGCGGGTGGCCCGGCACAGGGCGCTTCAAAGGGAAGTCTTCTCAACGTCACAGATGAGGCCAATGCCGTGGACGCGCCGACTCTGGATGATCTGTTTGGCGCAGTCAATAAAAAGGACTCCTCTCTTAAGCAATATGCCTCAGAGCATCCGCAGGAAATTGCGGACTTGTTAAAAGCCTGGATTAAAGAACAATAAGAGTTTAAGAGGTGGAAAACAGTGGCAAAGGCCTATAAAGACAGCCAAAACGGCATAAAGAAAGCAGCGATTCTGCTCATGAGCCTCGGACAGGACGTTTCCTCCTCGGTCATTCGATATTTGCCTGAGAGCACCATTCAAAAAATCAGTCTTGAAATTGCCAATCTCGATTATGTCGAACCGGCTGTCAGCGAGCGGGTGACCCAGGAGTTTATGGAGCTGGTGACGTCGCGAAAATATGTACTTGACGGTGGCCTGGATTATGCCAGAAATCTTCTGAATAAAGCCCTAGGGACACAGAAAGCAAAAAGCATCATAGATACCTTGAGCCTGCTGTCTCAGACAGAAAGACCGTTTGCTCTGGCCAGAAAAGCTGAGCCCCATCAGTTGTCACTCCTACTGATGAATGAGCATCCCCAGACCATTGCGCTGATTCTCTGTTATCTGCAGCCGGATAAGTCCGCACAGGTGTTGTCAGAACTTCCGGAGCAAGTCCGGAGCGACGTTGCCCAGCGCATAGCGACCATACACAGCACGTCTCCTGTTGTCGTGCAAAAGATAGAGCAGGTTTTGGAAAGCAAACTGGCCAATGTTATTGATAACTCACTGGAATCCATAGGCGGCGTCAGATCCTTGGTCGACATTCTGAACGCGGTGGACAGGGGAACAGAAAAGAAGATTTTGGATGATCTGGACCTTGAAAATCCGGATTTGGCAGAGCAAGTCAGATCCAGCCTCTTTGTCTTTGAAGATATAGTTGCGCTGGATCGTGCAGCCATCCAGCGCGTCCTGAGAGAAGTCAGCACAGAGGATCTCACGCTGGCGCTCAAAGGCGCTTCAGCCAAAGTGTCCTCCATGATCTTCAACAATATTTCAAAGCGTGCGGCCGAGACTCTCAAAGACGACATAGAATTTCTTGGTCCAGTCAGGCTGTCTGCCGTTGAAGATGCTCAGAAACGCATAGTCGGGCATATCAGGCGACTCGAAGAAGCCGGCGAAATTATTTTGGGGAGGTCTGACGAGGATGCAATCATTCTCTAACATCATCAAGCAGCATCAGGTCTTGTCAGGACGCGTGGACTTTATCGCTGTCGAGCCGCAGCAGACTGAACCTGGGATAGTGCAGTGCGAGCCTCCCTCTGTGATTTCAAAGGACTTAAAGCTCAAGGAAGCTATGATCCTGGAACGGGCAAAGCGTGAAGCCGCAAAGATTAGGGATGAGGCAGTGTATTACAGAGACCAGGCACGCCTTGAAGGGTTTGAAGAAGGCTACAGGACCGGACTTGATCAGGCTATGGCTGAACGTCAGTCTGCCCTAGATCTGGCGGAGCGGCAAATGGGAGATCTTCTCGCGGCGGCATCACAGCGTCTGGAGTCTCTAACCAGGGATTATGAGGGACATCTTCTCAAGCTGTCGGTACAAGTAGCGTCTATATTCATCAAGTCCCATATGACGCCGGATCAGATGATGGCGCCCCTGAAGGAAATGCTGCATGAATTGTCACTATCAGCAAAAATTATGGTCAGGATGCACCCGGAAGATTTTCGAACATTATCCGGTGCGAGGGACCATTTTCAGGAAGCCTGCCCGGACAGTCGCCTCATAATGGTGGAAGATGCCGCGATCTGTCGCGGTATCCTGCAATGCGAGACGGATTCAAGACTCGTCGAGTTTGACCCGGGAAGGCACATAGAAGCGCTCCTGGCAGAAATGCTCAAAGTCCATCACAGACAACAGGAGCTGATCCGTCCATGATTCACTTCGAGAGGCTTCACGAGATTGTTGAAACGACGAGTCCCTACAGATACTCAGGCAAAGTGGACCAGGTGGTGGGGCTGACTATCAGGGTCAAGAGCTTATATGCCTTTATTGGTGAAATATGCAAGATTATTTTGCCCGGTGGAAGGGAAATTACGGCAGAAGTGGTTGGCTTCCAGAGCGACAATGTCATTCTGATGCCGCTGGGAGATCTCGACGGCATCATGACAGGCTGCCCGGTGATCCCTACCGGCAAGGCTTTGAGTGTTGGCGTTGGCAGCAAGATGCTGGGGCAGGTTCTGGATGGACTCGGCAATCTCCTGTCAGAGGACGCGCAGGCGCTGAGCTGCCACGAGCATGAAGCGCAGCTTTATAAAAGCCCGCCTAATCCATTGACGCGGCCGCCCATCAAAGACATCATGCACACCGGCGTCAGAGCAATAGATGCGTTCCTGACCTGCGGCCAAGGCCAGCGTATGGGTGTGTTTGCGGGCAGCGGTGTTGGAAAAAGTACGTTGCTGGGGATGATCAGCCGTTACAGCGATGCGGATGTCAATGTCATTGCCTTGATTGGGGAACGCGGCAGAGAAGTCAAAGCCTTTCTGGACAAAGATCTTGGACCAGATGGATTGAAAAAGTCCATTGTCATCTGCGCGACTTCAGACCAGCCGCCGCTCGTGCGCCTTAAAGGCGCTTTCCTGGCCACGGCAGTAGCGGAGTACTTCAGAGATCAAGGCAAAAACGTCATGCTGATGATGGATTCTGTCACTCGATTTGCCATGGCTCAGCGCGAGGTGTCCCTTGCGGCCGGTGAGGCGCCTGCGACCAAAGGCTACACCCCTTCTGTCTTTGCGCTGCTTCCCAAGCTTCTCGAACGAAGCGGAACCTCAGCTCGTGGCAGCATAACAGCTTTCTATACTGTCCTCGTTGAGGGCGATGACATGAACGAGCCTATCGCAGACGCGGTGCGCGGCATTTTGGACGGCCACATTGTCCTAAGCCGAGAGCTCGCTGCTCAGAGCCATTATCCCGCCATTGATGTGCCCCAGAGCGTCAGCCGTTTGTTCCACGACCTCCAAGGCAAATCCGAGGTGAAGCAGCTCTCATCCCTGAGACATCTCATGGGCGCTTATAAAGAGTCCGAGGATCTGATCCAAATTGGCGCTTATAAGTCAGGGTCCAGTCCGGTGGTTGACCGGGCGGTCGCGCTGAAACCGGCGCTGGACGCCTTTTTAAAGCAAGACATTGAAGAATCAAGCAGTTTTGATGAAACGCTCTCCAGGATTCAAACTTTATATCAAAAGCATTGTGGTTGAATCGGCGCTGAGGATCAGGACTTTTGATCTTAGCGGCCAAAGCACCATGGGAGGGGACAGCGGACAGTCATGAAAGCTTACAGACACAGCCTGGGAAAGGTTCTGGACCATAAGAACGAGGCCTATCAAAAACTGCAAATGGAACTGACTTTGGCGAATGAGCATGTTGAGCTCATAAAGGCAGAACGCCGGTCCAGACAGCAGCTTTATGAGCTGCACCTGAAAAAATCAGATCACGCTGAAGTTGTGACCTTGGAGGAAATAAGAATCGCCCATGCCCACTCAGAATACCTGAGAACTATGGTTCATCAGCAGTCGAAGCTCGAAGAACACGCAAACAGTGAACTTCAAAAGACTCAAAGCAGATGGATGGACGCACGACGCGAAGTTCACGTGCTGGAACGCCACCGGGAAAGAGAAGAGCAAGCATTTAATCAGGTACAGGAACGTCATACTCAACAACTGTTGGATGAAATGGCTTTGAATCAGTTTTTCAGGCGCCGTCAGACACTTTGAAGCGAAATAGTGTGTCTGACACGAAGTTACCATCAAAGCGAAACTTGGTGTCAGACACCCAGTTTCTGTCTTGCTTGAGATAGTGTTAAGTAGTTTATGAAAACGCCTAAATAATTCCAAAACAAAAAAATAGCCGCCGGAAAAGAAGAAACCGGTGGCGAACAGACAAAATAAACCCTTGGTATTTATTGAAGGGGAACCTTAA
>WXFH01000435.1 GCA_009881125.1 Acidaminobacter sp. | reverse complement strand
TAGCCAGCACATCCAGATAGGCAATTTCATCCTCCATACTGATATAGCCCTCAGTGTCCGCAGTGGTACCACGTATGATGGCCACATCAGGTTTGATCGAAGGGTAAAACAGCCATTCCTGTCCATCGATTTCCATCAGGCGAATCAGAGCTTCTTTTGTCTTTTCGTTAAGACGCCCGCCTTCCTTCCTGGGATCCAGGAAGGTGCCCAAACCAACATGCGTCAGCAAACCCGGGTGACCAGATGCTGAAGATCTGAGAAGCTGGCTCATGACCCCTTGGGGAAAATTATAAGCCTCAATCTCATTTCGCTCAGCCATTTCAGCCAGTCTTGGCGACTGCCCCCAATGCCCGCCAATAATACGCTTCACCAACCCCGGCAGCGCTAAAGGTGACATCCCTCTGTCCGCCCTGTCTCCCAACCCGGAGGTATGGTAGAACGTCAGATCCTTGGGAGAATGTGTTTCTTTGTATCGATCTGCCAGACCCAGAATCAACGCTGTCGCTTCAGTCAATCCACCGCCGGCGCCGCAAATGGCCACAGTCGCTTGGTCCGGGATCAGCCCTACCGCTTCCTGCGCGGATAAGACAGCGACCTTATTCCCTTTTCTTAATCTCTTCTTCACTTCTGACACTCCTCATATTCAATGACTTCAGGTCTCGGTTTCATCCATCAGATCCGAGCACAGTCATGTCAACCCTTGAAATTTCTATCGACCGCCTGATTCAATCATATCGCCCACGACACCTGTGAAGCAATTCGCGTTTAAGATGAGTTTATTTCGATTTTTAAATAAATAGATTTTTGCGCCGACTCCGAAAGCGCGCTTTGATGCCCGACGCCCTAATACTTTCCAAACAAAATACCCATCAGCTGTAAGCAGGATGCTTATGGCCGATGGGTATTCATCACATTTATTAAGTTATCAACAGACTACCTGGTATGGCGATTTAGAATGGTATTGACGAAGTTCCTGACAATAGGTCGTCGCGCGTTGGCTTCCGGCACAGCAAGATAGGTTTTTCTGGAGACATGCGGTTCCACATCAACGAATGCAACACCCCAATCCGCATAAAATTTCGCGACGAGAGAAGAGACCACTGTCGTGCCCAGCCCTGCGGCAACAAATCCAAGCATGCTTGTCAATTGGCCGTGGGTGCAGAGCAGTTCGATATTGGGCTTCATTTGGCTGGCGCCAGCTGCCTCAAGAATATTCTTGTGAAGTGTTGTCGCTTCATTCAGAATCAACGGTTCTTTCAACAGCTCTTCCAGCGTGATGCTTTGACGTTGGCTGAAGGGATGGCTCGCATGCGTCACAGCGACAAGATGGTCTTCAACCAAAGGATAATAGGTAATCCCTTCAGATTCGGCAGATTCGCTTAGAAAGGCCACATCAATATCCAGATTTGTCAGCAGGGTCAAGAGCTCAGAGCACTCCGCCTCATAGATATCAAATTTTATATTTGGAAATTTTTTCTTAAAGTCGGCAATCTCATCAATAAATCCATAATATTTAGAACCTGGAAACACGCCTATGAAAATATTGCCCTGATCCTCGGAGATAAATTCCTCCATGTTCATTTTCACATTTTTGGAATCATTAATCATCCGCTCAGCAAAGGGCAGAAATTCCTTGCCCGCTGCAGTCAGCAGCACCGATCTGGTCGTCCGTTCAAACAGCCGCACCCCCAGCTCCGATTCAAGCTTGTTGATTTGAGTAGAGAGCGAGGACTGTGAAACATTGACCTCCTCCGAAGCCTTGGTAAAGCTCTGATATCGCGCTACAGCCAAAACATATTCCAACTGGTGAAACTCCAAGTCTTCCACCTCCAAAACCTGTATGTCTACAGTTTATCATACATTGATTATAGACTGTAGACTATCAGGAAAGGGAAGGACGAAAACCACCATCGGCATAAAGCTGTTTTTCTTTTCAGCTGCGGCGCTGGATTCCTTAAGAAAAATTTAAAATAACCTTAGGCGCTATCTGCATATCAATGAAGTTTTCAACAAGCTTGTGATCGTGAGGTTTTTTATGTCTTAAGGACAGACCAAAGCAAAGACTTTTTCTGCCGATGGTCACCCAACTTCAATTGATAATGGATTGGGTTGTGGATCAACTTAAAAATTTTCTTCGACCCTAACCAGAATTCATGCTTTTTACAGCAATTGATGGAACAAACCATGCTCTGTACAGTACCAAATCAGCATTCCATGTCCACGCTTTGGAAATCTGATTTCAAAATTCCATTCCGGATACTGCTTGATAATCTGTACGCGATCCCCTGTTGCAAAAGCGACGAAGGAGATATGATGCGCTTTCGTCATTGGATGATTGCTTGTGATGTACCAATCCTCTTCAACCATTTCAACTGTTAGCTTTTCTTCATCCGCAGCTTTGACCGGGATTTGTTGCGCAAGCTTCTTACCACAGCAGGAAATTTCAGCATTTCCGGTACTAGCGGTAAAATTATTACAGTTATTACAAATGTAATACTTCAAATTTTTCATATTACCTCCAAAAGAATCATTGGGTGATAGATCGCCAGACAATAAATTGCCTATACTCACATCAAGCACGTCAGACAACTCACCAATTAACGAAAGCTCCGGCGCACCAAGCCCCCGCTCCCATTTGGATACCGCTTTGTCGCTAATCCCCAATTTATCCGCAAGCTGTTTCTGAGTAAGTTTGCGCTCTGTTCGTAAAACTTTTATGACTTTACCTATTCTTTCATTTTGCATAAGATTACCTCCGCATGCAAAGTATATCGATTCTTTGCTTTCCAGGCAATAAACGCTCCGTAGAGATTGTTCTGAAAAATCCATCCCGGAAAAGCAAACCAGGCGGCTTATCGCATGAAAATGGCACTGCGCCGTTATTCAAATTCTGCTTTACGCGCTTCAACATTAGTCTATTGATTCTATTCTATAAGAGCTATGCACAACTACTTTTCGTAGTATTTGTCGATGCCTCCATACCCAATCATTTTGTTTTCCTTTGTTTTCCTTATAAAATTTTCCAGACGTTTTTGGAACTCCAAAGGGCGCTTTCGCGCGCCATCAATATAAGCAATCCGAATCCTTTTATAGGCTTCTGGAAATTTTTCGTAGTTCTCCCAAGCTTTTTTCTCACGCCTGATTGCTTCAAGAATATCCGCCGGAAATTCGTAGGGTGCGCTGATGACAACTAGAATGGAATCTCTGACCTTTGGGTGAATCAGTCCCTGACTCTCAAGCCAAATCAGCCTTTCAACATTTGCTCTGGAGTAGGCGCTGCCCTTTCTCCGAGGAGAAAACCGCTGGATTTTGTGCAGTGAATCCAAATTCTTCACAGTGCTGTCAATCCAGCCAAAACAGAGTGCCTCTTCCACTGCGTCGTTATAGGAAAGACCTTTCTCTCCTGACGCTTTCTTTGGAAACACGAACCATATTTCATTTTCTTTATCGAAGTTTTCAGAAAGCCACTGCCTCCACTTCTGCCTTTCACTTGTAAAATAAGTTTTAAGAGGTTCCATTGTTCTCCTCCCCGAACGATTTCCTTACCTGTATTTTGGCCGGTTCCAGCAAACTACACACTAATTGTAGGCGTAGGGGCTACCAGGTTAAAGACGCTATCATCA
>WXFH01000434.1 GCA_009881125.1 Acidaminobacter sp. | reverse complement strand
GGGTGTTTAGTGGATGTTTAGTGGTTAGATAAAAATTTTAAAAAGTCTTTTTCGAACACCAACATCATAAGCCTTGAAATTTGATTTGTCAATTGCGTAGATGAAACTTGATTTAAGCCTGCCTGTTGGTCTGGTTATTCGGTAGGCTTTCTTCTTCGATTTCGTCTGCGGTTCGCCGCAGCGGGTGATTCTGCCTGAGCTGCGGCCTTTGGCACGCTATGACGGCTTTCCTGTTTGGCC
>WXFH01000433.1 GCA_009881125.1 Acidaminobacter sp. | reverse complement strand
ACGCGGACAACTTTCAAATTGGGGACGCGGACAGCTTTCTAGTGAGTGCCTGTCACCAAACCAAAACTGGGGACAGAGCATTGTAATATTTCGGTAATATTCAACTCGGCATTAATCGTGTTAAAACGGGAATATCCGCAACTTCTTGACCGTCCTGCTCATAATATCGAGTAGGAGGCTACTCATTATTTGAGTAGCCGTCCTCTCACACCACCGTACGTACCGTTCGGTATACGGCGGTTCGTTAAGCTAACTTTGTTTTCTCATACAAAACAGACATGCTAATGAAGCCACGGTTATCTAATCTTTCATTTGTAACCGCAGTGTTCATGATTGGGCTACGGGAGATTCTCCAGTAGCCTTTTCTTGTGTTTGCAAATTCCCATGCTTTGTCTTTAGGAATCCCCAGTTTTAGGAGAGATGCAAATCGTGTTCTAACGCGCTTCCAAGTCTTCCAGATACACGCTCTCAATCTGCGTCTGGTCCATTGGTCCAGATCTCTCAGGAGATTCTTCATATCAGCCAGTTTGAAGTAGTTAACCCATCCTCTTGTCACTTCGATTAAGCGTTTTACTCTTGCTTCGAAGTTCATGCTTCTATTTTTGTTTGTGATGTCTTTAATCTTGTTCTTGATCTTTTGGACACTTTTGGGGTGGACTCTTAGTTGATAGCCCTTCTTTCCCGTATAAAAGCTGTATCCAAGGAATTTCCGCTTCGTTGGACTTGCCACTGCGCTCTTTTCTTCGTTGATCGTCAGTTTTAGTTTACCTTTGAGAAATCGGCACATGCTCTGCATGACCCTCTCCCCAGCGCGTCTGCTTTTGACATAAATGTTACAGTCATCGGCGTATCGGCAGAATTTATGTCCTCGTCGCTCTAATTCCTTGTCGAAGACATCCAGCATGATGTTTGACAATAGTGGACTCAGTGGGCCGCCTTGCGGCACACCGTCTTCAGCCCTAACGACTACTCCGTCTTTCATGAGGCCGGCATTCAAATACTTTCTGATCAGCCCCAGTACTCGACCATCTGATACCTTCCGCGCAATCAGGCTCATCAGGATATCGTGATTGACTCTATCGAAAAATTTCTCCAGATCCATATCTACCACATACCTATATCCATCGTTTATGAAAACTTGAGCCTGTTTAAGTGCCATATGCGCACTTCTGCCCGGTCGGAAGCCATAACTGCTTTCAGAGAAGATTGGTTCATAGATCTCTGAAAGCACCTGTGCGATAGCTTGTTGAATAACCCGGTCTACCAACACTGGTATTCCAAGGCCTCTTGTTCCGCCATCAGGTTTGGGAATGTCTACTCTCCTGACAGGTTGTGGTTCATATTCTCCCACCAAGATTTGTTGAACCAAAGCTCTTCCATGTTCCATTAGGTATGGTCTAAGATCTTCAATTTTCATACCGTCTATCCCGTGGCTGCCTTTGTTCTTGATGACGCGCTTCATCGCCTTGTTCATGTTATCTCTTTGAACAATGCGTTCCAGAAGGTTGTCCGTATGAGTTTCCGATTTGGCTTTCCCGGATGGTTCCGCCATGTCCAAACTATGCGCTTCCGTTATTCCTTGGATTTCCAACCCTACTCTTGGCGGATAGTCTTCGTATGAAGTTTTCTGCAGTCGTTGCTTTTGACTTGAGGAATTCATCGGTATTCACCTCGCTTAACGTTCAGCCCTTCCTCAACAAGTCAGAAAAAAAAACTTAGTCGAGTACTACGGCCTCTGCTGACTTCTCAAGGTTCAGTCATACATCACTGCATGGGTTGCCATTTGAGAAAAGCCTCGTCTGGCGTATCCTTGAGATCTCCCCGGGTAAGAACGCACGCTTTCACACCATGTAGCCGACGCATATACTCATAGGATTTCGGGTAGTATAGGACTTTGGTTTGTTTGGCAACCTCATCCATCCTTCTGAGCCTCAAATGCGGTTCGTGTACCTCAGCTCGGTGCTTTGCCTCCAGCTTCCTTCAGATTCCCCCTCACGAAGGACACCCTTGCTCTTGGCTAACGGTTGGCACTACCAGCCCCCGTATCGGACTTTCACCGACGAGCGTGCGCCCATGCCGGGCGCACCAAAAAAAGAGTCGCAGGGAAGCGACTCTAAAAATGGGGGACGTGAACCAAAATTTTAGTTTAAAGCACCATCTTTTTTGATTTCTTCAAGGAGTGTACCAGCGAGCTTCAGGTAATTATCCCACGCTGTATTTCGAATAGTAAATCCACTTGAGGCATAGTCGCCGGACTCATCAGTTGAAGGAAGTCCATTGAGATCTAACAAGTCCTGTGTTTCAACTACTTTTGCATTCAGGGCATCCATTTGAATGTTAAAGCCAATGCGTGATGGCTCCTGGTATTCGACGCTCTCATATTTTGATTGGCGATAGAACGCCTTCAGTGCTGGATCCTCAATCTCTTCAGGTGTATTCGCGAAAATTTCGTCGTATCGAACAGATGTGATTTTGCCATTTTCAATGACGACCTGTACAAAGCCTGTCAAGCCACCGCCAAGTTTTTCTGCAATACTGTAATATTTTTTTGCCGATGGTTGATCCAGCAGCGGCGCCAACTTCTCAGCAAGCGGGATCATGGACTGGTTAACACTGTTGGACGCACCTGAAATTGTGTCAAATTCGCCCGTCACACGTTGCTCCTCGATCATTTGTTTTTCAACAGCGACTACGCTTTGCACCCACGCAGCGCCTTTTTTATCACCCATACTGAAGTTATATTCAGAAAGCCGTTTAGGCACATTCTGAAAATATCGCTCATAATAATTTGGGCGCGTCATCTCATTAAACTCTATGTAAACCAACTTATCGTCCTGTTTGACGATTTCAAGGATTCCAAGATGACCTTGACGGAAACGTTCTTCAATTGAGTAATAATCACCCTTAACAATGCCAAGCGGTGGTTGAATATCCCATTCAAGTTCTGCCTGTTCAGCTTCAGCTGAAATTTCCGGTGCAGGCGTACTGACTGGCGCTTCTGTAGTTTGTTTTTCTGCTGTGCCACAAGCCGTGAGGTTAAAAACAAGCCCCGCAAGCACCAACAATTTGAACATTTTAGACCTAAATACCATGATGAGCCTCCTTCAATGTTTTCGTATGATTTGTTATATATTTATCATACTAGACGCTTGAACAAGACCGAAGGATCAAAACATGGCTTTTACCCCGACAATTTACGGGTGTTCTTTTGACGGTACTGCGAAGGTGTCATACCAAACTGGCGTCTGAACAGCTTATAAAAATATTCATCGCTATAGCCTAACAGTTCAGCAATTTCATAAGTTTTTAACGCACTGTCCGCCATCAGTTCTAAGGCTCGATACAGCTTAACTTTAGTAATATAGTCTCCAAGGGTGATTCCTGTTTCACGTCTAAAAGTCTCCGCAATATAATTTTTTGTCAGATAAAATTCCTTAGCAATTTCCTCCTGAGAAGCCACCGCCTCACAATGAGTTAAAATAAATTCTTTAATTTTTCTTATGAGAGTATGTCCTTGATCCCAAGGATCCAGGATATTAAGTATCTCAACAAGTTTCTCAAATCTAATTTTGACTATCCGAAACAAAGTTTCAAAAGCATCTTGATCAGATAAGTCAACATGCATCTCTGTTTCGTAATCAAAGAGCATCAAATCGCGATTGTTTAAAAAATGTGGAAGCCAATCCAATGATTCCACCAACTTTGAGCATATTTCCTGACAACTCTTTTCAAGAATCGCTCTGGTTTTGAAAACATCGAGATCCAAAGCCAAATAGGTCTTTCTAATCATATCCTGAAATAATTCACTTGCCTTCGCTCTCTGACTAGTGAGTGACTCAATGATTTCACGAATCTGTCCATTTGGATAATAAGGTGACACGGTCTCAGCGAGTCTTGTTTTCAATAAATTGACTTCAGCATCCCGTGCTTCCAGTGACTCTAAATGCTTTTGAACCCTTGACAAGAGCGCTGCCAGCAACCGCTCATCCACCGGCTTCAACAAATAGTCAAAAATCCCATGATGAATAGCTTCCTTCGCTAACCCAAACTCACCATAATCCGACAAAAACACAACACAAGGCACCAAATTTTCCTTTTGTACGCACTTAAGTAATTCCAGTCCATCCAGAATCGGCATGCGAATATCTGAAATTAGGAGATCAAGAGATTGATTCCTCAACTTCTGAAGCGCCTCTAGACCGTCACTCGCCTCATCGACAATCTCAAAGCCAGTGGAGTTGCCCCACAGCGGCAGTCTTTTAATCTGTCGTCGAAAGATAGGCATATCATCCACAATCATCACTCGATACATGTTATTGCACCCTCCTTTCCAGCGGCAGGCTTATACACGCTGACGCACCTTCCCCCGCCTTCCCTTCCAGAGATACAGTTCCCCCGTGCTTTTCAATTAGTTTCTTCACTGTGGCCAACCCAACACCATAACCGGCAAAATCCTCTTTTCGATGTCCCCGGCCAAAAATTTGAAAAAGTTGCGCTTTCGAAGCTGAATCAAACCCCACCCCATTATCCTGGATACAAATTTCCAAACAGACATCCGTAGCGATTGATGAGATGATGATTTGAGGCGCAGACTGCAGACTTGAAAACTTAATGGCATTATCCAACAGATTCATAAAAATCTGACGCATCATAACTCGATCCCCAGTAATCACCGGCAAAGGATCAGGGAGCACGACACGAACCCTCTGATCAGATCCCGATTGACTTAATGTCTTGATACACTCCTCAACAAGATCATTTAAATCAATGATTTCATCTTCAAGAGGCGTCTTGGACATGACTGAAAATTTAAGCAGATGCTCAATAAGCGAAATCATATCCGCAACCAAAGCCTGCATTTCCCTCAGCATTTCCAGACTTGTACCGGGTAATTCCTTGAGATTGTCTTCTTCCAACATGGAGCCATAAACCTGAAGCGCTCTCAGCGGTGACTTTAAATCATGAGAAACCGTAAAGGTGAAAGACTCAAGATCTGCTACAGCTTCTTCAAGCTTCGCAGTTCGTTCTTCAACTCTCTTTTCCAACACTTCATTTAGTTGAAGGATTTCGTTGTTGGCCTTTGTCAATGCCTGCTGTTTCTGCTGCAATTCGACCTTTGAAGCCAATGTTTTTTCGACAAATCGGACTGTGATTCCGCCAGCAATTGAAAACAGAAGTCCAGACAAAATCAATGTTATCTGCGTTTCATCATGCCTGCCAAGAAACCAAGCAGATGTCGATTCTCCCCGAACAATGACCTGCTGAACAAATAACAACAACCAAGCGAAAAAGAGACCACCAAAAAACATCAGCGACATGATCAGAGTGTTTCGTTCACTGCCAACACGAACCTCCATAAGCATCATCCGTCTTATGAAGGGCAGCTGAAGCAGAGCATCTGCCAATGCCAAAAATACAAACTCAACGATTATCCCTTTGACAGCAAAAATCACAATTACATCTGTTGACATTGAATTTAGCGCATTGGGATAAAGATAAACACCATTTAGTTTAAGTAAAATTGGAAACAGTGCGATATAGAGCCCCATTCTGGCCAAACTGTAAATAACCTGGAGAAAATAAGCATTATAGCGCAAAGCTTTAGAGCCTTCTCTATGACCCTTACCCCATCCTTGAATCTGGATCCAGAGTCCATAGGATATCACTGGAACCAGTGAAGCCCATCCATTGTAAGGTCCCAGTATAAACGGATAGATGATCACGCCTCCGAGGACCAGACACACCATGCCATAGAATCGACCCCAGGCCAGAGTAACAACCATCGGCAGAATTAAACTCCACGGGAAGTTAATCGAAAATTCATTAAAGGCGAGGCGTGTGGAAAAAAAGATCCCAGCCAAGCTGAAAAGGCCGATCATCCAAGATAGTATTAATTTGTTGCGTTCCAGTTTGATATTTTTCAACATTTTTCCTCACCTAATGATCTTTTTCTCATGTTCTGATCCAATAATCTCATTATATACGTTTGGCGAAACTAAAGCATAAAATTCGCCGGGCTTCACTTGGAGACAAGACAAAACCCGAATTGGGAATGGTAATATTTCCACAATGCACGTCCCCCCAAAAATCAGGACCATCAGAATGTCTTTTTTCAACATTCCGATGGTCCTAGTTTAAGCATTTCAAAGACTTAATTCCAGACTTTTTCAGTCTCTATTTCTTTTCAATTTCCATTT
>WXFH01000432.1 GCA_009881125.1 Acidaminobacter sp. | reverse complement strand
AACAAAAAGAAGATAGAATGGCAGGATAATAGCACAATATTATTGAAAAAGCCATAGATTGGGAAGCTGGTGTCATTGGGCGTAAGCCGCATACACTATCTTTCCGTCCTAGGGCTTTTTCCCTTTTGAAAGCAAAAGGAAGTGCAAGCGCCATGCTTTCACTTCCCATTGCGTTGTTATTTATCTAACCTATCTATGTCCTAGGACCAGCTCTGGCACCAAAATCAACTG
>WXFH01000431.1 GCA_009881125.1 Acidaminobacter sp. | reverse complement strand
CTGTATGGACATGGTCACGGCTCTCAGGCCTCTATGCAGAAGTCCTTGTGACCCTGACAGGTCAGACAGCACGGAACTAACTTCGGCACCTTTAGTTGATTCAACACACTAATTCTATCCGAAAAATTTGGACGTGAAAAGATGTTTTTGGTTATAAATCACTTCCTGACCAGTGGCCTTTCATCTTCTAATCCACACACCAACTGCAGCGTAACCCCCCCACTTTTTGC
>WXFH01000430.1 GCA_009881125.1 Acidaminobacter sp. | reverse complement strand
TCTCCAATTCCTCGAAAAATTCTGCATTCCAGCACCAGTAGTCGGTGGTTTATTGTTCGCCATTATCGCACTCATTCTCAGACAAACCGGAATCCTCGCCTTCGTCTTCAATAACACACTTCAAAGTGTTTTAATGACTGCTTTCTTCACAACTGTCGGCTTCACGGCGAGTCTCCGAGTCCTTAAAAAAGGCGGGGTCAAAGTCTTTGTATTCCTTATGGCAGCCATTGGTCTGGTCGTATTGCAAAATATTCTTGGCGTTAGTCTCGCAAAAGTTTTCGGTCTCAACGAACTTATTGGTTTGGCCACCGGCTCTACGCCAATGACTGGCGGACACGGCACTTCTGGCGCTTTCGCGCCGCTCTTTGAAGAACGGGGCGCTGTCGGTGCAATGTCTGTCGCCATGGCTTCCGCAACCTTTGGTCTGGTTATGGGCAGTATGATTGGCGGACCAATTGCGAAGTTCCTCATCGATAAAAACAAACTTAAGCCAGATTCAGCTTCCGACATGAAAAATATGGAGATTGCTGATCACGCTAAAATGCACGAAGATCCGGAATTCCTTCAGAACTCGGTAGAAGAGCAACTGATTCCAGCTACAATTACATCAGCAACCATTCAGATTATCATAGCAATGGGTATCGGAACCATTATTTCTGCTTTCCTCGGCCAGTTCATGACCTTCCCGTCATATATTGGCGCAATGTTCGCTGCAGCCATTATGCGTAATATTTCTGACATTAAAAAGTCTTGGAAGACACCTGAAATTGAGATCGAAATGATTGGCGGCATTGCCCTTTCCCTCTTCCTTGCTATGGCACTCTCAGGCCTTAAGTTATGGGAACTTGCAGAGCTGGCTGTCCCAATGGTCGTCATGCTGTTGGCGCAAACTGTTCTTATGGCAATCTACGCAATATTTGTCACATTTAATGTCATGGGCCGTGACTTCAATGCTGCGGTCATCACAGGCGGTCACTGCGGCTTTGGCATGGGCGCGACACCGAACGCCATTGCCAATATGCAAGCAATCACTGGCCGTTTTGGCCCATCACCAGTCGCTTTCTTCATCCTTCCACTGGTAGGCAGCCTTTTCATTGACTTCTTCAATGCCGCCATTATCACTACCTTCATGAACTTCTTCGGCTAAGGAGATCCACTCATTTAGAATTTCACACATTAAAAAACAACCCCGGTTTTTCGACTGGGGTTGTCTGTTTTTTTGCATTCTTTTTTATGTCGGTCTATTCAGACTGGGCAAATATAATCCCATCATCTTTAGACTTTTT
>WXFH01000429.1 GCA_009881125.1 Acidaminobacter sp. | reverse complement strand
CAGCAATAAGGCATTTTTCACAACACAAGTTTATGAGGGCTGCACCCGATCTGTCGTCATTGTCTGTCTGACGTTTGTCACTCACCCAGACTTACGCGAAAAGGAGAGAGAAAATGGCTGAAAGTGTTTACAAAGTCATCGAACTGATCGGTACCAGTGAGGAATCCTGGGAAAAGGCAGCTATTTCGGCTGTAGAGGTGGCTTCCAAGTCTCTGGATGACATTCGCATAGCTGAAGTCGTCAGAATGGACCTCCAAATTGAGGATGGCAAGGCGGTATTATTCCGAACCAAACTCAAAGTGTCTTTCAAATATCACGATCAGGATTAAAGTCAATTTTCAAGGGTGCGGCCATTTTTGTAATTTTTAACAAT
>WXFH01000428.1 GCA_009881125.1 Acidaminobacter sp. | reverse complement strand
CACCCCGACATAAGTAAACAAAACGCAAATAAACCCAATCAGAGCAAAGACTGCGGCTTTCTTGCCACTCCACCCCTTCACAATTCTCATGTGGAGATAAATTGCGTAGATGATCCAGGTGATCAGCGACCAGGTCTCTTTGGGATCCCAAGCCCAGTAACGGCCCCAGGCAGACTCCGCCCAAATAGCCCCCGTAATGATTACCAGAGTCAGAAAGAAATAACCGGAAGCCACTGCCCTATAGCTGATCATGTCCAGCTTTCCCAGGGTAGGCAGATGACGCTGAATAAAATCATCTTCTTGAAAGCGGTCCCTGAGCAGATACATCCCAGACACTCCAAAAGCGACCCCAAAAGCGCCATAGCTGACGACCGCCGTTGCAACGTGAAAAGTAAGCCACAGACTGCGAAGCGCCGGCATCAACGGCCGCACATCTTTATTCTGCATAGCGGCGTAACCAATGATGAGCAGGATCACCGGCGCTACAAAAGCACCCATTGCCCTGAAGCTGTAACGGCGTTCGAAGATGAGATACACAAGGGCAATACCCCAGGCGAAACTGGTAGCAAACTCGTATTGGTTCGACAGCGGTACCCGCTGAGCACCGAGTCCCCGGGAGACTAGAGCCAGGGAATGCAGGATAAAGCCGCCCCACAGAACATAAGTGGCGACGCGCCCAAGTTTTTCATTTTTGCCCAGAAAAAATGCCAGATAGAGCACCATGGCTGCAAAATAGAGTCCCAGTGCACCATAGAAGCATAAGCTTTCAATGCCCAGAAATTGCTCCAGCATACACTATTCCCCCATTTTCAAAGTTTGCCACAGCGCTGAAAGGGATTCATGATAGATTATAGGATTCTTCTTTGTGAATCCGCTGACCCAAACTTTCCCATCCGCACCTACATAACCATAGAGAGATTTTGGTACCCAGTAAAAGCTCAGAAAGAGACCTGTCAGAAGCAGCATACCGCCTGCGCCGGCCGGTATAGTGCCTGGATCGCGCACCACCTGAAGCACTGTGAACAGCCGGGGTTGATAGAACGAAAACGTGGTATCACCATAGCGGATCGGTTCTCCCGGCATGGCCACGTTTGTCCTTACCTGGCGGCCCTCTTCAAAGAGCGAATAGAGCAGTACAGGTCGATTGAGGAATGGCGTCGCTGTATAGGGCTGGCCATCTTTCATTATGAAGTCAGGATAAAAGGCCAGGTAGTGAAGTGCGATGGATTCACCCGGTTCCTCAAAGACCTCCGACGTGTAGAGCGTGCGACTGATCTCGGAGCCGTCCGCCTTTTGCATCACCACGTCCAGCGCCCAGCCGGTGCCGTTTTGGTAAATACTCATCCCCTGGCTTCGAAACGGGGCGTTGACCTGGGTCCGCCCTGACGCCCTGAAGCCGTTTTCCGGATCATATAGTATCAGATCTGTGAGA
The DNA here is from genome assembly GCA_009881125.1 of Acidaminobacter sp. The sequence goes on along the minus strand of WXFH01000428.1, from coordinate 2,262 downwards.
TATTGATGGATACTGTAATCCTGACGGTATTCAATGTCGAATGCCTCAATGGCAATCCTGTAGGGAGTGCCTGCCACAACCTGGTCCGTCCCTGGCACCCCGTAGACAAATGCCTCGAAGCCCAGCAGTTTTCCTATGAAAAAGAAAACTATGATCAGCAGAAGGCCAAGATGGCTGAGCCAAGATCCCAGCAGTCCCGCCTTGCAGCGGCTGGCATAGAGATAGAGTCCGTCCGTGGTCTCCTTTGTTTTGAAGCTCTTGAAGCCTGCCCGCTTGAAGAAGGTTTCGACTGCAATTTTTGGCGGTTCTCCAAATGGCGCGGTGTAGGTGCCGTAAAAAGTACCGTGTTGTGGAAGGATGGTTTCAGGGACCATCGGCAGTCGCCATTCTTTTAAAAGTTTGGGGAACCGCCTCAGGTTGCAGAGAATCAGGTTGATGGACAGCATGAGAATCAGAAAGCCGTACCACCAGGCGCTGTAGACCCTGTCGAGCTGAAAAAACTGAATGGCGCTCAGTTTAACGCCACTGAAATTCTGCGCGTAAAATTCGGCTGTGTGTCCCTGGGGAATCAGCGTCCCAAGGATGGACAGCGCCGCGACCAGTGCCAGCAGGATCATACCGCTGCGCATGCCATAAAACACGCCCCAGATCCTTCCTCCGCTCTTTTTGCCGATGGTTCCAGTCCCAAGTCCCAGCTGTTCCACCGGTGAATTGCCTTTTCTGCTGCCCATGCGCTCACCTCGAAAAAAAGGCTCCGCGAGGAGCCCGTAGAATTAATTGCCTTGAAGCAGGGTCAGCGCTTCCTCCGTCAATTGTTCCGCTTGGTCCAGAAGCTTGTGGGACAGCGGGTTGTTGTGGAAGCCTTCGCTGTTTTCGACGAATACGAAGTCCCAATACCACTGCGCCGCTCTATGCTTCGCTCTGGCCTCTGTCAGAACGGCCTCGGAAACCCCGCTGTTTTGCGCTTCTCCAAGGGCTTGGATGAGCGCCTCAATTTTGAGTGCCGTCTCGTTCATGCGCTCCTCGACTCTGCCTTGAAGTCCTTCGACTTTGGCAATCATGGACTCACTGGTTTCTTTGGTATGGCAGGTGAGACAGGAGGCTTCGACATTTTTGAGCGGACTCGTCCATTGATGGGATGGCATGACGTCGCCGCTTGCGCTTTCGACATCCGGCATATGGCAATTAACGCAGGTAAAGCCGTAGCCTTGGTGCAGGCTGCCCTGGAAGGTCTCCCATTCAGGGTGCTGAACCTTCAGAAGCGGCGTGCCGCTGACCGGATGGGTCCAGTCTGAGTAGCCAAGGTCGTCGTAATAGGCCATCATGGCTTCAGGGTTCAACCCGTTAACCGATGGCATTATGACCACCTTGCTTTCCGGATCGAGATAGTACTCAACGTGACACTGGGCACAAGCCATTTCTTCAGGTTTAAACTCCTTGCCAATGCCTTCGACGGCGACATTCAAGTGCTCGCGGGTGACATAGAGAACGCCTGGTTCATTCTTGTGACAGTCATAGCAGCTGATCGTTTCCATTTCTTCCAGGTTAACGACTTCTTCAAATTTAAGCGCGTTGCCGGCGACGCCCTGCGCCTCCAAGATAGTCAGAAATCCGCTGGTCTTACAGGTCAGGCAGCTGGCGGCCGGTTTGGGCCGTTCTGAGTTTACCACGTCTTCCAGGGCGTAAGTATGGCCCCGTGCTCTCAGGTATTCGATACTGAAGCTGTTGCCGTCATACAGTGTATTTAAGTAAGGGTATTTCTCCAGATAATCTATTTGCTCGGACGCGCCGTAGGTTGTTGCTGCCATTTCATTATTTTTCAGATAGCTTGCGTATATGTCCGGATGATCCTTTTCCCATTCCTGAGCGGAAATGATACCTTCTTCCTTTCCGCCGGAACAGGCAGTACCCATCATCAGGACCACAAGGGCCAAGAGCAACAAGAGGACTTTCCTGTTCATAGTCTCCCCTCCTCGGGGTTTGCTGAAACTTGGGTCAAATCGAAATCAAAGTAGACGCCGCGTCTTCCAGGATGCCGTTTTAGACCTGCCTCTGCCGGAAATCACCACCTCAATTTATTTTTTTGTAACTCCATACGCTACATTTATTCCCATTTGAGTGGGATTTAAACGAGGTGATGTTATGAAGTGGGGTAAGACACCGAGTTCAGGTTGGTGTCTTACCCCGACTTCGATTTGGGGTCTGACCCTGAGTTTAACTTGTTGACAGAGCATGTAATGATTCAGCTGGGACCGCAGCCTT
>WXFH01000427.1 GCA_009881125.1 Acidaminobacter sp. | reverse complement strand
ATCCAACCGCCGTTTCTGACATAAACGTCATACCCGGCTGAGCTTTCATTTAGGTCGTTCATTAAAATATAAGCACCGCTCATGTTATTTCTTATATTATTGAGATCTGACCAACTGTAGATTGGTATCAGGCTGTCAGCCGCATGAGCAGGAAGCGAGTAAGCCAGCAATTGGCTTAGAATCAGTACCAGGCTCAAGATTCGATGCTTAGTCTTCATGGACTTTCACCTCTCTCTCAAATAAGTCATAGCTTTGTATGGACAACAGACGTAAGAAGCATATATCCAGCGCATTAACCCTCCCTTCAAAAACTCCGCATCAACGAATCATTCAAGACTGGTATTAATCATCACGAATATGGTTATATATACCCGATTGTTCACATAACACTCCAACGCAGAGGTGGATGAGATAATTATTTTTGAACCATTTGTGTTTATACAATAATAACGCGTGTTATTTAATCAACTCTTTCACACAAAGGAAAAAGGGTGCAGCACCCAGAACAGATGCCGCACCCAACAGACTCCTTGAGAGGATTACAATCATTTAATCAAGTTTTGAATAATCTGCGCAATTTCAGCACGCGTTATTTTGACATCTGGCGTCAACATATTATTGTAACCCGTGATTACGCCAGAGTTGAGGAAGGAGACAACAGCCTCATCTGCCCATGGGGCTATTTTATCAGAGTCTTTGTAGCTTGCAATGCTCAGATCCTTTGACTGATCAGGTACCTTGTCAATCGCTTTCAGCAGATTAAACAGCATGACCAGCATTTCCTGCCTTGTAATCTCGAGCTCAGGATCAAATTTATTGTTCCCGGTTCCTTGAACAAGTCCTAATCTTCTTGCATTCAGTAAGTGGTCGGTGTAATAGGTATTTCCAGAGTCAGTGAAATTCTCAAGCAATGATTTGTTTCCAATCTTTTGAATCTCTGAAGCATAAGTATTCATCATCAGAACGACAAAGTCCGCCCGCTTCAAACTCGCTTCAGGTTCAAATTTTCCTCCGCCTGTTCCTGACGTGATCCCCCGTGCAGCAATAAATTCAACTGCATTTTTATACCACGCCTGTGCTGGAATATCTGTGAAGGTGACTAACTTGTAACCAATCACGAATTCAGAGAAATGATCAGTACTGAAAACAATGGCTTTCAATATACTGTCATAGTGGCCCATAACCTGCTCTAAAGTGCCGTTATCCGCTAAATAGAAAACGACAAGGGCATCAGGATCCTCACCGGCTTTAAGCGTATATGGAATTTCAACCGTGACCTCACCTTTCCCGAAATTGGTGACTGGTGTGCTGCCATTCATCACCTTCAGCTCATAAACTGGTCTGTCCTGAATTATTTGCTTCTCATTGGCAGTCAGTTCATCAGTTTTAACCATTCGAGCTGATATTGTAATGTTGCCTTGTGCATTGACAGCATTGATAGCTTTCATTGCTTCAGAATCCAAAGTTATTGAAATAAACGGTGTTGTTACTTTGAAGCTTGGCTCCATTAAACTGGTCAGTTTCAATAAATCATTCGCCTGTAGTTTGATCTGAATCCCTTGTATGATGCCATCAACCTTAGCAATCACTTCGATGACATCCGTTTTGCCGGTACCCTCTGTTTTTTTCGCTTGATCCACTAGTGCGTTGATTAATTCGGAGGATAGATCAGCTATTGCTGTTCCTTGATCTTGGATCATTGAAATTTCTGTGGAATTGATTTTGGATGTTGTCAGTGTTTTTGTCACAACCACAATTTCAGGAGGAACTGGTGTGGAACCGCTGCTGCCACCACTCGTGCTGGTTCGCTTCACGGTGACAGAAACTGTCGCAGTGTCTGTCCCACCTTTGCCGTCACTGATGGTGTAATTGAAGCTGTCCGTTCCGTAGTAATTTGCAGCCGGTGTGTAACTAACTGCATTTCCTTCAATTACCGCTGTTCCATGTGAAGGAACTGTGACTGAAAGTACCGTCAAGCTGTCTCCATCCGGATCGCTGTCATTGGACAAAACCTCAATGGTATTGGTCACACTGTCCTCGTTGACAGTCACTATATCATCAACTGCTATTGGGGAATTATTCCCATTTAATACAGTAATAGTAACCATTGCCGTATCAGTACTTTCATTTCCATCACTGATTGTATAAGTGAAGCTGTCAACACCATAGAATGCTTGATTAGGTGTATATGTTACCTCAGTCGCTGTAAATTCAACTGTGCCGTGTTCACCTTGTGATACTGCTGTCACCGTCAGCACATCATCGCTATCAATATCACTGTCATTGGATAGAACGTCAATAACATTAGCTGATGAATTCCAATTCACCTCAGCCGCGTCATCCACTGCTTCAGGCGGATCATTTTCATTGTTGACTCTGACAAATACCATTGCAGTATCGCTTTCACTATCACCACCTGTGATGATGTAAGTAAAACTGTCAAATCCTTCAAAAGAAGGATCAGGCGTGTAGGAGATTGCGTTATCCGTAATGATAACAGTACCATATCGAGCCTCTGTGACTTCAATAATTTCTATAGGATTGCCGTCAACGATATCATTGGTCAATACTTGAATAATATTATCCGTACTGTCTTCCTGAACTTCAACAGAATCATTGACAGCAATCAAGCTTCTTAAATATGGAATAGTAACATTGCCTTGCCATATGAAAAATGGATACGAATTACCCTCTTCGATATCCCAAATACCCCCAAAATCCCAGCCCACATAACTGCTTTTTTGTAGCATTGCGTCAGTGGTCAGGCCTTCACCACGGAGAGAATCATTGATACCACTTGTTTGAACATCCCAATAGCTGGAGGTCACAGTTCCTTCCCT
>WXFH01000426.1 GCA_009881125.1 Acidaminobacter sp. | reverse complement strand
TTGCTATGAAGAACTATAAAAAATTGTTTTAGAGATCCAGCAATTACCGGTCATAGTGTGACGCATCTTGGAATATTTGGATTTTACTTATTCGCGTCATTTATACCCAAAGCGTCAAAACTATAATATTAAATTTGACGTTTTTCAATACGTTTTTATGTAAACTGCTTAATCCAGCTCTTGGATGGCACCATTGAGAAAGTACCTTTCAAGCTTCACCTCAAGATGTGTCAGTGATTATCTC
>WXFH01000425.1 GCA_009881125.1 Acidaminobacter sp. | reverse complement strand
ACATTAAAACCTCCCTTTCAAATCAGCACTTCTTATCCCATTCATACCATTCTAAGCCCTCGTTCAATCGAGATTTTCTGAACTGAATTGGGTGGGAAATGTGTAGCATGGAAAACGACGTTAGCAGCAGGAGGCTGATCAATCCCGACTTCCGCTTAATAACCCTATGGCTGGATCAAGTACCATCTGTAATGCGTTATGGTTTCAAATTCCAATCTTCTGTAGACCGGTTCACCGGCAATAGAAGCTTGGAGCACCACGACCTCAGCCCCCAGCTCGAATCCGGCATTCGCTGCGACTGCTGTCATCAGCGCCCCCAGGCCCTTCCCTCGCTCATCGGCAATCGTTCCTACATAGTAGATGCCCGCTGCCTTTCCGCTTATAACCATTGTCGCCGCCGCTACTGGCCGCTGGTCCCTATACGCCACCCACGCCCCCACCGTCTCACCCACCAGAATCCGCTCATGACTGAACATTTCTTTCGTGACAGCTGTTGGCTTATTAAAGGCGTCTCTTACTACAACACCATAATCTTCAAGCTCTTTTGCACCAGCGACTTTTCTGGTAATGACACCATCCGGAATCTCAGGCATCTCGATTGGTTTTTCAGTCAACATACCCGTTGAACCTGGAATTCTTAGGGGTGTGTACCCTTTTTCCTTCAAATAGGCTTCAAGCTTCAGATCAGCGTGGTCTCTAACCCAGAAGACGAAGCCCCTGTGATCTTGAGCAAAAAAGCGCTTTGCCTCGTTGAACAGCATTTCGGGCTCTGTCTGTTCCAGGCAAAGTACGCCATTAAGGTGACCGTCCATACTGTCAATCCCGAGGTTGAACAAGATGAAAGTCTCTGCTTCTTCTGACACCCCATGAAGTGAATGTTTATTCCTGTGAATAATGGAATCGGCCAGGTTTTGGTCGGCCAGCTTTAGTTTGAGATTCAGGTCTTTATTGGTCACGTTCATCCCTCCAATAGAAACTCGGTGTCAGACACCTGGTTTCAACTTACCCTCAGCTGCTTCGCTTCTGATTAAAGCTATTGCGACGCGAGCTTTGTCATATTCAACAATTTAGAAATTTCGCTCTAATTATATCCCTTACCATAAGCTAAATCGATAAATTCTTTCCTCTTACCAATTATTTTTGGATCGCGATCACCAGTACAAATTCTTTG
>WXFH01000424.1 GCA_009881125.1 Acidaminobacter sp. | reverse complement strand
GATCGCCTGACCTCAATCCGGTCACCAGGAGTGAGAGATGGCTAAATTTAAATAGGTGACTGCGCTCGGAGAAACTGATGGCAAAGGGCTTTTGGACAGGGGTTCGACTCCCCTCGCCTCCACCAAAAAACAAGACATCCCCCAATTGGGGGATGTCTTGTTTTTTGGTGGAGGCTTGCCCATAGCAAACGCCTCGCGTTTGCGAGCCCTGAGCGCGAAGGCGCGAATGGGTCCACCAAAACGTAACTCAAACAAGATAGTAAATTACATATGAGGGTGATATGTCTTTTTGGTGAGGGCGGGGGGAGTAGAACGGGCGGATAAAGGCGATATGCCGGTGGCATGTCGCCCCGCCCCGGCGTGATAGTGAAGGCCATGCCAAAGGCACGGCCTGATGGTGGGGACCCGGTCCGGGTTGTAAGATTTATGGCGGAGCCAAGAACTTTATGCAAGAGATGGTATGAGAGGGTTCACACAGTTGCTGCGGCTGGAGGCAGCGCACGTGCGGAGCGACTCCCCTCGCCGTATCGCGAGGTTGTACATGCGAGGGGAGTCGCGTTTGACTGTACCTGGCACCATAAGTGAAATTGAAGAAGAAGATTTTCCTGAAACACTCTAATATCAACATGTCTAAACAAGAAAGTCGCTTGTGTTCCGAAAATCGTGCCAGGTACGGTTTGCACTCAAGATCATCACTCCGCCTCTATAACCTTTCAATCTGAGAACTATGCGAAGTATCATACATAGCTTTGACATCTTCAGGAAGATGGTTGGGGATCATTTCCATAAGGCGGTCCTCATTGCCGTCTTTGATTGCCTGCTCATAATACCAGTGCTTGAATTTTATCATAGCTAAGGTTTTTTCAAGTCTCTCAATTTCAGCTGTTACAACCTTTTCCTGGTTGATAAACAGTTCTTTGCGCTGCGAGTAAGTTTCGCTGCCCATCGCGCACCATTCCATAAATGTCTTGATAGCTTTAATTTCCATGCCGGATTTTTTCAGGCACTCAATCACACGAAGTGCCTCGACTTCCTTATCGCTGAAATTGCGTATGCCGGATATGCGCTGCATATCAGGGAAAAGCCCCTCTTTGTCATAGTAGCGTAGAGTAGAAATAGGAATGTCAAACATCTCTGAAATTTGGCCGATTGTATTCATGTGATCATCCTCAAAATTATTTTAAAAAAGGCTTGACCTAAAGTTAGGTTTAGGTATTAGGATGGTATCACAGACGGGGTTATTCGTCAATTACAAGGAGGATTTTTTTATGGAAGAAAAATTGTATTTAAGTAAAGAATGGGATAAGACCTTCCCTAAAAGCGATAAAGTCAATCACAGAAAGATTACATTCCACAACCGCTACGGCATTACGCTGGCGGCTGATTTGTATGAGCCTAAGAACGCAGAGGGCAAGCTGGCTGCGATTGCTGTTAGCGGACCCTTTGGAGCGGTAAAGGAGCAATCATCAGGCTTGTACGCTCAGACTATGGCTGAAAATGGCTTTCTGACCATCGCGTTTGATCCTTCCTTCACCGGTGAAAGCGGCGGGACTCCAAGATACGTGGCTTCCCCTGATATCAATACAGAGGATTTTCAAGCGGCAGTCGATTTTCTGTCCGTTCAAGAGAATGTTGATCCTGAAAAGATCGGCATTATCGGCATCTGCGGATGGGGCGGATTGGCTCTCAATGCAGCTGCAATCGATACAAGAATCAAAGCAACGGTCGCGTCTACCATGTATGATATGACCCGTGTCATTGCCAAGGGTTATTTTGATTCTTCTGATACTGAAGAAGTGCGCCACCAGACACGCGTCGCGCTGAACGCACAGCGTATCATTGATTATAAACACCGTAGCTACACAAGAGGCGGTGGAGTTGTTGATCCGCTCCCCGAGGATGCACCTTTCTTTGTAAAGGACTACTATGCCTACTACAAAACACCACGTGGTTATAATGAGAGATCATTAAACTCTACAGATGGATGGAACATCACCACATCCCTGTCGTTTCTCAATATGCCGATTTTGCAGTATAGTGATGAAATCCGAAGCGCCGTTCTGGTGATCCATGGTGAAAAAGCGCACTCCTGCTATTTCGGCAAGGATGCATTTTCAAAGCTAAAGGGTGATAACAAAGAGCTGATGATCATTCCAGGCGCTGTCCATACCGATTTGTATGATCAGATCGATATCATTCCCTTTGATCAAATGACGGAGTTTTTTAAGAAGAACCTGCAATAGCTTGGGAAGCTGTGTTCAGATAGGGAGAAGCATCATGAAAAAAGGTATCACAATTATTTTTCTGTCATTCATCGCTTTATTGTGTGTAACAGGCTGTTCAAGCAATAAGCCATTTAGTGAGTTCGTCCCCTCTGAAAAGGAGATCCCTTCCTCTACGGAGATATCAAGTGGATCGGAAGGGAAATCTGAGACGGATGCTCCTGTAAGGCCCGGCAAGTCCAATACAACAGAATCCATAGGATTACCTGAGGAGAATCAGAAAATGATCATCACAGCTGGAAGTTACAATTTTACAGTGACGCTTGAGAAAAACTCCAGTGCAGAAGCACTCAAACAATATCTTGCCAATGAACCAGTTACTCTGTCTCTGGATGATTATGCGGGCATGGAGAAGGTCGGTGATCTTGGCACCACGCTTCCGCGGAATGACACACAGATCACGACCATTAGCGGTGATGTGATTCTCTACCTCGGTGACCAGTTTTCGATTTATTACGGAAAAAACTCTTGGAATTTCACAATGCTCGGTCATATTGATGATGTGGAGCACCTAGAAGAAGCATTAGGCAAAGGTAGTATAGAAGTAACACTGTCTTTGAATTGAGGAAAACTGCGTTTTCGAAGCCATAAAAATGCACACCCCTGAAAAATTTAACCCTCTTATCTTGAAATCGTTGAACATTAAGAAAGGGAGGGTGCATTGTATCATTTAATTCTGGAGTCTCCTCTATCAAAAGACAGAACATCCCCCATATGGAGGATGTCCTGTCTTTTAATAGAGGAGAGGGGAGTCGATGTCACTCCCTTTTCATATCAGTCTCTTCCGTTTGTGGAGAAATGCTGTCCAAAGAAAGTGATGACGGTCAACGGCAGAATTTGCTTGAATACCAGGATCTAATCATCTAAAGGCTTGAAACTATTATTTGATTTTTCAGCCTTCAACTACTACCTCAAATCCTCCGTATGCCATTCTTGTCATATCAACTGGCATTGGAACATCAACTTGGTCTTTATACGTCTCAACCATTTCATCCATCACTTTTTTATTTACTTCATCTCGGTGTTGCTTTGAGTTAAAAATAATAAATGAAAACCATACGTTTTCATCATTTTTTGCTCCCGCAATTTCAGTAAAAGCTCGTGATTTTTCTTCTCCCATTTCCTGTGGTTTGAGATCGTCACCCTTACATTCAAAGTATCCAAGCGCACCATGCTTCATCCATGCATTACGCCCTTCTTCCGCCAGTTTCTTATATTCATCTTCCTTGCCTATAGGCACTACAAGCACAAATCCATCAATATACTTCGCCATTTCATATACCTCCTCTTCATAAAACTACTATAAAAGTACCCAAATGAACTAGTATTTATTCAAATCGAATATACAGATGCGCCGGATTGTGGATAGAGGTTGTGTCAGCGAATTTCTTCATCGGCATTTGGCACCGAGAGTGAAAAGAAAAATGAAGTATCTTAAAACTCTCTAATATCAACACATTTAGAATCGTTTGAAGCTTATGTTCTGAAACCGTGCTCGAGTACATAAAGGTTTTAGGCTTTGGAATCTGAATGAAAATTCGAGACCATCGGCAATCTCTCTTTTAGCTTTTTTATGAAGCTCAAGAGAGTTTCTGCCGATGGTTTTTATTTTGCCAATCCGCTCCATCACTTCAAACCCAGATCAGACGGACTCCGCCTCTTTTTTAAAGGAATTTCAGTTTGAAATAAAAAGTGGATTGACAACGAACAAAAAAGACTGTATTATATACCCGTAGGGGGTAGGGGTACTGCCTTGAAAAATGTAAATTACATTATGACATAAAATCCTGAAATCGAAAAATCAAGTTCAGACGTCAAGTGTCATTCACTTAATAATTAAAACGACGACACTTATTATGGAGGAGAACAAAATGGAGAAAATAGTTATTATTGGCGGCGTAGCAGCAGGTGCAACAGCGGCAGCAAAAGCAAGAAGACTTTCAGCGGATGCAGAAATTACAATTCTTGAGTCCGGTCCGGATATCTCATTTGCGAATTGCGGACTTCCTTATTATATTGGCGGCGACATAAAAAGCAGATCAAAGCTGATCCTTCAAAGTCCGGAAAGCTTTAATGAGCAGTATCAGACAGCAGTTCACATAAATACGTCAGCTACAGAGATTGACAGAGAAAACAAAGTCGTTCATACAGTCGACTCACACACGGGCGAAAAGAAAACCTTTGACTACACAAAGCTGATTCTGGCACAAGGTGGAAAACCCATTGCGCCTCCAATCCCCGGCGCTGACCAGGATCATGTGTTCCAGCTTTGGACCCTCGAGGACATGGACAAGATCCACACCTTTATTGAAAATAGAAGCCCTAAGACAGCGGTCGTCGTAGGTGGTGGATTTATTGGTCTTGAAATGGCAGAAGCCCTGGTCAAAAGGGGCATGAAAGTCTCTGTGGTTGAGATGATGCCGCATGTCATGGCTATTATGGAAGCTGAAATCGCAGGATTTATCCAGCAAGAAATGATGTCTTATGGCGTCGATGTTCTGACCAATAAAGCGGTTGCTGACATTGGAAGAAATCATGTCATGCTGAAGGATGGCGCCAGCGTAGATGCGGATCTGGTTCTGCTCTCCATAGGTGTTCGTCCAACCTTAAAACTGGCTGAAAACGCAGGCCTTGCCATAGGCGAAGCGGGTGGACTGCTGGTGGACGCGACTCTGAAGACCAGTGATGATAATATCTATGCTGCAGGGGATATGGTTGAGCTTGAACACCGGATCCATGGCAAGAAAGTGCGTATACCTCTCGCCGGACCAGCCAACCGCCAGGGGAGAATTGCCGCTGAGAACGCTTTTGGCAAAAGACATGAATATAAAGGTTCCATAGGCACCTCTATTGTAAGGGTCTTTGAAGCCGTCGCAGGAACCACAGGACTCTCATTAAAGGCTGCCAGAGCTGCGGGTCTTAACGCGGATGCCATCGTGATTCATAAAGAACACCACACCTCCTATTATCCAGGCGCGGAGCAGGTAACTGTCCTTGTGGTCTATGACAGAGAAACCGGCATTGTGCTGGGGGGACAAACAGCTGGCTACGCAGGAGCGGACAGAAGGCTGGACGTCCTGGCGGCAGCGGCGGCGGCAAAGCTAACGGTGGCTGATCTGGCAGATATGGATTTTGCCTATGCGCCCCCCCTTGGAACGGCGAATGATGCCATGAATATGGCGGCTTATGTGGCTGAAAACAGAATGTCCGGCTACTCGCCTGCCCTGACCGTTTCAGAACTGGATGCCGCTTCAGAAAGTCGTGGAGCGCTATGGCTGGATGTGAGGGATGTATTTGCCTTCGAAAAATCTCATGTGGAAGGTGCGGTCAATATGCCGCTGGAAATTCTGACCACTAAACTCAATGAACTGCCAAAGCAAAAACTGATTTATGTCTATGACCAAACCGGAAAGAAGGGGCATCAGGCGCTGCGTACGCTCATAGGCGCAGGATTTACCAAAGTGTTCAATGTCAGCGGCGGATTTTCAAGCCTTGCCGGCTATGTCAGGGCGGTGGCGCCTTCAAGCTTCCAACTTGATCTCCCGGCTCCGGAACCAAAGACAATCGGAGAAAACATCGAAGCTGAAGAAAAGTCTACGCCAAAAGTGGAAGTTAAAAAGGCAGAATCCAACGAGCCGTTGATTGTGGATGTGCGTACGACAGATGAATTTTCCTACGGCGCAGTTCCAGGTGCAATCAATATTCCTCTGGACGAAATCCAGGCTAGGCTAGATGAGTTCGGCCAGAAGGACAAAAAAATAATTCTTTACTGTGCGTCGGGCGCACGAAGTGCTTACGCCAAGCAGATCCTTCACCACTACGGGTATACTAACCTTGAAAATGGCGGTGGCGTTTCAAGGATGATGGCCCGCTCCAGAACAAGTTAACAGCGCGCAAAAAAATATAAAGTAGAAACTCCGAGACCATCGGCAGAACTCTTCCTTGAGCTTTTTAAAGCCCAAAGAGCCATGCCGATGGTCTGTCATTTTTTGTACCTGTGGCTGTCACCTATCGCCACCAAGAATGAAGTTGAAGAAGATGATTTTGCTGAAACTCTCTAATATCAACACGTTCAGAATTGTTTGGCGCTCGTGTTCCGAAAATGGTGCCAGATACGGAAAGTCGGGGTATATATATATGAAAATATTCAAAACACAAGGGAGGAATCGTTTTTTGGTGTCCGTTTGCAAAAGTATAGCGGCTCAGGTCTCCAAGACAATGAGTTTAACCGTAGACATCAATAACCCAGTGGCTATAAACCTATATAAAGATAAACTTGGATTCGGGATCGATTCATTCAATTAAATGAAAATGGACAAGGGTATGATCGATACATGATGACGT
>WXFH01000423.1 GCA_009881125.1 Acidaminobacter sp. | reverse complement strand
ATCAAGGAATTTCTGCTAAAAAGCGCAGTGCTGGAATCTTTCTCGGGGGAGCTTTGTGACGCGGTTGTTCCGCTGGAACCGGGGAAAGGCCGCGTGATCATAGAGAAGCTTGTTAGGACCAACTGCTTTATCATTCAATTGGAATCGTCGCGTGAATGGTTTCGCTTCCACCAACTCTTTCGAGATCTGCTGAGAGAACGACTCGAGCAAAAGCCTAAAGCAGAGATCGAAATGCTGCAGTATCGAGCAGGATGCTGGTTCAAAACCGCCGGACGTGAGCAGGAGGCGATCCATCACTTTCTCAAAGCGGAAGCCTACGAAGAAGCTGCGGCATTAATCGAGTGTAAATGGGATTCAATGGACATGCAGCTCCAGTCGTCATCATGGATGGATATGGCAAAGCGTTTACCGGCTTCGATCCTGGAGAAAAGTCCTGTAATTACCATGGGGTTCGGCTGGGCACTGCTTGATAATGGCGACGTAGAAAGTGGTAAAACTTGGATCGACAAGGCTCAGGCTTTGTACGAAGAGTATCAGTCGACAGACAAACGAAAAGACTTACTGATAAGTGATGCGGTTCAGTTTGAGTTGCTGCCGGCGACAATTGCCTCAGCGCGCGGCTATATTGCTGCTGCAACGGGAGATTTGGAAAATGTTTTTAAGCATTCTCAAGACGCGCTTGCCAAAATCCCCAGTGGTCAATACCAAAAGCGAAGTGTTGTAACCATGCTGCTTGCCATTGCGCACTGGAGCGCAGGAGAATTTAAAGAAGCTGAAACTTTCATAGCACAATCTATTGAAAACGCTGGTCACTCCGGGAGTCTGCTGACCTACAACTCCTTTTATATGGTATTGGGAGAACTTTATATTCAACAAGGACATCTAAGCAGAGCATATGATGTGTTTGAACAAACTATAGAAAGCGTAGTCAGAGAAGACCAAGCGCCCATCTTGCTGGCAAGCCTTTATTTAGGTTTGGCCAAAGTCGCCTTTTTGCGCGGTGAAAATCAACAGGCATACGCATTTCTTGAGGACAGCAAGCGTTATGGCCAGAAATATGCACTGATGGATTGGAAGTACAAATATTATCTTATACTCGCGAGAGTGTATTGCAGTGAAGGTTTCATAGATTTGGCCAGGGATTGTCTCCGAGAAAGCAAATCGCATTATTTTATGAATCCAGTACCGGATGACATTTCCTTTGAAGAAGTGGATGCCGCGATTGATCTGGCGGAGACGCTGCAAAAATCAGGTTTAAACTCAGAGGTTGGCATTACCAAGAAGGCGTTTTTCCAAGAACATGTGAATCAATCCTTAGATGAGCCATTGACGGTCAGAGAGCTTGAGGTATTGACTTTAATTGCCTCTGGACTTTCAAACAGTGAAATTAGCAGCACATTATTTTTAGCTCTAAGTACGGTCAAGGGTTATAATCAAACGATTTATGGGAAGCTGCAGGTAAAACGCCGAACTGAGGCTGTAATGAAAGCGAAGGTATTGGGGTTGGTAACATAAACCCTACTTATTGCGCGTCATAAACCCTACTTTAGTAGGTGTCGAAACCTCCTCGATTTTAGTATGCTTATCTCAAATAAGCAACTAAAACGAGGAGGTTATTTTATGAAAGCATTAAACACAATTCAATCCAATCTAAATGATCCAATGCCTATGCTCTTGTCAAAACTTTGGACATTTCTTTCACTCAACTACATTCTTTGCGATCTCTTAAGCAATATGGAAATGTCGGTACTGCAAATGCTGCTTGAAGGCAAAGTGGGCGGTATACCTATGACGGAGGGCATGCTGCTCTTTGCAGGAGTCTCCCTTGAGATTCCATTTCTAATGATAGTGTTGTCAGCGATTTTACCTTCTAAAGCCAACTGGATCGCCAATATCGCGGCTGCTATTCTGATGATTGTTTACCAATTGGGATCGTTTTTCTTTGGGTCCGGGGTTACATTTCATTACGTCTTTTTTTCAGCCATAGAGATTCTGGGGAATGCAGCGATACTGATGCTCGCGCTTAAGTGGAGGCTATCAAGTCAATCAAGTCAATCGCAGACATTAGTAAAAATAACAACAAAAGCTAACTAAAAACTTGAAAGGAGAAATGAATGTGGGTACCAACAAAAAAACCGCGAGATTGGCAGGTCTGATTTGGCTTTTAATGTTTATATTTGGTCCAATGGCGCAGGTTGTTCGTTCGAAATTATTCATACCAGGTGATAGCGTGACTACTGCTCAAAATTTACTGACCAACGAATTTCTATTTCGATTGGGTTTTGTCAGCGATCTGCTGATGATGGTACTCTTTCTGCTGCTTCCATTGGTCTTATACAAACTGTTTTGCCACGTCGACAAAAACCTTTCTTTGCTCATGGTGATCTTTGTAATAGTCAGTGTTCCAATCAATATGCTCAATCTTTTGAATGAATTTGCCGCTTTGCATTTATTGCGCGGGGCGGAATACTTAAATGCTGTTGCTACCGAACAACTAATGGCAAATGCAATGTTTACTTATGATTTATATTTGAATGGCTATGAAATTGCCAACGTGTTTTTCGCACTGTGGCTGGTTCCGCTTGGTCTCTTAGTATATAAGTCTGGTTTTCTGCCAAAATTTCTCGGGACTTTACTGGTGGTAGGTGGCCTCAGTTTGTTCCTTGAAGTACTCCTTTATTTTCTGCTGCCTGGGTACGAAACAGTGAATACAATACTTCTAATCCCTCAAACAATTTCAGAGTTTGCATTTTTGCTTTGGATTTTAATAAGGGGCATTAATGAAACGAAAGTTGGGGCAGCGAATCTTTCTGAAAACTTAGTAGGATGATCGTTTGTTAACTACGAGAATGATAGTTTTCAGATTGTTCCTAATGAAGCAGAGAATGCAGAACTGACGTTTGTCATAATGAGACCATCGGCAGCGTCCTGAAGTTTTTAAACCTCAGGACTTGCTCTTTGAGCTTTTTTAAGCCCAAAGAGCCATGCCAATGGTCTCTTCCTTTTGTTACATTGATATTACCGTCCGCGTCG
>WXFH01000422.1 GCA_009881125.1 Acidaminobacter sp. | reverse complement strand
AGTCTATTCGAGTGTTTGAGTGAGTACTTTTTAAGTTGAATATGGAATGGAAACTTGAGACCATCGGCAAAAACGCTTTAAGGCTTGTGTGAAAAAAGCCAGAGCACGCTGCCGATGGTCTTTGCATTCTCAGAAAGACGGTACCAGGCTGAAAAGAAACTCGGTGTCTGACACCCAGTTTATTTTTTCTTGGGAGAGATCAAAAAAATTGTCGTTTGAATAATACTCTTATCACGTGAATCCGACTTTCCCTTACTAATCCTATTTTAGAAGCGTATAATGAAGTTATTATTGCTGGATCGAGGTGTACACAGTTGAATAACAAAAAAAATATGGACTTAATCCGA
>WXFH01000421.1 GCA_009881125.1 Acidaminobacter sp. | reverse complement strand
CAAATAAGTCGATGAGGTGAAGTTATGATGGATCAAATACCTAAGCTAAACACGGATCACGCCTATCTCTATATATGGAGATTTAAGGTAGTCCTGGACAAAGAAACGGAATTCCAAAGGATTTACGGGCCGGAAGGGGAATGGGTCCGACTGTTTAAGCAAGGGGAAGGCTACAGACAAACTCTCCTGCTCAAGGATCTGGATGCGCCCGGTGCCTATACCACTGTCGATGTGTGGGAATCGGAAGCTGCTTATAATACCTTCAAAAAAAAGTTTGCGGCAGAATTTGAAGCACTGGACAAATACTGCGAAAACCTCACTGAATGCGAAGTGCTGGTTGGTCGGTTTGAAAGTATATAATGCCCCCGGTCATCCAAGGCAAAGTGGTGATTGAATGAACGCATAG
>WXFH01000420.1 GCA_009881125.1 Acidaminobacter sp. | reverse complement strand
ATCTTATAGCGTTATTAAGCTTTTCAAAGGCTATTGCAAAATGTACACAAAAGGTGTAAAATTACACTATGAAGAAGTGGAATCATACATCAATGAAAAAAACTAAATGCCACAACCATAAGGGAGGTCACCATAATGTCAGAGGTCAGGCAAAACAGTTTTGCTTATATGCTTTGGACCACCTTGCTTGGGCTGATCGCCTTTCTGATCAGCGGCCTTTTGTCGAGTGTTTACTTATTGCTGACAGATGATTTTATACTTGGAATGCTGATTTCAGGAGGCGTAGGCGCGCTGCTGCTGGGACTATCCCTGCGTCTTGGGAAAAAAATTATGTGGATGACCGTGACTGGGGCGTTTGCCCTGCCGCTTAGCCTTTTCATTGCCTTTGGTGTGTTTGAGGGTCTGGGATCTCTGCTGCCCGCTTCCGTTAGCTCAATCTTTGGATCCGCAGGGATCGCGGATGCCATGGCCATCATGCTGATGGCGGCTGTCTTTGGGGCTGCTGTAGGCACTTCAATCTTTGGGAAGAAGGCCATTCGATTGTTCTCTGCGGTGAGCGCGATTGCGGCTATTCCGTTCGGGATGTTGGTTGTGGCCTTCAATTCCGGCGCTGACATCAAAAACGAGCTTCAGCTGCTGTTATCTGCATTTGGCAGCATTGACCTGAATAATCTGGCGATCACTCTGGCAAACGGCGTTGGGACAGGTTTGAGTATTGGGATTTTTAGGAAGTCTAAACAGAACAGAGCGGCATAA
>WXFH01000419.1 GCA_009881125.1 Acidaminobacter sp. | reverse complement strand
ATCATTTCGGAGATTTTTTAGAAGTAGGAATGACCATTGGCAAAAGGCACTTGAGCTTTTAAAAAGCTTTAAGGATTCTGCCAATTGTCATTTTCATTCCCACAATTTTACACAGCACTATTTTCCTTGACGAAGACTAAAGTCGCTCTTAGCTGAACATAGGTCCTGATCACCTCTGCCAGCGCATCCGCGCGCTCTGGCTTGAGGTCACCCATCAGGCAAATCTGGATCCAGTTTCTTCTGACGAGATAAACGCTTTCATAGCTGACAAGGAAGCCCTTATATTTGAGATAATCACCCAAGTGGAGGCCGGAGACGGCTTCCGGCAGAGGAATAGTGAGGATGGCGGCCGCAGCGTGGCTGCCGCTGATCAATGGAGAGAGCCCCGCCGCATCGAGATCCTCGCGCAGCTTGTGGCTGACAACCGACAGGGTTTGGCGTCTCTTGGCATAATCAATGGTGGTGAGCGCGGTATGAAGCGCTTCGACGAGATTAGAGGAGAGGGTATAGGGTACCCCTGATTCCGATTGGAATTTATGTAGATCCAGAGATCTTGGTAGCCGGCCGGCGGTAGGTGGCAGTAGTGAATTATAAAAGACAATGCCCAGCCCGCAGTAGGAGCCAATGCCCTTTGAGCTTGTGGCGGAAGCCATGTAAACGCCGCTCAGGTCGAGGTCGACATTGCCCAGAGCGCTTATGACATCCACACAAAGCTTGACTTGGTAAGCGTCGCAGAGGACTTGGATTTCGGTCAGGGGATTCAGCATGCCCGTCGAGCTTTCGCAGTGGACCATAAAAAGCCAGCGGATCTTGGGATCGCTTTTTAGAAGGCGCTCAACGGCAGGTGGTTCAAAAACGTCGCCCCAATCCTTTCGGCAGATTTCAAAGTCCAGTGAAAAGCGTTTGGCATGGTCGATCAGACGCTCACCAAATTCACCGTTGCTCAGAATCAGACCTTTTTGATTAAGCAGTGACAAATGAGCGGTGATGACATCATTTGCCAGGGTGCCGGATCCCATCAGGATTTCCGCGTACTTGGCATTGGAAAGCGCGCACAGTTTGGATTTGACGTCTTCCAGTTTTTTTAGGAATCCTGACGAACGGTGGGATACTGCCGGTCGGCTGAGAGCGGTGATCACGGTTTCGGGCAGCTCAACCGGACCGGGAAGAAAACTCACGATCTCCTCAGGCAAGATACTGCCTGGAATCTGGATATTTTCGCGCTTGAGGTACATGGGCTGAAAGCTGGCTTCTCCACTGCCGACCACGGGGCCAAAGGGGATGAAGCCTATATGCCGGTATAGCTTTTGTTGGTTCAGGATCCCTGAGATCAGGACGAGGTCATAACCCATCACCAGGAGGTATTCATAGAGCTGTATCAGGAGTCCCATCAGCACGACGCCGTTTCTGACGCCCTGCCTGACCGAGAGCAGGCGGACTTCGCACATGGATTTAGCCGGCGGGATCAAGGCCTCCAAATTTTCGAGCTTGGAATCGAGTGAAAAAGGCCTCCGGTCACGGATGGCCAGCATGCCATGAAGCGCCTGATCCTGGCTGACTGCAATGAAATAAGTGTTCTCATCATTGAATTTGTCAATCAGCAGGCGAGAGTCGCTCCGCTGGTGCTGAGGGATTTCTTCGACAAAAGTTTCGTAGTTGAGCCTGTAGATCTGTTCAAATTCCCAAGGTTGCTCGGCCCGCTTGTAGGTAAGCTGATGAATCATGGATTATTCCCCCTATGATGTC
>WXFH01000418.1 GCA_009881125.1 Acidaminobacter sp. | reverse complement strand
CAAAAATCCCGAACAGCCCAGGGGAAGGGGGACCATTCGGGATTTTTTTATCGCCTGTATACGTCATCAATAATTTCAAAGTCCTTTTCAACCAGAGATTTATCTACCCAATCTCTGTTCGCAGTGCCATTTTTCGCAGCCGCGAGTTTTTTCTCGTCTTCTTCCTTGAATTTTCTGGCATCCGCGAGAACAGCGGCAGCCTCGCCCTTGGGAATCACCGTCACACCATCCGGATCGCAGAGAATGATATCGCCCGGTTCAACAGTGACTTCGCCGCAGGCAATTGGGACATTGATCTCGCCCGGACCCTCTTTATATGGTCCGCCTGGGGTTGTTCCTGTTGCATAAACATGCATCTTCATGTGTTGAATTGCATCAATATCCCGAATCGGGCCGTCAAAAATAATGCCTGCGATTTTTTTTGAATAATATGCATACGCCATCATGACTTCACCCACTAAGGCACGCGTATTGTCGCCCTCATTGGAGACCACAATGATGTCGCCTTCCTGAGCCATGTTGAGTGCCTTATGGATCACGAGGTTGTCGCCGGCCCGTGCCTTCACGGTCAGTGCAGGCCCAACAATTATGGGCTCATCCGGGCTGCTCATCAGATTGATGCGAGGATGCATGGAACCCACACGGTTCATGACATCCGCAGTATTGGATGCCGGGATTTCCTTGAACTGACGCATAATTTCCAAGTCCGGCATTTCTCTTTTCAGATAAATCCTTTTTCCAATTGCCATATGGTCACCTCTTCTATGTCATTATGCTGAGAATTTCCTGCCACTTTTTCGGCTGGGTCCCATGAAATTTTTCAGGGAAATTGTAGGAATCGAGCAGATCGTGTTTGTTTTTTGATGCCAGCGTCATAGGGCACTCAATCCCCGCCTCGCCGCAGAGCTGGATGGAGCCTTTAATTTCCGCGGCTCTGCGTTTTGCATGGATCGCAGTGCCTGTGATCAATCGATCCAGGTGAGATTGAAACGCGATCCCATCCAGGGAGTTGCCAACGGACTTTACCACCTGATCTGAAACCTGATAGTACTCAGAAGCCTGCAGCATTTCCAGCATCAGGCCGGCTATACCTTTCATAAAAATACTTCTGATCAGTTTAATCGCAGAGGCATCCCCAGCTTTTTCGCTGGCGCATGTAATTTTCATGCCATAAGGTGTCATGACCTCAGATAAAGCCGCCGCGCCATTGCCGCTTGCCATGATTGGCACTTTATGTTTGTCGAGTGGCAGAGATCCGAGCATAGCGGCATCCACGAATAAGACACCGGTATCTCTAACTCTGTTCCACACCTGCTCTTTAACCACAGGTGTAGAGGCGCTCACATCCGCATAGATTTGGTCCGCTTTCAGATGATCATAGATGTCGTTGCAGACATCCATGGCATAGCTGGAAGGTACTGCCACAAAGAGGATGTCGGCCTGTTGTACGACCTCGGCACTGGATCCAAGAAGCGCCACGCCAGCCTCAGCTGCACGTCCTTCAATGACTTTTCCAATTTCCGGATGGGTGATCATGACATCGTAGGCAACAATGTCACGCATCCCCTCGCCTTTTAATCCTATGGAGATGCAGTAAGCTGCTTCTCCAAATCCTATAAATCCAATTTTCATATCTTCACCACACTTAACATTTTTGGCTGACTAAGCTGTCGCTCTTTTTGCTTTATTCTTAATGACAATCATAACGATGGAGACTACCGCAACGATTAAGAACAGTGCAGAAATTGGTCTTGTGATAAATGGAAGCAGATCGCCTTTGCTGACAATCAATGCTCTGCGAAGATTCTCTTCCGCCATGCCTGAGAGAATGTAACCAATAATAAACGGAGTCGTTGTAATGGCCAGCTTTTTCAGCATCAATCCAAGCATGCCAAAGGCGAAGATACTCCAGACATCAAAGACATTGTTGCCGGTTGCGTAAGCGCCGACAGCGCAGAGCACCATGACAATTGGAAGCAAAATATGTTTAGGAATTCCCAGAAGTTTGACGAACCATTTGAGACCAGCGTATTCCACAACCAACATGTACAGGTTGGCAACCAACAGCGCTGTGAAGATCGCATACATAAATACGCCGTTCTTGACGAAAATTAGTGGACCTGGGGTGATCCCATGAATGGTGAGGCCACCCAGGATAACCGCTGCGACCGTACTGCCCGGGATGCCCATGGTCAGCAGAGGAATCAGAGCGCCGCCGATGGTTGCGTTGTTGGCCGTTTCAGAGGCAATGACGCCATCGATGATCCCAGTGCCGAATTTTTCAGGGTACTTTGACGCATTCTGTGCGGAAGAGTATGCCAACAGTCCTGACGTCGATCCGCCAATACCCGGAAGAATGCCAATACCGAGTCCAATCAGCGCGGACCGAATCATATTGACGAACTGGCCTTTGAATTCATGAAGACTAATACCAAAGCCCTTCATACTGTACTGAATGATATTACCCTTGTCGAAAAGCCGCTTTCTGTCTGCGCCGGTCTGGATAATGTCTGTGACTGCGAAAAGTCCGATCAATACCGCTACAATATCGAAGCCGTTTAAAAGGTTAATGGAGTTGAAGTTGAAGCGCATGAAGCCGTCAATCGGCGAAATCCCTACAAAGGCGAGGGCCATGCCCAAAAGTCCGCTCAGCAAGCCATTCAGAACGGATTTGCCTGACATACTCGCAATAATCGTAAGGGAGAATAATGCAATTGAGAAATATTCAAAGGCTGTGAATTTGAGTGTGATGGCTGCGAGGTACGGCGAGATGAAGATCAATGCGATCAAACTCAGGATGCCGCCTATGAAAGAATACAAAATGGAGATGCCGATTGCTCTGCCAGCTTCACCCTTATCTGCCATTGGTCCTCCATCAAAGACCGTTGAAATGGAGGATGGCGTACCTGGGATTTTCAGCAGGACCGCCGAAATACATCCGCCCGAAATACCACCTATGTATAAACCCATTAAAAGCGAGATGCCATCTACAGGAGATAAGCCAAATGACATTGGAAGAAACAGGACGACTGCCATTGTCGCGGACAGACCGGGAATCGAACCAAAGATAATCCCGACGACGACACCTAAAAGTGTGACCAAGAGACATGTCGGAGACAAAATTACCGCTAATATACCTTCTAAAACCATGAAATCATTCCTTCTCTCAAATAATTCCTAATAAGCCTTCGGGCAGCATGAGGTTGAATGCATACACAAAGAGGAAATAGATTGCTACAGTTGAGGCTACTGATATGATGGCGAATTTGACTGGTTTGAAGTTAACCTTATCCGATAAAATGATCATCTGCAGAATCAGGTAGACAATGGATGAAATGATGAAGCCTAAGGGTTCAAACAAAACGACATAGGCACCCAGGTTAAGAATGGTTAGAAGACTACCCATTTTGTCGTCCTTTGATTTTTTCTCTGTCGTATACGATGCGCTATTATTTTTAAGCGCAATGATGAGCTTGCTCACCGAGACAATCACTATGGCAACTGCTACGATTTTAGGCATAAACGCAGGACCCACATCATTTTCAATTATAGTTTTCACTGTAAACGAGACAGCGAATAAAAAGATGCCAAAGATAATAAATATGATGGAACCAATTATATCTCTTCGTTTTTCACTCATAATCAATCTCCACTTAATGACATAGAAAGTGGTGTCAAAAGACCGTGTCAATGATGACTCATTCAATTGACACCACTTCAGTGATAGGGACTTACTTGAATACATCACCCATGACTTCTTTCAGAAGGACAACTTCAGCTGCCTCATCCGTTTCAGTGGTCACAGGATCTTTGAAGTAAGGCGCCGCGTGGAATGCAGCAAGCTCTTCCTGGAATGCCGGATCCTCTGAGACTTGTTTGATTGCGGCTGTAAATTTGTCAAGAATGGCTTGATCCGTTCCATTAGGGAATTTGTAGGAGTAACGCTTCGCAGCGACAACGTCAAAGCCTTGTTCTACGAAGGTAGGAACATCAGGTAAAGTCGCGACACGTTCAGGTGCCAAAATGCCAAGCGGCACAAATTGTCCTGCTTCTACGTAATCTGCAATATTTGCATAGTTGACGACGAGCAAGTCGACTTGACCGCCGAGGAACGCTGCGGTTCTATCCGCAGCAGAGGAGCCTACGTCGATCTTGTCCAGTTCAATTCCAGCAGCTTCTTCAAACTTTTTGGAAACGAAGTGCGTTACCTGTCCATTGACTTGAGAATAAGTAATTGTACCCGGTGCTGCTTTAGCTGCTGCTACAACATCCGCCAGAGTTTTCCAGCCGCTCTCTGTTTTAGCAACCATGGTATACGTGTTATCTTCTACTAAAGTGCCACCAGATTCAAAGGACTCTGCATAGGAGAAGTCTGCCATGCCGCTGGCTTCCTGAATAAGTCCGCCTGTATGGCTGAAGAGGATGTTGTAGCCATTTGGATCTTCTGCCATGATTTGTTTAGCCGCGAGAATGCCGCCGGAGCCAGCAATATTGACGACGACAATAGTCTGACCAAGAATATCACTTAAGCGCTCTGCCGCAAGACGGCAGTAGATGTCAGTGTCACCACCGGCGTTATAAGGCACTGCAATTTGTATGGTTTTTTTAGGCCAATCAGAACCCTGTGTTTCAGTACCGGTTCCTGCCGCAGACCCATTGCTTTTACCACATGCTGCTAAAGAAAAAATAAGGACGAGTGCTAACAGTAATGAGATGAATTTTTTTAACCCTTTCATATTGACCTCCCAAATTTTAATTTACTATTTAGATTTCGATGTCTCTGAAAACCAAATCCCCCTCCTTAATCGTCAGCATAGCTCTGAATTGCTGTGATCCATTAATGATGCTGCCATCACAATCACCAAACTCTACATTTGAATCTATTAGCTTCAAGACAGCGATATCTGCTAAAGTGCCAGGAGTTAAAGAACCAAGTTCCCTTTCTTTGCCTAAAATTTCTGCTGGCTTTTGTGTACATGCTTTGATGATTTGGTTCAGCGTCATGCCCATGGCCAGAAATTTTGACATGACGTGAAGCATGTTCATGACCGCAGGACGTTTATATAAACTTCTCACTGTCAGATCCGTGCTGATGGTATCCGGGAGAATCCCCTGTTCAAAGGCTTTTCCAGCGACATGGTGTGAAAAGTGGATGTTGGCATGTGCCACATCAAAGATGACGCCGCGCGCTTTTGCTCTCCTGACAGCCTCACTGACCGTCCCCTGACTGTCTAGAATGCTGCTTCCCTTTTTCTGAAAAGCGTGAGACAAGATGTCTCCCGTTCGAAGCAGGTTTATGAGTTCATCCATCCTGTCCGGCGGATTCGAGCAATGCACCATAACTCTGACGCCAAGTTCCTCTGCCAGCCGGATGGTTTCCCTTAAAGGCTCAAGACCGTAGTCGCCCACAATTTCAGCGCCTTGTCGAACCTTGAGTCCGATTAAATCCTCTGGGTACTTTCTGAACAGTTTCTTGATCTTTTCTCTGTTGAATTTCTCTGGATTTAAGTTTTCTAGGTAACTTCCGGTTGCTAATCCACCTGAGCTGATGTTGAGAAAGCATTTCACATTCAGCTTTGTGCTGCTCAGAAACCCCCGATGGCCTTCATAAGTCCCCGCTCCGGCGCTTCCGGCATCTGCGACGGTGGTGACACCTGATGGAAAGTAGGTCGCTTCTCCTAAAACACCAATTTCCGCAAGGGGAAAAATATGTGTGTGAATGTCAATCAATCCCGGTGTGACAATGCAGCCTGAAAGGTCGATAATCTGAGCTGCTGCTTCGGTAATGTTGATCTCCGCCTTTTCTATAACACCCCCCGATAATCCAAGATCCATAATCTGATCTATGCCGTTATAAGGATCTACCACTCTGCCATTCTTGAGTAAAATCTCATACATGCTATGCTCAACTCCATACTTTACTTAGTAATTATGCACCTGATTGGTTGTTTGGTCTGAGCGTTTTCGCTGTTGTTTAGCTTAATTGCATCATATTCGAAATTGTTCGAAAACTCAAACACAGAAAATCAGGTCTGGTCAACAAGTAAATATTGTGGGAAAATAAAATAGACACAAATTATTATTGTTAATCTTTTGACTAACTTATTATCCATTTATCACAGATTGATCCCTTCTTGTTTATTTGAATCATAGGATAAAGTCTTTCGAAAGGAGCATTCCCAATGAATTTAGTGAGTTATTATTACTTCGTTGAAACTGCCAAAGATCTGCATTTCACCAATACCGCAAAAAGATTGTTTATTTCTCAACAAAATCTGAGTCTTCACATTCAAAAACTTGAACAATATTATGGCGTGGATCTCTTTAACCGAAAGCCAAAATTGACATTAACCTATGCCGGCGAGAAATTGCTGGAAACTGCCGAGAAGATTTTGGCCGAAAACGCAACAATCATAAATCAATTAGCTGAGATCTCAGAAAAAGGCGTGGGCGTGCTGCGTATTGGGATTCCGGCTTACCGTGCTCAGGTCTGCTTGCCGCTAATTCTGCCTATCTTCTACCAGAAGTGGCCAAATATCAATATTCAGCTCACAGAAACACAGTCTGCCAACATGGAGGAAATGGTGGCAGAAGGCCAACTGGATGTCTTTATTGGAATTAAAAATGCAGATGATTCACCACTTGAAGTCACACCTTTGTTGAATGATCATACCTACCTTGTCGTTTCAGACACTTTGTTGCATAAATACTATGGTAATACGGCTGAGGACTTAAAACAAGAAGCACAGTATGGTGCAGACCTGAAACTATTCTCAAAACTTCCCTTTATGCTCGTCAAGCCGCCGAACCGGCTGAGAAAAACAACGGATGAATGCTTTAATGTCGCGGGCTACAAACCGAACGTCTTTATTGAGTCCACCAATACTGAGCTATTGATTTCCCTTTATCCTAAAGATTTTGCTGCCTTCTTCGTGACTGAGATGAGACTCCCGCTGCTTAAAGGGGTTTTGAATGACAGTCATTGTTTTCCTCTCAAATCCAGCGAGAAATTGGTGCAGCACAGACTCGTCATTGCGCATCGCAATGAGAAGTACTTGACCCAATATGTGAAGGATTTTATTCAAATTTCAATCGAGGTTTTAATGAACTTTGAGAAAGATCGGCGTTTTGAGGGCAGTGAGGTCGAGCTTTAGAAATTTAAATGAAAAAAATGTGCCGCTGATCAAATGACCATCGGCACATTTTCTTATAGTGGAGGTGGAAGGTGGGACGACGAAAACTCGGTGTGAAAACTCGGTGTCAGACACCGAGTTTCATGTGAGAAATAGGGGTCGATAGGCTTCAGCCGCTGACACCCAGTTTCAAATTTCTCAAATGATAAAGACCTTGAGATGGCCGGTTGAT
>WXFH01000417.1 GCA_009881125.1 Acidaminobacter sp. | reverse complement strand
GATGGCGGGGTCGATGTGAAACTCGGAGTTGATAGGAAGAGGGTGTCAGACACCGAGTTCCACCCATTAAAAGGTAATTTATGACACGTCGACTTTAATCAACACTGAAAATAGGAAGACAAAAGCAGCGTAGATGGCGCGGGGCGAAATCTACGCTGCTTTTGTCTTCTCACCTTTAGTTAATTGGGGAAAAGCCTGGGGCTGTTGCAAAACTAGTAAATTTAGTTTTGCGGCAGCCTTTTTGCGCGCTATTTGCAATAACTTGCTTTCGAGAAAATTGATTTTTAGCTCGAGTCACCCATTAACATTAATTATAGGGTCGA
>WXFH01000416.1 GCA_009881125.1 Acidaminobacter sp. | reverse complement strand
TACCTGGGAAAGCTCCGAAAAACTAAATTTTTGATCGAAAAGGCAAAATTTAGATCGCTATAAGCGTTGGAAATGCTTTGTTCTAAATTTGCTAAAATTGCCTATTTCAAAAAATGATGACTTTTTCGGAGGTTTCCCTGGAACGATTTTCGGAACACTAACGTAAAACAAATTTGAAAAGTCTGCGATCACTTAATTCTGATCGTGCCCGTACCTGGAAAGATTTTCGGGACGCTAACGTAAAACAAATTTGAAAAGTCTTCCATCACTTCATCTCAGTAAAAACAACTTCTTCAACTTCACTCGTGGTGTCAGGTAGAAATTGAGAAATTGATGAAATTGTTTTGCAATTCAACTCACCCATTGTCTTTAGATAATGGGTTTAATAAGAATTGCAACTTCCATAATTTTACTCAATTGACAGCGCGGCCAACAAAGTATTCCCTAAATCAGGCTTTAAGGAATACTTTGTTGACATTTTCAGGTTCGCTATAGTTGTTTCTATGACTGCGTCTTATTGAAGCATACATACACTC
>WXFH01000415.1 GCA_009881125.1 Acidaminobacter sp. | reverse complement strand
ATGGCGAAATAGCTGTAAGCTATGCTGACGCTTCTTAGGCTGAGCAGGAGCTTAGGTGGCAGGTGGAGCTTGGGACTGAGGACAAGAAGAGATTCTTGAGGGTATGTGAAGGGAAATGCGGAGTTATGGTAAACCTGTTTTGTTTGAAATAGGCTGGCTAAATTAGAAAATTAAATATAAGGCGATTTTTTAATGTGATAAATCTGAATTAATGTGGGAGGTAGCAAAAATGGAGCATCATCAATTGGACTACTATCCGATTTCAAAGGACAAAACACCATTATATATTAATGAACCCTGGTTGATTGACGAATCTATTTTGGAAAATTTGCCACGTACCAGGGAACCAGAATCTCAGGAAGATAATATTCGTGTTTATATCCCGTTGGATTTAAACAAAAAGGCGATTCTTAGAAGACTGAAGACGACGATCACGCATTATGGTGAGGTAAACGAAAAAAATGAATCAGATTTTCAGATGGATGTTGAAACACTGATTTCACAGGTTGAAATCTATGATCAAGTATGGTATGTGAGACATATGCCTGCTGAGGGAGTGCATAGTAGGGAAGCAATCGAACTTGTTAAAGAGGTGATCTCGCTGTTAGAACAAATACCTGACGGATGTGCTGAAACATTTCCGTTTGAAATGATTGATAAACTTAAAAGCGAGTATTTAAAGGTTTGACGTGCCCGTACCAGGCACCTTTTTCAATATAATGATGTCAAATAAAATTGAAAAGTCTGCAATCACATAACTTCAACAAAAACATCTTCATTATCTTCACAAGTTGCAGCAGGTAGAATCGATGAAAATTATTAAATTAAGCTACAATTTAACCTAATCCATTGTTGTCAATCAGATAATACGTTAAAAAAGAGACGCAACTTCCATGTTTTTTATATACTGGTGGGGATTGAGTTGAGATGACAATCGGCAGAGTAGTTCACGGACAACATACACCGTCAATTTGAGCTGCTCATGGACAATGTCAGCGAGCAGTAGGTGATTTAGAATGTTGGTATTAAGCCATTTAGGGCGATTATTGATACGAATGTTGATTTGCAATTTGTCCACCAATTGATCTCGTTCGTTGTCCTGGAATTGCTGGCAAGGTTAACATTAGTTCTATAAGTATTGAATGAAATCTTGAATTTGAAACTTTGGAGAATGTTATGAAAAGAAAAAAAGTAATTTCATGGATCACAGTTATACTTTGGGTGGCAGTTATCTATTCACTATCTGCTCAGCCTGCAGCATCGTCAAATCAGTTGAGTAAATGTGTAACTGAAATCCTAGTCGAAATGATAAAAAAGGTCACAGCAATTAATCTGGAAGTTAATGATTTGAACCATTTCGTCAGAAAAAATGCCTAATTTATTGCGTATCTGATATTAGGCGGACTTGTGTCTAATGCGCTTAAATATTGCGGGAGTGGTCTTAATAAGAGTTTTCTTGCGGGCTTGATCTGCGTCGGGTATGCGATCAGTGATGAAATTCATCAAATCTTTGTGCCAGGAAGAGGCCCACAGATAAAAGATGTGCTGATTGACAGTGGCGGTGCTGCTGTAGGGATTTTTATATGGCTGGTGGCAAGCATACGAAGAAGTGATCTGAGAGACAGGAAAAGAGTCAGGGAGCTTGGATGGACTGGGGCAGTTGGGGAGAAGCATTAAGGAATAACGTTGTTCTCCAGAGAGATCAAGTGACTTATGCAGGGGGCGAAGCGGAGAGTGCCACTTCGTGGGGCCAATTTTGAACCCATCCTTTTGACAGCATAGGTTTAAGTGTTTTTCAGGGTGAGGGGGAAAAACGACTATGGATGAAATCATAAAAGCAGTCCGCGGTGCTCTCAGTGACAGTGTTGATGAAAAGACAAAGGCGACGAGTCAAAATTTCTTCAAGGAAAAGATCGAATGTTACGGTGTTAAAGTCGCCACGGTCACCAAGATTAGCAAGGATTGCTTTAAGCTGATTGAGTCTAAAACGAAAACAGAGATCTTTGGCTTATGTGAATCGCTGTGGTGCTCAGGTATTATTGAAGAGTCTTTTATTGCCTGCAACTGGTCGTATTACCTTCGAAAGCGATATGAGCCCAATGATTTTCAGGTGTTTGAAACATGGATCAATACATATGTGAACAACTGGGCTTCCTGTGATTCACTCTGCAATCACACGGTAGGTACTTTTGTGGAAATGTACCCCGAATACCTGCCGAAACTGAAGGCATTCACAACCTCTGAAAATAGATGGATGCGCAGGGCTGCTGCAGTGACATTGATCGTTCCAGCAAGAAAAGGAAAATTTCTGAGTGACATCCTGGAAATTGCCGATCTACTGCTGATTGACCAGGATGACCTCGTTCAAAAGGGGTATGGATGGATGCTGAAGTCCGCCAGTGATGCCCATCAACAAGAGATCTTTGATTATGTGATATCCAAGAAGGCTGTGATGCCCCGGACTGCGCTCAGGTATGCCATTGAAAAAATGCCGGAGGATCTTAGGGCGGCGGCAATGGCGAAATAATGAGGT
The DNA here is from genome assembly GCA_009881125.1 of Acidaminobacter sp. The sequence goes on along the minus strand of WXFH01000415.1, from coordinate 269 downwards.
GTCTCCCGGTACGTGCCCGAACTTGGAACGATTTTCGGAACGCTGACATCAAATATAATTGAAAAGTCTGTTATCACTTTATTTCAGCAAAAACATCTTCATTCTCTTCACTGGCGGTACCAGGTAGAATCAGTGTTAATGGAGCAGCACAACTTCCAACGGAGCGGCAATCAGTAAAAGGGATCCCCAAAACGTTCGACCGTCTTCACATCAGAGCTGATGTCTTCAATCACGGGCAATCCCGTGGAAATGTGTAGCTTCTTATGATA
>WXFH01000414.1 GCA_009881125.1 Acidaminobacter sp. | reverse complement strand
TAGGTATATTTCTGCTTCACATTTTAGGCGTATTATTCTGTATTCGCTGCTGGAGCGGTCCGTTCCTTCAGTGCAAAAAATAAGGGCGTATCAAATATTGGGTGGTAACCCACCGAGTAAGTCTTGCAATTCACTCGCAAAGAGACATGCTAAACCTGAGGATGTTAGGTGCCACAGCTATTCATGAACAAGATAAGCCGCCAATTTGAGTTGCTCATGGACACTGTCAATGAGCAGTAGGTGAATTAGAATGTTGGTATTAAGCCATTAAGAGTTATTTCAGATACGAAAGTTGTTTTGCTATTTGTCCAGTGATTGACCTCGATCTTTGACCTTGAGTTGCTCGAATGGTTGTCTTATGTCTAGCTAAAAGTGCATTGAATGTGTAGTTAAAACGATTGAAGTATTCGAAAATATGAACTTGCATAAAGACAAAAAATTGAATTATTGAATTGTT
>WXFH01000413.1 GCA_009881125.1 Acidaminobacter sp. | reverse complement strand
GGGCGGTCTAAATTCAGGTTTGTGTTCATAAACACATTTTGAGCAGCGCAGATGATGTCAAAGTGAGAGTTTGGTGGAGAGACCATCGGCAGAGGAAGCACACTCAACGGCGGCGATCCATGGGCATTATATGATTCGTACGGAAATCGTTGAGATCACTAAAGGACACTAAGCCTTGCAAGAGCGAGAGAGATCCGGCTGACAGATGGACTGAATGTGCTTCCAGTGTGAACACACGTGTGTCTATATATTAAATTGAAGGATGATGATATGGACAAGATTCAGGACATTTTGGCTGAGATGGGGGCGAGGACGCTGATGGGAAGAATCTCAGCTGCGAATTTTTATGGTAATGGAGGCAAGGAACTTTCAGTGATATAAGACTTTGTGATACACTTATGGCATTGTATATGATTAGTCCTGACACTGAAAAGGAATGAGGCCTGTGATTCAAGAAATTTTCGATATCATCTCCATAGAGCTGGCGGTTGTTATAACTGCCATGATTCCGTTTGTTGAGGTCAGGGGTGCGATACCTGTTGGGATTTCGCTTGGACTGACGCCAATACACGCCGGTATCATCAGTTTTTTAGGCAGTATGATCCCGGTTCCGTTTATTCTGTTCACCATCAGGCCTATTTTCAATAAGCTTAAGAAGACGAAAGCCTTTAGTCATCTCATTGCTAAGCTGACGCATCGATCAATGAGCAAGAGTGGGCAGATTCAGAAATATGGGGCATGGGGACTTCTGATCTTTGTGGCCATACCGCTGCCAGGGACTGGCGTGTGGAGTGGGAGTCTCGCTGCGGCGCTGCTGGACATGCGGTTCAAATGGGCGTTTCCGGCGATTTTGGTGGGGAATATGATTGCTTCTGGATTGATACTGGTGCTCAGTCACGGGGTGATCAATGTGATGGATGGTGTTAAATGATGCGCTTTAAACTAATTTCATGGATCGCGGTGATTCTGTGGATGGGCGTGATCTTTTCACTGTCCACTCAGCCGGCAGCCGTTTCTAACGAGCTGAGTAAAGGAGTCACAGAGATCGTGATTGAAGCGGTGGAGAAGGTCTTGCCGGCGGTGAGCCTTGAGGTGGAGGATTATAACCACTACATCAGGAAGAATGCGCATTTCTTTGCTTATATGCTGCTGGGGGTCCTTGTGGCGAATGCGCTGAGGACTGGAGACTCAAGGACTGTGTTGGCTAATGTAGTTCTGGCCGGTGTGATCTGCGCCGGATATGCGGTCAGTGATGAGATTCATCAACTGTTTGTATCGGGCAGGGGTGCTCAGGTTAAGGATGTTCTGATAGACAGCGGTGGTGCTGCGGTTGGGATTATGATGTGGCAGGTGGCTATTGTTCGGGCAAGTGATCTGAGGTCGGGGAAACGGATCAGAGAGCTTGGATGGACTGGGGCTGTCGGGGAGAAGGGTTGATAATCATAACGGGTTTAAGTATAGTTGCCCTTTTGTTTGGAATTAATACTTATAAGGTGAAGCTTAACCTTTCTCATTATCCTCAAGTTAGTGACTGAGACTGTTGAGGTGAATTTAGAATGATTAAGAAAATGAAGGTATTGCCGGATTCAATCCCAGGAAAAGGATCTGTCCTAAGCGTCGTTGTTTTCTTTATATTTGTGGCGATCCTTAATTTAGTATTTGACGTTCAAAATGCATCTTGGTCTGGCAGTTCGTCAAATGCGCTTGCTGAGGATGTTTTTGCGATTGGCGCGGTGTTCATGTCAACTATCGGTATGTTAATGGGCTTAGTCGCGATATTTAAGCATAAGGACTATTCTATTGTGGTAGGATTGGCAACAATTCTTGGGATTGTGGTTTTGTTGCTTCAAGATTGATTGTTCGAGAGGGCATGGTGGTCTGCAGTCAACCTTAATGAGTGGACAATGATTATGGTAGAGACGAAGACGCTTGATCAGAAAAGGCGAGAGAAGATGGAAGAGCTTAGAATTGAATTATGCAAAAATATAGCCAGGGAAGATGACCCTAGTGAAAAGGGTCGTCAATCCTGGCAAATTGTTGGATTTCTATTGAGAATGATAATCGTAATCGAAAAATATAATTCGGCGAACAAGCTGAATAATCCGTCGCAAAGTTCACGCTATTCTGATGATTTGTTACAACTATTCCGGATGTGAGTTACAATCAGTCCGTTTGTTTATTCACTGGAGAGAGCCGGTTAAA
>WXFH01000412.1 GCA_009881125.1 Acidaminobacter sp. | reverse complement strand
TGATGAATGTTCATTTTTGTATAGCGTTATCACGGCGGATGTGACCGTATAAGGAACTTTCTTCAGCGCGCTGACTTTAAGTGTTTAAATGAATGGGATCCTCGAGTATTTTCGGGTTGAGCCATTTGGGTATATTATGGATGCAGAACACTTAACTGATGGGATTGAGATTTAGGATTGGTTGAGTGGGGTGAATCGCGACTTTTTCCAATGTGTTTAAGGGGCAAGGGCGAATGCGGATGAACATCTTTTTTTATTTCTTAAAAACTTAGGTGGTGAAAAGAGTGACCAATTATCCTCGTACAGAAAAGTATGATAAGCACTTTCTGTCGCAAAATTTTATGGGTCCTAACGCAGTGCTTATGCTCGACGAGATCACTCAGAGTATTGAACTCAAGAAGGGTATGCGTGTTTTGGATCTGGGCTGCGGTATGGGATTAACCTCGGTGTTTCTGGCTAAAGAGTATGGCGTGCAAACCTTTGCCGTCGACTTATGGATTAGCGCTTCGGACAACTATAAGCGGTTTCTGCAAATGGGCGTTCAAGACCTGGTGATCCCAATTCATGCTGACGCATCAGTGGAGCTGCCATTTGCAGACGAGTACTTCGATGCGCTGATCAGCGTGGATTCCTATCATTATTATGGAAATAATGATGACTTTTTTGAGAAGCGTTTAAAATCACTGATTAAAAAGGGATCACCGGTTGCAATTGTCATTCCCGGTACAAAAGAGGAAATGAACGGGGTCATACCGGAGGCATTAAAGCCGTTTTTAGACGACGAGGGCTTTGCCACGCTGCACTGCATGACCTGGTGGACGCATATTCTTGAGAAGCATTTAGACGACTTTGTGATCAGGGAAATGGATTGCACCGACGCAGCGTGGCGTGACTGGCTTGCAACGGATAATCCCTATGCCAAACAGGATGTTGAGATGATGAAAGCAGGTGGCGGCAGGTATTTGAATATGATTTCGATAACTGGAAGACGAAAATAGCAGGGTCGGTCCGGTGAAGAAACCTTTGCTTTGGTGACCTTTGGCAAAAATGAATGGGATGCAAGTTGAAAATGGATGACCATCGGCAAAGATAAGCTTTGGTATTGGTGCTTGGCGGACCATGTTGAGCCCAGGCTCAGTTCCCAGGCACTAAGACATAATTTGTGAGGTGATTATGATGAAACATAAGGAAATACAAGCCAAAGTCCAAGCCTATCAAGGCAACGACAAATTACTCCTGGGGTTATTCCTGGCAGTGATCACGTTTGGGTTATTCGCTCAAACCATCTTATGCATTGCGACGACCATTCGCACGGATTTGGGCATTGATGTCAATGCGAGCAATATTGCGGTCAGTGCTGCGGCTTTGTTTTCCGGAATTTTCATTGTGGTCATTGGGGGGCTGGGGGACAAGTTTGGGCGTCTCAAAATGACAAAAATAGGGTTGCTGCTCAGCATCCTTGGGTCGCTGATCATTTCGGTGTCGCCAAAAGAAACAGCGACGTTTCTTATTATAGGCCGCATTATACAGGGCTTTTCGACCGCCTGCATTCTGCCCAACGCGCTGGCGGTGATCAAGGCTTACTATGAGGGCGCCGCCCGACAAAGAGCGGTCAGCATCTATTCCATAGGGTCTTGGGGGGGTGCGGCGTTAAGCTCGCTGTTTGGGGGTCTGCTGGCTTCAACCCTTGGCTGGCGCTGGATTTACTGGCTTTCAATTGTAGTGGCCATAGGCAGTTTGGTCTTGATTTCGGGCGTGCCTGAAAGCAAGAATCCAGCCAGCGGCGAAAAAAGGCGGTTTGATCTGGCTGGTATGATCACCTTCATGATTGGTATGCTGTCCATCAATCTGGTCATCAGCCAGGGGGGCAGACTGGGGTGGCTGAGTCCGCTGACTTTAAGCCTGACGGCAGCAGCGGTGATCACCTTCGTGATCTTTTTCAAGATTGAAAAACACGCAGAGAACCGCTTCATAAACTTCGACCTGTTCCGCAACAACATCTATAAGGGCGCGGCGCTCTCCAATTTCTTGGTGAACGGCGCGGCGGGCACCCTGGTCGTGGCGCTGTCCCTGGTGCAGCTTGGTGCGGGTATGACCGCTTTGCAGGCGGGCTATTTGACCATAGGTTATCCGGTGGCCATTTTGATTGCCATTAAAGTAGGGGAGAAATTCCTTCAAAGATTTGGTGCCAGGCGGCCGATGGTCTTGGGCTGCGCCATTGCCTGTATAGGTATTCTGCTGACCTCCCTTACCTTTATCATGACGAACCAGTACATAGTGGTCAGTACCATTGGTTTTGCGTTCTTTGGATTTGGCTTAGGTTTGTACGCGACACCGTCCGCGGATGCTGCACTGTCTTCCATTGCCGTCGAAGAAGCAGGTTCGGCTTCCGGCATCTACAGAATGGCGTCTGCGCTGGGCTCGGCGTTTGGGATCTCCATTTCCGCCGCCATCTTCACCGGACTGAGCATGCAGCAGATCACCTTTGTGGAAGGCTTTTTCATGGGGCGTACGGATAATATCTCGATCCGGTATGCGGCGATCATTGCGCTGCTCTTCAACCTGTTTATGGTGATGGCGGCGATTATTTCCATAGTGTCGACGATTCCGGCAGTGCCGTCGGCACTGGTAGGGAAGCGTGAAATGAAGGGGTAAATATGTGATGTTGAAATATGAGGCAACTTAACAATTGGCGGCAT
>WXFH01000411.1 GCA_009881125.1 Acidaminobacter sp. | reverse complement strand
AAATGGTAGGAGGGTGGTGATTCTCGCTTCACCCATAAAAATGAGATTTCCACCACCATAGGGGCGTAGCTTTTTCCAAAAAAATCTCTAGTCTGAGAGGTTAAGCCATGGAATCGCTGAACAAAGATATTCTGGAATATAAGCTCCAACTCAGCAAAGGCCAGATTCAGAAAGCTTACAAGGGCATCATGACATTTATGTCTGAACTTAGAAGCTATTTAGAAAACCGTTATCCTGATTTTTCGGCCAGTGGTCTGTATGCTGGCTATATGGACATGACTTATTTCGCTATGACCCCAGCGGATCTGAAAGTAAAAAAGCTCAAGATTGCCATAGTCTATTTGCATAAAGTAGGGAATTTCGAAGTCTGGCTGGCGGGGAATAATAGAAAAATCCAGGCGGAGTACATTGATTATTTGAGTGGCAAGAATATTGGAAACTATAAGCTATCCAAAGTACTTCCTGGAGTGGACTCGATTATAGAAACGATTTTGGTGGAGCATCCTGACTTTGATCATTCTGAGGATCTTATAGTACAGATTGAAAGGAAAATGATTAACTTTATTGAGGATTTATCAACAATCATAGGAGATTGAAAGCGCTTTGAAATCAGTAATTCCTGATGTGAATTCGTCATTATTGTCATATTGAATATTACTTTACAAAGGAACGTAAAAGTCGCTAAAGTCTTACCTTGAGGGAGGTATCCCTGTGGATCACGCTATTCTGATCAATCGCCTCAAATCCAAACCGGACTTGAATCAAATTGTATCTGAAGCCATTGAAAATCCATCAATGTTAATCTCCTTTATTGAGATCGTTCAAACAGAATCGTCCAGCGTTAAATTTGCCTGCACAAAAGTTATGCGTTTGATAAGTGAGCAAAGACCGGAGCTGGTTTACCCTTACTTTGATGAGATTGTGAAATGGCTCTATAATAAAAACAGTTTTATCAAATGGGATGGCATCCTGATCATTTCGAATCTAGTGGCAGTAGACTCTGAAAATAGGTTTGAAGAGGTCTATGAGAACTATTTTGCACTGGTTCACGATTCACAGATGATTACTGCAGCCAATGTGGTGGGCAATGCGTGGAAGATTGTGATTGCTAAACCTGAACTGGAAAACGACATCACCAGGAGACTGCTTGAGGTTCCTCAAGTTGTCTATGTGAATAAAGGTAAGCCTTCACCAGAATGCAACTGCATTGTGTGTGGTCAGGTGCTGGAATGCTTTGAACACTTTTTTGAGAATTCAAAGAATCAGGCGTTGATGATTAAGTTTGCGGAAGATCAGCTTGGCAACCAACGAAAAACGGTCGCTAAAAAGGCAGAAAAATTTTTGAGACGACATGGAGTGACCATAAAAATGGTATAATTTGAGCTTCAGCTTACCCAGGACGTTTGATCAAATGATCGCGTACATCCGTGACTTCAGTCATGGGTAGTTCAACAGGCGTCATAAAAATGATGATACTTTCCTATTGTGGTATGATGGGAGAAAGTGGGGTAGAGTGACCATCGGCAGAAAGGCTTTAAGCTTTGAGCAGGTGGGCAATATGAAGGCTTGAGTTGGAAGCGCAAGGGATGGGAGGCACAGGCATGAGCGAGTCAAGAGGCAAGTTTGGAACGATCGACAACGAGACGGCGGCGGATCAGCTCAAGAAAAAGGAGAAAGTCGCTCAGGACTATCTCGATAATCCTGAAAAGTTGAGGAAATTGATCGAAGAAGGCGCGAAAAAAGCGAATTCGATCAAAGGTCCCTTTGATGAGCTCGCCAATATGCTGAAAGTACTGTTTTCCTTGACGAAGGACTGGATCAACGGCAGTTACAGGGTTGTGCCCGTAGGATCCATTATAGTGATTGTGGCAGCGCTGATCTATTTCCTGTCGCCTGTCGACCTAATCCCGGATATTTTGCCGATTGTGGGGTTATCAGACGATGTTGTCGTCGTCGCGCTGGCGTACAAGCAGGTCAAGTCGGATATTGAAAAGTATAAAGTGTGGAAAGGAATGGAGTAGGTGGTGATGTGGCGCTGGTGTTTGGTCCTCAAGAATGCGAGATAAAAACCTTTTTACTTCAACTGAGCATCTGAAAAAACAGATGCTTTTTTCATGCAACTATTAGCTCAAACACCTACACTTAATCTACTTGCAGTTAGTTATTCCTCCTGCATCCAACCAACAAAAAATTCTATAATCAAAATTTTTCTATCAGAATCTTCAATTTGAACAAACCCCAAAAACGACCTAATATTAGTTGTAATCGCCTTTTTATACCTACATAAAAAGAGATCTCAACTAAATCAATCAGGGGGAAACGTAATCCATGAGTAAAAAGCTTTTAATTGCGGTTGTAAGTATTTCCATGATGGCCATTGCATTGGTCGGCTGCAGCAGCAAACCGGCAGAAAACAGCACCCCAGAACCAACACCAGCAGCGGAGAGCACCGCAGTCGCCACAGCAGAAGAGGTCGCCGCGGCGATTAAAGATGGCACGGCCATTGTGGTCGATGCACGCTCAAATGATGCCTACGCGGGCTGGGCGGCCGGCGGCAACACTATGGGCGGACATATTGCAGGTGCCACTGATTTTTCAGCGAACTGGCTGACTGCCACTTTTGATGACCAGAACAATCTCGACGGTATGACCAGAGAAGCGCACCTTGAGAAGTATCTTGCAGATAAAAACATCACAGCGGATTCTTCTGTCATTGTCTACGACGAAAACGAAACGGACGCAGCCGCTGTGGCAGACTATTTTGCTTCAAAAGGCATTGCGAACATCAAAACCTTCAACCTGTCCGACTGGAAAGAAGAGCTCGTATCCTATGCAAACTACCAGCTTTACATTCCGCCAGCAGCTGTCAATGACCTGATTCAGGGCAAAGAAGTCCCTGAAGTGGGCACCGTCAAGGATCTCAAGATATTGGAGATCAGCTGGGGAACAATTGAAGAGTCGGGCTATCTGACCGGCCATGTCCCAGGTGCTCTGCACGTCAACAGTGACGACTTTGATGATGAAAACAACGTTTACATGCTCGAATCGGATGAAGTTTTGTTTAATCTCGCTAAATCTCTTGGCATCACCACAGACAGCACGGTAATTGCTACCGGAAATCCTATTTTCTCAACGCGTATGGCGATCATCCTCGAGTACCTTGGCGTCGATAACGTCTACGTTATGAGCGGCGGCACGACGGGCTGGACGGATGCCGGATTTGAACTGGAAACTACTGAAAACAAACCTGTTGCAGTGGCGGATTTTGGCGCATCCACTCCCAAAAATCCAGACTTGATCGACACGGTCGCAGAGGTCCAAGCGAAACGCTCAGACGCGAATTTTGTCCTTGTGGATAACCGTACCGAAGAAGAATACCGTGGCGAGACCTCCGGATATAGCTACTTTGATATGGCCGGACGCATTGAAGGCGCAGTATACGGCTTTGCCGGCGTTGGAAACTCCAGCTCCATGCTGTATTATGAAAACCTCGACAGCACCATGAGAAATGCCTACGAAATTGAGGCCATGTGGCAGGGCGCAGGCATCGACACCTCCAAGCACTTGTCCTTCTATTGCGGCGGCGGTTATCGCGCGGCGGAGGTTCTGTGGCACGCCAAGGTCATGGGCTTAGAAAACATATCCCTATTCGCCGATGGTTGGTGTGGCTGGGCCCTCGCCGGACTGGACTATGTTACGGGCGAATAAAATCGTTAGAATCATTCTCACCGCCCTTCAACTGATGTGTATTGCCGGTGCATATATTTTGGATGACTTGAGCCGAAAAAAAGTCGGTGTCAACCATCATGTAGTATACAGAAAAAAACAATATATGGAAACTGTGTTGAAACCGGAACATATGATGGTTTACGGGATCATTCTGGGAATTCTTCTGGCAGGGGTAGCCGTTTATTTGATTAGACATCGCCGGCGAGATTACTTGATGGCGCTCCTGCCACTGATCCTGCTCACCTTCGTTATTGGTTTGCTGCTGGTTCTGCCAGCTGCGATTGCCATGCCAGCCTATGTCTACATTTTGTTTCTTGCGGTTGTGGTCTGGGGCTTGGAAGTCATTAAGGCGTATATCAAGCTGCGTCAAGTCAGGGCGCAATAATTCATTACCAACTTCAGTCCCTTCAGATCCTTGTTCTATTTGGTACAGCAGAAAAACGTGCCGGATGCTGTCGTATTTGGGGTATAAATTAACATGACAGATGAACAGATATTGCCCAATCCGCCTGATATCGTTGTAAAAGATTGGGGGAACTTATATGGGAGACTGGTTTGTTATATTGTATTGGACTGGACCAATTGGAGTTGGATTTTTCCTGATGAGCCTTGGTGTTCTTTTCTGGGGGATTGGTCAGGCAGCGAAGTATGATGCATTTAAGAAAAAAAAGGAAAATGTTTCCCGCTGAAACCGAATGAAATTACTGATTTAATGGGTATCAGGTTTGGATACATTATCTGCCAGAAGTAAAAACCGCCGCGAAATATAACGGCGGTTTTTTTAGTGGTGCGCCCAGCATAATATAAATTGAAAATTTTGTATTGATGAGTTTCACATGTAATGGTC
>WXFH01000410.1 GCA_009881125.1 Acidaminobacter sp. | reverse complement strand
TTTATATCAAAAAATGAACGTTCTCATGGTATTCGCAGTGCGGCTGTCGCTAATATAGAAAGTTTAATAACGGGATAAAAAGTGCAGCGACTTCCAAATTTTGATATAATTATCGAAAGTGTTTGAATGACCATCGGCAGAAAGTCCTCTGCTTAACCTCAGCAATCCGTTGGCTGCATCCGTAGCCCGGATAAAATTGACAAACCGAAGGGAGGGCATCATGGCAGAACAAATCACAGGCATCCGAAGCTTCGGGACTTTCATCTTGTCCTTATTATTTTTGGTCAACCTATTTTTACAATCCGCAGTGATCGATCAGCTGTGTTATATCCTGATGATCGCAGTCATAGTGCTCTGCCTGCCGGTCGTCACGGGTGTGTCCAGAGTGATTGGCTATGCTTCCTTGGGCCTCAGCGTACTGATGCTGCTGATCTACCGCGCGCCGTTCAGTGTCTGGCGGCAGGCGTTTATGGGAAATCTGTACCTGGTGGCGCTGTTTACCATGGTGCCTATATTGAGCATTCCCATCCGGCGCGGGGGTTATTATTCGGCGCTGCAGAATTTTTTTCGGAGCCATGTCCATTCGACCAGCCGGTATTATGTGCTGGTGAGTTTTATCTCAGCCTTTGTCGGGGTGCTGGTGAATTTGGCGGTCGTGCCTCTTGTCTATCAGATCGTTCAGGCCAGTGAATTCAGCCGGAATAAAAGGCTGATGAGTGCAGCGATCAGCAGGGGATTCACGACCTGCATGATCTGGGCACCTACGACGGCCGCGGTCGCCATGGTGCTTCAATTGTCGGGAGCTTCCTGGGGACGTTTTTTTCCGCTGGGTATCCTCTGCGGAGTGATTTGCGGTATAATTGGCTATGTCATGACCATGGTTCAGGAACGCGGGGCCTGGGCGTTGGGACAGGGCGCCGACGAAGAGCTTGAGCCGCATTCAGAGCGCAGCTTGGAGGATGAACCTTCGATCCTCATTTCAGAAGCTGATGCCCAAAACCCTCCCAGCGACAATGCAAAGCTTCATAAAATTGTGGAACTGGCTGCCTTCAGCGTCATTCTGATGGTGTCCATTGCGGTGATCTCCGTGGTGACGGGTATCCAAACCGTCATTATTGTGTCCATGGCGGCGCTGATCTTTCCCTTCCTATGGATGGGGATCATTGGCCGGTTGTTAATCTTAAGCAACGAACTCAAGACCTTCTACTTCAGAGACCGGCTGACTAAGCTCAGCAGCGAGATCGTACTGTTTGTCGGTGCCGGGATGTTCGCTGAAAGTATTGCTTACTCCAACCTTGGACATTATATTCCTATGGTCCTTTCAAAGCTGGTTGGGGGGAGCGCTTTTTTGCTGTCGGTCGTCGTGATTTTTGGCAGCGTTCTGTTGTCAGCCATTGGTGTTCACCCAATTATTCACATTACGATTATTGGCTCAAGCCTTCAAGCGTCAGCGTTTGGCGTGACACCTACGTACATTGCCCTTCTGCTGGGGGTCAGCTGGTCCATGGGGATCACGCTGGCGCCGACCTCTCCGACGGTAATCACCTTGTCCGGGCTGGCATCGCGTTCTCCGGTACAGGTTGGCCTGAGGTGGAATGGATTGTACGTGCTGATATCGTCTTGTGTTCTGATTCTTTTCCTTACCGGTCTGAGAATGGCAGGGTGGCTGTAATTTAGATGCGATGAGGTGTGGGGAAGGGTGACCATCGGCAAAACAAAGTCTTTGGTTGGGATTATTAGAGAGTGAAACTCTGTGTCTGACACCGAGT
>WXFH01000409.1 GCA_009881125.1 Acidaminobacter sp. | reverse complement strand
GGTCTTTTTAAAATTATTTTAAGCAATCCTGGAATTGACACAAGGCGGATCTATATTGATTTCGCCAATCGGATTGATTCCTTTGATGAGTTTAAGGATCGCTTCTGTCCGCCTATATATTCTGTCAGCTTAAGCGACTCCATTCATGAACAGACGCGCCTGCTTCTGAAAAACCATATTGAACTTTGGGAAAACGGACAAATTGATTTTTCTATTACGGCGTATGGACATTTTGTGCCTGAGCTCAAGGCAAGAGGCAACAAATTTTTGTTTCTAACTCCAACTGTGGAAACAGTGAGGAATTTAATTAATAGCCTGCTGGATGAGGTCAAGATTCAAAAACTCAACAATCGAAAAATGGTGGTTGGGAAAGTGAGTATAGAATCTAATGAACACAAAGAGGATAAACTTTTCCCTGCGGCTGCTTCTGATGATGAAATTGCTTTGTTGAAAACCAAGCTTAAAGGCTTTTTCAAAATGCATAAACTCGTGGATACAAGCCAGCAAATTGAGGATTATATTCAGCTTGAAATGCCCTATGAAGCCTATCTGTCCCTGTCAGATCACCTCCAAAGTTGTGCGCTTCTGACCTATCTGCAAAGATCTACAAGCCACACGGTTAAAATAGGCTGGGGCGCCGGACGCGAATATTTTCAAGCCAGAGAAAATTCTGAGAAAGCAAGCCGCCAGGCAAAGGCTTATAGAGGCAGCTGCAGTTTCTTTGTCAGCGAAGACCAAAGGGTGACCGGGCCGCTGGATCGATCCGGCACCATAACCTTTAAGGAAATGGCGAATGATGAAATCATGGAGTTGTCTGAGCGTCTTGGGATCCATAACATCAATCTTCAGAAAATCATTTCATATGCGTCAATACTTGGAATTAATAAGCTGTCCTCGGAAGATGTGGCAAACTGCCTATCCATTACAGTCAGGGGCGCGAACCGCATTTTAAATCAGATCGAGGAGAAAGCTTATGCCGGGATTATTCACGAAAAACGTGAAAATACAAAGGGTAGACCCAAAAAATATTATGAAATGACGTTTATTGACGGGCAGGGAAATTTTAAATCTTAGTTTCAATGGCGCCTGCACCATTTCCGTGCCTGGGAAAGCTCCGAAGATGAAACTGGGTGTCTGACACCGAGTTTCACACCGAGTTTCACGTTAAAATGTGATATGCGGCTGTTAGAAAAAACGACCATCGGCAAAATTTTTGGGCATTACAAAGCCCAAAAGAATTTTTTTGCCGATGGTCATCTAATTCCAACCAATTTTCGCGGAGGCTGACTTACAGACTGTCTCCAAAATCCGCCTTGAATTTCGCAACGAGCCGTTCCTGCCAATCCGAGACCGGCTCCAGCTTGCCGAAGAAGAAGCGCAAGACGCTCGGTTCATCGTAGAAGCGGAGGCCGCCGATCAGCGCTCGGTTTTCATACAGCCAGTGGATCCGGTCGAGGGCATAACTGACCTGAGAGAGGGTATAAACGCGTCTCGGAACAGCCAATCGCAGCAGTTCCATGGCAGACAACGGCTCGGTGCCGTCCGGGTTGCGCTGCTCCGACATGGTGCCGCGCTCCATGCCCCTAATGCCGCTGACAATGTAAAGGGCCGAAGCCAGCGCGCCGGCCGGGTACTCGTTTTGAGGGATATGATCTACAAACCGCATAGCGTCCAGATGGCATCCAAGGCCGCCGGCAGGCGTGACCACCGGGATGCCTTTTTTGACGAGCTGATCGACCATGTAGGCTATGAACTGAGGTCCCTGGTTGATCATATCCATGTCCATGGTTTCCTCAAGGCCCACGGCCATGGCTTCCATTTCCCGGACGGACATGCCGCCATAGGTCAGGAAACCTTCGTAGAGGGGGATGAGCGTCTGGAATTTCTTGAAGATGGCCTCGTCCTGGATCATGATGCCGCCGCCGCGGGCGAAGCTGAGCTTGCGCGCGGAGAAGTAGACAATGTCGCATAGCTCGGCCATTTTCCGTGTGATATCTCGGATGCTGAGATCCGCGCACTGTGGGTCTCTGATTTTCATGAAGTACAAGTTGTCGGACAGCAGGCTGGCGTCGAGGACAAGTGGGATGTGATGGCTTCTGCAGATCCGGCTGACCTGGTCGAGGTTCTCAAGTGAGAAGGGCTGACCGCCAATGAGATTGGTGCCGGCTTCCATACGGACAAAGGCAATTTTTTCCGGGCCGTTCTCGGAGATGAGCCCACTTAGCTTATCCAGATCCATATTGCCCTTGAAGGGGTGATTGCTTTCGACTTCAATGCCTTCATCCATGAATATTTCTTCTACAACGCCGCCGTTTAGCACGATGTGGGCTTTAGTGGTGGTGAAGTGGTAATTCATAGGGACAATTGTTCCGGGTTTGACCAAGACCTGAGAAATGATGTTCTCGCAGGCGCGGCCCTGGTGGGTTGGCAGGAAGTAATTCATACCGAAGATTTCTTTAACTTTGCTTTCGAGTCTGAAATAGGTCTCGCTGCCGGCATAGCTGTCATCGGCTAAAAGCATGGCGGCTTGCTGGCGGTCGCTCATGGCGTTGACGCCGCTGTCCGTCAGCATATCCAGAAAAACGTCCCTGTTTTTCAGAAGGAACGTGTTGTTGCCGGCCTCGCGCATGGCTTCAAGCCGCTGATCGATCTCAGGGAGATAGAGCTTTTGAATTATTCTGACCTTGTGCATCTCCAGGGGAAGTTGTTCGCCGCTGAAAAATTTTACATTTGCCATTACAGACCACTCCTCATTTCGTATGT
>WXFH01000408.1 GCA_009881125.1 Acidaminobacter sp. | reverse complement strand
AGCATTGATGAAAATTCTGGTGTTTTGAATGTAAAAAGCCGTCCTTTGAAACTCTGTTAAAAGTTTCAAAGGACGGCTGATTGACCGTGGTACCACCTTTGTTTATCTGAGTCCCGGAGGGATTCAGATCTCAAGTGCCGAATGTCGCCATGCCTGAAGAAAGCTGAAGAATCCTGCAAAAGCCTGTTAACGGGGCTCACCCGGTACTGTCTACTGAAGCGCCTAAATAGGCGTGCGCCCGTTCGAAGAACTGCTCGTGAGTGTATTCCTACCGCCTGTCCTGCACCTTTCACCATCCGGTTGCTCTCTCTAAGGCTTTAACGGTCGTACTCGTCTCATTCAATGCGTTTTATATTTTATAAAATTATAACCGGAGGGGTGATTGTTGTCAATAAAATTTCTGGTGTGTTTTTTCGTACCTCGCGCGAATTTAATTTTTCCTTATCTGGCACGAATTTCGGAACGGTGACGTGCAATAAGTTTGAAAAAACTGAAATTACAGCGCTCCGTCAAAAGTAACTTCATTAAGTTCAATTGGCGTACCAGAGACGGAATTGGGTACGGAACTGGCGGAATTACGATACCAAGTTTAAATTATGTGTCAGAATGACACGCATGAAAAGGTTTACATAACGCTTGTTTGGGTATCAATTCACATGAAAAAAGAACATTATTTTCGGTAAAGTAATGTCTCGAACACTAGTCAAACAGTCAATTTGATCATGTACAGGAATCGAATTGTCAGTGCAGTTTGCCGAACAACACACAAACATTTATTGGGACGCGATGATTTCAGGGATGTATTTGGACGCTTATCCCGTAGGAGCGAATAGCGAAACCGGCCTTTTGGCCGGTTTTTTCAGTTGTGAAGGGGGAATCTTACTTATTAAAGCATCTGTGGAAAATATGATGTGGATTTCTAAATGTGTAAATCTGAGACGTTTGCCCTTCAACTTTCAATCAAAGAAAATACTTGTTCAACACAAAAACAGTCTTCTAAATAACAGCCTGTAATAAGCAGCGGAACTAAATTAATCAATATCAGGAGGTGCATTTAAATGTCACGGCCAAGGTTCAATTTCAAAATTCTTCTCAGCTTAGCGACCATTGTTGCCTTAGTGACAACATTCAATGTATTAACCCTTGAAAATCGGATAGAGGCAAGTGTTTCTACGCCAGTTTCATTTACCATTCTGCATACCAATGATTTTCATGGCCAGCTTGTGGCTGAGGGTACGAGTCCGGGCGCAGCCAGAGTCGCTAGTGTAATCAACGGGATTGTCACAGCCCGAGGCGCGGAAAATGTTCTGCTGCTTGACGCCGGTGACGCCATGCAGGGCAGTCTTCTCAGCAATATTCAAAAGGGATATCCAGTGATCCAGGTTTTCAACGCCATGGGTTATGATGCTATGACCATAGGCAATCATGACTACGACTGGGGACAGACGATACTGGAGGATCGCATCAATGATGCGGCGTTTCCATTGCTCAGTGCCAACATAGTTTATGGTGATCCTAATAGCTGGACACCGCCAACAGGCGTAGTACCTTACATTATCAAAACAGTTGGTTCCACAAATACTGCTGAAGTCGCCATTATTGGTGTTACTACTCAGGAAACTGGTGTACTTAACGCTCATTTGACGGGCGGTCTGACATTCAAGGATCCTGCGGAAGCCATTCTACACTACTATGATGCCATGGCAGCAGAAGCGGATGTTATTGTGGTACTGAGTCACTTAGGATTTAATGATGGCGGTTATGGCATAGGCGAGGATGTTTATGGCGACAAAACATTGGCGCAAAAACTGATAGACGCTGGCAAGCCGGCGGATCTGATTCTGGGCGGTCACACCCATACCAATCTGACAGCCGCGACTAAAATTGGAGACACAACCATTGCTCAGGCTTATTACAACGGCCGTCGAGTCGGACGGGCGGATGTCACTGCTTTTCCAAACGGGACTGTAGGTGTGAGCTGGAGTAGTCTCATTATCGACGCTTCAGTAACTGTCGATCCAACCATTAATACTTTGGTCAACGGATTTGCCACAGATCCGGATTATTTAGATCTAATCAATCAGGATGTTGGATACACCAATGTTCCGCTGATGCTAAATTATAATGGAGATTCTATAATGGGCAGCTTCATTTGTGACGCTATTTTCAATGACCTAAATTCAGACATCGAGACTGGTAATGACGTGGATCTCGTCCTGAATAATCCAGGCAGCGAAAGAAAAGATTTGAAATATGTCAGTTACCCACATGCTATGTCTTATGGGGATCTCTTCAGTGTCCTGCCATTTGGCAATAGCCTGGTGGTCGGGGAAATTACTGGCGCTCAAATTTTGGACCTCCTCAATCAGAGCGCGACTCTGTTTAAGGGCGCCCTTCATACCTCCGGGGCAGAATATGCATTTTATAGTTATACAGATGGTTTGCCAGGTCCTCAGCCTTGGGCTTGGGGTGCTTTCGATGTCAAAATAAAAAATCGCACTAGTGGTGTTTTTGAACCTATTGTTTTGGATCAGACTTATCGCGTCGCAACTAACGAGTTCCTCGCTCCAAGTGGTGGGGATGGATTTGAAGCTTTTAAGGAAATGAAAAATATCACTTATTGGGGTGATATGCTGAATGCTGTGATCCACTGGTCCAGTAATAATTACACTTTATCCAGCCCTTACAATGGTATTTTGGATGGCCGTATAACTCGGGATGGTGACAATTCAGGCGGCAGTATCAAGCCTCTGACAATTCTCCATCATAATGACGCCCATGGCAATTTGACAAAAGGCGCCTATGTGGGCTATACACAGCTCGCGACGCTGATTCGTCAGCAGCGAGACCACAACCCGGGCAGGACCCTGCTGCTTAACGCTGGAGACAATCTCCAGGGCGATTCAATGATGTATTTCTTCAGAACTGCGCCACTTAGTTACACTGCAGATGGCACCGCGCTTACACCTCCATTGACCACGCACCCAATGATGGCCGCCATGAATGCCATTGGTTATGATGCAATGACCCTGGGTGAGCATGAGTTCAATTTTGGCAGTGTGGTCACGACCAGTATTTTGCAGCAAGCGGAGTTTCCAATACTGGGCGCTAATGTTTCTGACGACGGCAGCTATGGATTAGACACAATCCCGGTTGCGCCATATGCTCAAAAGACACTGGATGGCATTGATGTCGCAATTTTGGGCATTACCAATCACCGAGTGCCTAAATTCGAACTTCCGGGCAACATTGAAGGGCTCACCTTCTCAGAACCCCTTGAAACTGCACAGGATTTATCCGATGATCTCAGAGCCGGGAATGATGTCCTGATCGCATTGACCCATATTGGGTTCAACAGCAACGCGAATGCTGAAGTGGATGAAAACTCGGATCTCCTTATGGCAGAAACGGTCAGCGGTCTGGATGTCATTATAGGCGGCCACAGTCATACCAATCCAGCTATCGGTGCCGCAGACTACAGGTATTTGCCTGCACTGGTCAGTGGTCCGAACAACTCGCCGGTCATGGTCCATCAGGCTTACCGCTACAACAACACCTTAGGTGAAGTCATTCTGGGCCTTAGAGCGGATTCAGGCAATTATGAAGTCGTCAGCCGTACAGGCAGATTTCATAGTGTTACTCTGACCTCGCCGGAAGATTCTGAACTGGTGATGCTCCTTAATCCGTATCTATTACTGTTGAATGATTACTTAAATGATAGTATAGGATCAACTACCGTGCCGATTGACGCCCTGACCGCCTTCACCCAGGAAACCAACGCCGCGAATCTTCAGGCGGATGCTGCTGTAGCAAAACTAAACGCAGATGGCATAGCGGTTGACTTCTTCCTTGGCGGTGCCATGAGCAACCGAAAGATTGCCAATACAGCGACACCAACCACACCAGCTGATTTGAAAGTCTCTGATCTTTTCAGTCTCATGCCATACGAAAACTCGTTTGTTGTTCTGCAGATGAATGGGCCTCAATTGAAGGAGGTCCTTGAACGATCCTATCGTAACTACTACTATTACAAATATGTACCAGGGTACGGCGGCTATGCTTATTATGCGACAGGGATGCTGGATATCAGCATGGGCGGTGAAATAGTCTATCATGACGCATATCCTGAAATCTACGATCCTGAAGTCAATCATGTACTTTCACTGAAGTTGATTGGACAGGAAGTCGATTTTGCAGACCCTGATACCTATTACAGCGTGGCCACAGTTAATTATCTGGCCATGGGCAACGTCAACTTCCACGATGAAGGCGTCAGCCTCTGGCCGCTTGCTCAAGTCACCGACGTAACGCAGTACTATGCGCGTGACGCTGTGATTGACTATATTGAAGCTATGGGCACAATTTCGCCTCAAATCGAAAATCGTTTGAGGTTTGTCACCGATTGGACACCTCCGGCAGTTACTATTGAAGTTCCAACCCAAAACGCAGCCCTGCAAGATGGTGTGACCTTCATTGCTGAAGCCACAGATGCAAGTGGTGTGGATGAAGTTTGGTTCTATGTCCGCGATGCTGGCGGCAATGTCATAGATCCCGAATTCGAGGCTATGCAAGCGACCCAGAATAGTATTACAGGCATGTGGGAGCTTCATTTTGATTCGCTGAGACTTCCGGATGGCTATTATGGCATACTTGCGAAAGCTGTAGATATCTACTCGAATGAAGGCTGGAGCGAATTGACAGCAGTTTCAATTCGTAACTGGGCGGCTATGACCATGCTTCCATCCTCAGCCAGTTACAAAGCCGGTCGCACTATGCCAATCAAATTCAGCCTCAACGTAGTAGAAGCCGCGGATCCTGAAATGCCTTTTGTCTACAATGAAGAACTTACCATTAAAATCTTTGACACTAAAAATCTCGTGACACCACTTCAAGTTTCGACCTTTGGTACGAAATCAACAGATTACAGAATTGAGCCAGATCTGCTCTATATCACGAACTTCGTGACTCCAAAGAAAGCATCCTCATATGAAGTGCAGATTTGGAGAACGGGAACGAACTTTATGATTGGCAGCTTCAATTTTACTACTACTAACAAATAATTACATTTCAAATCTGGTACGTATTTCGGAACAGTGACGTTATATAAATTTGAAAAGACTGCTATTACAGCGCTTCGGTGAGAGTAACTTCATTAAGTTCAATTGGCGTACCAAGTACGGAACTGAAGAGGATATGCCGATGGTCGACCATCGGCATATCCTCTTTGTAGTGAGAGCTTTGAATTGAGTGCTCTTTCGCTTTAGATCCCGTCAATCCAAGACTGCCTTCACAGCTTCTTCACATTCTTTTGCTATACTGAAATAAGAAGGTGATCTGTATGAGAAAAAAACTAAAGGGCTCAGATGTTGTCCTATTCAGCATGGTTGCTGTCATATTAATCTTAGGTGCTGTTCTGATTATGACCATGCCCAAGGCATTGTTAAATGAAGATAATTCGGTTGTGGCTGGACCTAAGCCGGAAGGAAACCCGCTCAAACTCCCGGCACTTCTTGAAGACCTGGATCCAGATCCTCTTGCTGCCAGATATGAACTGACGGCCGCACGGGGTGAAACACAGTTCACCGGGAGCGGCTCAGCTCAGACTATGGGCTATAACGGCACGTATCTTGGACCAATTCTACGCATGAGAAACGGAGAACGCGTAGAGATTCGAGTGATTAACGCGCTTGACGCGGCGACCACGGTTCACTGGC
Organism: Acidaminobacter sp.; assembly: GCA_009881125.1. The sequence continues at coordinate 6,658 of WXFH01000408.1, read as the reverse complement.
ACGGCTTGATTGTGGACGGCGAACAGGATGGCGGGCCGCATCAGGTGATTTTGCCGGGTGATAGCTGGACGCCTGAGTTTGTGGTGGAACAACCATCGGCAACCCTATGGTATCATCCTCATTTGCAGGGGGAGACGGCAAATCAGGTCTATTTTGGCCTCGCGGGACTGATCTATATTGAGGATGACCAGGCGTCAGCGCTGCCGTTGCCGAAGATCTATGGCGTAGACGATTTTCCGCTGATTGTTCAGGACCGGAGCTTTAATGCGGACGGCGGGTTCAACTACCAAACCACCATGATGGGGGTTGTGCCTGGGGATCAGCTCATGGTCAATGGGACCCTTGCGCCGTATCTGGAGGTGCCGCGCGGGCTGGTGAGATTTCGACTCCTTAACGCGTCAAACGCAGTGAATTTTGATTTCACTTTAAGTGACGGCAGCGACTTGACGCAGATCGCGTCCGATGGCGGGCTGCTGGAGGCGCCGGTGGTGAGGCGCAATATTGAGCTGGCGCCCGGAGAACGCGCTGAGGTGATTGTTGACTTCTCAAGCGGAAAAGAGCAAAGCGTCGATTTGATGGCAAATAGCGCTCCGCTGCTGGAATTCAGAGTTCAAAATGAGTCAGCCGCCCAAACGACGCTGCCATCAACATTGTCCTATCTGCTTCCGGGAACGTTTGACAATGTCAGTGATCTACCCGTCAGAGAATTTTATCTTGAAAGTATGGGCATCAGCGGTACGATAAATGGGAAGACTTATGATCTCCACAGAATTGACGAAGTGGTCAGTCTGAATACCCCGGAGGTTTGGGTGGTTAGGAACACTGGGGGGATGATGATGCCCACTGGCGGTCATCCGTTCCACATCCACAGTACGCAATTTCGCGTGATTTCCAGAAATGGCGAGACGCCTCCGCCTTGGGAGCAGGGATTCAAGGATACCGTCTTTGTGAGGGATGGCGAAGAAGTGAGGCTTCTTGTCAACTTTGCGCGTCCGGGTGTCTTTATGTACCATTGCCATATCCTGGAACACGAGGATAACGGGATGATGGGGCAGTTTCGCGTGGAATGAAACTCGGTGTCAGACACCCGGTTTCACAGAAATGTGAAGAGGATATACCGATGGTCGACCATCGGCATATCCTCTTTTATAGTCACGGATGATATCGGATGATTTTGGGGTAAAAATGAACTGTTAAACTACTTTGATGAGGGGAGGGCATCATAATGCTAAAAAAAGTCAAAGTTTTGCCTGAGACACTCGTGGGCAAAGCAGCGGTTATTTGTTTGGTGGCCTTCCTCCTGTTGGTTTCAATTTCCGGTTTAGCGAAGGACTTTCAAGCACAAGCCTTTGCCATTAGCCCTATTGGAGGGTTTTTCGAGCATATTATATTGCTCGTAGCCCTCAGCGCGTTAACAGCATCCACTTTATTGGGAATTTACGCCTTCTTCAAATTGAGGGATTACTCACTCCTTGTGGGAATTACAGCCTTGGTGGGGGCCGCGATGTTTATTTCACAGATCTGAGTGTAGGAAGTGGGGAGTATAGGCATGATAAAAAGAAATCCAAACCTGGCAGAGGAGATCAGCCTATGAATGATTTGCAGTTCATTAAAGAGCACGCGTCTTGTTATATTTGATACGCCAATTTGGAGGGGGAATAGTTATGACGGTAGAGACTATGTGGGCTGAATACATAAAGAATTGTGGCGAGTCGTTGTTGGCAACCCATAAAACCTATGAAGCGTGGCATTTTTGCAACAATGAGTTCGACGCCAATGAACTTGCTGTTTATTCATAACTTGTCTAGATATAATTTTGAACTGCTGGTGGGGATGGGGGAATGGGAACCATCGGCAGAAATTGTCTTGTACTGTTTTTTAAGTGAGCACAAGGAGGAGAAGCCATGGAACGAAAAATTCAGCAGCAGGTCACAGGCTATAGAACACAGGATGGGGCTGGCGTCAGTCTGGTCAGAGTCTTAGGTGGTTCAACGGTTCAGGAGTTCGATCCAATTTTAATGCTCGATTCCTTCGACAGCATCAATCCTGAGGATTATATCGCCGGATTTCCTATGCATCCCCACAGGGGCATCGAGACTATCAGTTATGTGTACCGTGGGAGAATGACCCACAGGGACAGCCTTGGCCATGAGGATACCATTGGAGACGGGGAAGTGCAGTGGATGACTGCGGGATCCGGAATTTTGCATGAGGAGAAGCTGCCTGCGTCCGAGCGGATGCTTGGCGTGCAGCTCTGGCTCAATCTGCCGGCCAAGGACAAAATGGTGCCGCCGGCGTATCACAGCATTAAAAATGCTGACATTGAAGAGATTGCGCTGGAAAACGGGAAACTGAGGCTTCTCGCGGGTGAGTATGAGGGAAGTAAAGGCTATCAGAGCCACTTTCTGCCGCTGGATTATTATGATGTTCATCTTAACCCCAATGCTTCAATTGTCTTGAAAACCGGCCGAGAGCGCTCGGTCATGGTGTTTACTTTGTTGGGAGACGCCTATGTTGGGGGTGAGCTGGTGAAGGAGAAGACGGCTGTGAAGCTGACGGCAGGAGATCGTGTTGAGCTCAAGGCAACGGATACAAACGCCCAAGTGTTGTTTGTGAGTTCGACGCGGTTGGAGGAGCCTGTCGTTTGGGGTGGTCCGATAGTCATGAACACCAAAGAAGAGCTGAATAAGGCATTTGACGATTTGAGAAGGGGCACTTTTTTGCAGCATGAGATTGCGTACTAAAGAATTTTGGACAATTACAGAAACTGGGTGTCAGCGGCTTACGACTATCAATCCCCGGTTTCATTTCAAAAACAAAAGCTTTTGCCGATGGTTGTTTTAAATGACCATCTGCAAAAGCTTTTCATGTTACGCAGCGCTTCGATAAAACATGAGATCATTCACTCAAAATTCTATTGAAATGTAACTTAAGGTGCCATAGTCATAACTGCGGTGCAACAGTTTTGGTGCTGCGTTTTTTTGACCACTGCCCATGGCGATAAAGAGTGGAACGATATGCTCATTTCTTGGAATTGCCAGTTTTGAATGGGGCGCGAGGCTTTCGAATTTGAAAAGTGAATCTAGATCTTGTTTTTCAAGGTGCTCCAACAGCCAGTCGTCAAATTCAACGGCCCAGCCTTGAGTTTCATTGGAATTCCAATCGAGGGTTCCGAGGTTGTGAACGGTCGAGCCACTGCCAATAATCATAATGTCTTCCTGTTTGAGTTCTTGAATGGCGCTGCCTATTTTGTACTGTTCCTCATAAGACAGCTTTGGATGGATTGAAACTTGGACCACCGGAATGTTCGCCTCTGGATACATTAACGCAAGGACATCCCATGAACCGTGATCAAGACCGCGTTCTGTGTTTAGTCGGGATGAGATCCCATGATTCGCCAAGCTGTTTTGCAGCAACGCAGCGACCTTTGTTGATCCTTTGGCAGGATAGTTAAAAGAATATAGCTCTTTTTGGAAGCCGCCAAAATCATAAATCATGTTGTAGGTATCATCTGTGGATGAGATCGAGAGTGTTGGGCTTTCCCAGTGGGCTGTAAAGATAACAATAGCCTTTGGCTGATAGCGTTTTCCAAGTGCTCTTAGGGACTGGGTATAATCGTTATCCAGAAGAATGAGGTTTGGTCCGCCGTGACAGACAAATATGGAGGGGATCATCTATTTCACTCCTGTCAATTTTTTGTAGTCTCTGAGGCTTATGGACACTCAGAGGGTGCACTGAGATTATGGTTGTTTGAACTGTTTACGCATTCCGAAACTGTTGAGTGAGTATATAAAAAATACTAACTTACTTTATGTAAGTATAATATAATAACCTACTTACTTTTGTCAACTAAATATGATAAAATAACTTCAGGAGATGATCGACTTGAAAAATAATGTATTATGCCCCAAGTTTGAAGCGGCTTTTGAACTATTAGGCAAACGCTGGACTGGATTGATCATTCAGGTCATGTTAAATGGGCCTAAAAGATTCAGCGATTTTCAGGAAGTCATTCCAAACCTCAGCCCGAGGATGCTTACGGAGCGACTTAAGGAGCTTGAGGAACATGGTGTGGTTGTGCGGCAGGTTTATCCCGAAATGCCGGTCAGAATTGAATACGAGTTGACGGATAAGGGGCGGGATCTCCAGAACGTTATGACAGAAGTACAGGCATGGGCCTCGAAATGGTCTAAGGAGTGAGAAGATGAGCAATGATTTTTACTATAGCATTTCCTTACCTTCCAATCTGGAAGAGGGGAGAAAGTACCCCGTCATCTATGCTATGCATGGCAGGGGCAGCAGTGAAAATGATATTGTCAGTTTGCTGCTGGCACTGAAAGAGGACTACATCATCATTGGAATCAGAGGCGCATTAGTGCTTAATTCAGGCTTTCAATATTTTACGATTAAAAGCATTGGCAACCCTGATCTGGATTCTTTGGAAAATGCAGTCGAGAGCCTAGAAAAATTTATTGCTGAAGTGCAAGCAGAATACCCCATTGATCCTTCCAGGCAATTTTTGTTTGGATTCAGTCAGGGTGCCATTTTAGCTATGGTGCTGTCTTTGAAAATGGGAAGCAATGTTAAGGGCATTGCTGCGCTAAATGGGTATATTCCAAAGCATTACAAAGAAAAGTTTTCAGGAAAATCTCTTGATGGCACTTCAGTTTTTATCGGTCATGGGGAACGTGATCAGATTTTTCCGATCAGCATAGGTCAGGAAAACTATGACTATTTCAACGAAAAGACTGAGAGCGTGACCTATAAGGTCTACCCTATTGGCCACTCGGTTTCACAGGAAGAAAAAAATGATGTTGTTGAGTGGTTTAGACTTAGAGCGAAAAATTGAATCATCCAAAATATGAGCGACCTTCCACTTCAAGATTGAAGTGGTGGGTCGCTCATTTGGTTCGACTATGGTGGAAGTGGGTGTTGGAAGTGGGTGTTGGAAGTGGGTGTCAGACACCCGCTTCCATACACAAACCTGATTATAATGCAGCCTCACGTTATTCATATCCATCATAGGGTATAAATATCCTGGAAAGTTAATCCGAAAGGATGTGGTTTAGTAAACCACAACTCGTGTCACGAACATCTTGGCAACTTCCAAATATGAAGTTTTTGCCGGCTGGACCATCACGAAAGAGATGAGATGAATGAGAAAAATAGTACATGGCAAGATAGGTATGGCAACAGCATTACTTATTGTTCTGATGATGCTGCTGGGTTCGAGCATGAGTTTGGGCTTGGGCGCCAGAGAAAAAATTGACGTCCTCATTGGTTTTCACAATATGTCAGAGAGAGCCCAAAACCGGGCAATGGTTAGAGCTTTTGGCGGAGACATCTATGCAGAATTCAACCTTGTGGATGTCATTGCTGCCCGAATGACACCACAGCAAGCCGCGGCCTTAAGCAGGAATCCAAAGATTGATTACATTGAACTGGATGCTGAGGTCTATGCCCTTGAGCAGACGACACCATGGGGGATTGACCGGGTTTTCGGTGATGAAAGTTATTCGTTTCCAACCTGGGGCACCCCACCGGAGGTCATGAATAAGGGCGCCGGCATAGGCGTCGCAGTACTGGACACCGGGATCGATGTGGATCATGAGGATCTGAATGTGGTCGGGGGCAAACGATTCTATCTCAGAGGACTGACTCTGAGAAGTGATGATCAATATAATGACGTTTATGGTCATGGCACCCATGTTGCAGGGACAATTGCGGCTTTAGACAACGGATTGGGTGTTGTCGGCGTCGCGCCTGAAGTTAGCTTGTATGCAGTCAAAGTACTCGGCGACAATGGCAGCGGCTCGACTTCCGCAATTATTGCGGGGATTCAATGGGTCTGCGAGCAGAATAATATTTCCATTATCAATATGAGTTTGGGCAGCAGTTATTATTCTTCCACCTTTGACGCCGCTTGTAAAAAGGCTTACTTAGAGGAAGGCATCTTGATTGTCGCCTCTGCTGGGAACTCAGGAAATGATGCAGGCACAGGTGATACAGTGGGTTACCCTGCAAAATATGACTCAGTTATTGCGGTAGCTGCTTCAGACAGCAGCGATGATCGCGCCTATTTTTCAAGCACAGGCCCTGATGTTGATCTTATTGCTCCGGGCGTCAACATCATGAGCACCGTTCCAGACAGCCAGTATGAGGAAGGCTGGAGTGGCACGTCCATGGCATCGCCTCACGTAGCTGGGACTGCGGCGCTCGTATGGGCTGAGAATCCAATGATGAGTAATGGAGAGGTCTGGAGTATTTTGACAAAGACCGCTGAAAAACTGTACACCACAGCAGATGTTTTGCTTCCGAAAGAACATCAAGGCTATGGCCTCGTCCGTGCTGACCTTGCCGTTGATGCAGTATCCACACCTGTGACACAGTATATCATTACTGCTTCAGCAGGTTCAAACGGAACCATCGATCCTTCAGGCACAGTTTCTGTCAATGATGGTGCTGCTCAGAGCTTTTTAATCACCCCGAATTCTGGTTATCAAGTTGCGGATGTGACTGTGGATGGTGCTTCCGTTGGTGCAGTATCCAGTTATATATTTTCCAGTGTAACCTCGAATCATACCATTCATGCGATTTTTAAAGAAATTTCACTTGTTAATGAACTGAGCATCTCCATAACAAGTCCAGCACCTAACTC
>WXFH01000407.1 GCA_009881125.1 Acidaminobacter sp. | reverse complement strand
ACGAATAATGTTAAAGTTAGTTTTAGTGGAAGCAAGCAAAGAAGAAGGAATGTGGAAAAGTTTGTCATCGGCTGCGACTGTAGCTGCGACTGCGATTGTGTCTGCGTCTGCAGCTCGAGCCTATTGCCACATATCATCACCTAAAAAACCTAATATCACCGAACATCGCCGAACGAAAAATTTCGACGCCGCCGTCCAACTTCAAAAAGGAGAATTATTCAAAGGCTTGTTAGTGTTAACAATAGGCAGCTAAGCCACGTGAGTAATCACCAAGGGAATGGATATAAATACATATATTTCTTGCGAATCTTAAAGCACTACAGCTCTCGCCTTAAGTAAAAAGTCCTTAAACATCACCTCAAGAATCTTTAACATTTATCAACCAATCCGTTGGCCAGTTAAATCATCTTATTCCACCCTAAGTCGCTTCTATAACGAGAGTTAAGTTATTGAGTCCTATGGGACTGTGAAAGCGACTGCTGTGGCACAGGACCAGAACCCCCA
>WXFH01000406.1 GCA_009881125.1 Acidaminobacter sp. | reverse complement strand
CGGCGCCTTGAGCGCGACTGTTCAGGACACCGTCAGCGACTTTCAAGCCTTCATTCATTATCTGGACACTGAGCGTCCCAAACTGACAAAACGCACCGGCCGCCTGTCCAAGAAAGACCTTTTTGCGATCAACGTGCTTCTGAAGCACAAGAAGGATCTCATTGAACCGAGTGCCACCCAGGATGCTTATCCAAGCATCCGCTTAATGTTCGAGCTTGCGCAGCTGAGTAAGCTATACACCATTCAACCTATGGGCAAATCTTCCTTGATCCTTGGGCGATCGATCAATATGGACGCTTATGAAAAACTCAATGTTTTCGAAAAGTATGTGTATTTATTCGAAACATTTTGGACAAAGTACGACTTCGAGGCAGAGCTGCCTTATGCTGGACACTTTGTGCCTGATTTGATCAATCAAACCGTGGTTTTATTCGCGTCTATGAAGGCGGGCGAGCCACTAGAGCGTAAAAAGATGTTCAGTGAGGATTACTATAAATTGCTCTTTTCAGATCTGTCAGCTTTGACACATTATTTCGGTTTTTTTGGACTGTGTGATTATGTGGAGATTGAGGCGACAGCAGGTCAAAGAAAAACTGACAGGCGTGCGGATGTGTTTTTATCCATAACGCCAACCAATTGGGGTGTCGCGCTGTGTGATGCTCTTAAATCCTACAGCATCCGAAAGTGGCGGCAGGAGACATTTGTTTCATATGAGAGCCCGTTCTCCGACTGGCTGATGCGTCAATATGGGTTGGCGCATCATTATGACAAGAAAGAGACTTTCGTTGAGACTCTTAAAAAAAAGCATAAGGAATCAACACTTTCGGATCAAAAAGTGCTTCCGCCAATGGTCACCTTCCTGGCCAGACTCTTTCCACCAGGCGCTCTTATCAATACCGTCATCCCTGTGGATCCCATGAGCACCTCAACAGGTCTTTTCGAACTTCAAGTCGCGCTTTCGCCCGATGTATGGCGAACAATTCGAATTTCAGGCGAAGAGACCATGGAAACACTGCATGGCGCGATCCAATTCGCCTTTGAGTTTGACAGCGATCACCTCTATGCCTTCTACCTCAAGCTTCCGGGAAAGAAGGGCCGAGCATCAGAGTTTATCATTGACGCGCCCTATTGTCAGGACGAGCATCCTGCGGATGAATTCACATTGGCAGAGCTTAACCTGTTCGTAGGTCAGCGTATCACCTATAATTTCGATTTTGGGGATGAATGGCGGTTCGACATCAAGGTGTTGAAAGCGGATGTTAACGCGGAAGGGCCGGAAAATCCTGAAATTATTGAAGAAAAGGGCAAAGCGCCAAGTCAGTACGGTGATTTTTGGGATGAAGACGAAGATGAGGACTACGAGGATGGGGATGACGACGAAGACTAAGACT
>WXFH01000405.1 GCA_009881125.1 Acidaminobacter sp. | reverse complement strand
AGAGTGGCCCTTCGAAAGCGAGTTCAAGAGAATAGTGTTTAAGCTGCGACTAATGATAACCGGGTTGCAGCTGTTTTTTTTGTTTTAATCCAACGAATAGTTCAATTTTTAAGCTGCTGCATATAGAGCAAAATAATACAAATTCTCAGCAATAAAATGAGTAGTTTAAAAAACAGAATTGTCATACTATTTGTATATGAAATTTGTAATAAGGCAAGTGAGTCAATTGACTATACACGGCCGGTGTAATCTAATTGACAAAGATGAAACAACGTTATGCAGGAATAGAAAGTCTGAGGAGTGTGGAAAATGGAAAATGTAAAAAGAAAAAGTTCTTCTTACAGTTTTTTAACCTTTTCGAAATTTATTGTTCTTAGTATTATTGGTATCTTCATGTTTTTCATTCCAGTAACCATCGCGGGCTATAATTCAGTACCTTTGGATCATATCACAACCTATATCTTGGATCATTTTCCTATGCCGGCAAAAATCTACGCTTTAATCATCATTGTCATTGGAACAATTCAGCCTTTTGTAAATAAATCATGGAATAAAACTAAAACTTCACTTGTCTTTTCGATCTTTAAAATTTTGGGCTCGATATTTTCCTTTTTGGTGTTTTTCAACGTTGGTCCTCAAGCAATTTTGAATCCGGATTTTGGTCCTTTCCTATTTAACGTTCTAGCAGTTCAGGTCGGATTACTGATTCCAATAGGGTCAATATTTCTAACTTTCTTGATTGGATATGGTTTTATTGATGCAGTAGGGATCCTGATGAGACCTGTTATGAGACCGGTTTGGAAAACACCTGGACTCGCTGCGGTAGACGCGGTCGCGTCATTCGTTGGAAGCTCGGTGGTTGGTCTCCTCATTACAAATAGCTTATATAAAGAAAGGAAATTCACAACTAAAGAAGCATGCATAGTCGCAACTGGGTTCTCCACTGTTGCTGCGACCTTCATGATCGTTGTTGCTAAAACCTTGGATATCATGGATATTTGGAACACTTTTTTCTGGACGACTTTTTTTGTAACTTTCGCCGTTTCAGCCATTACAGTAAGATTAAGACCACTTAGTAAAAAACCAGATACATATTATTTGAACCAAGAAGGAATTCAAGAAGCTAAACTTGAAGGCAACATTGTGGTCAATGCGGTTCATGAAGGTCTCAGAGTAGCTGATTCTGCAAAACCTGTCCATGAAAATATGTTTACTTGTACAAAAGACGCGATTCACCTTGTTATGGGCTTTCTGCCAAACTTCATGTCCATGGGTTTGATTGCGCTGCTGTTGGCAGAATATACTCCAATATTTGATATCTTTGGCTATCTCTTCTATCCTATTACCTTCGCCCTTCAGCTTCCTGAACCAATGTTGGCGGCAAAAGCAACAAGCCTCGGACTTGCTGAAATGTATCTGCCTGCCCTGGTAGCTGCAGGTGCGCCATTGATTACTAAATTTGTGGTTGGTGTTGGGTGTATCTCTGGAATTCTTATGTTTACAACTACCATTCCGGGTTTAGTCTCCACCGAAATACCGCTCTCAATTGGTGAAATGGTGGTCATCTGGTTTGAACGAGCAGTGTTGTCACTTATAATTGTTACACCTATAGCATATTTGATCTTGTAAATGAAATTCGATTTTTGACCATAGTGATGACATGTTTGACATAAAATGAATGAGTTTACTGTCTGATGCATCACTATGGTCGTGGTTTGTATAATTTAAATTTAAAAATTTAAAAATTTAAAAATATAGGAAAATCTACAGGTTGATGTGATCAATATAAGGCGGGATTGTATGAATTCAATCAATGAGAAATTAATTGAACTATCAGATGCAATAGTTGATTATGATCAGGATAAAGCACTGGACATTGTCCGAGAGCTTATTTCAATTAGTATAGAACCAAAAATAATAATTGATAATGGCTTGATTCCCGGCATCGAGATCGTTAAGAATAAATTTGAAAAATTGGAATATTTTTTACCTGAGTTA
>WXFH01000404.1 GCA_009881125.1 Acidaminobacter sp. | reverse complement strand
CGAACGACGATTCGATCCCGGAGTTGTAATGCTATTACAACCTCCTTGATTGGCACAGACAAGATTATAGTGCTGGCCAATCTTTCCGAGGTTTCTGGGGTGTCATTCAGGGATGATGCTGAGGCTATGGGCAGAGCACTGGTGGAGGCGGTGAGTTCAGCAACCCGCTATTCAATCAAAATTGGCATCAGCAATATTTGCAAAAACCACAATGACATTTGGAAAGCTTACGAGCAGTCGTTCCAAACTCTGAGCCATGCTTTTACTTTTGAAAAGGGCGTCATCCTCCATTATTCTGATCTATTTACAGACAAAGAACTCGACCTACACTTGCTGAATGAGACTGACCGGTTCGAATTTGAATTGGTCAAACTTATCTCTAAACGTCATCATAATGAGACTCAGGTTATTCTTAGCAATTGGTGCAGTTTTTTGGTCGCGAATCATTACAGTGAAGAGACTATTAAATCCATATTCACAAAGTTGATTTTCAATTTGCTGGATTACACTGTCAATATTGGTTTGGACACTTCCGACATTTCCAAAAATGCCGTGGATATGACCGCTGCAATTTTGAAAGCTAATTCACTGACCGGGATCCATCAACTCGTCAGTTCTTATGTGACTAACTTGTCGAATCAAGTCAATGCAGCTTGTGAGCGGGGATGCGAGCGGGGTTTCGAAGCCGCCCTCGCGTTTATCCAGACTTACTATTATGAAAGCTTGACCCTTGAAGAGGTCTCTAAGGTGGCAAACATGAGTCAAACTTATTTTTGTCGAAAGTTCAAGGAAATTTATGGGATGAATTATGTCAAATATCTGACAGAATTTAGATTAGAAAAGTCTAAACAACTTATTATCGAAAGTGAATTGAGCCTTTCTGAGATTGCGAGAAAGACTGGCTTCAGTGATTTATCTTATTTCAGCAAATTGTTTAAGGCTCACTCAGGCATATCGCCGAATAAATTCAGACGTGAAGCCATTCAGAGAGCGAAGGGCCTCGGAGAGCTTAGCGCGGACTAATTGAAATACGCTGTAAGTTCAATTTGGCGCATGTTACTTA
>WXFH01000403.1 GCA_009881125.1 Acidaminobacter sp. | reverse complement strand
CACCGTCCCTTCGCGCTTGTTTTTCTGACACTGTTTATTTAAAGTCTGAGCTTTCGGATGTCGTCTTTGAGTCTCGCGATATCCGTCAGGAAATCCTGGATATCATGCTCATGTTCGAGCTCATCATTGAGAATCTGAGTGGCCATTTGATAAGTCGCATGGTCCTTGCCGTAAGTAAATTCCGCGATCTCATTGTATCTCTGAATCGCGCAGCGCTCACCTCTGAGATTCTGCTCAAGCACAACTTCCACATAAGGGTCTACCGGCGCTTCATAGTCACACTCTGCATGGTCATACCACTTTTTAGGATCGAGGATTGGCGTTCCGCCAAGCTGCAGAATCCTGTCGACGACTAATACTGCGTGACCCAGTTCCTGTGTCGCGTGAAGAAGGAGTTCAGGTTCAATTTCACTTCGCATTGGACCTTCCAGCATTCTTGCGCCAATCCAGTATTGGTAATAGGCGAGCCACTCTTCCGCAAGGGCGGAATTGAGCATAGCCAGCAGTTTTTCTACATAAGATGATTTAAGTAAAAGAGTCACCACATATCTATCTTGGTGACTCTTTTATTTATTTATGATTTGGATAGACCGGTGGAGATAGTATCAATGTTCCTTTAAGGGGTATGGACCGATTGTTAATTATTTTATGAGGAACATTTTTTTCTATAAAAAGTGTATCGCCAGCCTTTAAATTATATGTATCCTTGGCTAAAATAATTTCTGCTTCTCCCTGTTCTATAATAATTAGTTCTTCTGAAAAGTGTACAATAAAATCATCAGAATCAGATTGATATGGCTCTATTTCAAATGCTAATGCCAACACAGAAGGGTTAAAGTTCTGAGTAGGCATAGGAGACATTATCTGGTAAGAAACTGAGCTGTTTGGAAACCTCATTATTATCCTCTTATCTATTTTAGTGAGTATGTGGCTGTTGTCATAATTTTCTTCCATAAATATATAAACAGGAACATCCAGAGATTTTGCAATTTTTCGTAGTGCTGAAAGGGATGGCTCAATCATATTTCTTTCCAGCTGTGATAAATAACCTACCGATAATCCCGTGACCGCGGCTATTTCTGTCAGGGTCTTTTTTTGTTTTTTTCTGATATTTCTTATATTATCACCTAACACTTAAATTCTCCTTTACATTATTTTTTCAATTATATTCATTATAACATTTATATTATCTAATAAAATCTATTTATTAAATTTTCGGAATGTCTTGACTAATTTTTTCAATATTGTTAATATTGTAATCATAGTAATATTTAACGCATTTTTAAAGTATAACTAAAATTTTATGGAGGTGTTAAGATGAAAATAACAGATATTAAGTTTGAAAAAGTTAAAATCAAACTTAAAAAACCATTTGTAGTAGCTTTAGGTACCATTGAATATTGTGAAACAGTAATTGTAAAAGTAACAACCGATGAAGGGTATTATGGATTTGGTGAAAGTGCACCTTTTTCACCTGTTACAGGTGAAACATTGGATACGGTTTTATTAACCTTATCAAACTTTAAAAATCTCCTTATAGGAGAGAATCCTTTAAATATAGAAAGGATTCACCATATTATGGACAGGTTTATAATCGGAAATACAGCTGCAAAAGCAGGAATTGATATTGCACTTTACGATATCAAGGGGAAAGTTATGAATCAACCTCTCTACAGAGTGTTAGGCGGTTTTGATAATAAGGTACAAACAGATATGACAATTGGAATAGGAACACCAGAGGAAATGGCCCAGGATGCCAAAGATAAGGTAGAAAAAGGATTTAGAATACTGAAGATCAAAGTTGGTATAAATCATCAAAACGATATGGAAGCCATAAAAAAAATTAGGGAAACAGTTGGTAATAATATAAGGATAAGAATGGATGCCAATCAGGGATGGAATGTAAATGATGCTATAAGAATGTCCAGATTCTTTGAAAAGTATGGGGTAGAGGCTATAGAACAGTCCTTACCATATTGGGATGTTGATGGGGCTGCATTTATAAGAAAAAATACCAATGTAAAAGTTATGCTGGATGAGAGTATCCACAATTCAAAAGATGCTTTAAAAGCAGTTAAACTTCAGGCAGCAGATATTTTGAATATTAAACTAATGAAGAGCAGTGGACTTTACATGGCAGAAAAAATTAATGCAATAGGAGAAGCAGCTGGTATCAACTGTATGCTGGGATGCATGCTTGAAACCAGGATAGCTATAACTGCAGCAGCAAGTCTGGTAGCCGCTAAAAGAAATATAACAGAAGCTGACTTAGATTCATTTATGTACTGTGAAGAATCTGAACTTATAAAGGGAGGATTTAGCTTGAAAGGAGACATTATAGAATTACTTGAAAAGCCTGGACTGGGCATAGAGGTAAGTATGTAAATGTAAATATAAATATAAATTATTAACTTACAGGAGGAGATGTAAATGGAAGCTTTATTTTCAACAACGCCATCTTTAATGGCAATAATAACTTTAATGATAGCACTAAGTTTTTATCTTCAAAAATCTAAAATATTTAAAAACTTAGGACCGGCCTTAACAGTAATTATATTAGGAATGATATTATCTAACTTCAAAGTAGTACCTGTTAGCACAGAGGTTTATGGAACAATTATGTATTATGCCATACCACTATCAGTCTCAATAATGCTTTTAAGCATAGACTTTAAGGCTTTTTTGAAATTATCAAAACAACCTCTGATCTCAATTGTGGTAGCTGCTTTTAGTGTAAGTATAGTAGCGTTTTTGTCCGGACTATTTTTTGCTCCACTGATGGATGAAGGATGGAAAGTTGCAGGTATGTTTGTTGGGACATATACAGGAGGCAGCAGTAACTTAAATGCCATAGCAGCAGGTCTTGAAGCTAGTACAAATACCATAGCAGCAGCTAATGCAGCTGACTACGTAATAGGAATGCCTTCTATAATATTTTTATTTGCAGCACCTGCACTTATTAAGAAATCCAAGGCTTTCAAAAAATTCTGGCCATGTAGTATACCTGAAGAAGAATTAACTGCAGGTGATGGTGTAGAGCTTATGGGTGCAAAAGAATGGAGTATAAAAGATATAGCCTGGATGCTTGCTATAGGATTTACAATAACTGCAGTTGCCACATATTTAGCTGGTTATTTCCCATCATCTATTGCAAGTGCAATAAGAATTCTTCTTATAACAACTATTGCAGTAATAGTAGCACAATTTGAACCAGTTAAAAAACTTAAGGGTAATCTTGATTTAGGTTTATATATCGCTCTGTTGTTTTTAGCAATTATAGGATTTTCAGTAGATTTAAAAGAATTCTTTGGTTCAACAATTACCATTAGCTTGTTCTGTTTTACAGTAGTTATAGGAGGCTTACTTCTGCATCTAGCAATTACCAGATTATTGAAAATAAATTATCAATATGTACTTCTAGGTATTGTAGGTGCAATTGCAGATGGACCTACAGCAGCACTGGTAGCCACTTCAGCAGGATGGAAGTCACTTGTAGGTGTTGCGGTTGTTTTAGGGGTTATAGGTGGTCTATTAGGAAACTACGCAGGAATAGGTGTGGCATATGGAATTAAAGCCGTCCTTGGACTATAGGAGGTGTTCAATTTGAAAAAGTTTCTATTATTCCAGTCAGGAATTCTTTATGGAAATATTTATTTTGACGGAAAAGATGTATATCACGAAAAACTAAACATATATACTAATTCACTGGAAGAGTATAAGGTCCTCTCCCCTGATGATTATAAATTCTATCTGGATTTTACTAAAATAGACCTTAAAGCTTTAAATGAAAAATTATCTGTCTATGAAGAAATATTTTTAAAATCTAATGAAGAAATATTAGAAACACCATTTGGAGAAAAATATTGCCGGTATAAAAACATGTGGGTACAAAGGATAGAAAAATTTCCATTGGATATAGTTATTGAAGAAGATAAAATAGTTGGATTTAATTGCTCAGCACGTGAATGGTGTACCACATTGGTTCAAGAAGGATTTGAAAAATATACCTCTTTGAATATATGGAAAGAAAAATATCCTGAGGAAACAATTTATCCAGTGGAGTTTTTGGGGACATTTGAGGTTGAAATGAAAGATGGAGTAAAACTTTCCACTAACATTTATTTACCTAAGGGTAAAAATGAAAAGCTACCTGTTATATTAGTAAGGACTCCTTATGGAAAAGAAAGCTTTGCCCAGCATCACTATAAATACGTGCAGAGAGGATATGGGCTGGTAATTCAGGATGTTCGGGGAAGAAACGAATCCGAAGGCAAGTGGTTGCCAATGTATTATGAAGCTGAAGATGGCAATGATACAGCAAATTGGATTGCAGCGCAGTCTTTTTGCAACGGGAAAATAGGTATGATTGGTGGATCCTATGGTGGTTATGTTCAGTGGGCTTTAGCATCCACCGGAAACCCATATTTAAAAGCAATGGTGAGCATTGTTACAGCTGGAGGACCATTCACTGATATGCCAAGAAAAGGAGGGGCTTTTGTCTCAGGAATGCTTGCATGGGCCTTTTCCGTATCCGCCAAGAAGTTTAATCCTGAGCTGATGAACAGGAATGACTGGGATCAAATATTAAATATTAGACCTTTTGAAGATGTGGCTAAAAAAGCATTGGGATATCCTGTTGAGTTTATTGAGCAATGGCTTAGTAGAAATACCTATGATGAATACTGGGAAAAAACAGACTGGTATGCTAAAAGGAATAATATAAAAACACCTGCCATAATGGTTGTTTCTGGTTGGTTTGATGATAATGGTATGGGATCTACTGAAGCCTTAGATGTTATAAAGGATTTTCCAGCAGAAAAGAAAAAGGTAATTTTAGGGCCTTGGATGCATAGTGGAAATGCTAACAGAGATTTGCATGGTGTTTCCTTTGGCAATAATGCCATAAGATATGATTTGGATTATAATTATTTAGCTTGGTTTGATCATCATCTAAAAGGTATAGACAATGGTATCAATAGTGGAGATATAGTGGAATATTATACAGTTGGAAGTAATAATTGGAATACTTCTTCTAACTGGCCATTAC
Organism: Acidaminobacter sp.; assembly: GCA_009881125.1. Next base: position 1,490 of record WXFH01000403.1, on the reverse strand, counting down.
CTGATATTGAGTATAAAGATATGTATTTAGACAGCAATGGTAAAGCTAATACTTCTTTAGGAGATGGAATATTAAGCTTTGCAAAGGTAGCAAAGGAAGAGAAAGATTCTTATATATATGACCCAAAAAATCCAGCTTTACATCTTATAGATTTGTCAGAAAATGAAGTATCTGTCCCTGAAAATTATAGGGAAGAGGAAAAAAGAGAAGATATACTCTGCTATACTTCTGAAGTCCTACAAAATGATTTAACCATTACTGGAGATATTACTACTGAATTCTATGCTTCCAGCAGTGCTGTGGATACTGACTGGGTCGTAAGACTTTTGGATGTAGACGAAAAAGGAAATTCTATAAAGTTAGTAGATGGTATTTTAACGGCCAAATACAGAAATGACTTTAAATATCCCCAATTGATGAATCCGGGAGAAATATATAAGTTTAGGATAAGAACATCAAAAATATCTAATACCTTTAAAAAGGGACACAAGATAAGATTTACCATAACTTCAAGTGCTAAAAACTATATATTTCCACATAGCAATACTGGAGATTCATATAATAGTGAAAATGTGGTAGTAGCTGAAAACACAATACATCATGGGGGAAGGTATCCATCAAGGATAATATTACCTATAGAAAATAAATAAAAATTAAACGAGAAGGAGGTAATTAATATAATTAATTACCTCCTTCTCACCTTACTAATAGATTTAAGCGCTTTTCAGTTGTCAATATGGATTTAGGTATTGATATTCTAATGGTCTTCTTGGGGTCTACAACTTGGGAGACTTTTATATCTGAAATAAGGCTGGCAAGCATGTAAGCTTCATTAAATATCTTAATAAAAGTATCCACCCCCCTAAATAAGGGGTAAATAATTTATATTTCTATACAAAAATGGATGACAAGTATCTTTTATTTTGTTTAGGTGCAATCAAGGCTTCTAAGCAGCCTGATGAGCCGATTGATAAACCTTACCGTAAACTTAAAGTTGATGATATGCCTATCTTTGATAAGGTTAAAAAATACGATTACAATGACCTTCTTAAAAAGTATATGCTTGATAAAAGCAAGGAGCTTAAACCTGTAAATTCTAAAGTTCCTGTTCCTGAATCTATTACATGCCCTTGTTATTTGAAGAAAAACCTCACGCCTTTAAAATGCGTTATATTTACAGAGCATTTAATATTGACTTTAAGCCTCTACCTAGGATTTCACCCATTAAAGGTTCTGTTGCTTTACCTAAATTTTATGCCTCTAATCATGTTCTTGGTCTTGTCTTGACCTATTATGTTAATTATGGTCTCAGTGCTAGAAAGACTGCCTCTATTATGAAGGATATATCCATCCTTAACTTTATTCATAACGAACTCTTCTTTATCATTATATAGCTCAGGAATTAATTTGATTATAAATTCTGGAATATTATCTGAACTTTGGATCCAGTTTGCTGATTTCAATAGCTTTGTTTCCCATTTGAGGCACCT
>WXFH01000402.1 GCA_009881125.1 Acidaminobacter sp. | reverse complement strand
ATGAAACAATGGCATTGCATAAAGTTTTATCACTACTTGATCTTTAAGCTCATAAGCAATTAACGGTGCAGCACAAGTCAACTTACGACTTTTGCTGCACCGTTTTTTTGTTTGATATGATTTGATTCTCAAGACTTGCCAATCTCACGGCTTGGGCGCCTACGCCTTCACCACAATCAGCTACAGTACTTCGTCGTGCTTGTTGCCCA
>WXFH01000401.1 GCA_009881125.1 Acidaminobacter sp. | reverse complement strand
CATTTCAGACTGAAGAAAAAGTAAAAGAATTTTGAGAGAACTCCCAAAACAAAAAGGAGTTCTCTTTTTTATGTCGAATATTACAAGCAGAGGTGATAGTGGATGACAGGAAGGAAAACCTTGGAAAAAGAGATCAAGTAATGATGATGTGCCTTGAAGAATTGGTACCTAAAGATCATCTGGTTAGAAAAATGGACAGGCTGCTGGACTTAGGTTTCGTGTATGAAATACTTGAAGATACCTATTGTGACGATAATGGCCGCCCCAGCATAGATCCTGTTGTGATATTGAAACTAGCATTGATCAAGAAGATGTTTGGCATTAGATCAGTCCGTAGAACTCTGGAGGAAGCCAATGTGAATCTTGCCTACTGTTGGTATCTAGGTTATGGATTAAATGAGGAGTTGCCTCATTTCACTAGTTTTCTCAAAAGCTATGCTAAGCGATTCGGAGACAATGATCTTTTCGCAGAACTATTTGGAAAAGTAATGGCGAAATGCGTCGAAATGAAAGTGATCAACCCAGAAGTCCTTTTTATTGACTCCACACATATGAAAGCCAGTGCAAACAAAAACAAAACCACCATTGAGCTTGTCGAGGAACAAGGTAAATTTTATCAAGATGAGCTGGAGGCTGAAATAAATAAAGAACGGGCCACTATAGAAAAGAGCGCGCTTAAAAAAAAGATGAAATGAGTCAAAGAGAAATTAGAGTAAGCACTACAGATTCTGAAGCAGGCTTATTTCACAAAAGTGAGAAAGAACGGTGCTTCGCCTATTCCCTCCATACTGTTTGTGATGATCATGGATTTGTTCTGGCAACTGAAGTCACGCCTGGTAATGTCCATGACAGTGTCATGTTGAAATCACTTGTGGAGAATGTTATAGAGAACCATGGGAAACCCACTCATGTAGCCGCAGATGCCGGTTATAAGACACCTTACAACTGCCGTTATTTATCGCAATCGAACATTCTTCCTGCAATGCCCTATACTCGCCCAAAAGGAAGCTTTGACCTGATACCTGTTAAATGGTTTATCTATGACGAATACCATGATTGTTACATCTGCCCGCAAAATCAAGTTCTCCAACTTGGGACGATCGATCGGGAGGGTTACCGAATTTATCGCTCAGATAAAGCTGTGTGTAGAGATTGTCCGCGTTTGAGAGAATGTACTCAAAGTAAGCAAAATCAACGGGTCATCACTCGACACATATGGAAAGAATATCTGGATGAAGCGGAGCATCTCAGACATGTTTCTGACATCAAAATGATCTACAAAGCAAGAAAAGAAACCATAGAGCGGGTCTTTGCTGACGGCAAGGAGAAGCACGCCATGAGGTACACCCATTATAGAGGTTTGGGCAAGGTTCAAAATGAAGCCTTGCTCTCCTTTACGTGCATGAACCTCAAAAAACTTATTGGAATCATGAGCAAAACCAGTGGCTTATTTTTAAAAAAACGATTATTTACCGCATTAAACTGTGAAAACCCAACTTCCAGAAGCCATATTGCAGCTTGAAAGTTGGGTTTATCTTCAGTCTGAACCCCCGGTTCTACCGGGGGTTCTAAAGAGCTTTAGCTATGAGTATTTTTTTCAGATACCTCCTTTTGTTAGAATAAAGATGGTCTGCCAACCAGCTTAATAAACAAAAGGAGGTATCCTGAAATGGATAAGCATAGTTTAGCACATACAAAATGGAACTGCAAATATCACATAGTATTTGCTCCCAAATATCGCCGACAAGTGATTTGCGGAAAAATAAAGAACGATATAGGGAGGGTTTTACGGAAATTATGTGAGCAAAAAGGTATCGAAATACTTGAAGCGACCGCTTGCTCAGATCATATTCACATGGTAATTGCAATACCGCCAAAGTACAGTGTAGCTAGTATTATGAGATACCTGAAAGGAAAAAGTTCGCTCATGATATTTGACCGGCATGCCAACTTAAAGTACAAGTATGGAAACCGGCATTTCTGGTGTAGAGTATATTATGTGGATACAGTGGGACGTAATGAAAAGCAAATAAGAGAGTACGTAAGAAATCAATTAGATGAGGACATAGCACACGATCAGATAAGTATAGAGGAGTATGTTGACCCGTTTACGGGTGAGCAAGTGAAAAAGGTCAAAAAATAGGCTGCTTTAGCAGCCGGCCGAGAATATAAGCAGTTGGCAGACTTTTTCAAAGAGCCTTAAGGCTCAAGCGAGTAGTTTTGATTTTTTGTGAATGTACATCTATCCCAAAGATAATTGTTAACTAATCTTAATGAGAAAATATGGTTGAATAAGAGGATGAATGGTATTATTAAAATGTAGTCATCAAAACCTGGTATACTTGGAATACTTGGATTCAGTCACAAAATGATTTTTGTCTAGTCTAATCAAGTATTAATAGGGGGAGGAAGAAAATGAAGAAATTCATATCTGTCGTTCTAGTCCTTGTTTTGTGCTTTGGATTAATACCGGGCAGCTATTCCGCAGCATTATCTGCAGGTGAGCAGCTTCAAGACATGGGGTTGCTGGCTGGTGACCTATATGGAAATCTAAATGAGAATCAATATCTGACGCGGTCAGAGATGATGGTCATTCTTACCAGAATGTTAGGTGAATATGAACAAGCCTACAAATGGACTAGAAAATCAACTTTTTCGGATGGCGCAGGTCATTGGTCAGAACGTTATGTTGCCTATGCCCAATATCGTGGTTGGACGGTAGGGATAGGGAACAATAAATTTGGATATGATATGAGTCATAACGTTCAGGAAGCAAGTGTATTCATGCTTAAGGCACTAGGTTACACAGCGCCAAACGACTTTACCTGGAGCAGTGCATATACCAAAGCTAAACAACTTGGCCTGTTTGAGGGGCTTAATTTAAAAGAAACTGACGAAATTCTTAGAGGAGATCTATTCGAAGTTATGCTTAATACTCTAAGCACGCGTGTAAAAGCTCAAAACTATACACTTCTTGATAAGCTTGAAGGATTTACTAGTTCATATCCATCTGGAGATCTTGAAGTTCAGTGGCTGACAACTTATGCAAATGAGATTAGAATTGTTTTTTCTGAAGAAATGTCATCTGGTGCGCTTTTGTCTTCAAATTATAGATTAGATGGGAAAGCACTTCCATCAGGGACGGTCCTTTATTTTTCTGACACGAATAAAGATGAGGTTATTATTGAATTGCCAGATGGCAGTATCGAAAAAACCGACACTTATGTGCTAACTATTTCGGAGAATATCCTCAGTGATGATGGAGAAAGGCTGGATCGTGAGCACTTGATTCAAATCGTTGATGGCTTGATTGACAATACAAAACCATTCATAAAGTCTGCTGAAAAAGTCAACAATTCAACCATTCTCATTAACTTCAATGAAGATCTATCCGTATTTGATCTATCTGATTTTATTGTAAAGGTCAACGATAATGAAATTGAGATATTTGGTTATGACTTTGTGGATGATGATGTCATTAAGATTTTTGTATCAGATTATAATACATCACAGACAGTGTCGGTTGAAAGTATTGAAGATCCAGACGATACAATAGATGAAGCTGGAAATGTTGTTGTTGGAGACTACAAGGTCATAGCTAAAGCAGCTAACTGATGAATGAAGATGTCTCATCAGTCCATAAAAATAAAACATCCTCAGCACTTCAAGCTGAGGATGTATTTTGGAAATTGAGATATGATATGGAACTAAATGCAGAATGGATTCGTCTAACAAGACGTTAGGATATGAACCCATTATAACCAAGGGGGAACGCAAAATGAGGAAATTTATTACAATCATAATGATATTTATGCTGATGTTTACAGCAGTGCCAATGACCTATGCCGCAGATCCGACTGCCGGTGAGCAACTCAAAGAAATGGGCTTGCTCGCAGGTGACCAATATGGGAATTTAAATGAAGGACAGAATTTGACTCGGACAGAAATGATGGTCATTTTAGCCAGAATGCTGGGTGAATATGACCAGGCTTTTGCGTGGTCAAAACCGTCAACATTTGCGGACCGCAATAATCACTGGGGTGAGCGCTACGTTGCTTATGGCCAGTATCGTGGTTGGACAGCCGGAATTGGAAATAATCGATTCGGTTACGAGCAGTTTCATACTGTTCAGGAAGCAAGTGTCTTTATGCTGAAAGCATTAGGATATACGGCTCCTAGTGATTTTACGTGGACAACAGCCTACTCAAAAGCTAAATCACTGGGACTGTTTGAAGGCCTTAACTTGAGTGAAACAAGCAACATTTTGCGTGGGAATCTTTTTAAAGTCATGCTGAAGACACTGTATACTAAAATGGAGGATCAAAACTTTACACTCGGTGAAAAGCTTAATGTCTTGGAACCGGAAGAACTTCCATTTGAAGTTAAATCAATCACCGCAACAAATTTGAAGGAAATTGAGATTGTGTTTACAAAGCCTGTGGATGAGTCGACAATGTCCAGTTCAGACTTTGTGATTTCAAACCGTACAGTTACACCTGAGTTGATCTCGGATGGATCAACAGTCAGATTAACATTATCCAGCGCACTGTCAAATGATACCTCCTATAAGATTACAATCAGCGGTTTAAGATCCGAAGATAATTCCCCATTTTCTAAGATTACGATGTCTTTCAAAACAGATGATGACGATCAACCAGATATTGAATCTGTCCGTTTATTGGGACCTCAGTTTGTAGAACTCACATTCAGCGAACCGATTAAAACGGTTGGAACAGTTCAAGTTTATCCTTCCAGTTCTAGTGCGCTTTATACGAGTGCAGCATCCTTTGAAGGCACAGGTTCACGAGTGATTATTGCTGAACTTAGCAAGGCGCCCGCAGAAAACACATCTTATACCTACAAAGTTCGTACTTTCAAAGATTATGCAGGATACTCCAATACTTCCTATGACGTTAAGCTCACTTACAGACAATCAAATTTTGACCCAACAGCAACGATCAGAAAAGCGACGGAAGGCTATGTCTACGTTGAGTTCAGTAAAACCGTCTCAGGATTGACGAAGGAACATTTTTATCATACCTCAGCTTCCAATGTGCCTCTAGCGATTTATGCAGATGCCGCTATGACTGATTTGATCACCATCAGTGAGAGCACAAAACAGGTCTATGTGAAATTTGCTGAGAGAGACGGTGATGTTGTAAATGGCAATCCTTTATCAGCAGGTAGCAGAACCATATATATTCTTGAAGAAAATGCTTCCGGCGGTGTCATAACAGATGAGTATGACAATGCATTTATGGGTGGAAGTTATACGACGACAGTGACGGTTGATGCAACAAAACCATCCGTCTCCAAATTGACGATTGCTTCTTCTAATCAATCCCTTGTAAAATTGACGTTGGAATTTAGTGAAAGTGTCAGTTTTGATGAGGATAATATTGATGTGACTTATGCGGATTCTGGCGAAACGCCAATAGATGGTCTGGTAATTGATGTTGATGGCTCCGGAAAATCATACACTGTTGAATTGGAAGGTGTTGATTTAACTGGGACATCTATTAGAGTCAATTTGAGCGATATCACCGATCTCGCATTGACACCAAATATACTGACATCCTACTCGAAAGATTTAAATGTCGCTGATACGTATCCTCCTACAATTGTTGAAATAGAGCAAGATAGTGTTGAAAAGGAAGTCTATATAACGTTTAGTGAACCAGTTTCCAGTACAGCATTATCTAAATCCAGCTATGAAATCAATGGCATAAGAGTTCAAAATGATCCTGAGTTTTATATTGATAACTATGCGGTTGTATTGAGACTTACAGATGATGAATTTGCTGAATCTCAGGAATCTACCGGCAGAATAAGAATTCTAAGGGTACAAGATCTATCAGGAAATACAATCGTTTCAACGACAATTAATTTCGATACCATCCTTGATTTGGCGGATTAGGTGACAGATCAATAATCTTACTTTATGAAACAAAGAACAGTGAACTTAGGTGTAGACACCAGAGTTCACTGTTCTTTTGTTAAATTAAAATTTCATATATAATAAAGACAAAAGAATCCAATTAAAAGGGTATAATATGAAAGTAATCTTCAAATGCAAATAGATGAATGATAGAGAAGGTGAAGGATTGAAAAGGCTTATTGCGTTGCTCTTGTGCATGGCGTTAACATCATTTTCTGGTTTCGCGGCAGAAAACGAAACAAGGGAATCTCTGAAAAAAAAGGCAGTTGAATCAAGCATTGAATATCAAGCAATAGAAAATGGGATCATCACATTGCAGGAGACTTTAGAAACGGTTAATGACGCAAAAGATAACATTGAGGACCTTTATGAGGCTTATCAAAACTACGTCAAACTTTATGAAGCGGGTGCCCACTTGATTCCGGATCCGGAGGATCCAACAAATCCGGAAACTCCGCCGGATCCTAATAAAATTGCTTATTTGCAGCTTCAAGGGTTGTTTAAATCAATTTACGGCATTGAGACGCCATCTTTAACAGAGGAACAGATATATGACAACTTCATTGTTCCTGTAAGAGTATTACCTATGAAGCTCAGTACACAAATTGACACTTTAAGAATTGATCGAAGCCGATTGGTGGATGGACTGGAAAGTGGAATTGACACACTGTGGTTTAATTTGGGGTATCTTGGAGTTCAGGGTAAGGTATTGGACGAGTATCTTGCTTTGGTTAGAGGACAACTGGATATCGCGAAAATTCAACTTGAAATTGGCAGACTTTCTGAACTGGAATATGAATCGAAGAAAATGGACCTGCAATCTGTGGAAATTGATCTAAAGAGGTTAACGAGAGAGAATGAAAATCTCGAGTACCGACTGAGATCACTAGCAGGACTTAATTTCGACGAGACTTTTTCCATCTTTGTTGAACCTTTACAAACCGAACTGGAAGAGGTTTTGGATTATGAATCTCTTCGCAGACTATCACTCAGAACGCGAGTAGATTCTATTCGGGCTATGAGTGAAATGGACACCATTCAGCTGGAAGAAAAGTTCATGGAGGATTACATCACAGATGAAAAGCATCCTCGGCGATTGGCTGCAGCAATAAATAGCCTTGAGGCTGAAAGGGAGTATAAGTCTGTTGTCAGCAAGATTGATCAGGAATTGTATTCAGCTTATAATAATGCCTTAACTAAGCGTGAGGCTGTTGCGAATTCAAAAGAAGCGTTTGAAATTTCTAAGGCGGATTATCAGCGGGCAATAGCATTTTACAGTGTTGGATATCTGTCAGATATTGAACTTCAAGGTGCAAAGCTTGCAGTTACCAGAGCAGAGCTCGATATAGAACAACAAGCGTACCAATTTAGTCTTGCCTATCAGAATCTGATTAGAACGGTGACTTTTGGTGCTGGAATGGGAGGACAATGAAATGATTAAGCGTGGAAGCATAATAAGCATCATCCTCATGGTATTGACATTGTCGTCTGGGTTTGCGCTGGAGCAGGTCACCTTGGAAGAAGTAATCCTAGAGGCAAAAGCCAATAACAGCAATGTTTTAATTTTAGATGAGCAAATAAAATATTCCTCTTGGCTGACGACAGAAACGAAAGCCGTTGCTGAGGACTTAATGGATGACCTTTTTAATGCGCCCTCAGACCAACGGTATGGACTAGCTCAAAAAGTTTATATTGAGCCATTGAGAGCGTCATTTCAGTCGAAAAATTTAAACCTGGAAAAAATCAGTTTGTTGAAGCAGCTTGAGAGTCAGGCAACAGGAGCTTATTTTGAACTGCTGGACTCCGAAGAAGCACTTCTTCAAGCAAAATATGATGTGACTGTGGCTCAAAAAGATGAAGCTGCAAAGAAGCTTATGTTCGAAATGGGCAGAGTAGCAAAAATTGACTATGATAAGGCGGTCTTCACACGAGAGCAAATGGAACGCAGTTTGACTGCGTATGAACGATCCATTGAGCTGAGTTATATCAAGCTGAATGAAATTATGTCCCGTTCACCGTATGACCGCTATGACCTTGTTAAGCCTGCCTTGACAGTCGATTTGCCTGTAATTGAGGATATACCTGAGGCGGTTGAGAATTACAGGTTAAATTCTCTTGAATTCATTAAACAATTAGAAGCTCTTGATTTAGCTGAAGAAGTTTATGAGATTACCAGCAACTTTTCTACAGACCGCAGTACGCGGATGCAGGCTGATCGTGACAGGGAAATGGAAAGCTTTAAATTAGATGCAGCCAAACGATCTGCTGATTATGAGTTTAGAATTGAATACAACAATCTATTAAATCAATATGACACATTTTTGTCTGCTTATGGACGTTATAGCATCTCAGTCAAAACTTATGAGATCGCAAAGTTGAAGTATGATAGAGGCATGATCACAGCGGTTGAATTCCTCAAAGAAGCCTCAACTCATGAAAGCATTAGACGCGAAAGGCAAGCCGCACTTCACAGCTTTAATAATGCAAAGACATCATTTATTACTAAGTTTGAAATTTATAAAGATTAGTTCTTATGAGTGTGCTTCAGCACACTCTTTTTTTATGGTATAAG
>WXFH01000400.1 GCA_009881125.1 Acidaminobacter sp. | reverse complement strand
GTGAAAAAGAAAAAGCTTTGCTGATGATCATTGGCAAAGCTTTTCTATCTTTCGCGACATCAGCAAAGCTTAATTCAATTTTTATTATTTTGAAATAGTCTCAATTGCCCATAACGGTAATTTGATGAGCCAGTCTTGGTCTTCGTAGTTTGTCATGGCGGTGCGGACTGAAATTTCTGGTTTGAATTTTTCTGCATACACCTTAAGGCTTTTGGCTCTGAGGTTGGTTTCAGCTTTGACTTCAACTGAGATCACTCTATGGCCGGTATCTATGATGAAGTCAATCTCTGCGCTGCCTTGATCATTTGTCCAATAATAGGTGTTAATACCACTCAAGGTTTAAGCTGCTGCTTCCAAAGTGCTTCATAAGCCAGGTCTTGCCGACTTGACGCGCACCACGGATGATCAGCGGTTTTTTATCCTGTTTTTGGTGCCACTTTGTGAGTTGTTCCAGAGCGGTTCGGTACATGGGCATCACCTCTTAGGGATAGTTAATACCTGGGGTGCGTTTTTTTGCAATGAAAAAGTGTGGTTCTATGACGAAAGTTCCAAGGAATAATTGTTGTTTCAGTGCAAATTATCGTTTGAAAAAATGTAATGCTTCGGCGATCATTTGTGGTTGAGAACTCTGCTGCAGAATATTGAACTCATACTACCAGCCATGACAAGAGCTTTGCTCTGGTCATAGGCTGCATCGTTTTGAATGATGATTTTCGGTGAGTTAAAAGATCTTAAGAGCGGTGACTT
>WXFH01000399.1 GCA_009881125.1 Acidaminobacter sp. | reverse complement strand
TAGCGGCAGTAGGGGTGGTGACGCGGACGGTTTTCAACTTGGTGACGCGGACAAGTTTTGAGTTGGGGACGGGGGTGATTTTGTAATATATTAGGTTGACAGCCGTGCAACCTCGCTTCGTTCTTGCGCAATTTACTTTATTCGCTATCAGCCATGCACCAGAGCTTCGCTGCGCTACGCTCTGGTCACGGGCTGCGCCCTATATAAATAAAGATGACGCCGCACTTCAGAGAGCAAGCTCTCTTACGCACGGCGTCATCTTCATTTATGCACGTCTGTTAGCCTTCGCGGATGCACGTCTGTTAGCCTTCGCGACCATCGGCAAATCTTCTATTTTGTC
>WXFH01000398.1 GCA_009881125.1 Acidaminobacter sp. | reverse complement strand
TAGTGTGAGGTTGGTTTGGGTCTCGGACTTATGATTTGATCATCATTAAGAGGTATATAAGTCAAGCGTGTAGAGTAAGGTGAATTTCTGATTACATTGTTTATACCCAATGTTTTGGGGTGTCATTAATGGAGTTTTGTGACAATCTTATTACAATTCCGAGTAAATTGGTTGGAAATGGTTTGGACTCGACGCAGAGGGGGTATCATCAAAACAGACTATTAAAGGAGGTACTGGAAATGCTGAGATATGCGCTGATTTTTCTCGTTGTCGCGCTGATCGCTGGATTCCTGGGGTTTGGTGGAATAGCCGGTACAGCCACCAGTATTGCGAAGATCTTGTTTTTTGTTTTTCTGGTGCTGTTCGTGATTTCGCTGATTACCGGGAAGAAGCGGTTTTGAGGTGGAATGCCGGAGGCGTTCATACGGTTGACTTGACAATGAAATAGAAGTGTAAATGAAGCGCCCTGAAAGTTGGGGCGCTTTTTAAATGTCTGTTGAGCAGTTACGTGCGAAAAAATGCTAAAAAACACATTTTTATGGACATAAAAATGTAAATGTGATAATTTTTTAGTGTCAGGGGGGGTTGAATCATGAAAAGAAGAATGACAGAGAAACTCAACATTTGGAAAAGTCAGACAACTGAAAGACTGCCATTGCTAATCTATGGCGCTCGCCAGGTAGGGAAAACACATATCGTGTTAGAGTTCGGACATAAACAATTTGCCAATGTCATCTACGTGAATTTTGAGCAGGATCCCGGACTGATCCCTTATTTTGAAGGGGACATCGCTCCCAAGAGGATCATAAATGTTCTGGAAAAGTACTATCAAAAACCTATACATGCTGAGGACACGTTAATATTTTTCGATGAAATCCAGGTATGCGAACGCGCACTTACTTCTTTAAAATATTTTGCTGAGAGCGGTCCGGAATATTACGTCATAGCTGCGGGCAGTTTGCTTGGGGTGGCTGTAAATCGAAGTAAATTTTCTTTCCCGGTAGGAAAGGTACAAATGGAAACATTATATCCGCTGGATTTTGAAGAGTTTTTGTGGGCGAGGGGCCAAGCCTTGCTGGCTGATGAAATTAAACGCTGCTGTGACCTGAGTTTGGCTATAAATGATCATTTGCATAAAGAAGCATTGACAGCTTATAAAGAATATTTGATAGTGGGAGGCATGCCGGCGGCGGTTAAGGCATCCATCGCGATCGTGCCATCATTGACTGAAGTTGAGGTAAGAAGAGCAATTCTGAATGCTTATATTGCTGATATGGCCAAATATGCTACGTCTGCAGAAAGTGTAAAAATTAAGAGCGCGTTCGAATCTATACCGACACAGTTAGCTAAAGAAAACAGCAAATTTCAGTATAAACTAATTAAGAGTGGTGGAAGAGCTGCCCTTTATGGGGATTCAATAGATTGGCTGGTTGCCTCTTGCGTGGTGCTGAAATGTATAAAATGTGATCACGGTTTTATGCCGCTTATGGCTTATCAGGATTTATCAAGTTTCAAATTGTATATGAGTGACATTGGACTTTTGTCGGCTCAGTCTGGGATTACACTCCAGTCTCTGGCAGACAACAGCCTTAATCAGTTTTCTGGCGCTTTGACAGAAAATTATGTTGCCCAAGCGTTAACTGCAAAAGGGTTCACTTTACATTATTGGAATTCTAAAAACACAGCTGAAGTTGATTTTTTGATTGTTTGGAATGGAAGCGTAATCCCTGTTGAGGTAAAGGCAGCTGAAAATAATCGGTCACGGAGTTTGACAGTGTATACTGAACGCTATAAACCTCAGATGGCAATCCGGATCTCATCCAGAAATTTTGGATTTGAGAATGGGATCAAATCCATACCGCTTTACGCCATATTTGCGCTATAAAAAAAGTAGAAAATTAAGTGTTATAGTCAAATGCAAATGGTGAAATGTTACAGAAATATTACAGTGCCGACCCCGAGTTGATCTTGGTGA
>WXFH01000397.1 GCA_009881125.1 Acidaminobacter sp. | reverse complement strand
GAAGACAATTTTGTGATTTGGCTTCAACGATTAGGGCATTTTTAAATTAAATTCAATACAAAAGAGCAGGGTGATTAACTCTGCTCTTTTGTATCTCTAATTGAGTAATTTACTTGAGCTCTTCAAGAAGTTTTCTTATTGAATCAATAACCAAATTGAAATTGATTCCGTTCGCGTAAGGATATTTCTTACAATATGAATTCCAAATATGTCTAAGATCTGTGTTTTCCTCAATATCATTCAAATATTTTTTCCAATTGTTCAGATATACTTCAGTGCCACGCTCTTTTGCTTTCTTCCTTATAGCATCTTGCACATCAAGCTGTTTGTAATCCTTATTTCTTAGTATTGACAGTATATAAACATCATAATAATCTCTGGCTCTTGTATTTGCGACATTTCGGGCCAATATTGATTCAATTTTTTCTGACAGAATAGTTTCGATATTATAGGCTTTAATATTTATTGAGCGATCTTCGAACATTAGTTTGAAGCCATATTCTATCTCTCTTGGAATTATTTCATCACCTGTAGTAATGTCTAACTTCATATTGACTGACATATTAAAAAAATGAGCAGTCAACAATGCTCGAAAATCTTCATATTCACCTGTGTTGCGGATATTCTTGATTTCATTTAATTGGAAACTCACATTATCATCGATGTCAATTAATAAAATTGCTTGAACAATTTTTTCTATTTTTTCTCGTGTAACTGGGAATCCTTTTATGGTTGTATCAATGTCTAACGTGCTTCTAAGATTACTCCCTACCAAAGAAGTAATCAAGAAACCACCTTTTAGAATAAAATTATCATGGTAAGGTGATAGAGATATTCGTTCAAGAAGTCTCTCCATCATGTAGTTCTGTAATATTGTATTGGATATCACATTATTTTTCTTTGAGTAATTGTTTATCCAGTCCTTTAATTGCCTTGGACTACTAAACTTCATGCTAGAACCTCCAAGTATTGTCTTACAATATCTTTTACTTTAAATAGCTCCGCGTAAGTCAATAATTTAGAAAAATCATTACCAGGTTCTTTCATATATTGTTTGATTGCAGATAAAACTAGATCTGTGTCTAATTGGTCTTTCTTCTTCAATACATCACAGATCGTTCGTTCTTTATCATAGACACGGATAGGATTGCCAAACGGTGAGTTCATCCTGATTTTACCAATTTCAAAAATGTCTCTCTTTACGTAATAAAACCTGAATTTTTCCTTATCTTTAATAAGTCTTGTGTTATAACCAGATGGAATTGTCAGTTGAAGTTGAAAAGGTGTTCGATTTGTTAATTCATGAAAGTACAATGCCGTTTCATGGGAGTAAACACATTGTTTGCATCTCAATTGAGTAATATAATACACATCTTCAATATAATTTGGATCAATATATATTCCGTGTTCAATTCTTTCAAGATCTCCAGATTGATGGAGTCGCTGCAGGGTCTTGTTATTGATACCTGCTTCAGATGCTTGGCGTGCTTCAATTATGCCGTTGTTAGACCGTAATATTAAATGAATTAAATCTTTGTCATTCATGACTACACACCCTTTTGATATGTCTTTATTGTTAGCATATAAATTAATATATACTAACAATAAAGACTATACAAGGTTGTAATAGAATTAAATATCTTTAGAAGATTAGCCGTTAATCCTT
>WXFH01000396.1 GCA_009881125.1 Acidaminobacter sp. | reverse complement strand
TTCTCTGCTGCAACTGAACAAAATGCGTACACTGGTTTTGTTTATCATCATGCCGATCCTGAATCTGGCATCATGACTGTAACCGCTGAAGGTAATAATGTCCTTAAGCTTTACTATAACGTTACCACAGAACCAACCTATAGCTACACCATCGAACACTATAAACAAGACGCTTACGGTAGCTCAAACTACTCTATCGTCGCCGCTGACACTGAAACAGGATCTGCTGTCGATGGCACAATCTTCTCTGCAACTAACAAACAAAACACATATTCCGAATATGTATACGATCATGCCACACCAGTGTCCGGTAATATGACAGTATCAAACGAAGGATCCAACTTGCTAAAATTATTCTACAATTTAATCTTCATACCTGATGAGGATATCCAAATCATTAAAACCACCAGCAGTTCAAGCATCCGTGCTGGCAATACAGTCACCTGGACCTATATTGTAACAAACACAGGTAACGTCGACCTCTTTGATATCGAAGTTACAGACGACAACGGCACACCTTTAAACAATTCTGATGATTTCACCGTAACAGACGTCAACAAAGGTGAAGATACCGATACCATTTTAGAACCAGGCGAATCCTGGACCTATACCGCAACTGGTACTGCAATTAGAGGTTTGTACAAAAACATTGCTTATGTCACAGCATGGACTCCAGGTGAAAAAGAAGTCAGCGCCCAAGACGACAGCAGCTACACTGGCTACGTCCCAAGCAATCCGCGACCAGATCCAGACCCAGGCCGCATCGAAATCTTCAAATTCCTCGATGTCGACAATTCCGGATCCTTCAACACTGGTGACCTTCCATTCTCCAACATCCTCTTCCAACTCTTTAATGAAGTCGATGATCTGGTCGGAACAGCCACCACCAACAGCCAGGGCTATGCCGTCTTCTCCAATCTCGAAGCTGGCGACTACTTCATCAAAGAAGTTCGCGGTGATTACACCATTACGACACCTGAACTTAACGCAGACGGTATGATCGCAGTTGAAGTAGGGGAAGATGAGACAACAGAAATCTCTATCGGCAACTACCGCGAAGTCATCCCTCCTCAAGAACCGCCTCTCGGACCTCCTCCAGTCATCGAAGAAGTCGAAGAAGAAGCTCCGCCACTCGCAATTCCAGTCCTTCCTAAAACCGGCGAGCTCCCACCTTACTTCGCTTATGGCTTCGGATCACTTCTGGTTCTTGCAGGACTGTTCATGAAACGCAAGTTTTAACCTTCTGTAAATTAACAAGAAATAGAGTGTCCTCAAGGGGGCGGCCTGATGAATAACCATCGGCTAAATCCTTAAGACCATAGACTGAGAAACCTTTCTCAACCTCCCGTCCGGGTCATCCAAGTGGTGGCCCGGATATTTTTCTTTAAAACAGGGTATCAAATCTATAATTTCAACGTCTAATACGTTATAGTGAA
>WXFH01000395.1 GCA_009881125.1 Acidaminobacter sp. | reverse complement strand
ATGAGAAGGAAGAAGTCAAGGAAGTCAAATTGATAAAACTTGAGGAAACGGTGGGGTTACGACATGCGAACATCGGATAGTGATGAGGTTCCGTTTTTTAATAGCATCAGCATTGTGGGCCTGGGGCTGATTGGCGGGTCTCTCGCCAAGGCGCTTCGTCTCAAAGGGTTTCTGGGGGAATTGAACGGTTTTGATCCGGATCCCCAGACCCTGGTCCAGGCGAGGCAGTCAGGCTTGTTTTCGACAGTGGCGGCTGCACCATCAAAGATCGGTGCCGACTTAGAAAACGCCGGCA
>WXFH01000394.1 GCA_009881125.1 Acidaminobacter sp. | reverse complement strand
TTGCTACTGACTTTGAAAAATTCTTCTTTAACTTCATTTTGGGTATATGGTCTGGATCGTGTCAAAATAAGAAACCTACTCAAACTCGATTAATTTTAGAGGGCTTCTTATACATACAAATATACTTATTTCCTTCGACTTATAAGTTTTTTTGTAAATTAATCTTCATAATTAAAATTTTCGAATCATCAGGCTTAGAGATTCCATGACATCTTCATAAGTTATCCCTTTAGCATATCTATAATCTTTTGTATACTTCATCCATCTGGATCTAAGTGTATTACTTAATCTAATTTCATCCAATCGATTGCTGATATTTTGAAAAATATGAGTTGTTTGCCTATGTGAAGCCGTTGATCTTAGTGCTTCTTCAAATACAGACATTTCAATTTTCTGGGTCTTCGTCAAGATATAAACATCATAAAAATCTCTTGGTCTTGTATTTAACTCACCTCTACTCAAAATAGTTTCTACTTTTTCAGCTAAAACGGTTTCAATATTATATGCCCATACACCTATATTGCCTTCTCCAAAAATCCTCTTGAACAAGTATAGAACTTCTTTAGGTGTTATCACATCACCCGTTGTAATGTCAATCTGCATAGGGGTCCTGATTTTATCATATTCGGAAATGATGCTCACTCGGTAGCCACCGTATTCATCATCGTCTCTGATGGGTTCGATCCCATAAAAAGTAAATGATACATCATCTTCAAAAGGAATACTGCAAATTTCCTTTATAGCCTTGGTCAAAGAATCTACATTAAGGGGATAATTCTTGATCGTGGCATCCATGTCCATTGTTGCTCTATTACCGATCCCAACAAGCGCCGCAATAAGCAGCCCACCTTTTATAATGAAATTTCCTTGATATTCCGATTTCGAGAGCCTTTCTAAGAACCGCTCAAACATATAGTTTTGAAGTACAACCTGAGCTGACATATCTTTTATCCTGGCCATATTTCTTATTTTTGCTTTCAAACTCATGGCTTTTCCACTCATAGCAACACCTCCAAATATTTTTTGAGAACGACTTCAATGTTGAGCTTCTTAGCATAATCGATGAGCATTAAATAATCCACTGATTTCAATTTTGCGAATCGTTTCAAAGCTTCATTTCTGATCTGTATGTCTATGCGATTCCTGCTTCGTATCAAATCGCATATCGTTCTTTCAACATTGTAGACCTTAATTTCATTACCAAGAGGACTAATTAGAGTTTCAGCGCCTAACTCATGAAACTCTTTTTTGATGTAATAAATTTTAAATCTGTCAGCCACATTCGGAACTACTTTATAACCACTCGGAACTGAAGCTGAATACTCAAATGGGGTTCTATCTGAGAGACCGTAAAAATAAAGAGCAGTTTCATGAGAATAAATTAATTTTGGATACTTCGTTTGCATAGCATATAATTCATCCTCAATGGAATCATTTGACACATAAACACCTCGGTCAACTCTTTCTAGCTTTCCTTCTGCTACCATCATCTGGAGATAAACTCGAGGTATTTCATATAGATCAAGATCAGCGCTTAAAATTGTTCCATGTTTCTTTTGAATGAGTTCTTCTAATTTATCCATATAATTCATAACTTTCACCCTCGCTTTACAGATATACTTATATTATGCATTCTTTAAGTATATTTGTAAATGCAGTGTAGTTCGATTTTTCAAAAATCAAACTACCAACTTCAATTAATAAATTTCAGAGTAAAACGTACTATTGCCCTGAAAATCTAATTAAAAGCGGCGCCTAAACTGTAGCCATACCCCCATT
>WXFH01000393.1 GCA_009881125.1 Acidaminobacter sp. | reverse complement strand
GCCGCCAGTGGCACCTGAGGATTATGAGGCAGCGCCGGAGACGCAGGATGCCATTGTGCCTTTGAAGGAGAGCGCTGTAGAGAAGTAGCCCGAAGACGGGCAACAAAGCTTGGAGGTTAATGGGGATCAGCCTATTGAGGAATCCAGCAATAGTGATATGCCGGCTGCAGACGCTGGGTTAACTGATGCAGCATCAATACCTGCTGATCCGGTGATTCATCCGGAAAAACCGGTGGCGGAGACCAAGAAAAAGACGCGTGGCCGTAAAAGAAAGCAGCCGGCTTCTAAGTCTAAAACCGAACAAGAGGTAATTCATGCAGTCTCGCCTGAATCCGCAGCAGTACATCAGCCTGAGAAGCAGGATAAAATTGAGATTGAGCGAGACCCGGAACCACAGCCAAAGTTGGAACCTGAGGAAACGCA
>WXFH01000392.1 GCA_009881125.1 Acidaminobacter sp. | reverse complement strand
CAGAGAATTTCCCCCTCATATTTCCATGAAATTTATCCTATCTTCCGAACGCCTTCTGCTATCTTATGCAATAAGTGACCACTGCCAAAACAAAAATAGTCAGCCGATGGTCATTTAACAAACACATTTTTTTGACTATACACAAAATCCCCCCAAATCTCAATACTTTTATTCACGCGGACTGGTCGTTCCTCCTCCGCTTGCAGGAACGCAAGAAAAACACGCGTCGTCTGACACGTGCCCTCCTCACTATAGTTCAACGAACCGCAATTCGTGGACCTCAATTATGGAATGGCTTGATTCCACCTTGATG
>WXFH01000391.1 GCA_009881125.1 Acidaminobacter sp. | reverse complement strand
GATAGACTTTTAATTTTAAGGTTCACTGACATAGTGTCCTCCAGAGTGGGGTAAGAGTTTGGATTGTCTGATTGAGTCCGGAACTTTCATGGTATTTAATACCCAATGGAAACGCATTCCCTCATGTCCTTACAGAAAATTTATGTTTTGGACGGCGTGGATCGCGTCGTTTCTGGTGCGGCATGAGCTGTCTCCACTGATCATTCGGGAGGCCGGGAAGCATCTGGTCAAGTGAGACGCCCCCTTACCGGACGTCGTCAGAGTCTCAGGTTC
>WXFH01000390.1 GCA_009881125.1 Acidaminobacter sp. | reverse complement strand
ATTTTATGTGTCTTGATTATTACAGGATTATTACAATGCTCTGGCACCAAGTTGAAAGTTGTCCGCGTCACCAAGTTAAAACCTGTCCGCGTCACCAAAGTTTATACCCCCTAAGGGTATCTATGTATTAGTTTTACCATAGGCATGCCCCCCCTGTCAAGGGGGATTCCAGCAAAAAAGAGCAGCAGGTGTTACTTCACTTTCTGACACCTGCTGCTCTTTTACCATTTTTTTAAAGGTCTGTCACAAAACACAGCAGTCCCAGCCACCCTACTTA
>WXFH01000389.1 GCA_009881125.1 Acidaminobacter sp. | reverse complement strand
TCGTTTAAATTCTCATTATAATTATCAGGCAGCCTCATTCCACCTGCGCCAGCACATACCCGCGCTTAAACAACGCCTTGCAAGCTGCCACCACTACCGGATCAAACAAGGTCCCGCTGTGGGCATCAATCTCCGCAAGAGCAGCTTCAATCCCCAGGGAAGGCCGGTATGGCCTGTAAGATGCCATGGACTCGACCACATCTGCAACGGCAATGATCCGAGCACCCAAATTCATCTCCGCGCCCATGACGCCATTAGGATAGCCAGTGCCGTTCATGCGCTCATGATGCTGCAGTACCATGTCCGCGATTGGCCAGGGAAAATCCACTTCTTTCAAAATATCATAGCCCGCCTGAGCATGGGTCTTCACAAGATTGAATTCAAGGAGGTTCAATTTGCCTGGCTTGCTCAAAATTTCCGATGGCACATACATCTTTCCAAGATCGTGCACAATAGCTGCCATCCGGATGCCCTCCGCCTCCTCGTCCGACATGCCAAGCTCTCTGGCAATGGCATCCGCCAGCGACGCAACTCTCAGTTGAAGGCCAGCAGTGTAAGGATCCTTGAGCTCCACGGTTTTAGAAAGAAGCTCGACCGTCTTGATCATGGCACTCAACATCCGGTTTGCATACTGACTGCGTTCTTCCTCAGCGACCAGCCGCTCCGTAATATCTGAGGCAAAGACAACCAAAACCTGCGTTCCATCGATCACCGTTTTAGCAGAAGTCAAATCCATGTGGAGTGTATATCCATCCCTTTTGCGGAACTTAAGATCTGAGGACTGAGTCTTTATCCCATCAAAATGGTCGCGGATTTCACTCACAACCTCATCCCAATCCGCTGCATGAAACAAACCGTTTATGGTCGATTGGAGCAGCTCTTCCTCACCATAGCCGAGCATTCTGCAAATAGTTGGATTGACAAACTTGATCTTCCCAGTCGTAATTTCGACTATAAAAATGCCCTCACTCGAGGTTTCAAACAACGTCCGGTATCTGTTCTCAGAATTGGTCAGCATCCGGTTATTCTGTCTCAGTGTCTCCTGGGCCATCTTCATCTCAGTAATGTCCGTAATGGTTCCAATCACTCTGAGGGGGGCGCCATCCGCCGCCCGTCCGAACGCCATGCCACGGTTTAAGATCCATTTCAGGGTGCCTTGCTTGGTTCGTACCTGATGTTCTTTACTGAACTCCAGATCAGTGCCCTTCAGAATGTCGTAATATAGCGATTTGAAAGAATCATCTTCCTCCGACTGAATCACGCTCCTCCAAGAGTTCAGAGTCGGTTCGATCTCCTCTTCCCCAAAGCCAAGCATACGCTTCCACTGACTCGAATAGAAGACTTCATTGGTTATACAGTCCCAGTCCCAAACGCCATCTCCCGCACCTTCAAGGGCGAATCGCCAGCGCTGCTCGCTGGATCTGAGCTCGTTTCTAAGGTTGATAAACTCCGTCAAATCCTCCGAAAACAGCAGCAGGCCGCCAACTTCGCCGCTATAATCATGCCAAGGATGGATTTCCCAGTTGATCCAGTCCACCGACCCATCCAGGCGCATAAAAGCCTCCGTTTCTGCCTTCTCTACTGCGCCTTTTAGGCATCTCTTGTGAACTTCTTTCCACGCCTCGGGGAGCTCCGGAAATACCTCATAGTGGGACTTTCCAATAATGTTGCGTTCCGGAATGCCATAATCCTTCAAAAACCGTTCGCTGACGGCAATATAGTTCATGTTTCTATCAAACATGGCTATAGCCGCCGGCGCATGGGCAACAAACAAGCTGAGAAGCGTCTCGCGCCGTTTGAGCTCATGATCTGCCGCAATTTGATCTGTTATGTCACGAATGATCATGGAGGTTCTTTCTTCACCCTTCTCGTTTAAAAAGACTTTTGAAGACGTTTCTCCCATGAAGAATATGCCGTCACTTCGAAGATAACGAATGGTCCCTCTATACTCACCCTTTTCATTTCTGCTGACCAACGCTTCCTTCAATCCCGGGTAAGAATGATCCACAATCCCAGCTCTTCCCAGGCTGCAAATTTCCTCTTCACTTCGTCCAAACATCTTGCACGCCGCCGGATTGGCCGCCAGAATCTTTCCATCCGGAACTGTGAGGAGAATGGCGTCGAAGGAGTGTTCAAAAATACTCCGAAAATAACTGTCTTTATCTGCGCTGCGACTGACACTACCCATAAACATCCTCCTCACTGCGGCTAGGAATCTTTGGTGACTTGGGCAGCTGACCACCAATATGACCTCACGAACTGCAATGCATTTATAGGTGATTTTACCCAATGTGATGAGATTTCAACCTTAGTAAGCAAACTATAGCCTGCCGTCACTGGATCGGCTGGTGGTGAAAGAACCATCGGCAAAAAACAATTAAAAAAGAGGGACAAAATCCCTCTTTTTTAATGTCACAGAATTGGTCCCAGGTAACGAGTTCCGCGTCACCCAAGTACCGT
>WXFH01000388.1 GCA_009881125.1 Acidaminobacter sp. | reverse complement strand
TGAAACTGGGTGTCTGACACCGAGTTTCATCATGGGATGGAAGATGGTGTCAGACACCATCTTCCATCCTCTAATTCCTATATTTGTTTTTTTATGTAATTCATAGGCTGCAAATTGCCCAAACCAAGTGGGTATATGGTATTGATTTTGAAGGAAGGGTCGATATTCGCGACCCACCAACACCGCTCCCTTCCTTTTTTACCCCACCGTTTACT
>WXFH01000387.1 GCA_009881125.1 Acidaminobacter sp. | reverse complement strand
CATAGGCAGCCCAAAATCTTTAAAGAGCATTTTTTTGCCGATGGTCACCCAGCCCAACTCCTCACACCTCTGACAAGTCATCTCCGACAGACTTCCGAAACGCTTCTGGAAGCCTAACTGCCTTCCGACTTTGATAGTCAAAGGCGTATATTTTCGTGCTGCCTTCAAACACACACGCCTGGTCGCTTTGACGGATAAACGCGTAATGCATCACAAACGAACGGTCGCGAAGCTCATCCACCCAAACCGAGGCGTCCAGCAGATCGTGAAGAAACACTTCTTTGCGGTATTTGACTTGGGCTTCACTGACAATGATGCCGACATTGTCACCAATGCGCCGCTCTTCATAGCCCAGCTGCTGCAAGAAGCTGATCCGGGCATCCTGAAAAAAGGTGAGCGCCCTATCATTGCCCATATGATTGCCGTAGTTGATGTCGCTGATGCGGACTTCGAGTGTTCTAAGGTTGTCTATGCGTTTGGGCATGGGGGGCTCCTTTCGGGCAACGAAATC
>WXFH01000386.1 GCA_009881125.1 Acidaminobacter sp. | reverse complement strand
ATTCATTTTAGGTTCCAAAATATCGCCTCCAATTCTGTTAAAGTTTCGAGACGCATTCCGAAATTCGGTATGTCGTTCCGATAACTATCAGTGAATCAAACTATAGCATTATGTTAAAAATAGTTCAACCCGTTTTCGACCTATTTTTTTCTAAACTTTTTCTCAATCTTTTTCCTTCTTAAGAACGATTTGCAACAGTCGAACCAAACGTTCATTTTTCATTATCTGTTGGCATTCCTTCGTCCAATTGGATTGAATTCTAACAAGTTGCCGAGGCAAGTGAAGTTAAAGAAAGCGAAATTTCTCACTTGATTTTATTCAATTTTCAGTTTATTCTGATGGCATGTCAATTTGTTAGAACGCCGTTCCGAAAATATGGTTTAAGAGGTGATGGTAAAAGTTTTTCCTGAGGTCAAGCAAAAGAGGGTCATCAGGTCCCACAGGAATCATTGATTTAACGTACAAGGAGGAGATCAGTAATGGTTGCAAAAATGAAGAAGAAAGCTACACTTGGCCACGCCATTATTCCAATGGGATTTATCATCACGGCACTGGTTCTCACCATGAAAGTCTGGGGTGGCGACCCACATCTCCCAATTCTGTTTTCTGCTGTTGTCGCTTCGCTCGTCGCTGTCTTTGGGCTCGGTTTTACCTGGAAGGAGCTGGAGGATGGCATTATCGAAACCATTAAAATGTCTATGCAGGCGCTCCTGATCCTCATGATCATTGGCATGATCATAGGCACCTGGATCCTGGGCGGCATCGTGCCAACCATGATTTACTATGGCTTGAAGCTCCTCTCCCCCAGCATTTTCCTCGTTGCTACCCTGCTCTTGTGCAGTGTGGTTTCTCTTGCGACAGGCAGTTCATGGACAACTGCAGGCACGGTCGGCATAGCGCTTGTTGGCGTGGGGATTGGTCTTGGTATGAATCCGGGATTGGTCGCTGGCGCTATTGTATCAGGCGCCTATTTTGGAGACAAAATGTCCCCGCTCTCAGACACTACTAATCTCGCCCCCGCCATGGCCGGTTCCACGCTCTTTGACCACATTCGCCACATGATGTTTACGACGGGTCCTTCTTACATAATCTGCATCATCATTTATGGTCTTATTGGCATGAGATTCGCGGGCAGTGAACTGGACACCGCAGCGATTAATGAAATCCTCGTCGGTCTCGAAGCTAATTTCAATCTTTCGATCCTTTTGTTTGTCGCCCCAGCGCTCGTCATTATGATGGTGGTCATGAAAATGCCTGCAGTTCCCGGCCTTATGGGCGGTACCATCCTTGGGGCATTATTCGCATACCTCTTTCAAGGCGCTGACATTTCCTCCATTATTGAAGCGATGCATTATGGTTATAGCTCTGAAACCGGAATCACCGTCATTGACGACCTTCTGTCCCGCGGCGGTCTTGACAGCATGATGTGGACGCTGTCCCTGATCCTATGCGCCATGAGCTTTGGTGGTGTCATGGAAAAATCCGGTATGCTGGAGGCTATTGCGCGTTCTATCCTCAAGTTCGCCCACGGCACCGGCAGCTTGGTCCTGGCTACCATAATCACAATCATTGCTATGAACCTTATGGCTGGTGACCAGTATCTTTCCATCGTCATTCCTGGCCGCATGTATAAAAAAATCTACGAAGAGCGCGGCCTCCATCCAAAAAATCTCTCCCGCATCCTTGAAGACGCAGGCACGCTGACTTCACCACTTGTACCATGGAACTCCTGCGGCCTCTTCATGTCGGGTACACTGGGCGTCGCGACTCTTGCCTACCTGCCTTACGCCTACCTGAACCTGATCAATCCGCTCATTTCCATTTTCTATGGCTTTACCGGCATCACCATGGAAAAGCTGCCTGAAACAGAAGCTTCGGTTGTAGCATAGAATTGGACATGTTTTTCATACCGTCAGATCAACTTTCATAAACTAGAGTGAATAAAAATGACCATCGGCAAGTCTTTTAAAGCTTTTTAAGGCTTTAAAGACTCTGCCGATGGTCATTATTCAATCCACATTTTCAATTTGTTAGATACTTATGTGGCCAACTGTTTGGCATGTGAGCGCGATTTCAAGAAGAAGAAAGTGACAATGACAACAGTGATCAGCGGGGACGCAAGGGTTGGAACCTCAATGCCGAAGCCTTCGAGGACCATGACCAAGCCCAGACAAAAGATAGAATACATTGCACCATTTTTGAGAAAAACGTACTTCTTGATATTCTCAATATTTCCAATCGTAAGCTGACGGACGACGATGGCACCAAGGCCATTGCCCAAAATGATCAGAGGCACCGACATAGTAAAAGCAAAGGCGCCAAGAACACCATCGATAGAGAAGGTCGTATCAATGATTTCCAGGTACAGTATTTTGCTGATATCACTCATTCCAGTAGAATTGGACAACAGCTTCTGCTCGTTCTCCTCGGCGTTCCGCTTAAAACCATCCGTGATAAAAAACGCGGAGGAGCCTATGACCGCGGAAAGCGCCAGCATGGGATTGATTTTCTGTGCCATAGCGACGATGACGACGAGAATAACTGAGACAATCGCGTAGAACCAGGCACCGTGCTTTTGAAACATTTTCTCGCTATGCAGGCCAAACGACTTGTCCTCAATGAAGAGCCAGTGCAGGAAAAGAAACAGCAGGAAAACGCCTCCACCAAGCATCAGGATCGGTGCAGACTGCTCTATAGATTCAATAATGTGCGGATCGTTCGAAAAAGTGGCAATTAAAGCTCCAATAGGTCCGATCCCCGGGTTCATAACAAATACAATCAGCCATGGAAGCATGCCGCGCACCAGAAAAACCGCGATAAAAATGCCATAGATCAGAAACCATCGGCGTGCTTTTGGGGACATTGTAGCCAACACCTCAGCATTGATAACAGCATTGTCTATGCTGGAAACTATTTCGAAAAGACATAGGCCAAGTACAACGACGACTATTGATATCCAATCCATTGGTATCCACTCCTTTAATTAGCATGAGAATTATTATATAAATAAATTCGTTAAAATGATAGAGGAAATAATATTTTATAGGAAGAAAACTTCACGAACCTTCACGAAATGAGATTTCCCCCCAATAAGGTCAGGTAAAGCGTTTGAAAGGCTTCATCATTTCTAAATTTTTCAATGAAATTCATCTGTTCACGCAGCGAAAACGTTGTTACAAGTGCGGTTTGGGAGATTGAAAAATGACCATCGGCAAAATCCTTATAAAGCTTTTAAGGCTTTAAGATTCTGAAGATGGTCATACAATTATACATATTTATTTATATTATTTATTTTTTGAAATAAGCAGGCATCTCTGTGACAAATCGATTAATTCAAAT
>WXFH01000385.1 GCA_009881125.1 Acidaminobacter sp. | reverse complement strand
GCACTTAGCCAAATATTATAGGTAAAACCATGAAATGAAAATTGACAATGGTATGACTCAAGGACTTTTCAACTAAGATCATATAGTAATAGGGATTATGAGATTTTGTGGGGATGTATTTTGGTATAATATGAACAAGAATCTCTTTAGATCCAAGTTTCTCATTCAAGTATAGTTGTTGTTCAATTGCCTTGTTTCCTGCTGTGTGCATCGGCACCGGGAATCGGTGGTGGTTGCTGCTGCTCGTTTTATTTCGAAAGTGTGGTAATAGTATGCGCGTATTTTATAGAAGAAGCCTTCAAAATATTGCCATATTTTTTCTCATGTTTGTGGGCATCAAGAATTTTGTGATTTCGTTGCCCCTTAAACATTCCCGTTATTTTGAAGGATTATACAATAAAATTGATTCGACGGATACCATGTTTTTGCAGGGCAGATTGGCGTTTATTCTCAGTCTGATCATGATTTTATTGGCATTTAACCTATACAAGAGGATTCGCAGTGCTTGGATTGCCGAAATCATTGTACTGGTGATTTCTATTGTATTACAGGCCATATACTTTCACGCATTCGCATTGCATATGATTATATTGGAGACACTGGTTCTCACTGTTTTAATTGCTTCAGTCAATGATTTTTCCAGAAAAACACACAGTCATTCCTTTAAGAAAGCGCTGATGTACGTGGGATTTTCCTTTGTGCTGTTGATCATGAATGCGGGTTTAGGCATCTATATCCTACGTGGTCAGAGCCATGTTGCCAACTTCTTATCACAGGCCCTCCTGGAATCTGTAAAATTAATGATATTCATGGACAAATCCGTGATCGTAAGTAGAACGGCCTTAATGAATATTTACGCAGATTCAGTCATTGTGCTTTATTGGGTAAGTATATTTTCAGCGCTTTTAGTGATCCTGAAACCAGTCACTTATGACTACTTTAAAAATAAGTCGGACCTGGAGAAAGTGCATTCGCTGGTACTTAGGTATGGACAAAATCCAATGTCCTATTTAGCAGTGGAGGCAGATAAATTCTATTTTTTTGGAGTTGAGGTTGAAGGCGTATGTGCCTACACGATTGTAAGAGACGTCATGGTCATATGCGGCGATCCAATCTGCGCTCAGGAAGATGGGGCTGTGTTTTTAAGTGAATTGATGACCTTCTCAAGGACGCACCATTACGATTTGGTATTTTTAAATGTGACGGAGGCATTTTTAGAACTTTACAAAGCCAATCAATTTGGGTATTTGAAATATGGGGAGGACGCATGTTTTAAACTTGAGGATTACAATTTAAAAGGCGGCGCAGTCGCGAAAGTAAGAGCGGCCATTAACCATGCGAATAAATCCGGGATTCAAGTTCATGAATATAAACCCAAAGTGAAAGTTGACCCTAAAGTTGAAAATGACATAATGGAGATTTCCAATGAATGGTTGAAAAACAAGACTATGCCTGAAATGCAATTTATGCTGGGCGGTGTCAATTTGGACGCGCCTAGGGAACGCCGTTATTTTTATGCTGTGGATGAACAAGGTCTTATGCTGGGGTTTGTGGTGTTTTTGCCATATTTAAGTGGGAAAGCATATTTGGCGGACGTGACGCGTCGAAGAAACAATGCGCCTCAAGGGGTTCTGGAAAAAATTGTTTTTGATGCTTTTATGATCATGAAAGAGGAGGGCGTCATTTTTGGCAATATGGGTTTATCTCCGCTTTTCAACGTAGACGAAAATGAATCTCAGAGCATCAGTGTAAAAATTAGTGAGTATATCTATGAAAACCTAAACTCACTTTATAATTTCAAATTGCTGCATCACTCTAAGGAAAAATATGCGCCAACACACTGGGAATCAAGATATGTCACCTGTTATCCAAAACCAATGACTATCAAGTATGCCTATGCTATAGTCAAGGCTCAGAATCCAATTAGTCCCTCACAAATCTTGCGGCAACTACTTGGAAATAGGATTTTTCACAGCGAAAAGAAGTGATTTCATATGACGAAAGATCTTCAAACCAGCAATTCAGATCAGTCAAAGGCAAAGCGTTAGGGTTATTATTTTGGGATTTAGTGATGGCGGGAATATAGCGGTAAAAATTGCTGGACGCATTCCGGAAAAGATAATCGCGATCATCGCTGTAGGATCGAACATGTCACCACAAGGTTTGAAAACGATGTCGAGAATTGCAGTTCGTTTTTTATATAGTATCACGATTGGATTATGTCGTTTTAGTTGGTTTGATGAAAAGGCTCAGACCCTGGCATTGATGATCCACGAACCCAATATCCCTGTGTCGCAGCTTAATCAAATTTTAGTGCCCGTATTGGTTTTGACAGTCCAGTTTGACGTTATCAGACGTAAACACAGTCAAATGATAGCAAAAGAACTACCCATTTCAGAGTGGGTAGTTCTCAAATACAGCGGGCATAATTTGCTTAAATGGCATGCGAAAAGGGCAAATGGGATTATTTTTATTTTATTATAAGTTTGAGTTAGCTTCATTTTCTGAACTACCAGGTAATTAGTCAACGACTGATTACTATGAGACGATGGCAGTGGATGTCAGGAAAAGGTGACTAACTGATCGTTATTTTTCAGAACGCTCCAAAAATTCCAAACGTTTGAGAAGCTGCTCTTGATTTTCAATCATCTGATCGAGCTTGATGTGAAGGTCTTCTATTATTAGTTCTGATTTTAGGTTGATTTTATAATCGTTATCTGCACGTAGTCGATCCTTTTGCTCCTGACGATTTTGACTCATCATGATGACGGGCGCTTGGATTGCTGCCAGGCAAGATAAAACCAAATTTAAAAGGATGAATGGGTAAGCGTCAAAAGGTTTATTCATGAGCACTGAATTTGTAATAATCCAAAGCATCAAAATCATCATAAAACTGATGATGAATGTCCAACTACCGGCGATTAAAGCCATTTTATCTGAAATTTTATCCCCAATAGAATAAGTTTCATGATGGGATTGGTTGATGTTTTGTGATACAGTTTTGTCTAACAGTAAGTGAATAATTTCTTCCTCATCCTGGGGATTATTAAGGTCTTCCTCAATGATCAGTTTGACTATTTCGGCATTAGTCAATTGTTCAGGCATAGAAATCCACTCCTTTTAGAATTATTGTAAAATAACGGGATACGAATTGCATTATTATGCACATAGCAGATTGCATCAACCTGCAACCCAGCTATTGTGGATAAACTATTGCCATCAATGAACGGTCTGATTTGGCGGACGGTTTTGATGCGTCGAAGAATGTAAAAAACACTTGACAATGATACGGCTAGAACGTTAAACTGATGCATATATTTAATTAAGTATAACACAATGACAACTCATTGGTACTGTGTTGATTTTTCTGAGAGAATTACAGCTGATTCTTGGCTGGAATAGAATTGTTGAAAGTTTACCATGAGAACAACTGAATTAATCCAGATCTGAGCAGGCGATGAACTTCTTCAGAAGTTCGTGGGGCTGGGCCTTAATTGGCAACGGGAATAATTCCTGTGGGACAGAAAATGTTCCACAGGATTTTTTTTGCCTGAAACCTGGAAAACGCGGGCATGAAATTTCAATTGGAGGCGATGAATTATGAATGAATCTCAACTCAATGAACAACAAGGACTAACTAGTCAGGATGTAAAACAACTCCTGAAGAAATATGGAAAAAATGAGCTTGCTGTAGAGAAAAAAGAAAGTGTTATCTCAAAAGTATTGCATGTATTTAGTGAACCTATGTTTTTGCTGCTTTTCATTGCTTCCATTATTTACTTTATCCTGGGCGAGCCTCGAGATGGCGCAATTATGCTTATTTTCGTCACCGGGATCATAAGCATTGAAGCCATTCAGGAATGGAAGACAGACAAAACGCTTCAGGCTTTGAAAAATTTATCCGCGCCACAAATTAAAGTTTTACGGGATGGGGAGATTCAAGTCATCAATAGCTCGGATCTTGTCCCGGGAGATATTATGTACATTGCGGAAGGCGTTAAGGTCCCTGCCGATGGTTTTGTCATCAGATCCTCCACGCTCAGAGTCGATGAATCTTCTCTGACAGGCGAGTCAGAAAGTGTATGGAAAATCACGCGTGAGGCAACCTCATCAGCATCCAGGGATTATTGGAAAAAGGATTACTGCTACGCAGGCACACTTGTCACTCAGGGAACTGGAACCATTCTTGTTGATAAAACAGGTCTATTGACTGAATACGGAAAAATTGGCATGGACGTCGCCTCTGCTCCTGACAGACCAACTCCGCTTGAGAAACAAACAGACAAACTGGTAAAATTATGCGCTGGCATTGCTGCGTTTTTGCTGGTTCTTGTTGGGATTGTTACATTTTTCAATTTAACAGACCACGATATTAAATCGAGGATCATTGAAAGTATATTGTCAGGCATTACACTAGCCATGGCTATGATCCCTGAAGAATTTCCGGTTATTTTGACGGTATTTTTGTCAATGGGCGCCTGGCGATTGGCGAAGAAAAATTCTCTGATCAGAAAGCTCCCAGCAGTGGAAACTTTAGGCGCTGTTTCAGTTCTATGCGTAGATAAAACCGGAACTATCACCATGAACAAAATGACGGTTCAAGAAACGTGGCACTTGAGAGTTGACGCTAAACCGCTGGATCTAATAATGGTGATGGCTTGTAAAGCTGATGCCTATGATCCAATGGAAAAAGCAATAATTGCACACTGTGAAACAAATGGTATTTCAAAGTCTGAGCTTTTTAGCGGAGAATTAATAAAAGAGTATGGCTTTACAGATGAAACTAAAATGATGGGTAATGTTTACAAAAAAGGAAGTGGCATACTTGTTGCGGCTAAAGGATCTCCGGAGAACCTGCTTCATCTTTGCGACATGACTGAGGAAGACAAAGCTGCCGTCGATCAAGAAATTTTAGAAATGTCAAACAAAGGACTTCGCGTGATCGCGGTAGGACAAATGACTATACATAGTGAAATTCAAGTGCCTTCAAAACTCACAGACTGTTGCTTAACACTTTGCGGATTGATAGGCCTCGCTGATCCTCCAAGGGAATCGATTAAGTCTGACATAGAATGTTGTACCAGAGCGGGTGTCCGTGTCGTTATGATTACCGGAGACAATGGTATAACGGCCAGTTCTATAGCGAAACAAATCAACATGCCAAATAGTGAAAATATTATTACAGGTGATGAACTTCATCAAATGAGCGATCAGGAGCTTCGGGAAAAGGTTCGAAATGTCAGCATTTTTTCAAGAGTTCTTCCGGAACATAAAATGAGAATTGTGAAAGCTTTCAAGGAGAATGGCGAAATTGTCGCTATGACCGGAGATGGTGTCAATGATGCACCAGCGCTTAAATATGCAGATATAGGCATTGCAATGGGTAAGCGTGGCTCTGAGGTTTCAAGAGAGGCGGCAGATCTGATACTTCTTGATGATAACTTTTCAACGATTGTAGATACAATTGAAGATGGCAGAAGAATTTATGACAATATCCGAAAGGCAGTTGGCTATGTTTTTGCGATTCATATTCCAATAGCGGGTGCATCCTTAGTCGCGCCATTAATGGGCATTAGTCCGGTGAGCCTGTTTTTGCTTCCAATTCATGTTGTACTGCTTGAACTTGTAATTGATCCAACCTGTTCAATAGTATTGGAGCGTCAACCGGCTGAACCGGATATTATGGATCGTGCGCCTCGGGATCCAAATGAAAAACTAGTCACTATGAAATTATTGTCAAAAAATGTGATTCAGGGTTTGGCGATTTTTGGAGCCGCTTTTGGAGCCTATTTATGGTCCTTGAATCAGCATCCAAGTCTTCCTGCTGAAGCCAGAACTATGGGTTTATCCATTATCCTGATGTCAAACATTTTCCTGGTATTTGTGAATAGTTCGAATAAGGAACTGGCCATTAAATCACTCGCTAAGCTTTCAAGGGACAAAGTCATGTTAGCCGTTACTGCGGGCACCTTTATTGGTCTTTTGGTCATGATTTATTCTCCAATCAATGTCTTTTTAAAGTTATCCCCGCTGCCACTTAGTGATTTTTTGTGGACACTTGGGATCGCCTTTGCCTCAGTGGCGTGGTACGAACTTGTAAAGCTTAAAAATATTAAGATTCACGTCTAGTTGAGAAAACGACAAGCTGATGGTCATTTTATAAAATTTACATCATCAATAGAGGAAGTTTATGATACATCTTGATCCATTTAGGTATCAATGAAGTAATTCAAATAGAGTCAAATTGATGCAGGCGGTTCTGACAAGATACGTCAACATGAGGTCAACATGAAGTGTACAACAAATTCCCTTTATGAAAGAGGGGGTATGGCTATGTCAATAAACAAGATTTTGAAAGTTGCCATAATTGTATTATTCATATGTTTGGCGGCGGGTATCAGTATGTTTGTTTATAACGCAAATGCGGCGTA
This sequence comes from Acidaminobacter sp., assembly GCA_009881125.1. The sequence goes on along the minus strand of WXFH01000385.1, from coordinate 1,501 downwards.
TAAGGTCAGCAGTGATTTTACGGGCCTGCCGCTTAATTTTGACCCCGAAACGTCTTCTTCTACTGGTTCTTTTGAAAATTCTGCCATTAAGGTTTATGGCGGCTTTATTAAAGGCATTTGGAATGATCCTGCAAGTGGAAATTGTCTGGTCATCAGAGCTTTGTCTCCTATGCCAGAGGTTTTTATCAACTCGGAAGCGGCGAAGAGCATAGCTATCAGGATTGAAAATATTAATCCTGACTTTTATGCAGAACGGTTCGTCAATAGTCGATTCAAAATGACAAAGTTGAATTTGAACACACTTTTGATTGATTTCGAACTCAAAGCAGGAGAAGAAGTTGATTTGGTTCCGGTCAAACCTGACGCAGCAGAATCGGAAGGAAAAAATAGCTATGTGATCCTTGGAGATAATAGGGATGGCTATGATACCTTCGAACAGATGATTGAACAGATCAATGGAATAAAACCCGTTTTTGTCATAGACAACGGCGATCTTGTTTTCAGCGGAAAACCCAATCAGTATCGATTATTTGACAGACTCACCACCAAGATTGGGTCAACCTTTTGTACCACTCTCGGGAACCACGACATTCGTGGTAATGGCCGAGAGACTTATACCATGCTTTATGGACCTCCTTATTATTCCTTTGATTTTATGGACAGCCATTTTATATTTCTGGACTCCTCACCGGGTTGGTCGGAAAAGAAGGCGATTTCTGATGAGCAATATATTTGGCTCGAAAACGACATGAAAAAGGCTTTTGGGAAGAAATTATTTGTAATCTCGCACATCCCGCCACGAGATCCCAGAAGCAATGTGACCAAAAATGAAATTGCGAATTATGTGAATCAGGCAAAAAGTGGAGAAAGCTGGGCCGAACAGAAATTAGACAGCTATTTTGAAAATAAAAATATGTCACATGGATTTCAGGATCCTGAAGAATCAATTAAATTTGAAGCTCTGATGAGTCAATATCAGGTGGATACAGTTTATTTGTCTCATATTCACAGCAACTTTGAATACTATAAAGATGGTGTGCGGTATTTGATTTCGGGTGGTGCGGGCGCTGAATTGTTGACAGAAAATAGTTATTATCATTATCTGGTGGCTAAAATAGGTGATGTCAACACTATGACCATGGTCGAGCTGCCATCGCCAGTGAACAATTATATTCCGCGATACGCTGCTGCAGTCAAACTCTTTTATGAGGCACTTTATAAGGAAAATAGGGTACCTGTTATTTTAATACTTGCAGGATTGACAATTCTATCACTGTTAATAATCATCAAACTATACTTATGGAAAAGGCAGTCAATCAATACTTTTGGAAAATGGTTAGGAGAAATTGGGAAATTCGCTGTAAAGAGATACAAGGAATTATATAGAAATAAAAATCAATCCTGATTAATTTAAGAGAACGTAAAAGTGAGAAACTCGGTGTCTGTGGCTGAAGCCTATCGACCCCGAGTTTCTCATTACAAGTGAAACTGGGTGTCTGAC
>WXFH01000384.1 GCA_009881125.1 Acidaminobacter sp. | reverse complement strand
CTTGTCCGCGTCACTAAAGTGAAACTTGTCCGCGTCCCCAAACCGAAATCTGTCTGCGTCCCCAAGCATTCAATTCCACCAACTGACCCCAGATTCGTCAAATTATTTTGATGCCATTTTGAGATGGTAATGAAAATTTTACGCAGTCTTTGGCCTTTGTAGTGATGAAACTTTGAGAAAGCAGATCTCAGACGATATGAATTTTCCTAACAAACGTTGCTATTGGAAGGATTGAACCTTATTTCAGCTATTAAGGCTGCGTACCAAAATCTTCAGATCCCTAATGGCATGAGTTTTGCTTTATGTATTATATTAGCAGGAAAGCTGAATGCGTGTCCTGACTCCGAAAAAGAGCATTGTGATTGGGCGCGAAGAGGGGGAGCATTGGCAGATTAAAGGGTTCTGGAAGGGTATAATAGGGCTGAGGCAATAAGAAAGAGAGGATGAATGCCGTGGAGAACATGTTGGAGCGGGCGAAAAGGATTGAGGATTATGTGATTGGGATGCGCAGGGAGATCCACGCGCATCCGGAGCTGAGTCTTAAGGAAGTGGAGACCCAGAAGCGGATTATGCGGGAACTGACCGACATGGGGATTGCGTTTGAAAAGGCGGCAACGACGTCTGTGGTCGCCAGACTGAATCCCGGAAAGGGCGGCAAAGTCGTCGCGCTGCGGGCGGACATTGATGCGCTGCCTGTCATTGAGTAGTCGGGGGTTGACTTTGCGTCCAAAACGCCGGGGGTTATGCATGCCTGTGGGCATGACGCGCATACGGCCATGCTTCTTGGCGCGGCGAAGCTGCTGTCCGGCATGAAGGAGGCGTTGCCTGGGGAAGTCAGGTTAATCTTCCAAGAGGCGGAGGAGCTGGCAGTGGGTGCTCAAAATGTGATTGCCGGCGGCCACCTTGAGGGCGTTGACGTGATCCTTGGGATTCACGGGATGCCTTCCATGAAGACGGGATTCTACGATATCAACCCGGGGTATCGCATGGCCGGTGCGGATACCATTTATATCAAGTTCGAAGGGATTTCCGGGCATAGTTCAGCGCCATATTTGGCAAAGGACACCATTCACCCGGCGTGCATGCTGGTCAATGATTTGCAGGGCATAGTGACTAAAAATGTGGACCCTCAGGAGCCCATTGTCGTGTCAGTGGGCAGAATTTCCGGAGGGACAAAGTCGAACATTATTGCCAAGTACTCCGAAATTGACATCTCCATGCGCTACTTTAATCCCGAGGTCAGGAAGACGGTTCATGCGGCAATCAAACGCCATGCCGAGGCCATTGCGGCAGCATACGAGGTTAAGGTGGAGGTCGTGATTGAGGAAACGGCGCTGTCGCTCTGCAATAACGACGCAGCTGTTACCGTTGCTATAAGGGCAGCAGAGAAGGTGTTTGGGCCGGATCGGAATATCTGCAATCCTAAGCTCATGGGTTCGGAGGATATGCCTTACTATTTTGAGCACGCCAAAGGCGCATTTGCTCTGCTGGGGTATTACAACGAAGAAAAGGACACTGTCTATTATCCGCATCACGAGAAGTTCAACGTGGATGAGGATATGCTGACGTTCGGTGCGGCGCTGTATGCGCAGTTTGCGGTGGAAGCCCTTGAGGATGAAAGTGTATAAGGTTTAAATGTGTTCAATGACGATAAAAGTGCCAACCTATTTGCCGGTTGGCACTTTTATTGTTTTTGTGTGGGTGGCTCAGCGGTTTTCGCACATAGCTTTCAGTATTTCAAGGGCCTTCAGCCATGACTGCGTCATCATCTCCACGTACTCCGGCGGGACTTCCACGGTGACTCGAAGCTCAGTGCCGTCGTCTGTCGATTTGAAATAGTAATTTTCATAAGATGGCGTCCAGGCTTTAACTTCCTCACTTTCAGTATCCTCAATGCCGTCGGCTATAAAACCCAGGATCTGGATGGAAACAAACTCGTGCAGCTTGTTCACGGCCACTTTAGCCAACATGCCGGATCCGGTGGAATTCAGGAAGTGAATTTTTGAGCCTTCTTCCCAGGAGCCTTCATAATGGGAGCCTTCTTCAAAAGCTTTGGTCCACTCGCGGTAGGTGTCGGGATTCAGCATGGTCTCCCAAACCAGGCTGACGGGGGCATCTATGATCGTCTTGAATTCAAGGGGTTTCATTGCTTTACCTCCTCGGGTTTAACTTCT
>WXFH01000383.1 GCA_009881125.1 Acidaminobacter sp. | reverse complement strand
GTAGGTTTCAAAGCCGGCAAACCAGAGTGGATGAGTGAATAATAAATAGACGCCCTGGTATAATTATTATTCTCATGTGACGCCGGATAAAACAGGTTTAACAAAATTTTTAAGAGGACTTCTCTCTGAAATTTTTTGTGCCTTGTCTGAGGATTCAAAGATGAAACCGGGTGTCAGCGGCTGGCGCCTATCAAAAACGAGTTTCAACCCCGAGTTTCACTTTCAGCGACTGGCGCCTATCAACCCCGAGGTTCTCACCTTTAAGCCTGGTTTCAGCTTCTGCGATTATACTTAAGCAGAGACAAAGTGATGCAAGCTCAACAGCCTGACGTCCAAATCCGCGGAAACCGTTTCGAACTAGAAAACTTCACGAAAGGTGGCAACCATGAAAAAGGAGTCTGAAATAAAAAATATTACACACAGTATGAAGTCCAACGCAACGGTGCTGCTTCTGAGTCTTATCTTGATTACCGGTATTTTGACAGGGTGTGTTCAAGCGCCGGATGACACCTCCAATGCAG
>WXFH01000382.1 GCA_009881125.1 Acidaminobacter sp. | reverse complement strand
TCTGAAAGCATGAACTCGGTGTCAGCGGCTAGCGCCTATCAACCCCGAGTTCATGCCCTCAGACACTTAGTTCCTGCCTCAAAGCGCCATCTAAGAAATCAATATTAGATATTGAGAATAATACTAATTAGTGATAAAATCATAGTGACAAAAGCATTTTTAAATAAATATTTTTTTGTGCCATTACTACTAATTAGTTGCATTTCGTTGCGAAATACATTCCACGCGTCTTACAACATACATTCCTTAGAATCCCTAAATCTCAATGAAAAGAAGGTGGCTGTCAGTGCCTCAATACTCTCAACAGCATAAAGGCTTTCATTTTCTCATTGACCATTTGCTCAAGCAACGCCCGCTGAAACTTTTGGATATTGGCTGCAGCCTCTGTATTGAAGGTGAAGCGCTTCAGAATGCAGGCATTGAGTTCACCGGCATTGATCAGGACGAAGCTGCTATTGAAACAGTGCGGTCCCGTTTTCCGGACAAAACCTTTATCAGCATGGATGCCTCACGATATAATCCCGACCAAAAGACGCTCTATGAGGTCTTGCTTTTCAGACGCCCGGATCTCTCGGTTCAGCATGACCATTGGCAGCGCATCTTAAAAAGAAGTACCAAATGGCTCACGGCAGAGGGCAGAGTTTATATCACCACAACTGGCGAAATTGAAGCCGAAATTGCCAAAGTCATGCTGACGCATGCAGGTTATATGGAGATCACCACAATGTATACAGGATTA
>WXFH01000381.1 GCA_009881125.1 Acidaminobacter sp. | reverse complement strand
ATGACGTCAGATGCCGCGGCAGTGCCGGGTCCGCTTGGGAACTTTTCAGCTTTCCTGGCGTCCTGGACACCCCTCGGCGACTGGCAGCTCGAGCTTCTGCTTTGGCTCCAGGCCCTTCGTCACCCGGTCCTGACCTGGATCATGGGCGCGGTGACCATGCTGGGTGACGACCTGTTCTACGTCACGGTGCTTTCAGTGATGTACTGGACCAGTTCAAGTGATTTAGAAGGTGGTCACCTCGCCAGACACCACTGCCTCAGCTCAAGTCCCAATCTATACTCAGACAGCGCCAAAAGACTTCAGAATCGTCAAAACACCTTCGATCTCATGCAGCTGGTGGTGTTTTCCGTACTGCTCAACCTTGTCATTAAAAACCTTGTGGACGCGCCTCGTCCCTTTGAGGACTTCGCTGTGATTGAAGGCCTTTGGACCTTCACCGCAGGGGGTGCCTCGTTCCCGAGCGGCCACGCCCAGACCGCGGCGACCTTTTGGATGGCCCTGGTTTCGGCGGGGGCGGGCGTTGGGATGGGGAAGCGGGGTCGTCTAGCGACCATCGGCATAGCCTGTGCTTTTATTTTTCTGATTTTCTTGTCCCGTCTTTACCTGGGCGTACACTGGCCCCAGGATGTGCTGGCCGGCGGGCTTATTGGAGGCGTGTTGGGCTTAATAGGTCCGACCCTTTTAAAAAGATTCAGCCGATGGTGCTTAATCCCCACACTCGCCCTGTCCGGCATAGGTATTGTCGTCTTTTGGGATCATTCCGCGATGCAGCTGACCAGTCTCCTGATTGGCGCAACCATAGGGCACGCGCAGACGGGGTCAGACCCGGTGGGGCGTGCGAAGCCGGTTTGGATGTTTTTGGGCATCATGGCTGTCGCGGCGGCTTACGGGACGACAACGTGGCTGTTAACTGCGTTTGGTTTGCCGGCGCTGATTGTCGATGGTTTGGCTACCCTGGAAACTGGTTTAATGATCACCTGGGGGGTGCCGGCGCTTTTGGAAGCTGTCACAAGCGGGTTTGAGCGGGTCTGACCCCGTCGGTTTACTTTT
>WXFH01000380.1 GCA_009881125.1 Acidaminobacter sp. | reverse complement strand
GTGGTAGCGTCAGACGGTATTGAAGACTTTTTAAGGGCTAATTTGGGGAAGATTAGTTTTGAATGGTAAAAAGTAAGGCCGCTTGTCATGGCCTGAGGTCGGTTCCCGACTTCAGGCGTGCCAAGTGGCCTTACTTTTCTTTTTTGGAAGAATGATGAATCTTTCATTTGTCGAAGATCGTCAAATTTTCGCTGCCCAAATCCTTGTACTCAATGCCCATATAGCTGTAATTTCCCAGGTCGGGAAAGTAGCATTCAAGGCCGGTGTGACCAATCGAAAAGTTGACGTTGGCGATCTGATCTTCCTGGATGGCAGGGTAGCCGTACTGGGTGGCTTGCTTATTGTACGCATTGGTTAGCAGTGCTTTATAGTCGACACCGGGTGCGAAACAGCTTTCGAGTGTGACCCGGCGACCATCGGCCTCATAACTGGCGAAGAAGGATGGATTGGTCGTCAGGTCGAGGGGCAGATCCCCGCGAATGGAGAAAATAACCTCTCCGGAATTTGCAGGTCTGACCCCGTCTGACACATCGGAATTTGCAGGTCTGACCCCGTCTGACACATCGGAATTTGCAGGTCTGCGGCTGTGCCTATCGACCCCATCTGACATGCAGTTGGTATAAACAGAGTGGCGGAGGGTGTAAAAGGGGCCTATATCAGTGATGTCCAGTGCAATCTCAGCAAAAGGCTCTTCACCGGGGCTAAGCTTTTTGTTGGGTGTCAGGGTTTGTAGGAAGTTTCTGCTCTCCGCGAGGGTCATTTCGGCCAGGGCTTGGATGGCGGGTGGAAGTTCATTGGGATAACGGAAATGCAGGTAGGCTCTGACTGCGTTGTTTTCGACGGTTTCCTCTCCGGCGGTTATCTGCTGAGTTAAGAAGGTGTCAGACTGGACGAATTGCTGATTTCTGGCGCCTGATTTGAGATAAAGGTTTGAGCTGGGACCATCGGCAAAGCGCTCTTTAATGGCCAGCTCGCCTTCGAAAAGGTGGAAGGGGAGGGTGATTTGGGCGGGGTAGAAGCCGGTGTCAAAGGCCGGGGTCTGGTGGTCGAAGATGAGGACGATGCCGCTCGGCTGAAGATAATACTTCTGATTGGCCTCAAGACCCTTGAAAGAGGCGGTCAGCCTTGGAAACCAGTACAGTCCATTTTCGAAGCCCGGCTCTTCGTCAGAGTGCTGGCTGCTCAGCATAGTGGCCACCTCGTCGTTGATGCGGTTCATAGCAGCTTCGGGGTTGGCAAAGAGAGCGGGAAGCGGAATGTTATTGCCGTTGTGCAGATCGTAATTGCGGGTCTCCATGCGGCTGACGTATTCGGACCGGTCGCCCATGGTATAGGATTGATCCGTGTAGACAGCGACAGAAAGGAGGTTTTCAAAATTGAAGGCGGAGGTGGCGTTCAGGTTCGATGTCACCGGCTGGGTGCCTGGAGGGATGCGCTGGTAAATGCCGCGGTAGGGTGGCAGGCCAGCTTCGTCCAGGGCTGTGTAGAGGCGGGTGAGGTCTTGGTTGATGGCGTCCTGGAGGCTTTGGTCTTTTAGACCTTCGATAGTGAACGTATTTTGCCAGAGCACGCCCGGAACGTCCTGCTGCGAGAGGACGAAGGTGATTGGGTTTTCAGAGAGCGTTTCTAGTTTCGATGGATTCAGGATGGTAATAAGGCTAGCCAGGTCGGATTGAGGGGCGGGCTCGAGGGGATTGGAGTCATTGTTTGAGGCTGTATCCGGTGTTTGGGGTTCTGGAGTTGACACGGCTTGATTTTCGCGTGGCGTTTCCAGTTTGTTTGAGAGTTTTGAGCAACCTGAAACCAGCAGCGAGGCGGCTATTAGGATAGTAAAGAGAAGTCGGGCCCGGCTTAATCTCAGATGCGTTCTATTTGATCCGAACATAGCCCGTCTCCTCCGCGAGGGTCTGACCCCCATCCGAAAGCAGCCAGCTGACCACTTGTCTGGCCGGGCTGTCCTCTGGTTCGTCGCTGCGCATGACAGCGTAATAGGCGGTGGTGTATGGGTAGGCGCCCGAGGTAATGCTTTCCGGTGTTGGAGCAATGCCGTCCACTTCGAGTAGCTTTATGTTTTCAGCGCCCCACATGTCCATGACAAAATAATAGTAGGAATAGCCTATGGCACCTTCGCCGTTTTCAAAGCTGGCTACCGCGTCAATCAGCATGCCCATCTCTGCCACCACTTGCTCCATGGGTGGATCCATGGGCTTGAGTACCGCCCCATCTGGTGTCAGACCTGACATGACCATGTCAAGAAAACCCGTCTGACTGCCAGAGTTGACCGGGCGCTGGTAGGGGATAATGTCGAGGTCTCTTCCGCCAACCTCGCTCCAATTGGTAATCTTACCGGTGTAAATGTTTTGGAGCTCAGCCGGGGTCAGACCTGCAATGGGATTATCCGCATTCACCAGGAACACAAAGGCCTCGCTGACGACCGGAATAATTTCAAACTCCACTCCGGCGGCTTTGGCCAGAGCAAGTTCCTCTTCCGAAGGGGCGGTGACGAAGATGAGGTCCGTATTTTTATCTATGAGGTTGACATATGCCTGGTGGGTTTTGTTATGTAAAATGTACGGTCGTACTTCTTCAGGAGACATGTCCATCAAGCGGGCGGCCAAGGCTTCGGAAATGGGGATCGTCACTGTGGAACCATCCACCCTGGGGTATGTTTCAGGCGTGAAGGAGGGGGCGTCGTCTGAGTAGGTCTGACCCCCATTGTTCACTTCTTCATCCGACTGGGTCTGACCCCCGTTGTCCATTTGAGACCCACCATTCTCCGCTTCGCGGCTGCAGCCAGCACCAACCACCATAATGACAAGGATCATCACGAGAATTGTGACCACTCTGCGCAGCGGTTTACTTTCTTTACCTGGACAATTGCAGCTAGTCGTCTCTTTCTTAACCATTTCTTCTGGCATGATCAGCGCCTCCTGAGAATTGGAATTTAAAGGTAAATGAAACTATTAACATATTAGGACCAACTAACCTTAATTGTGAATGGTTTATCCAACTCGACTATATCACTTTGAATTTCCAATTGTTATTAAAGAATTATTAAACGATCGCAGCCCAACTGCAAAAAAAAGCTAAAATATCAACCTCTTCAGCAACCTCAACAAACAGGCCAAACTGCTTCAATCCAATTTTCTCATCCAATCCACTGCATACTCATCCAGTGCAAGGGTATGAACTTCTTAGATAAACACATACACTAGATTACTAATCATCCAGACAAAATATACCATCCGTCTGCTCACTCATCTACTCACCCAGCAACTCATACTTCCACCACCAAGGAGGCAACCTCCATGCTGAATCCATCCATCCCATGGGAAAACGCCATCAGAACGCGACGCTCCGTCCGAAACTACAAGCTCGAGCCCCTCAGAAAAGAACATAATGAAGCCCTTTCACCATTCATCCAGACCCTCACCGTCCCGTTCCAGCACGACATTGAGTGCCGTTTCTTCAAGGCGGACCCCACCAAAAAACTCTACTTCAGCATAACCTCGCCACCGGACAACCTGGCCTTCCTTGCCTCAACAGACATTTTATCCATAAGTAAAGTCGGCTTTCTGGGAGAGCTCATCGTCATCTACGCCAACAGTCTCGGCATTTCCACCTGCTGGTACGGCCACTATCACCTGGAAGAGCTCCAGCGCCTGATGCCGCACCTGCCGGCCCCAGACTGTCTCAAGACCTCCAACATGGGCTTTGGCTACTCAAAAGGAGAAACTGTCGAAGGCCGTCGCGCCATCTGCGTCACTCCTTTGGGTTATCACGACACCACTGGCCTCAGACTCGTCGACCGCATAACCGAAACTTTCATCAGTTATAAGCGAAAGCCCCTCGAAGAGCTTCTTATTCAGCCCATTACCCTTTCAACCTTAAGCGACCCACTCCGCTATGCCCTGGATCTCGCGCGTCTCGCGCCTTCCGCTGCCAACAGCCAGCACTGGCGTTTTGAAATCTCCGAAGACCAATCCACTGTTAAAATCGCCATGCCTCCCGGCTATAAACACCTCAAGTGGGAACACCCCAACGTAGACATTGGAATCTGCGCCGCCCATTTTTGGGTCGGACTGAACTTGCTAGGTCTGACCCCGTCCGTCTCAACCCCGTCCGTCTCACTTTCCCTGGAGGAGGGCAGGGCGGTCTGGACTTTCAAATTGTGATGGATTAAATAACCACCAGCAGCAGGTGTCTCCAGGAACCTGCTTTTTTCTTGGGCAGGGAATAGGGGAGGGAGGGGTGACCATCGGCAAAATTTTTTAAGCTTTGACTAAACCAATAGGTGAGTTAAACGCCAAGACC
>WXFH01000379.1 GCA_009881125.1 Acidaminobacter sp. | reverse complement strand
GTAGTCGACAAAATAAGCACCCCCGAAAGGAATCTCACTATGATCCATATGGGCATTGACATTGGGTCGGTCTGCGCGAAAGGCGCCATTCTTTGCGACGACCGCCTGGAAAAAGTTATCCTTCCGACAGGATGGAATATTAAAGAAACTGCATCCCTTCTCAAAAGTGCATTGCTCTCCAGCGCAGGCGCCACTGACGAAGAAGTGGCAAGGGTG
>WXFH01000378.1 GCA_009881125.1 Acidaminobacter sp. | reverse complement strand
CCAAACTGATTTGGCGGAGTAGGTTCAATGGACGACTGGGTAATGGACGAGCGGGTTGAGTGGGTCTGACCCCGTCTGATCATCTTAGCAGGTCTGACCCCGCATGTCCGAACCAACGGGTCTGACCCCGTCTGATCACCCCGTCTGATCACTTTCCGCAAATCAAAATTACTTCTTCAGTTTTCGGAAGTTATCTGTTACAAAATGTATTACACTGACATTAGACAATTTTCTTAAAAATCATCACTCAACCAGAAACACATTCAATAAATATCCCACTTCCAGGAGGCGATCATGATGCTGCAACTCAATTATTTCACCTATAAAACTCAGCTCGGCCCTGTGACAATAGCAGACAATGGCAATGCCATCACCCATCTTCTGATCGGCGACCCCGCCACCGACTTCCTCAACTCAGTCAACGGTCAT
>WXFH01000377.1 GCA_009881125.1 Acidaminobacter sp. | reverse complement strand
CACGGGGTCAGACCTACTCGTCTACAAAAGATGACACACGGGGTCAGACCTACTCGTCTCTCAAAGGTCTCGACTCGAATCAGACACACGGGGGCGATAGGCGCAAGCCGCAGACCCACTCCTATCTAAAAGCCTTCATCCCCAGAATTAACAACTGGTCCGTGTGCGACAGCTTCTGCGCCGGACTCAAATTTGTCAAAGAGAAGAGGGAAGAGACCTGGCCAATTCTCATGGACTGCCTGAAGTCCGACCAGGAGTTCGAATTTCGTTTTGGGGCGGTCATGCTCCTGAATCATTATCTAACCGATGATTGGATCGACGCCGTCCTGGATGCATATTTTACTCACACTCACCAAGACTATTATGCGAAGATGGCCATCGCTTGGGGCCTTTCCCAGGCCTTCGCTTTTGACCCGCAGAAAACCTTAACCCAATTTGAACACCGGTGGGTAATAGGCTCAGCCGCAATAGGCGCAGCCGCAATAGGCGAAGCCACGATAGGAGAAGCGGCAACAGGCAAAGCTGCACA
>WXFH01000376.1 GCA_009881125.1 Acidaminobacter sp. | reverse complement strand
ACTTATCCGCATGAGAGGGGGGCTGTCGTGATGAAGAAGCCTAAAGAAGTCAAACTCCAGGGAAAAGACATTTTGTCGCTGGACTTCGGTCAGCATACGACGAAGTTCGTTCTTGGAAAGGTCAGCAAGTCTTCTATGACTATTGACCGGGCACTTGAAATTCCTACGCCGTTTGGAAGTGTTGAAAAGGGACGCATTATTGATTTCGAGCTGCTCAAAAATCACTTCAAGGAATTCATTAAAAACGAAAAAATTAAGCCAGCCTATGTCATTTGCTCGGTCGAGAACAATGAAATTATCACGAGGGAAATCACCCTCCCTACGACCAATGAGGATCAGATGGATAAAATGCTGGAATTCGAAGTCCAGCAGTATATGCCCATAGAAATGAACGACTACATTGTTCAGTCCAAGATCATTGAGACCTTCGAGGAAGATAATGTCAAAAAGACCAGACTCCTGGCGGCGGCCATGCCTAAGGAAATGGCCAGAAGCTACTTTGATCTGCTTCACGGGGTGGATCTCAACGCTCATGTCCTGGACCTTCAATCCAACTCCATTGACAAGCTGCTTCAAGGTGGTTTTTTGATCAACGGCGACCCGGACTTCAACTCCAAATCCGTGGCGGTGATCGACTTTGGCTACAGTCACATCAACGTGGTCATGTTTGACAAGGGACAATACAAGTTCAACCGGCTGATCACACAAGGCTCAGAAGCCATTGACCACAACCTCATCAGCTTCCTGGACTACACCAAGCGGGAAGCAGAGGAGAAGAAGATTACCCTGGTGGACATCAGCGAAGTTTACACTCAGGAAGAAGCGCACCTGCTGATGCTGGACGAAGAGACCATGAGGATCCGCAACATCGTCAAAAATGTGGTGGATACCTGGATCAATGAAATTGAGCGGATCTTCAAGTTCCATACTACACGCAGCACCGGCAACGCCATTGACAAGATCTACATCTACGGCGGCGCTTCTCAAATGGAAGGCCTTGATAAATACATCCAGGACAGCTTCAATATCCCGACGACCAGGATTCGTCAAATCACCAACGTGACGGTTCAAAACTCCACCTCCAAGACCATGATGCCGTTTGTCAATGCGCTTGGGGCTATGATCCGTCGATAGGGGGCGAAACAGATGAGAGATTATAACTTTTTTGAACCCTACGTGGATCGGAATAAGAAGAGCAGCAGTTCCAGCAATATCAACTATCCGCTGATCATCGCACTCCTCGTCCTTCTGGCTGCCGCACTGCCTGTCTACAACCTGGTGCGCAGCTTTATGATGGATGCGGAGATTAAGTCCCTGGAAGCGGACGTCCTGAATGATCCCAACTATTCGCGCCTTGCCGAAGCAGACATGCTAAGGGTGGGCATCGCGGACGGCAAAGTCAGACTCGAAGTCCTCAAGAACATGGACGTCGTCCTTTCCGGTCAGGAATGGCTGGATGAAGCGTTCCTGTTCAGCTTGATGAGCACCGTGCCTAAAGACCTTGAGGTCAAAAACATGGCCCTCAATCCGGGCAAGGAAATTCAAATTTCAGGTTCAGCTACGAATAAGCCAGCCATAGCAGAACTCGAATACAATTTGAGGAATACTGACCGTTTCGAGAACCTTCTGGTCAGAAGCATCAACAACACCGAAACCGGTTTCTATGATTTCACCATGACCTTGAGAGTGAAAGGAGCGGGTGAAGATGCGGCTAACTAATCGTGAAAAACTCCTCCTCCTTGTCCTCTTGTTCGCCGTCATAGGCTACTTCACCTTCAAGTATATCGTCACCCCGCAGTGGGCCGCGCTGGACGAGAAGGAAGCGGTACGAAATGAATGGCAGGCCAAGAAAGCCGAGCTCGAAACCATAGATCAGACACTGGCTCAACTCAATACGGAGTGGTCGGCGCTGGATGGAGAAATCCAGACCATCGGCAGCAAGTACTTTAGTTTGGTGGAAGAGCAGGAAGAAATCATTCTCCTGTTCAACGAATTGTTGAAGACACCAGGCGTCAGAGACGTTTCCCTGAATTTCGCGGAGCCTCAAATGCTTGAAATCGAAGGCGGCCAGGCGAAGCTGCAAACAGTTCAGGTGGCATACGAAGGCGAATATACGTCTCTGTGGAACCTGCTGAAAGCCATCTGGAAGTTTGATAATCGCATCATGGTGTCGGGACTCAACATGGCGAAAGGAGAAACGACGCGTCTGTCCGGTCAAATTTCCATGGACCTCCACGACTTGTCAGACATGACCAAAGCCGCGGATAATCTGGTGGTTTGGTTCAACCGCGACACCTTTGTCAAAGGCAATCCGTTTACGGCGCTTCCTGGGGAACCGTTTATAGGCACCCGCTACCTCATGAAGAGTGACAGCCTGGTGGCAGCGCAGACAGCCTATGTGAAGTTCGCGGATATTGCAGGGCACTGGGCGGAAAACGCCATAGACAATTTTGGCAGCAAGCGCTTAGTCTACGGCGACGCCAACAACTTATTCTATCCAGACGCGCCGCTGACTCGCGGCGAGCTCATTATACTGCTGGACGGCCTCTTTGAGTGGCCAACGCCGGCACAACCGGTAGACCTGACGAAATTCACGGACTATATGGAGCTTGGACGCTATGAAAGCGTCATGGCAAAGGCCATCTTTAAAGGCTTCCTCAGTGAATTTATCATAGGCTACGAAGACGGTACCCTGAGACCAAACAACCCTATCACTTATGAGGAGTTTGATCTGGTCATGCAGAAAGTTTTGGAACAGCCGGATTTTACCTGGACAACAGAAGCAGCTAAGATTCAGGCGGCAACCGGCCACGTTTCCGCTGGTCTTACAGACAAAAACGCGTCCATGACCCGGGCTGAAGCCGTTTACTTTCTGAACACAGTACCTCAGTAACTTTAAAAGCACACAAGAGCACCACTAACCGGAGGCAAACACATGAAAAAATCGAGAAACAGGCGTCTCGGAGATTTACTGATCGACGTTGGACTGATCACACCAGATCAGCTTGATAGTGCCCTTGAAATACAAAAAAAGAGCGGCCGCAAGATCGGTGAAGTCCTGATTGAGCTGGGGCACGTGGATGAGAGCCAGATCTCGGATGCTCTGGAATTCCAGCTCGGGATTCCCAACGTCGAGCTTGAGAAAACCTATATTCCACCAGAAGTACCCCGGATGATTTCTGAGAAGCTGGCCCGCCGTCACGTGCTGATTCCCATCAAGCACAAGGACAATGTCCTGACGGTGGCCATGGCGGATCCGCTGAACATCTTTGCCATTGACGACATCAAGCTGGCGACCGGCATGAACGTAGAACCGGTCATTTCCACACGGCTTGAGATCATCAACGCCATAGGCCTCTACTATGAGAAGGAGAGCGCGGAGAAGGCACTGGAGGAATTCAGCGAAACTTACGCTTCCGACTTCTCTGAGTTTATGGATGACGAAGTCCTGGCCAACGTGGAAAACGCGCCGGTAGTCAAGCTCCTGAACTCCGTCATCAAGCAGGCCATCAAGCTGAAGGCCAGTGACATTCACATTGAGCCTCTGGAGCGCAATCTAAGAATCCGCTTCCGACTGGACGGCGAACTTCAGGAGATCATGAGCCCGGAAAAGATCAGTCACTCGGCCATTGTTACCAGGATCAAGATCATGGGCAAGATGAATATTGCTGAAAAGCGCGTCCCACAGGATGGCCGCGTTGAAATGGTCATTGACGGCAAGGAAGTCGACATGCGTATTTCCGTCATGCCAACGGTCTACGGCGAAAAAGTCGTTATTCGTCTCCTGGACCGCAGCAGCGTGCTTCTCACCAAAAATGAGCTGGGCTTTACCGAAAAAAACCTGGAGCTTTATGAAAGAATCATTCAGCATCCACATGGCATCATTCTTGTTACAGGTCCGACGGGTTCCGGTAAAACGACTTCACTGTACGCGACACTCAACGAACTGAATCAAATCAACCGCAACATCATCACCGTCGAAGACCCTGTTGAGTATCGGCTCAATGGCGTCAACCAGTCACAGGTCAACGTCAAAGCAGGCCTGACCTTTGCAAGCGGCCTTCGCTCCATCCTCCGTCAGGACCCGGACATCATCATGATCGGTGAGATCCGGGACCAAGAAACAGCGCAGATTGCGGTCCGTGCGGCCATCACCGGTCACTTGGTACTCAGTACCATCCATACCAATGACTCCGTCTCCACCATTTCGCGTCTCATGGACATGGGCATTGAGCCCTTCATGGTCTCCAGCTCAGTAGTCGGGATCATGGCCCAGCGACTCGTCAAGCGGGTCTGCTACAACTGCAAGACCACCTATGAGCCGGGACTCAAGGAAAAAATGCTCCTTGGCATGCAGGACGGCGAACTGCTTCACAAGGGCAAAGGCTGCAACGTCTGCAACCACACGGGCTACAAAGGTCGGATTGCCATTCATGAAATCTTGCCTATGTATGACACTATCAAGACCATGATTGATGCACATCAACCAATTGACCAAATTAAAGCCGTCGCGCTTCAGCACGGTATGACCACATTGAGAGAAAGCTGTAAGCAGCTCGTTCTGGAGGGCGTCACAACTGTGGATGAACTCATGAGGATGACGTACTCTCTCGATTAGGAGGGTGAATGATGAGCGTATTAACCTATCTCGACCAGGCCGTCAAAAGTAAGGCCTCAGACCTTCATATTACTGTTGGGCAACCGCCCATCATGCGCCTGGACGGTGAGCTCGTCAAACTGACGGACACGCCGCTGACGCCGGATGATACCTTGTCCATGGTCAAAGAGACCATGAAGAGTCACCAGTTTGAAGTCCTCGAGGACAAAGGGGAGCTGGACTATTCCTTCTCTTATCCCAATGTCGGACGTTTCCGTGTCAATGCCTACCGTCAAAGAGGCAGCTACGGCTTGGCCTTCCGGGTCGTCTACGGCCGGATTCCAAGCCTTGAAGAACTGGGACTGCCGCCGGTGGTTTCAGATCTTGCCAGAAAGAAAAGGGGCCTTATCCTGGTCACGGGACCAACGGGTTCCGGTAAATCCACTACGCTTGCGTCCATGATCGACTTGATCAATGCTGAGCGCAGCTGTCACATCCTGACCCTGGAGGATCCCATTGAGTATCTCCACAAGCACAACAAATCCATTGTCAACCAAAGGGAAGTCGGCGCGGATACCGGAAGCTTCGGCAACGGCCTGAGAGCCGCCCTTCGTGAAGACCCGGATGTCATCCTGGTCGGCGAGATGCGGGACCTTGAGACCATCTCCATTGCCGTCACCGCCGCTGAGACCGGCCACTTGGTGCTCTCGACACTGCATACCCTGGGCGCCGCCAACACCATGGACCGTATTATCGACGTCTTCCCGCCCTATCAGCAGGAGCAGATCAAAGTTCAGCTGGCGGCGGTCATTGAAGGCATCATTTCCCAGCAACTACTGTCTAAAAAAGCCGTGAAGGGCAGGGTAGGCGCCTTTGAGGTCATGACTTCCACCAACGCCATCCGCAACCTGATCCGCGAAGGCAAAACCCATCAAATTCAAACGAATATTCAAACCGGCGGCAAGTTTGGCATGCAGACCATGGACAACTCGCTTCTCAGCCTTTATAAGCAGGGGGTCATCTCCAGGGATTCCTGTCAGTCTCACGCCATGGACTATGACTATGTCAAAGGTCAGCTGGGCACTATCTACTAAAGGAGTGATGCCGAATGCCAGTTTACAAGTTTAAGGCTCTTACCCCAAACGGCGCCACTTTGGAAGGCACTGAAACCGCCAATACCCATGGCGAAATGATCGTCAGACTGAAGGAACGGCAGTATTACCCCATCAGTGTCGAAGAAGTCATTCAGAAGGATCTGAAGGACATCAACTTTTTAAACAAGGTCAGCATCAAGCAGATCGCCGTCTTCGGCAGGCAGTTCTCCACCATGCTCAATGCGGGCGTCACTATAGTCAACACGCTGGACATTCTAAGACAGCAGACGGAGCATAAGAAATTCAAGCAAGTCATCAGCGACCTGTACGAGGATGTCCAGAAGGGCTATACCTTCTCGGAAGCCATGGAAAAGCACAATGACGTGTTCCCGAACCTGATGACCTATATGGTCGCCGCAGGGGAGGCCAGCGGAAGTTTGGACATAGTTATGGAGCGCATGGCGACCCACTATGAGAAGGAATTCAAAGTCAACAACAAGGTCAAGAGCGCTATGGTTTATCCGGCAGTACTGTCGGTGGTAGCAACGCTGGTTGTCGTCTTCCTCCTGACATTTGTCATGCCGACCTTCCTCAGCATGTTTGAGGGCAGCGGTGTGCCCCTTCCGGCACCGACCAGGCTCCTCCTGGCCATCAGCAACTCTTTCCGCAACTTCTGGTATATCTACGCCCTCGTTATTCTG
>WXFH01000375.1 GCA_009881125.1 Acidaminobacter sp. | reverse complement strand
TGCAGGTATTCAGGATAGATCTATTGATCAAAAGAACTATAGTAATGCCGCAACTCTTGCTGGCGCAGCTGAAGTTTATTGTATAGAAAACTCGGTTGATACAGTCGATATTGCAACATTAATCACCGGAGAATTTTTAAGAGGAGTAGCAGCTGACTATGATAATTATACCCTTACTGTAACAGATGGTGAAGCAACCGTAACATTATCGGCAGCTGGCGAAACCGCCGGCGGAACATTAGTTGAAGATGCAGTATTATTCCCTAAACCATAAGAAACACTGGGTGATTGATACCAAAATATCAGGACATTCCGTACCTGTCACTGTCTGTGAAGTTGATGAACTTGTCAACTTAATAAGTAAGTTATTTCAACCCCTTTCAGAGAACAGTTGTTAGACATTCCGTACCTGTCACCCCAAGTGAAGTTGCAGAAGTTGTTTGAAATTAGATCTAGTGATTGCAAGGTTTAAAATCTGCCCGTACCTGTCACCTTCAGTGAAGTTGCGGAAGTTGTTAACAATTTTATTTAGTGACTGCAAGGCTTGTAGGGATTAGTCAGAGTAAAAACGGGTTATGGGTGACAGGTACAGATAGCGAAGATGGTGAAGTTATTTTACAATTTAACTTCGGATCTGGTAGATATTCCGTACCTGTCTCCGCCTATGACGTTGATGAAGTTGTCAACTTAATAAGTAAGTTATTTCAACCCCTTTCAGAGAACAGTTGTTATAGAAAAATGCTATTTTCAGTGCCAGGTACAGTTAAAGAAATTAGTGAAGTTGCTTGATCAAAATGAAGAGCTCCGGTGTCAGATCAGTTTCTGTTTTGGAATCCTGGTTTGGCACCGGAATAGTGTTTATTCTTTAGAGTTATTGTAAATCTGCCTAATAAATCTTTATTATAATTCAAATTATTGATTTAATCCATATTTCAACATATTGAATACGTTAATTATCCCTATTTTTAGGGTATACATATCTCATGAATTAGATCATAGAATGAGAGCATCATTGTTGTAAGACTGAAGGATATGAACTTTATATTTGAAATTACTTGTATAACCTGCTACTTGGTTTTTACGTGTTTTTATTTTTTTATTATGAGGTGATCCTATGAATCACAAAGCCGCTGTTTATCGAAATCTCAAAAATAATAAGGGCAGTGCGATTGTTTATGCAGTCATTGTATTTTTGTTGGTTGCTATATTCGCCGCTATAGTGGTTTCGTTATTTGGAAATAATTTAAAGCAGGCTAAGCACCAAGAATATTCCATTGAAGCGTATTATCTTTCTTACTCTGGTGTTCAAATGGCATTTACTTCTTTAGTAGCAAATGAAAATGAGCTTTTTGATGACATTAAGGATGGAACAGTTGCTTCACTAAGTGAAGATGATATTGCCTTTGGGAACGGTACAGTAGATATAGTAGTCACAAAAAGTACAGATGCAAATTATATGGGCTGGATTAAAATTGTATCAACCGGCACTTTGGATCTGAACAATATCTCTAGAACCAGAACCTTATACATTGATCCATCCAATCAAAAAAACGTTGTTTGGAAAGAATTCTAAATTATGTAATTTTACTTTAAGATATATATCACATTATCCATGGGTGAATAAGGAAGGTGAATCGATTATGATAAACAAGCGAGGTATCACCTTAATTGAGTTGATCATTTCTCTTGCACTTTTTGGTTTAGTTGTTTCATTATCTTTCAATTTTCTCTTTGCCACCATTCGGCTTCCAGATAGAGCTATGAGTGAGTATGACGTTCAATTTGAGCTTAGAATGCTGTCACAGAAGGTCAATACCATTATAAGAGATGCCTCTGCGACATTTGCGCTCCGACGTTCAAATCACAATAATCTTACGCCAGGCTGGAATTATATTATTCCAAGTATAGATCAAACTAGTATAGTTGAATATAAATGGAATGGCAGCGCTCATGTTGCACAGGTCGTAGCTGAACCGCAAGAAGGTGTAACTTACAATTTGATTTTCAGTAAGATCACACCCTCATATGACGATAATCTGCTTGAATACACAATAGTGGCTAATGTCAATGGGCAAAACCGAGAAATCAAGTCAGAAGTCGAGGCTCTAAATTCCTTACAAGTTATTGACAGAGGAAGTACGTCACTCCCGGCAAACGCTTTAGCCTACAGAACTGACCCGAGACCTACTGAAGTCTCTGATACCAAGGCCGCAGTAGCTTTTGTCCTCGATAAATCCGGCAGTATGGCTTGGAGAATGGATGGAGATGATGATGATTATGTAAATGATAATCATTCTAATTCATATTATCACAGCAGAATGAAAAAACTCAGAATTGAAGCCAATCGATTAATTGACAGCCTTTCTTCAAATCCAAATATTTATGCTTCTATTATTCCTTTTGACAGTACAGCAAATGGTTCCTTTATTATGGAACCCGTTAGGGTCAATGACACTGCTAGTTCAGTGATGAAAGACAAAATTAATTCATTATCAGCAGGCGGGGGCACCAATACGGGTGATGGGATCAGACGGGGCTATCATGTTTTGTACGAATTTAATGATGCAAATTCTGACAATACCATTAAGAATTTTATGGTTATACTCGTAGATGGTGTCACAACCTTTTACAGCGCCCACAGAGTGAATTCTCCAGGCAACGTTCTATCAAATTACACTTATGTAACAGGATCTTCAAATATTGATAATCGAGAGATTTCGTCTTATAACACAGACTATGCTCAAGGTCGATATGGTGGTAAAGGTAATGAACTTGATTATTGGGGAACTCAGTATGTCAATGCTATTGGAAACTTGGTGGAAACCTATGGATCCGGCTCAACAGCAGACAAAGAACCTATAAAAGTTTATGTTATTGGTTTTTCTGCAAGATCATCAGATTATGGCAGTCTGCAGGATATCGCCTTTGCTACTACTGGTGAAACAACGTATTATACAGCCGGTGATTCCGCTGCGTTGGAAGCTATATTCAGCGCAATTCAAAAGGACATCAATGATTCATTATGGCATATTGGCGGCCCGAACTAACACTTGGGGGGTGGTACTATGAATAAAAAAGGCTTTACTCTTGTGGAAATTATTGTTTCCATTGCTATACTTGGAATTATTGCACTTGCAACGCTACCGCTCCTGACCTTTGGTTATATCCATTTATTTGATTCAAAAAAATATACAGTAGATACGTTCGCCATTCAACAAGAAGTAGAAAAAGAAATGGAAATACTGAGAAACAAAGAAATTACAGTGGATGATCCAAGCCTGACATTGAGTATTTTTGGTAAAACGATTGTAGGTCATGTTATCCAAATGGGTATTGCGGCACCTAGTGGTACGGCTCATGGTGAAATTAATGTATTTGTCCCTAAATACAAAGTCAATTTTACGGTCCCTGTTGTAACAGAAGGGGATGTCGTAGTAACTGCATATAGAGATGGCACAGAAATTCCTGAAGGCAATACTGAAGAAATTTTTCCGTTAGCAGCACCTGAAGTCGTCGCTGCCGAAGGCGTTGACCCAAGTCCCGCCAGTTATGTGACACTGGAAGGTTCCGAACCTGAGGTCTCTACTGAAGAGTTCTTGATGAACGTATATCGCTGGTATATGTCCCCAGTGACAACTTCACCACCTTCAACACGGGATTTAATAATTATAAAAGAGTGGAATGCCGCCAGAGCACCTTTGTCATTTGAGGATTCTGAGGATTTGACGTACATTCCAAATGTCGAAAGCAATTATGACACCTTAGATTTCAGAGATTTCTATAGTCATCTTGGTCTTTCTGAGGAGGAACTTTGTGACCTTATAAACGAAAGGTTTTCTGGCAGGTATTTTTACTATTCCGTTACGCCTTACTCCACCATTGGCCGGGTAGGTGTAGAAGAATTTAGCCAAGAGATTATTTCAACCAATAAGATTACGTCAATAGAAGATATTTATGTAACGATTCCGATCGGATCTGTCTATCACCCAAATGATTATTATGCTGAAGTTCCGGCATTAATGCACAATGGAGAGACTCTCAATGTTCCCGTCGTCTGGAGTCCTGCGGCAATGAATGTTTCTGTTGATGGTGAACAAGTAAGTAATGGAACCGTTGTGGGGTATCCTGATGGTGTAAAATTATATTTGACTGTTTTAAAGATTGATCTTGAAGGTATTTCAATAGATGAATCAAAAGTTGTAGAAGTCAATGAAAACTTCCAACTGGGTGTTGTATATACACCGCCTGATGCAACAGATAAGAGGATCAATTGGAGCAGCAGTAATGAGAGTATCGTTTCAACTACTGAAAATCCTGGTTGGCTGACAGCAAAATCGGTTGGTACAGCAACAATAACTGCAACTTCTGTTGATGGTGATTTTACGGATACATGTGTTGTGACTGTTAATCCAGCGCAATTGAATTCTGTTGAGATAATAGGTATAGGCAGTGTTGGAAATGAGTTAACGACCAAATTGGATCCGGCTGAAGCTGCTAGTACTGCATTGTATCAGTGGCAGAGAAGTGATACACTTGGTGGAACATACCAAGATATTTCAGGTGCCACATCCGGTTCTTATACTCTAACAACTAGTGATGCAGGCAAATTCATTCGCGTGATCGCTACAGGTAGTGGCAATTATTCTGAAAGCGTAACGAGTAGTATTCTTAGTGTTGGTGGTAATTCGGGGTGGAGAAATCCAACAAGTTTTAATGATGATAATGGTGTCAGTAATGAAACCAAAGCCTATACTTCAGATAATAACTGGGTGGTTTTCAACAATGATAATGACCGTGTTGATTATAAATTCGTCCCATCTTCCGGCACAATAGTACCCAATGGCGCAATTATCACTGGTATTGAAGTTTCACTTGAAGCGAGTAAAGATAGTGGTGATAATCGTTACTTTACAGTATCCTTGAGATACAATGGAAATACACGTGGTACGAAAAATATTGGTAATGTATTAACAACATCTGATACGCTTTATACCTTAGGTTCAATGAATGATGATTGGTACAGTGGTACATGGACATCCACAGAAATCAATTCAAATAATTTTGAGATAAGGGTATCAACACCTAATGGTAACGACAATCATATTTGCTACCTTGATCATATTCAAGTCAGAGTACACTATACGTTGCCATAAAGAACATTTTTACTTGCCCGTACCTGCCCGTACCTGCCCGTACCTGTCACCGTCAGTGAAGTTGAGGAAGTTGTTTGAAATTTTATGTAGTGATTGCAAGGCATACTGATGATAATTTGAGCAGAAAACGGTTTTTGGTGACAGGTACAAATGGTGAAAATAGTGAAATCGATTTACAATTAAACAAACCGCATACAAAGGCAAACTCAGCGAAAGCTGGGGACGCAAAGCCAGGTATCTAAAGCAGATGCTATGATCGACCGGCTGCTATGCACAACATTGATTTGTTGTCATGGCAGCTTTTTTATTTTTCTAAAATTATACAAACTGAACTAAACCATAAACCCTAAAGAGATATAAAAAGGGTACATCCAGAGAGCAAAAATATATTATGAGAGGTGAGTAAAATGAAAAAAAGATTAAAATCAGTACGATCGTCAATGAGTCTGATTATCATATTAAGCTTGTTGATGATGATGTTTCCCTCAAATGCCCTGATCAATCCGTTAGTTCCCGGGGCAGTGGGCAGCCTGGACAATCCTGGTGATGTGAGAATTGAAAAGTCTGCTGAGGCCACTTCAACCGAAAACGTGTATACTGTCACAATGACTGTAGAAGGCAAGCAAAAGGTCGATGCAGCTGAAACGGATATTGTTTTGGTGCTTGACAAGTCAGGCAGTATGGCTGGTTCCAAAATTAACGCCGCAAAAGACACGGCCAAAGATTTCGTCAACACCTTGCTTCCAGAGGGGAATACCTCAAACCGTATTGGACTGGTCACTTTCTCTGATAACGCCTCGGCGGTGGTTCCGCTGACTACTGATGCTGGAGACTCCGGCACAGGCTTAATTGAAGCCATTGAAGACATCAATACCGGTGGAGGAACCTATATTCAGAAAGCGCTGGCAATCGCGCAAGGAATGATCTCAGGCAGTACTGCGGATTATCAATATATTGTGCTGCTGAGTGATGGCGCGCCAACCTTAAGCACACAAGCAACTGCCGCAGAAGCTTCCTCGGAAATTCCGGAGATAGACTTCAAATTGACAAGCTTTAATACCACAAAATTGGGCGGCTCTGGTACAAGCTATACCATTTTCTCGCCTTATGAAGTGGATGGTTTTTTGGTGGATAACCATGGCATACCAACCTTATCCCAGGCCTTAATTGTAAAGGACTCCGGGATTGAAGTATTTTCTATCGCCTTTGGATTATCCGGAACCGTTAACAATGCGACCGTTGCCGACGCAACCTGGGTTTTGGAGAATATCGCAACCTCCGGCAGCTTTTACAACGCCTCAAATGCGGATGATTTAATTGATGCTTTTAATGATATCGCTGGAAGCATTACCGCTCCAATTAAAAGCGGCGTTGTCACTGACCCTGTAGGATCCATGTACACGTACGTCGATGGCAGCATCAGTACGACGCAAGGCTCAGCCAACTTTGATGATGGTGACAAAACCATCACCTGGACACTTGGTACCGTACCAGAAGGCACCGTTGCGACCATGACTTATGACCTGGCACTCAATGTTGGGGATCCAGGCTTTGAGTCAGATGTCTTTTACCCAATGAATGGTGTAACCACACTTGAGTATACTGATGTTAATGATACCTCGCAGATTCTGGATTTCCTGGTTCCTCAGACTTTTGGGACTGCGCCGGAGCCTGTCACGCTGACGACTAGTGTTGTCGGATCTGGTACCATTGATCCAACAGCTGGTGATCACGATTATGCTCCAGGTACCACCGCAACCGTCACTGCAACACCGGCTAGCGGCTGGGAGTTTGACCGCTGGAATGACGCTGAAGGATATACGGTGCCAAATGCATCTGGCGAAGTACAGATGGATATGGATCGTAAAGTCGAAGCTATCTTTAAAGAAATCGTCATACCGCCAGAGCCTGTCACGCTGACGACTAGTGTTGTCGGATCTGGTACCATTGATCCAACAGCTGGTGATCATGATTATACTTTAGGCGCCACAGCAACCATCACAGCGTCACCAGCTAGCGGTTGGGAATTTGATCGCTGGAATGACGCTGAAGGATTTACAGTTCCTGATGGCTCCGGAAAAGTACTCATGGATGCAGACAAAAAAGTTGAAGCGATTTTTAAGGAAGTCGTAATTCAGCCCGGCTATGGCGCACTCCACATCTGTAAATGGGTCATCCATGATGAAGATGTGACACTCCCTGATGATATTCCAAAATTTGAAATTATCGTTACAGGACCAAATGGCTACAATGAAACCGTTAAGCTGTCACACAATGAAACTGAGACACTGAACAATCTTGTACCAGGCAAATATTATGTCAGTGAAACTGAGCCTACAGGCGAATACAGCTTTGAAACCATTAACCTCACTGATACCATGACAGATTACGAAGTCATCATTGGTGAGAAAAAGACAGAAAAAGCAGAAATCGTCAACAAATATACACCTGATCCTGACCCAGATCCAGTTTATGGTTCACTTCTGATTTGCAAATGGGTCATTCACGATGAAGGTGTTACACTTCCAACTACAATTCCAGATTTTGAAATTCTTATCACTGGTCCAGATGATTATAGTAAGACAGTAAAATTGTCTCACGATGAACACGAATTACTGGAAGGTTTGAAACCAGGCAGCTACCTTATATCCGAAATTGCACCAACAACGCCTTACAGTTTCGTCAGCATCAATGAGGAAGACGATATGACGGAAGTTGAAGTCATCGTCGCTGAGAATCAAGAAGCTAACGCTGAAGTTGTCAACAAATACACACCAACTGATGATCCGGAAGATTCAACCGGTTCTATTGAAATCATGAAGTTCAGAGACCGCAATAGAGATGGCCTCAAGAATGGCAGCGATTCATGGCTCAATAACATTCAGTTCCGTCTCGAAGCAGCACCAGAAGTCGACACCAATATGTCGGCAATGGTTGTTCCACAATCATGGACAATGACTACAGGTTCAGGCGATTTCGAAGACGGTCAGATTCTCTTTAGCGGTCTTCCATATGGAAGATACAAATTGATCGAGCTTTCACCTCGTACCATTACTGCACCAGAAGATCTCAAAGACGGCGACATGTACGTTTGGGTTGGCGAAGAGCAAGAAAATGTTCTGATTGAGGTAGGCAACTACTGGAACACCACCTCAAGACCTGATCCAGACCCAGACCCTGATCCAGATCCAGAAATAATTGAAACAGTTACGCCTGATCCAACGCCACTTGCACCTACGGTTGTTGAAGATACAACAACTGTAGGTGAAGAAGTAACTCCTGTTGAAGCAGTACCTCTTGCACTTCCAAAAACCGGAGAACTTCCTCCAGTTGGCGCTTATGCAATTGGTTCACTTGTGATTCTGGCAGGTGTCTTTATGAGAAGGAAATTTGACTAAATGTGATTTGAAAAAGTTCATATTATGTGACTTAACAGGATTCTCACTCCGTTGAGTAGATAGCACCAAAGCAGATGATCATGAACGGCAGCGTCCGCTGTTCATGATCATTTGCCTTTTAAACAACATAAGGAGTTATTGTGTCAAACCGAATGGAGGTAAATAGACAATGAAAAGCGCTCGAAAAAATATTGTCGTTATACTGATTCTTGTCATCACAACAAGTCTTTTTCTTTCGAGCTGCGGCAGCAAGAAAGAAGAAAGTCCATCTCCTACAGCTCAACCGGAGCAAACTGAACAGCAATTACCAGAGCCAAAACCGGAAGAGTCACCACAAATTTCAGAAACCGAAATGGATGGAAGTTTTCAAAACTGGCAACCTTTCAATGTTGAGCCTGGTCAATATTTCAAGTATAAAACCAAGATCACCCAATCAGATGGTCAGATAAAAGAAGGCTGGTTCACGTTAAAGGTTGAAGGCGAAAATGATGATCAAGTGACCATCGAATCCGAAGGTGAAAGCGGCGAGGATAAATTCAGCTTTACTACGACGGAGAGCAAGGACAATGTTTTTGGCAGTGTTATGATGAGCTACATGATGAATCCGGCAAGCCAGCATGTCTTCACGACGATCTACTCTCCATTTATGGGTGGTGGTATGTGGATGATGGGGATCTCCCAAGGTAGCATTAAAGCCGGGAATAAGTGGTCCTACACAGCGGATGGGAAGACCATATCGAATGAAGTCGTTGAAATGCGAGAATATGCAGGCGTTAAAGGGTACTTCATGCGCTATTTGGTCGACGACGAGATTCAATCAGAGGTGTGTCTCTCAACTGAATTTCCACTCGCACTGATGAGTTATGTGAAAATGGATGATGCGATCTATGAATCTGAGCTTGTGGAGTACGAGGAAGATCGTTAATTACATCAAACAATTTAAATTGATATCATTTAACATGAGTTCAAAGTGTAATCAATAATCAATTTGTAAAAGTGTTGCGAATGTATGTTTAGTTGACTTCTTCTAA
>WXFH01000374.1 GCA_009881125.1 Acidaminobacter sp. | reverse complement strand
TTGAAAAAGAAAGGAGAGTTCAAACAACCACTCTCCTTCCAACAAAATTATTTTTTTAAAACATTAATATTATTGCTCAGCTTTTCGCCATTGTCACGGATTGTCTTAGTCGGAAGTGGAGGTGTGGAAACTAATTTCGCTGGATTTTTATTTGGTTCACTGTTATTATCTTTAGACATCGTTTTCACAACTTATCATACCTTTCCATTAATTTATGTAGAATATCAAATGACATATCAAAATTGCCAACATAATCACTGAGCCAAGGGAAGTAATTATTGAGAATTGAATTAAGTGCACTCTTCTTTTATTACAAGTAATTAAGCTCTCTTCCATCTGCTCTAATAAAATAATTTTTTGATTAGATTGAGCATAACTTTTCGTTAACTTTACCCATTCATCGCTACCAATGATTGAATCCTTTAGTTCTTTAATATCACTCATAATTATTTTCTTTGGTCGCCACTGAGCTAATAACGCAAGAAGGAAACTCAATATTTGTAATAATAACACGAACAAAAAAGGCCTTACCAGATCAATTCGAAAAGAGAATTTGTTATTATCCACTATTAATGGCAAAAACATCAATATCGCAACCGACATTATTGAGAAAACAGCTTGCATTTGATTTGATTGGGTGATCAAACTCTTTTCCCTGTCAATTTCGTATTGATATTTCATTTCTGCTAATAACTTAATATGTCCAAATTGTTTGTCCATTTGCTTCTCTTCTTTTTTTGTAAATGTATGTTTATACTTTGTCACATCATTTTCAGTTTCTGATAACATGACTTCTCCTTTCATCATAAATTAATTGTCAATATCACCCACTTAGAGATGAATATGTGAACGGCAATAAATACTCTATTAACGACTCTCTGAAATTTTCATCTTGAAAGATCTTACCATAAAACTCCTGATTCTTGTCATATTCCGTCACAGCTTTGCTCATAAAAGAATTACGAAGTGCGATAAGAAAATCACTCATACTGTTATGCTGAGCTCTTACCTTTAATTCTTTATCAGATATCAATCCTGACTGTATTTGAGCAATCGCTAATTTTTCATTATCCGAGAATTTTGTACCATGGCGCTCATTTAACTTTCGAATGATTTCAGATAACGGATCTTTTTCTTCCGATTTTGTAGTGCCTGTCTTTATATCAATCTTCAGCTCTTCACATGCCTCAAGCATAATCCAAGATTGATCCCCAGCCTCAAGTCTTAGGTATTCAAGAATAACCTTCCCATTCAAATCAACATTCGTGCCTGCTCCGAGGTCGATTTTTTTGAGCATCAGTCTTAGGTAAATATGGAGCTTGTGAAGATCAACATCTCTGAATGGGGTGACCTGTGTAATCAGTAGATAGATACTGGCATACTTCTTAATGAGGTTACTAATCTCTATCTGTTCATCACGATTCTTCTTTTTGAAACGGTCAATGGCACGATCGACAGCAGCATTCATGATGGCTGTTGCCTTAGGCGAAGCATCGCCATAAAACGCATCAGCAAACTCAGAGACATCCTTTTCGTCTACAATTTGAGTGGCCATGATCTTCTGGGACAGTGTATACACATCATTTGGATTAATATCTTCACCAAGAACGGTCGCTTCATAAAACGGCTCAAACGCAATCTTAATGTCCTCTGGCTTATTCACGAAATCCAGGATAAAAGTATCCACTTTTCCGGGATGCGTGCGATTTAACCGGGAAAGTGTCTGAACCGCTTTGACACCCGTAAGTTTTTTATCAACATACATCGTGTGCAGCAACGGTTGATCATATCCCGTCTGATACTTATTGGCCACGATGAGGACTTTATACTCATCCTGGGCAAAAGTCGCAGGCAAAGAGCTTTCACTGATGCCGCCGTTCATGGTTGGCTCAGTATATTTATTTCCCTCGTCATTAACCTCCCCAGAAAACGCGACCATCGTCATCATGTCATCGTATCCCTTTTCCTTCAGATATTTATCAAAGGCAAGCTTGTATCTCACAGCATGAAGTCTTGACGGCGTGATCAGCATCGCTTTGGCTTTGCCTCCAATTTTCCTCGCGGTGGCAGACCGGAAATGTTCAATTATTACCTCTGACTTTTGTCCGATGGCCGATGGATGAAGTGACACATATCTGACAAGTCGCTTGGTGGCCCTGGCCTTATCGAAAAGCGGATCTTCCTCAATAGTCTTGGCAACCTTGTAGTACATCTCATAGGTCATAAAGTTCTGCAGCACATCAAGGATATAACCTTCTTCGATCGCCTGGCGCATTGAATAAAGGTCAAACGGATAGTATTTGCCACCTTCTCCGGCGCGCCCGAACATCCGAAGTGTCGTAGGCTTTGGTGTAGCCGTGAAGGCGAAAAAGCTGATATTTTTTACATCGGAGTGGTATTCCAGTTCGGCAAGGATCTTATCTTCTGTATCCACGAATTTTTCTTCCTCAGCCTGAGCCATCTGGGCGGCTTCGTCCAGAGATAGCGTTTCCTTTAGCGCGATAATGTTATCACCCGAAGTGCTGGAGTGAGCTTCATCAATAATAACAGCGTAGTTTTTCCCTCTAACTGCTTCTTCTTTAAGGATCTTAAGAACATTAGGAAATTTTTGAATCGTCGAGATCATGATCTTCGTGCCCTTCTGAATCGCTTCCGCAAATTCAGCTGAGCTTCCAAAATCCTCCGACACAAGTCCCGTTTTATGTTCAAACGCATATATTGCCTGATGAAGCTGCTGATTGAGAACCTTTCTGTCTGTGATGACAATGATCGCATCAAAAACCACTTTATCGAGATCATTATGGAGACTTGAAAGCCTGTGAGCCAGCCAGGTAATAGAATTGGTTTTGCCAGATCCTGCTGAGTGCTGTATAAGATATTTATTGCCCGGCCCATCCTCTTTCACCGTTTCAAGTAAACGCCTAACCACCTGTAGTTGATGGTATCTTGGCCAGATGAGCTTTTCTTTCGTGACAGATTTTCCGTTTTCGTCCTTTTCCTGCTTTCTTTCGATGTGAGCAAAATTCCTGAGGATGTCCATCAGAGAATCCTTGGTGAGAATCTCCTCCCAGAGATAATGTGTTCTGAGCTTTTCATAGACCACTGGATTACCCGCGCCGCCGGTCGTACCCTTATTAAAAGGCAGGAAAACGGTTCCGTCCCCATTTAGCCTCGTTGCCATCATGACTTCGTCGGTATCGATTGCAAGATTTACAATAACGCGGCTACCACCTCTAAAAAGTGTCTCTTTGCCGCTTCTGTCTTTCGCAAACTGTCTCTGAGCATCTTTGACGGTCTGTCCAGTAAAGGCATTCTTGAGTTCCATAGCGACAATTGGAAGGCCGTTCACAAAGATCACCAGGTCAATACGCTTGGCTGCTTCGTAGTTCAGTTCTTCCGCGACAGAAATGATATTAGCCTCATAGAGTGCCATCTGCTTAGGATTAAGGCTAGACGGCGGTTTAAAGTAGGCAATGTCCAGCATGTGACCATAGTCTTTTATGCCGTGCTTTAGGACATCTACGGTTCCGCGGTTGCGCAGTTCTTTATCCAGGTTTTCGAGGATCTTGTTTTCGAGGTTTGTCTTGTAGATTCCCTTAAGTTTTTCCATTGTCTCTTCCTGCGTTGCCCAAAGGAAGCTGAAAAGGCTTGCCCGGTCGATAGCCAGGTGCTTGTCGTAAGCTCCCGCGGGCATCTCATCATAGCCGTTAACATCGATAAGGTATTCCTTAATCAAAATCTGAAACGCGCGCTCTTTTAGAGCGTCTGGTGTGATCACGCGGTTTCCTCCTCTCGGCCGGATTCATCGTTAAGTTCCCAGTCTCTGAGGTCGATCTTACCGGTTACAGCCTCAGATATTAGGGATTGTCTTGCGGACAAGTACTTTTCAACCAACTTCTTGTTCTTAGATATTGCAATAT
The DNA here is from genome assembly GCA_009881125.1 of Acidaminobacter sp. Next base: position 8,470 of record WXFH01000374.1, on the reverse strand, counting down.
CGAATTGAGCCGTCTTCTTACATATCCAATCCAATATTTCCTTTTGAGTATTTATGTCTGGAAAGCGCAATTGGGTTTTCTTTATTTTATCAAGGTTTAAACTTTCAACAGTTGCACCCTGCATCCTCCAGTCTAGTAACAATTGATTTTCATAACCTTGGATAAATCGCACCAAAAACTCAGGAAGGATTTCTCCAGCCCTAATAAACGCCTTGAGATCCTGATTAATAGTAACTTCAATTCTATTTATTGCTACTGGTATTTTATTTCTTAGTATCCCAGACCGCATTACTAATAACATTGCACCAATGGGCACTTTTTTTGCTGCTGAATTCCGTATTGCTGATTCAGTTATGTGATCTTGTGAGTCAGTAATATAATCAAACTTCATATCCTTGGAGGATACCCAAGGGATTAATCCGTCCCAATAGGAAAGCTTTTCAGTTGGCGGTGTTCCCCCACCAAAGATTCGAAAATGTACACCTACCCTACCACTTCTCCAGTCGTGATTTCCATTATTACTTGGTAGACCATCAGTTATCACTTCACGAATCAGGCTCTTCTTCGCTTCCTCGAGCTTTTCGATGAGTCTTTCCTTTTTATCTATCAGCGAATCAAATCGAACGATCTTGAGGTCAAGGAAGGCGGCGATGCGGCGTTGTTCTATTTGAGGAGGAATAGGTATAATCATATTGGCAAAATCTTCGAATTGAATATTTTTTCCTTCTCTTATCCCAACAGTGAGTGAGTTCAGCTTCGATATCATTCCATCGTGTTTAAATAATTTTTTGAAATATCTATGACAAATCGTTTCTCTAGCACGAAAAACAGTATACGCTGGTGTAATTACACCTTCAAAATCCGACATTTCAAATCCGCCCTGGAAGCTTCTTAAGCTGATAACAAAATCTCCGACATGCACTGTCTTGAATTTCGTCAGATCCGCATCTTCTTTTACCTGCACTACACCTTCAAGAGTATCTTTAGGAACAACGCCCTCGTTTTGTGTGGCCGATAATAGCGTTAATTCTTTATTTCCTTTTTTACCTGACTGAATGAACATAACTTTTGCTCGAAATCGCGACCAATCAGAAGGAATTTGCTCTAACCAATCCATATCAATGCGTTCGAGTTCTTCTGGTTTCCTATACTTAATATTCCTCATTCACCCATCACCGCCTTAAGATCCTCCTGGATCTCTTTCTCAAGCGCTGCTATCTCCGCCATAATATCTGTAAACGGCCGAAGCGCTTCGTACTTATAAAAATACCGGGTAAACGGTATCTCGTAGCCAATCTTGGACTTTGAATGATCAATCCAGAATTCAGGCACATGAGGCGCAACTTCTTTTTCCATGTACGCAGCAATGTTTTGCTGCTCATTTTTTATATGGGCTGCTGTATCCTGATCAAATCTTGCAACTTTCACAGAGAGAGTGATCGTCTCAGTATCTCTGAGCTGTGGATCAGGTTCTTTATTACCAGCTTTCTTACAATAATCTGCCGTTTCGTCGCGCTCGGAGAGACCCATCAGAACCGATTTTTTCAGCGTCGCGGACAGATCAATACCCTTTAGTGCTTCATCCAGGACTTTAGCGAAGTCATCCCGGTTCTTAAAAACACGGTCTGAGGTATGCGCTCTAAGTGCCATGATGATCCGAGCCTGGAGCGCAGCACCTTCTCTTAGCTTTGCAAGATCCTTTTTACCTTTATCCTTGAGTGTTCCCTTCTCTTCTTCCAGTTCAAGCTCTTCAAGCTTAGTCTCGTCGTAGAGATTCGCAAAGGCCGACTCAGAGTATAGGTTGTCCATTCGCTCGTCTGTAATTGAGAAATTAAGTCGGAGCGGTCGTTCGACAGTGATTTTCAGGTACCCAAACTCTTCATTATCGAAGATTTTGCAGTATTCGTTTTCTTCGAAGGCATCGTAGATCCTGGTGATTTCATCTATATGATCCTGGGTGAACTCATTTCGCTTTGATCCGAGTGATTTTCGCATTTTCTTTGAGAATCCAGTTGCATCCAAAAGCTGAATTTTGCCCGATCTTACAGGTCCTTTTAGGATATTATCGTTTTTACGGTTAGAGAGCACCCAGATATAGGTTGATATCCCGGTATTGTAAAACATATCGTTTGGTAGAGCTACGATGCCTTCGAGCAGATCGTTTTCAATGATCCATCTTCTGATCTCTGATTCGCCTGAACCTGCGTCACCCGTGAATAACGGACTACCATTGAAGAAGATCGCAATCCTCGATCCCTGAGCGTCATCTTTCATTTTGCTGATCATGTGCTGCAGGAATAGGAGTGATCCGTCACTCACCCTCGGAGTGCCGGCACCAAAACGGCCATCGAAGCCTAGTCTTGTGCTTTCTGAAAGTACTGCATCCTTATCTGCATCCCAACTGACTCCAAATGGTGGGTTCATGATCCCATACCTGACTTTGAGGTTCTCGTGACCATCGGCAGAAAGCGAAGAGCCGAAGGCGATATTCTTCGGATTTTCTCCTTTTATCAAAATATCAGCCATGCAGATTGCGTGCGACTGGGGATTTATCTCCTGACCATAAAGCTCTACCTGAGCGGAAGGATTCATATCCATAATGCGTTCCCTTGCGACAGAAAGCATCCCGCCGGTACCGCATGCAAAGTCCCCAACGGTTATGATTGCGCCTTCCTTGGTAAGTTCATCATCTTGACCGGCAAATAGTAGGTTGACGCTAAGATGCACAAGGTCTCTGCTGGTGTAGTGGTCACCAGCCTCAGCATCGGCCATAAAACGACGGATGAGTTCTTCAAAGACATAGCCCATACCGTGATTTGAAACGGCTTCCGGCCCAAAGTCGACTGCGGCAAACTCCTTCACCACGAGGTAGAGTAGGTTATTGTCATCGAGTTTTTTAACTTCCCTGTCAAAATCGAAGTGCTCCATGATTACTCTTACATTCGAGGAAAAACCATTCAGGTACTCGTTGAAATTTGACTTAATATTGGCCGAGTCATTTAGAAGTGTTTTAAAAGTGAATTTTGATTTATTTGAAAAAGGATAACCTGCTGAAGCGTTCAGAATCTCTTCAATATCTACCGATTGAGCACGCTTTAGTACAGCATCTTTTGTGGGCTCAAGCAGGCAGTCAAAGCGTCTGAGTACGACCATCGGCAGAACCACATCTTTGTATTTGTCTGGTGCATATGGTCCTCTAAGAAGATTGGCTATGCGCCATATAAAGCTAACCTTGTCATTATGATTTTCTGCGTTCATGTTTTTACCTCCTTGTGCATATGGTATCCACTTGATTTTACCATATTTGATTGTGACTGACTTCAATGTTTCGGAAAAGAAATCACAATAAGAATTATTGAAGTGTTGTCAACAGTTTAATTGGACTTTATATGTCTATCCGCTAACATTGGTCAAAGCAGGTAATTACATGCCAACTATAACTTTTTTCGAGATTTCCAATTCTAAATGTCCTAAACGACCACATCTCCTACTGGGTTGAGCTCCATCAAGCAATTTCAGCTCATGACCACTCTCAGCATTAACCGTGATAATTTATTAGATATCTAAACCTTATTCGATAACTCTCGGTTACTTTACTTCAGCTTATAAGATTATTGATTTCTAATGGTTGGTGTGAAATTCGATAGAGTTACATAAAACAACTAGATCAATGTATCTTTTTTGTAACTTTTTAGGATATTAATTTTTTTGAATCCCCGCCGATATTATCTATATACACAATGAAAGGGGAATGAGAATGAAAAATACATTCACTATTAACTCATACACAGATATGATGCATCTTTACGAGGCTGTCGAAGATGCTTATCAGTTTTTAAAGACTCACCATCAAAATAGTAATGATGATGAATCCGATGCTTACTTCAATCAATTTGCAAAAGAAAGACAACATATTATGGATACCGTAGTTAACAATCTCGGAATAACCATAGATGATTGCGTGAAGGTACTTTTTACTCCGCACTATAAGCTTTTCAGCGAAAAAATGGCTCCTGCTTTCAACTTTTTAGAAGAACTTCACGAAACTCAGAGTATGTACAAGGAAGAAACCAGAGAACTAGTAGAGAGTACATCAAAAGAATTTATGTTTGAGTTTTGGCTAAATCACGCAGTATTAGGCTCATTGCCACTTCAAAGTCCAATTGAAGTTAACTTACCTGAGTTAGATGAACTTGAGATATATTTTCAGCAATTGAAACTATCCTCACTTAATTTTTTTATACAAGCATATGATTACAATTAAAATACGCATTAAACAAATCGTTTGAGCAGGATTAGTCCTGCTCTTATTTATTTTCGTGAAGTACTAACTATTTCATATGCTGTTCTTATCATTGAAATCGATTAAAAAGTTGAAAGGAGTAAAATTTGACTTTAAATCCGGAATTTTGTATAACACTAGAAATGGTCTCGCAAAGAGACAAAAGGAGAGATATCTATGACAACACATCAGCATCGTTCAAATACAGCTGGAGTATCTTTACCAATGAACTCAGCTGCTAACATTACCGATTTACAAACAAGATTGCGCGAGAGTCTCATTGAGAAATTAAATAAGAAAGGTGCTTCAGAACTCGATCATATTAAAGGAATCTCAATAACGATAGAGACAGCTGAGGAAATTACAAAAGTTCTTGAAGACCATATTGAACAGTGTTACCAAGTTATAGATATAATAACGAAAGGTAACATTGAAGATTTAATAAGCGAAATTATTGTCGAAAAAAAACTTAGTATAGATGAAATTCTGTTACCTTTACTAATAGAAGACAAAGGTCAGGTACCTTCAATTATGGATCGCATTATTGAAAAACCTGAACTAATCAAATTCTCTAAGAAAACCATCGATAAACTAAATAATAAGTTCAAGACTGGGTTAGATTGTATTGATCAAGATATAATCGAAGATTTATTACTAGATGGCTGGGGAATAGATGGAAATTTTGATATGAAATATCAAACTTCAAGAGCAATAGCGCAAAAATATAATATTTCAGAAACTGAAGTTTCAAGAAGAAAACGCCGCGTTAGAAGTTGTTACGCTTGGTATAACTCAGGTTTAAAGTTAGGAATTGTTAGATATAAATATAAGACCAACAACAGAATAACAGCATAGAAATCAAATGAAGAAGCTCCATTAATAAAGGCTTTGAGCCATACAAATAAGATAAAACGCTGCTCGGCGAACAACCAAGCAGCGTTTATTTTATTTAAGCATTATCAATTGGTGGGCAACATCATTGTAGCCCTTTTCAAATAAATCAAACGCCATCAAATTCATCGATGTTCGTGTCATCCCATGACGCTTTAATCTCTCTTGCAATTCTGGCGAAATTTTTTTCAGACACTTTTTGTATATTTTCCTTTTTGTTCTATAGTAATTAATTGCTTGCTTATTTCTCATACCACCAACTCCTTCATATTTTAATAATCAACATGAGGGTTATAGTATAGACAATAAGTGTAAATCAAGTTGAAGTTGCTTAAAAATTGTTATGAGTATCTTTAAATCCAACTAATTCACGCCACTTTTTGCCCTTTAACTGTGCAACTATCAAGTATCCTTGACATCTTCGCTGCTTTATCTATTATTTCCTTTCTAAATACTGATGGTCGAACATCCGAAAAATTTTCAAATCCTTCTAACCGACTCAATCTAATTCTGATAAGCTCTAATACAATCCGCTTAATTTCTGACACGCGCCGTGTATCCATATTATATTTTTCTGCTATCTCTTTCTGATTGGCTACCCCGTAGCAATACCATCCAAGAACTTCCTCACTTATCGGGCCAGTTAAGAGATTCGCGAATATGTGATATCCGTTGGTTATCAAATCACTGTGTAACTGATCAATACATTCTATAATCATATCTTGTCTATCAATTTCTTCTTTTATCCTATTGTGGTTAATAATATCTAGTCTTAATACTCTCTCATTTTCTGAAATATATGTCTCCTTAAAGTCCCTTTTCGCACCCTCACTTTTTATGCGTCTCTGGAGTATTACTTTTGCTAAAGTGTATATAACAGCAGAAACTGAGTCATTAGTTACTTTATCCACTTTAGCAGGGTCAAACATAAGAAAAGCTTCAACAAATGAATCCATTACTATTTCAGATATCTCTTCGCGGGTAAATTTAGTACGATATTTAGTTCTGCGGGCTTGGTTAAGCAGTCCTTTTCTACTATTGATCGTCAAATTAAGGACTTGATTCCATGCATTATCGCTTCCGTCAAAGTTAGTGGCTAATTCTGCCATTCCCTTATTCTTTGAGTTAGTAATCGAAGTCCCGGTTGTCTTAATATTAGAAATGCAATTTCCATCGCGATTTAGGTTTTTATTTTTATGATATGAGGCGTTACATCTAGTCACCCCAATTTCCTGTATTTTTTTAAGTGAAAATTTATCCATCATCATCCACCATCTCCTATATTAATTGCCATACCGGCTAGGACAAGTGCATAATTGCACTATGTATGGTTCCGAACCAATCTATTATCCTACGATAGGTTCTCATCTTGCTATACAAGGCGATTATGATGGGGGTATTAAATCTCATTTCTATTTTTTTAAGGTCAACATATCCGTTTTGTGATCTTACAAATAACTGACTTAGTTTCAAAACAATAATTCATTCTTTCAAATTTAGATCTATTAGTTTTCCTAGACTTATTACTTAAATCATCATTTTTTCTATATAAAAAAAACCGCATCTCTGCGGTCTTTTCATTTTGCCAGTTTTTAAGCCACCTTGTCAAGTTTTACTCCAACACTTTCTATTCAAACATACATTTACACTTATCCGAAGCGATAAAAGTTTATCTTATCTCCATCTGCGATCTTTAAAATATGATAACAATACTATCTCCGATCAAATTTAATTGCTTTTCGTCCTTTCTGTTTGGCCGGCTTCAGAATGTCAAGTGGACTTGTGAATCTAGCCGCGATATCCGAATCTAGCAAATGTACATACTTGCGTACCATATCAATACTCGAGTGTCCTAAAATATGCTGCAGAGTAAATATATCCATACCATTACGGACTGCCATTTTTGCAAATGTATGTCTTAGAGTATGCGGGCTACACCTTACACCGCTTTTATCGACACCAACTAGGGCGCAACGGCGCTTTACTGAATCGTCAATGGACCTATGATGTATAGGTTGGCCATACCGATTAACTATCAAATGGTCGTCTCCTTCCAGCCCTGCACGGTCTATCCACTCCCTTAGTATTGGTTCAAGGGTCGGCGATAGTGGCAATATCATTTCCTTTCGGTTTTTGGTATGCCTTATGTGTATCTGCTTAGTCAGGAAATCGATATCACTGATCTTAATTGCTGCAAGTGATGATAAACGCAGGCCTGTGCCTAATAGCGATGCAACGATGATGTAGTCTCGATATTCAACAATGTCTGCTTTCTTTGAATCTGGAGGATCCAGCAGTTTACGCACATCTCCCTCTGTGAATGATTGTATGATAGTTTTGTCTGTTTTTATTTTTTTTGCATTTGGTGCAGAAGTAATATGACCTTCTTCGGAGAGAAATTTGAGAAAAGTATTTGTTAACTGAATTTTAGTATTTATCGATGACCCTTTATTTCCTCGCTCTTGTGCCCACCTTACATAACGACGAATAGTTGCACTATCGATTTCAGCAGGCCCTTTAATGCCTTCACTTGTGGCCCATGACCGTAGTAATCCAAGCTGTGCCGCATACAGGTCAATAGTCGTCTGCCTAAGTCCTAATGCCCTCCTGGAATCCAGAAAGACCTCTATCGACTCATCCATATCGAGGCCAATCTCAAGTCGTCTCGCCACAGCAGAATCCTGTACAACATCAAGCCTTACGAGTTTACCTCCTCCGCGCGGACCCTTCTTTGCTGCCATTTTAGCTCCTCCTATCCCTAGATAAGTATTGTGCGCTAGTCCGTTTCTTCAGTAAGTATTCAGCGATATCCCCCCGTTCGGTATCTACAGCCCGCCAACAGTCCCAAATATCAACTGACAATATTCTGAATTTGTCACCATATCATTTAGTATTATGTCCCCAAATCCCTTTCCATAAATCTCCTGCCCTCCCCCGGCGAAATCTCCATCCTCCGGAAGCCTTGACGCCGGCTGTCTCGCTATGACGGAAAAATCGGACCGGGCTTAAACCGGGATTTGACGGTCTTTACAGGGGATCGACCGAGGATGAATGGATAAGGATATCGGAAAAAAATCAAAGAAAAAACCGGCGGGGGCGTCCCTGCCGGTGTGTTATATTCTTCTGAAAATTCAAGACCAGAAACTGGCAACCGCGATATTATGTTGCCCTAACAGGTTGGTCAAGCCCTCTCAGACCCTCAAAACGGCGAACTTCAAACAACAAATATTTTTTGAGTCAGAGAAAAAGCAGTGCAAATTTAGGGTAACTTGGACCTTGATCACCAACCTAAGTGGT
>WXFH01000373.1 GCA_009881125.1 Acidaminobacter sp. | reverse complement strand
AGGCGTTACGGTTTTCTAAAGACTCATTTTGGCGGCAAATGGCAGGCAAAGGCCCACACGACTCAGCCGCAAGCAGGATTATCCACCTCCGCCGAGCGGCATAACCAGAACCTCATCCCCCTCTTTCAGCAAGGTTCGTTTATCCCTGATCTTTCCGTCGATGACGACGGCAATCCAGCTTTGGCTGACAGGTAAAGTAAGCAAGGTCAAAAGATCCTGAACCGTACCTGCAGCTTTGAGTTCAACAATT
>WXFH01000372.1 GCA_009881125.1 Acidaminobacter sp. | reverse complement strand
ACCTGATGTCAAAGTGATCGTTGCAGATATGAATGAACAATATTTATTATAACTTTTAATCTGGGGTTTATAATATTGATAAGCGAAAGCGCGAGCTCGCCAGTAGGTATTCCTTCTGGCGAGCTCGCGCATTAATTTTATAATCTATGCCGCTTGACTTGTGATTCTCGAAGGATCATCAGCAAGCTTCATCATGGTTATGCCTGTCCAACCATAAAAAATCGAAATTAGCGGATTTATAATGTTAAGGAAGCAAAAAGGCACATATGCCCAAGGTGTCAGTCCAAGAGTTGCAATCATCATTGCCCCACAAGTACTCCATGGGATCAATGGCGAAGTCAGAGTTCCAGAATCCTCCAAACATCTCGACAGATTTCTCGGGGCAAGACCTTGCTCTTCAAATGCTTTTTTATACATGCGGCCTGGTATAACAATGGCGAGGTACTGTTCTCCTGCCAAGGCATTCAGAGCAAAGCAGCTGAGTATAGTCGCCGTCACAAGACCACCGACGCCTTTAGCAATTGTAAGGATCCCCTTAGCAATGGCTTCCAGCATACCCGACTTCTCCATGACCCCTCCAAAGACCATAGCGCACAGGATCAGACTGACAGTCCACAGCATTGAGTCCATGCCGCCTCGGCTCAACAGACCATCTATCATAGCGTTGCCGGTTTCTGAAGTATATCCATAATGGAAAGATGTGAGGACGTCGACCAGCGATGCGCCCTGAAGCACGATAGCAAATATTGCACCAATCATAACACCACCGAACAAGCCAGGCAATGCTGGTACTTTAAGAACCACTAATGCAATAACCAAAATTGGACCCAATAAAAGTACTGGACTTAAACTGGAGAATTGTGAAGCTAAGCCGCTTTGAAGCATCTCTATTTGAGATGCTTCCATTTGATTTGACCCAAATTTAAAGCCTAGGATAGCGAAGAGCACTAGAGAAATCAGGAAAGACGGACCCGTCGTATAGATCATGTGTCGGATATGATCGAACAATTTCGCACCTGCCATAGCAGGCGCCAGGTTCGTTGTATCTGAAAGCGGACTCATCTTATCACCAAAATAAGCTCCTGAAATAACCGCACCACCTGTCATTTCCGCAGGTATTCCTAATCCTGCTCCAATGCCCATTAGCGCTATTCCTACAGTACCCGCGGTACCCCAGGAGGATCCTGTGGCAATTGAGACTATTGAGCTTATAATGAGTGATGCAACCAAAAAGAATTTAGGATTCATAATTTTAAGTCCATAATAAATCATAGATGGCACAATGCCAGAGATCATCCAAGTTCCAATCAGCATGCCAATAACCAGCATGATCAGAATGGCAGGCATCGCCATTTTGATTGTGTCAACGACACCCTCTTCCAGAGTATTCCAAGAGTATCCAAGTTTCCAGATCGCAATAGCCGCTGCAAACATTGCTGCCAAGAATAGTGGGATATGTGGTTCCAAACTTATATCATCGAGTCCAATTATTTCCTCTATAGGCAAAACAGAGAACATTAAAAGAATGATAACAAAAATTACAGGAATAATCGCCAATTTGATACTCGTTTCTTTGATGGCTTTTGTTTTCAATTCATATCCCTCCAAATTCTTAATAATGATTCAATCAAGCCTACCTGTATCGTCAATATATACTACGCCCTCACTGGTTATGACCACTTCTGCAGAAATAAAGTTTCGGGATCCTACTCCGACATTAATCACTCCGCCCGGCTGATAAACTTCAATTTTCCGATCCCGGTGGTTCATCGACAAATGAGCTCCAAGCGAGTAACTCCCTGAACCACACGCCCGCTCAAACACTTTGCTTCCACTGTCCCTGACATAGACGAATGGTTTTATTTCAAATTTATCCGTTGCATATTGTCTGTAGGGTATGATACCAATGGCTTCAGATGAGGTTATGTCAATCAACTCTGACAATAATTCATCATAAAGATGCAATTCCAACTCACAATCAGCAACAAAATGACTTATGCCGTTCAAATCAACCAAACTTCCTTCGAGCGAGCCAAACGATCCTGAGATGCTAAATTTCTCAATACCTACCGGATCCGGCATTTCACCAGTTACAACATAGCGGATTGGGGAAACAGATTTCGTCTCGCACCACAGCGATGATTCAACACCAGATGAGTCCATATAAAACGAGCCAATTGGGCATATTCCCTTGTAGGTTCCATATGCTGCAGCAGATAAAAGCGCATTGCCGCAGAACTCGCCACCCGCCATTTCTATACGGATATTAGACAATTGGTGTGTAGGTTTAACGATAAAACCAACCTGTTCGGCATTTAAGGAATCATAGCTCATCACTGATTTAGAAACCTTCTTATAGTCTTTTGGATCGACATAATCTGTAATCAGAATCGTCATATTCTGCGCTGGACTGATTTTGACATAGTTCAGCTTCATTTAGCTCCTCCCCAGTATTCAATTATTCTTAAATAATTAGTGAATGATGCGTTTATTTCAGGCGCCCTGTGTCAATTATTATATTCACAGTATTCAAAATTGTCAATTATATTGTACAAAAATCCAGTCAAATTTATTCTCATTTATTCTTTTTAGACTTTTAGAAAATTTTATAAAAACGCTTATACATTCTAATGTATGACGTTGACTCACTTCTAAGCTCTTCAGCAGACACTTTTTTAGATTGCTCATTTTCAATCGTCATTTAATTGAGCTGTCCACTTTAGTTGACTCTATTTACAACACAACTCACTTACTTCTAACTTATTTGTAAATTTTTTTTAACTGTTGTATACTGTAATTTAGCAAATTGGTATACTAGTAATTGGGGAACGGTGGTGCTATATGCAAATCGGAAAATATTTAAAAAAAATTCGAACAGAAAAAGGCGCCTCCATCAGAGAGATCGCCAATAAAATTGATTTATCACCAGCAGCATTGAGTAATATTGAAAGAGATGTCAACAGTCCAACTTTATCCACACTTTCAAAAATTTGCGAGGCACTGGGCATACACATTGTCGATCTGCTTCAACAATGCGACAATCACGAGTCCGAAAAAATAATCTTCAGGAAAACGGAAAGAAAACCCATCGACATTGCAGGTGAGAACGGCGCACATTATGAACTTGTTTCGGTTCCAAATCATAAATTTCAAATTTTGAGTGTCACTCTGGATGTGAAATGCGATTATGGCTATGTGTCAAAAAAGTTTCCTCATGATGAGATTGCAATGGTATTGCGAGGTACGCTTCAACTGCAAATCGGTGAAGACACCTTTCTGCTCGAAGAAGGAGATACCATCTATCTGAAAGCCGGACTTGAATATAAATATCGAAATCCTACGGATTCTCCATGTGAAACCATATGGGCAATTCAAGGGATCAACCAGCTTGAAGGCAGTGAAGATGAAATTCATTAGAACCTCTGTTGCAGGATTCATCTTGGCAATATTTGATTTGAATC
>WXFH01000371.1 GCA_009881125.1 Acidaminobacter sp. | reverse complement strand
TTTGAAGAAAATTGGTGTTGTGGTGACTCAATTATACTTCAAAATGGGGGTACCACTATATTTTTTGTGCAACTAAGTGTTTGCAATGCTTTCAAAGAGTTTTTATATAAACTATTTAACAATACGTTGCTTGAAGGGAGGTGAAAAAAATGAATGCGACTGCATTAAATCGTTCATCCGCAACACAGCAACCGGAAAAACCATCAAAGATCAGCGCTAATAAAGTACAGGGCGACGGGACAGAAAATGCCCTTTTTTCGGGGATGCTGCAGCAATGCCTCGATCAGAATCAAGCTTCGGGAAATCTTAAAGCTGCAGAAGAACCTAAAGGGTTGGCCGATGGCAGCCTGTCCGCCATTGAAGCCAAACTGTCAGCGTCAATGAACCTCGGCGCACAGTCCGGCTCACAAGTCGAAGCGTCGGCAACTCAGTCAGCTGAACTCATAGGCCAGGTTCAAAAAAATGTTGGCACTACCGCCACGCCCTCGACTGAACGAAATGCTTCAGCGCTGTCCGGTCCTGATTTAGTTTTGGAACCAACAAATCAGAATCCACCACATACAGCCGGTCAACACCAAATGATATTGAGCGCAGAACCGAAGATCGCCGGAAATGCTTCAGTCAAAGTCAATCAAGCAGAGATGACAACCGCGTCCCTGGGTGTCTCAGGACATCCTCATAGCGCAGAGGATGGCGCACTGACGGAAGTGTTTAAAACAATGGAAGGCCTGTCTGAAGGGACAGTACAGGATTCAAGCCTCTTATCAAAATTGTCGAAGTCTCAAGAACTTGTCAGTCAATCGCGACTTTCCACTGTGATGGAATCCCGACAAAATGAAAACGCAGCCTTAAATCCTGCGCCGAATGCTATTGAAAGCACCGACACTCCAAAGGATCAAATGAATCCTGAACACCGCTCTGAGGCCGCTGCAGCTGACTTTACAACGGTGGAGGGGCTTAAAAGTCAGAAAGCGACACCTTCGAAACAATCCTCTGACAGTTTCCGGAGTGTTTCTGATGGTGTTGGCGGTCAGCCGCAGCAGATCAGCTCTTTGGATGACGCGTCCTTTAACACGCAAATTCCCAAAGCAGCAACGATTAGGGAGCTCCCCGCCATTTTGACTCAGCAGGCACAGCTTTTGAGAGCCGGCGAAACGAAAACCCTCAGAATGATGCTGAATCCAGAGCACCTCGGTGCCCTTGAGATTGAACTCAGTCTAAAAAACGGCGTTTTATCAGGAATCGTCAGCGTGGAGACAGAGCTGGCTCACGACCTCATTCAAAAGCATCTGCCACAATTGCTGTCGACGTTCGACAGCAGGCAAATAGCTTCAGGAAGTTTTGAAATGCACTATCGTGGCGAGCACAGTGGATTTTCAGAGTCATCAGGAAATGAGGCTCAGCCTGACCGACACAGACAGTCCGGGTCAGCCGAACGCTCTGACGCGGAACAAGGTCTAGTGATTTCACAGGAAATTGCAATACAAAAGGTTAACCCAAAGCGGATTGATCTACTGGCATAAGATTCCAAACAGAAATGGCGAATTTAAAAAGGTGGTGGACTGGTGGAAATCAATCGCTTTAATATTTTTCAAAACGTTGCATCTGCAAAAACACAAGGACAGACACAAGGTGTATCGGATTCCAATGGTTTTATTGGAAAATATGACTTTTTCAACATCCTAGCGGCTCAGCTGAAGTACCAGGATCCCATGGCCGGCGGCGACAACAGCGAATATATAGCTCAAATGTCCCAGTTTGCCATGATAGAAAAACTGGAAAACCTCTCTGATCAGGTCAACACCCTCTATAATCTGAGTGCCGCACAAAATGCCATGAACATGATTGGCAAAGATGTCGTGCTGAATACAATGGAAGCCGGTGAAGTCAAAGGCGTGGTGGATCGTGTCGAAATCAGCCAGACGGGCATTCATTATGTCGTGAACGGTGAATCCTACGCCCATCCGACTCTGCTCAGCGTGGGCAGTGCTGAGACAAAAGGCGCTGAGATTGATAGCACTGCTCCAGAAAGCGCTGCTCCAGAAAGCAGTCACTAACCATGGCCATTCGCGTGCAGCACCCAATGCCATTGCCGATTCCAGCGAGTCAAGCCAACCCGACAGAGCCCTCGGAATCGGGTGCGAATTTTAGGACGCTGCTGGGCCAGACGCTAAATCGACCATCGGCAAACGCACAGAATCAGAACCAGGTGCTGAAGCTGTCAGCCCACGCCATCCTGAGGCTCGAGCAGCGGCATATTAAGCTTGGTCCTGAAGAAATCAGAAAAATGGAAAATGCACTCGTGGAAATAGAGCGCAGAGGCGGACGAAATGCCGTCATGTTCTACAAAGACACAGCCTTTTTGGCCAGTGTGGCCAATCGAACCATTATCACGGCGATTCCGCTCGAGGAGGACATCCATGTCCTGACCCAGATCGACAGCGCCGTTGCGATCAAGTAGGCAGAATACAGCAAAATAAGGGCCGGACCTCAACGAGGAAGCCCCGGACGCCCGACCGACAGACGGCGTCCAACCCAAAATCAGGAGGTTGTATCCATGTTAAGATCCATGTATTCAGGTGTCAGCGGGATGAGAAGCTATCAAACGAAAATGGACGTCATAGGCAACAACATAGCCAACGTTGGCACGACGGCGTTCAAATCCGGCGCTGCGCAGTTCCAGGACCTTCTCAGTGAGACTCTAAGCACGGGGCAGGCGCCAATCGATGGCGGTTTGGGCGGCATCAATTCCAAGCAGGTGGGACTGGGCGTCAGCGTGGGCAAGATCTCCACCGTCATGAGCAATGGCGCGCTTCAGCCGACCGGCAGGGATCTGGACTTCGCCATTGAGGGGAATGGATTTTTTATTGTGTCGGATGCTATGGATCCGGCAGGTGATTTTGCCTTCAGATACACGAGAGATGGGTCATTCCAAAGGGACAGCAATGGCACGCTGAATTTAAACGGAATGAGTGTCATGGGGATCAGCAACGTCACCTTGTCAGATGATAATAGTGTCGTATTTACTGACAGTCCTATACCAGCTATTGCAGAGGACTCTGATTTCTCGGCCATCATTATACCGGATAAACTAGACGAGAATCGGGAACTGGTCTCCTATACCATCGACGGCACGGGATTGATCAAAGCTCGTTACAGCAATGGCGAAGAATACGAAATGGGACAGTTGGTCGTCGCCAGATTTTCCAATCCAGGCGGCCTCGACAAAAAGGGCGGAAATACCTATGCGGCATCCCAGAACTCAGGGGTTCCAAACCTTGGCACCTCAGGCGTCAACGGCTTCGGCATCATCCGCAAAGGCTACCTGGAGATGTCCAACGTCGATCTGGCCAACGAATTTACCGAAATGATCATCACGAGCCGCTCCTATCAGGCGAACTCGAGAACCATAACGACTTCTGACGAGATGCTTCAGGAGCTTCTGAATCTGAAAAGGTAGTGATCCCAAATGATCCGATTGACCTCCCTCAAAGGGGAAACCTTTTATCTGAATGAAATCCTGGTGTATAGAATTGATCAAGTGCCGGACACCCTGATCACCTTAACCGACGGCAACAAGCTGCGCGTCAGCGAGACCCCCGATGACGTCGTCGATAAAATCAGGGATTACCAAAAATCCGTAGGTGTGATGTTCAAAGTGATTCGAACGGAGGCGACAACATGAAGAAAAATATGTTTCCACTGATCGCCATGTTTGCCGGGGTAACACTGGTATTGATCTCCATAGCCATGTCCGGCAATCTGATGAGTTTCTGGAGCCTGTCCTCCCTGGTCATCACCCTCTTTGGATCCCTATGTGCCCTTGCCATCAGCTATCCGCTGGAGGACTTAAAGACCATGCCAGCGGCGCTGAAAAAAATCACAGAGAACTCGGAAGCCAATCTCCTCCATCTGGTTGAACTTTTTACTGAACTGTCGAGAAAAGCCCGAAAAGACGGGCTGCTTGCGCTGGAAGACCAGTTGGAAGATATTGAGGATGACTTTATCGTCCGGTGTATCCGAATGGTCATCGACGGCATGGAGCCAGAAGTGATTCGAAATGTCATGGAGATTGAGATAGAAACCACCCAGGACAGACACAAAATCGCCCAGGATATCTTTTCCACTTGGGGGGAACTGGCCCCCGCATTTGGAATGATTGGGACACTCATAGGCTTGATCGTCATGCTGGCCAAGCTGGAAGATGCCTCTGCCATAGGCGCGGGTATGGCCGTAGCCCTCATCACGACATTCTATGGATCATTCTTTGCCAACCTGGTGCTGATTCCAATTGCCACCAATCTGAAAATTAAGACGCGAATGGAAATTTACCGCAGGGAGATGATCGTCGTCGGGATCCTGGAGATTCAGTCGGGGACCAACCCAAGAGTTTTGGAAGAGATCATCCTGACCTACCTCAATCCGAAGGAACGCAAGGCGTATGTCCAAATGAAGCTGCAAGCTGAGGCGGCGTAAAAACATGGGAAGACGACGTAATAAAAGATTTGAACTCAATGAGAAGCCTTCAGGCGGATGGATTGTCACTTTTTCTGATCTAATGACACTCCTGCTGACATTTTTTATCTTGTTATACTCGATTTCCACGGTCAGTGAGGCGAAGTTCAGACAAGCTGCCGCCTCACTTCAGTCTGTGCTCTCCGGAAATCCTTCCACCATGATTTTCGATGAAACCCCCTCTGGCGCTGACAGCATGCCCTTTGATCCCGTTGTGCCGCAGCCCATTCCAAATCCGGTGGAACAGCCTGATTTCAACGCTGAAATCATTGACATGTACAAGACCATCAAAGATTTTATTGAAGAAAACGGGCTGAACGCTGACATTGAAGTGACATACAATGCCAGGGGCGTCCTCGTCAACATCAGTGAAGCGGTACTCTTTGAATCCGGGAGCGCGGATATTAAAAACGAAGGACAGACGCTTCTGGATACCATGGCGCGATTACTTCAGACCATAGATAAAGATATCGAAGTTCAGGGACATACAGACAATCAGCCTATCCGGACCAGCAAGTACCCTACCAATTGGGAGCTGTCCGTGGACCGTGCAGTACAGGTGGCACGCTACTTTATCCAGAGACACAGTATTGCGCCGGAGCGCCTCAAAGCTGCTGGTTTTGCAGAATTTCAGCCTCTCGCGCCCAATGACACACCTGAAAACAGAGCGCTGAACCGAAGGGTCAATCTGTTGATTATTCTCGAACAGGAATCAGGAGGTAGTACTTATGGAAGCACGTCTTAAAGCACAAGAGCTGCCTCAGGGTGGAGCCGTCCCCCAAAAACGCCTTGGGAGATTAAAGAAGATCCTGCTGATTTTGTTTCTAATCCTCATAATGGCCGCCGGCACCGGCCTGGGTGTCTATTATGTGAACACAGGTGCTTTACCCTTTGGACTTCAGAGACTGATCGAAAAACCCCAGGTGGAGCTCATGATGCCGGCAGAAAGCTTTTTGGTGAATCTGAAGGATGACAGAGCCATGCATTATCTTAAAGCCACTGTGGTTCTATCTTATTTTGAAAGCAAGGATCAAGCGCTGATAAGTCAAAGCACCCCACAGATCCGGGATGTGGTGATTCAGTATCTCAGAGGACTATCCAGAAATGACATCATGGACGCCGGTAACCTTGAGATTATCCGCTTGGATCTTCTCGACCAAATCAATCTGATCTTCGGGCGTGAGGTCGTCCACAGCTTATATTTTTCGGATTTTCTGATTCAATAAAAATGAAAAAGTAATGTGAGGGAAGTTCATGTCAGATTTGACGTTTTGGGCCAGCGTGGCCAAATTGATCCTGGCGCTGCCGGTGGTGGTACTGCTCGCCTATTTAAGTTTGAGGATGACTGCTTCTGTGTCCGCAAGAGCCGGCATGAGTGCCAACCTGGAAGTCCTGGAGAAAAAGGCGCTCGGTAAAAATCAGTTTCTTTACATCATAAAAGCGGGCGCATCTTACCATCTCATGGCTGGGACTGACCATAACATGACACTGATTCGGGACATGACTGCAGAGGAAATCAAAACCCGGGAAACAATCCCAGGGGATACTGACCGGTTTAAGGAAGTGTTATCCGGCGCACTTGCCAAAGTGAGGCGCAGCGCATGAAGCTACTTGTAAGAAACAAATCAGAACTGCTTAACTGCCCTCGGCGTCCTGACGTCGCAGTAAAAACCTCACTCATGAAAATCACCTTCTTCGTCAGTCTGATCATGCTCATGGCCATGACCGCCGACCCAAATCCAGCTTACGCCGCCTCACTGGAAGTCGACCTTGGCAACGCCCTCCGCATTGAAGGCGGAGGTGGGCCCACTGGCGTTTTAGGACTGATGCTTATGCTGACTCTACTCAGTCTGGCGCCCTCTTTTCTAATTTTAACCAGTGCGTTTACGCGCATTGTCGTGGTGCTGTCTTTTCTGCGAAGTGCCCTGGGGACTCAGCAGGCGCCGCCGAATCAAGTGATCATAGGCCTGGCGCTCTTCCTGACGTTTTTCATCATGGCGCCAGTTTATACGGAAATCAACGACAAGGCCATCAAGCCCCTGACGGCAGGCCAGATCACCCAGACTCAGGCGCTGGACAACGCCGCAGTGCCGCTGAAGCGCTTCATGCTGGAACACACCCGAGAGAAGGATCTTGCACTCTTCATCCGTCTCTCGGGCGCTGAGCCTGAAACCCCGGAAGCCGTTCCGCTGACGACGCTGACACCGGCATTTGTCATCAGCGAGCTGAGAGTGGCCTTTCAAATTGGATTTTTACTTTTTATTCCCTTTATCGTCATTGACATGGTCGTCTCAAGCATTCTGATGTCCATGGGTATGTTCATGCTGCCGCCGGTGATGATTTCACTGCCTTTCAAACTCTTGCTGTTTGTCATGGTGGACGGATGGCACCTGGTGGTGACCTCCATTGTCGAAGGATTCATGTAGGAGGCGGCCATGACTGAAGCACTCGTTCTAGATGTTTTCAACACAGCACTGCTGACGATCCTCAAAGTCTCACTGCCCGTCCTGGTGGTGTCACTGGTGATTGGTCTCGTGATCAGCGTCCTTCAGGCCACCACCCAGATTCAGGAGCAGACCCTCAGCTTTGTCCCCAAACTGGCCGCCGTCTTTCTCAGCCTCATAGTCTTTGGCAGCTTCATGCTGAGTACCCTCGTCAGCTTCACCCAATGGATCCTCCTCATGATCGCGGAGGTAAAGTAATGCTGTTTCCGGCAGGGTTTCATCTTCAGGTCCTCCTTCTGATTCTGCTCAGAACCGGTGGCTTTGTGGCAGCAGCGCCGCTCTTTTCAAGTCGCGGGATCCCCATGACCTTGAAAGTCCTGTTGACGGTGGTCCTGAGTCTCAGTATTTATGTGTTTTCATTCTCCGGCGTTGTCCTGCCGCAGCTGGCAGACGCCCTTTATCTCCTTTACGCTTTAAGAGAAATACTCATGGGACTCACCATGGGTTACGTCGTTCAAATTGTCTATTCAGCTGTTCAGATGGCCGGCCAGCTCGTCGACTTTCAGATTGGCTTCTCCATAAGTGCCGTTTACAACCCCATGTCCGGCACGACCCAGGCCATCATGGGGCGACTGTACACCATGACCGCCCTCGTGCTCCTCTTCGTGACGGATGCTCACCACCTCATTCTGAGTGCCTTATACAAATCCTTTGAGGTATTGCCACTGGGTGCGGCGTTTTCACTGACCACGGGCATGGGCTGGATTTTAAAAACCTTTTCCATTTTCTTTGCCATAGCCTTTCAGATCGCGGTGCCCATTCTGCTGGTCCTGTTAATGACAGACCTGGTCATGGGCCTGGTGTCCAGGACGATCCCCTCTCTAAATGTCCTGATGCTGGGCATGCCCCTGAAGACTCTGATTGGTCTGGTCTTCTCCATGATGGGGCTGCCGGTGCTGCTCCACAGCCTGCTCAAGGTCATTGGCGACATGAGCCTCTACCTGGAGCAGTGGATTCAGAGGATCGCCTGAGCCGCCTGCGAAAGTGGCTGCCGGCTGGGGAGCCTCATTAAAATGTTTAAGGAGCCCTGTCTTTGAATGCGTGGATGCTGCGTTTCCAACATAAAATATTAAATCCCTTAGAAAACTTTGGTTTGCCGATGGTTACCTGTCAGCCTGCTCTCGCAGCAGCTTGTACATCCGCTTATCCCAACCTCATGTTTATGTCAGAGGGCGCGGACAAGGACAGCAAAACGGAAGCCCCGTCCCAAAAGAAGCTGGAGGACGCCCGGAAGAGAGGCCAGATCGTCAAGAGTCAGGATCTCAGCGCGGCCATGTCACTTGGGGTTATAGCCATTTTCTTGATGGTGTTTCTCACCCTGCTTTACGAACATTCTCTGACCATGTTCAGAAATGCCTTTGAGTTTCGCATGCAGCCAGATCTGGCTGGGCCGGCGGCAGGCACGCTTCTAAAGACGTATATAACAGAAGGGGCACTGATGGCTGCACCAATCGCGCTGGCCATGATGGCAGTGGGGCTGATCACAGGCTTCTTTCAGTCCAGAATGCTGCTGACCTTTGAGCCCCTCAAGGCAGACTTCAAACGCCTTAATCCGCTGAGTGGGCTCAAGAACATGTTATCTCAGAAGACATTTGTGGGACTCCTGAAAAATTTGGCAAAACTTGCGCTGGTGGGACTGGTCATGTGGAACACGCTGACGGGTCAGTTGAAAGATCTGCTGCGTGCCTCAGCCATGGAAACGGGAAAGCTTTTTGGCCTGTTTCAGTCCCTGCTGGGAAACCTTTTGATCAATGTGACGGTCCTAATGCTGATTCTTGGTGTCGCGGACTATATCTACCAGCGGTATGATTTCAGAAAGTCTCTGCGAATGACCAAACAGGAGACCAAAGAAGAGCACAAGTCCATGGAGGGTGATCCGCTTTTCAAGTCCTTCAGACGGCAGAAACAGAAGCAGCTGGCTCAGCAGCGCATGATGCAGCAGGTGCCGGAAGCGACCGTAGTCATTACCAATCCGACACACTATGCCATTGCCATTCGCTATGACGAAACGCGGGATAAAGCACCGGTGGTCATAGCAAAGGGTCTGGACAGAGTCGCGGAGAATATCAAGAAGATTGCCCGGGAACATAACATCCCACTGATAGAAAACAAGCCCCTGGCACAGCAGATGTACAAGCAGATCGACCTCGGCCAAGAGGTTCCAGCTGTGCTGTACCAGGCTATGGCGGAAATTTTGGCCATGATTTATAAGGAGAAAGACAAACGAAAGTAGGTGAACCGGTATGGAATTCAGATCTGAAAATTGGATGGGCAGACTTGGCAGACACACAGATGTCCTCCTGGCGTTTGCCGTGGTTGGGATCATCAGCATCATTTTGCTTCCCGTACCGCCGGGAATTCTGGATTTCCTGCTCGTCATCAACATCTCCTTGTCCGTAACCGTATTGCTGCTGACACTGTTCACCCGGGATGTCCTTGAGTTCTCAGCGTTTCCAACCTTGCTGCTTCTGCTGACGCTCTTCAGATTGGGCCTTAATCTTTCCAGTACCAAGCTGATTCTGGGACAAGGGGATGCCGGCCAGGTCATTGAAGCTTTCGCAAGCTTTGTAACTGGTGACAGCTATGTCGTTGGCGCGGTCGTCTTTGTCATCATCATCATCATTCAGCTGGTAGTCATCACCAGCGGCGCGACCCGTGTCGCAGAGGTCGGCGCCAGATTTACCCTGGATGCCATGCCCGGCAAGCAGATGGCTATTGATGCTGATCTCAACGCCGGTATGATTCAGGAGGACGAAGCCAG
This sequence comes from Acidaminobacter sp., assembly GCA_009881125.1. Next base: position 7,058 of record WXFH01000371.1, on the reverse strand, counting down.
AAAACGGCGACTCAATCTTCAGAGAGAAGCAGACTTTTACGGTGCCATGGACGGCTCCTCCAAGTTCGTCAAAGGGGATGCCATGGCGGGGATCATCATTACACTGATCAACTTTATTGGCGGCATAGCCATCTTCGTCGGACAAAAGGGACTGCCTTTTGGCGAAGCCATTGACCGGTTTGGGCGGCTGACCATCGGCGATGGTCTGGTCTCTCAGGTGCCGGCGGTTTTGGTCTCCGTGGCGGCTGGTATTTTGGTCACGCGCTCTGCAAGCGTGGACGGACTTGGGGATGACCTGGGCAATCAGCTGTTTTCCAAGCCCAAAGTCCTGATGGTTTCAGCGGTGGTTTTGTTTTCCTTTGGCTTGGTACCGGCGTTTCCGACGCTTCCGTTTCTGTTTATGGCGGGGGTGAGTGCGCTCATGGGCTGGCAGATGATGAAAAAAGAGGCGGATAAAGCGACCTCTGAATCTGAGGCTATGACAGCGCGGGCTGTGGCGGAGTCCCGTCCGGCTGCGGATACTCAGGTGACGGCGAAGCAGAAGGATCTTCTGGCCATCGAAATTGGGTATGGACTGCTGTCGCTGGTGGACACCGCCACGGAGGGCGGCGATCTGCTTGAGCGGATTCTGATGGTCAGGCGGCAGTGCGCTGCAGAAATGGGCTTTGTCGTGGCTCCTATTCGCATTCGCGATAATTTGATGCTGGCGCCCAATGCTTATCAAATTCTCCTCAGGGGCTCCGCTATAGCGGAGGGTGAGGTCTACCCGAACCGCCTCATGGTGATGGACCCGGGGAGCGGCACCTTTATGGTGGATGGCATTGAGACCGTTGAACCTACCTTTGGGATTAAGGCACTCTGGATTGAAGCCGCTGAGAAGGCTGGCGCTGAGCTCCACGGCTACACGGTGGTGGATCCTACAACCGTTCTGGTCACCCATTTGAAGGAGACTATCCTTGCCCATGCAGATGAACTCATTGGGCGACAGGAGGTTCAAAAACTTCTGGAAGAGGTTCGGGAACAGTACAGTGTCGTTATAGATGAACTCATTCCTGGGATTATGACAATGGGCGAGGTACAGAAAATCCTCCAGAATCTTCTCAGGGAGGGTGTCGCGATTAACGATCTGGGCACGGTTCTCGAAACCCTGGCGGATTACGGCACCATGACCAAGGATGTGGAGGTGCTGACCGAATATGTCCGTCATGGGCTCAGCCGTGCCATTGTTGGGAAATGGCAGGCTTCAGACGGCAAGCTGCATGTGATCACGATCAGTCAAAGACTGGAGGATTTGATTCACAGCCATATTCAAAAGTCCCTGCAGGGCTCTTTTCCGGCGCTTTCACCGGACATTTCGTCACAGCTGATCTCCGATCTTCAGGCGCAATTGGAGATTGGAAGTCTAAGCGCAGATCAGGTGGTCATTTTGACCTCGCCTAGAATTCGAGCAGCACTCAAAAATCTGATATCGGGCAGCCTGCCAAAGGTGCCTGTCCTCTCTCTGGGTGAGATTCACCACAGAGTTGAACTTGCAGCAGTAGGGATGGTGGATCAGCATGATTATTGAAAAATATATTGTTCGTGATATGGCGGAAGCCTTTGAACGCGGAAAAGCGTCGCTGGGGGAGGACGCGATCCTTCTGACACAGAAGCTGGTCAGACAGAAGGGGATCAGGGGCTACTTCCAGCCCAGATGCCTTGAAGTGACCATGGCAGTGGAAAACAGGCCGGTGAAAAAGGAATCAAGAGTTGGTGCCGCTGCCGTTCAGAGAGGCTTGGAGGCAAATCTGAGAGCCGGAGGCGCACATCCGACAAATGCCGTTTTGGAGGACAGGGCTGCGCAGAGTGGTGAAAGAATTGCACTGGAGTGGGAGGCGAGGATTGATGCCATCCTGATCAGAGAGCTTGAAAGCCTTGAAAAGTTCAGACGCTATTCAGTGGTGAACCGCTTAGAGCATATGGAGGATTCCAAACTCAAGTCACTCATGATAGAGCACTTTATCCGGGAAATACTTGAGACTATAGATTATTCGGGCATCACGGAATGCAGTGCAGTGGCGTTTTTGGGATCCACAGGGGTGGGAAAAACCACGACTATAGCCAAAATTGCCGCGGATGCCAAGCTCAATCTGTCCAGACGCGTTGGCCTGATCACAATGGATACCTACCGAATTGGCGCGGTGGACCAACTGAAGAAATATGCCGATATTATGGATCTGCCCATGATCACCGTGACGACACCTGCGGAAATGAAGCCGGCTTATCAAAAGCTGCTCAAGACTTGCGATCTGGTCCTGATAGACACCTTGGGCACCAGCTACCGAAATCAGGCTCAAATTGACGACATTCGCCGCTACCTGAATGAACTGGAAGGACTTTGCAAAGTCGTTGTTCTTCCGGCGACCCTGGATCATGAAATTTTTGAGAAATCACTTGAGGCCTACCGCTGCCTTGGGATTGACCGGACTATTTTGACCAAACTGGATGAGATGGACAGTCAGACCAGGCTCTTTTCCTATGTGCGCCGTCTGGAGGAGCCTCTTGCCTATGTGACAACCGGGCAAAATGTACCGGATGATCTTCTCCGGGCAAACGCCAAAGCGCTTATGTCATATCTACATGGCGGTGACGAAATCCTATGAAGGATCAGGCCCATGAACTCAAGCTTAAAATGTTTAAACCGGCATCGACAGTATGTGTCTATGCGGTGGTCAGCGGAAAAGGCGGCGTAGGCAAATCCAATATAACCCTGAATTTGGGGGTTGCCCTTAATCAGGCTGGAAAGCGTGTCCTTTTGATCGACGGCGACCTGGGCATGGCCAATCTGGACATTCTGGCCGGTGTCATGAGCAGACACACTTTGCTCGATTATTTTGAAACGCAAAAAAGCATTGAGGACATCTTGGTGGAATACAAACCAGGGCTGGAGATTTTACCCGGAGGCAGTGGATTTATGAGTCTGGGTGACAACAGGGAAGACGAGCTTCAGGACTTCGTCAGCCGGCTTATAGGCACCGGCCGCTATGACTACGTCTTCATTGACGCTGGAGCGGGCATAGATGCGAAACTGCTGTCCTTTGTCTCGGTAGCCAACGAAGTGCTGCTCGTGACCGTCCCTGAACCGACCGCCATGGTAGATGCCTACAGTCTGATTAAGATTTTGTCCATTTATGAAATCAAACCAAGAATTCAGCTGATCGTCAATCAGGTCAGCAGCCGCAGAGAGGCACAGGAAACCTATGAGCATCTGAACAAGGTCATAGGCACCTTTCTGAATATTCAAATGGAGCTGCTGGGTTATGTGGTGTCGGATCCAAAGGTGAAGGCGGCGGTTCACAGGCAAACCCCTTTCAGCCTGGTGCATCCCAACGCGCCAGCCTCGAGAAACATCAGAGAAATTAGCGAGCGGCTCTCAAGTGGAGCTGTGACCGCAAACTTTGGGACCTTGAGTGAAGTCATGCATCGTTTTGTGAGAATTTTTGGCAGTTAGGGTAGGTGAGGCGTGTGCAGGAAAAATGGAAAGCCGGACTTAAACTGAATCAGAAAGTCGAGTTTATCATGCCTGACCACACCGCGGCGGCCAGCATGATTCAAGATTTTATTGAAATAAGGGAAGCTGTGGTCAGCGCCGGGTCAGGGCTTGATTCTGACGGACTGGGCATTCTTGTGAGTGTGCCTGTTCAAAACGGCAAGGAGCGCCTTCTGGATGTAGAAATCCCCTATAAGATCCTGGTCTATGGTTCAGACCGGATCTATGCGCTGCGTGTCTCTGTCTGCCGCTACGCCGTGGAGGACGTGCCGCTCTATTGCCTGAACGTAGTGTCGTTTCTTGGAGAGATTCAGCGCAGGCAGAATGTAAGAATCGCGGTGAATCTGCCAGTGCGATTCCATGAGATTGAACAGCGCTCTAAACTTCAGAGAAATGCTTTAATACAAAGTCTGCCGATGGTTGAAGGGTGGATCACCGATCTCAGCGCAGGCGGGATCAAATTGAACACCACCTCTAAACTGTCAAACAGTCATAGAATCCTGATCAGCTTTGAACTGGACAGCGAATCCGTGAGTGTCACGGGCATAGTCAAGCACCGTGCCTTGATAAATACAGCTCAAACAAGGGAATACAGCTACGGGATTCAATTTGAGTCTCTGCCGGTTAAGCTTCAGGATAAAATAGTGCATTATGTGTTTGCGAAGCTCAGACAGAATCGAAAACTTGAGATGAAATAATGCGGATTGGAAGCGAACGACGTGTTTTGGTCAGTTAAAGTGTACTGATTCAGGAGGGAGAGCGCCGGTTTGGAGATCACGACACAAATAGACAGGCAGCAGCTCATTGTGAGTCATCTGCCCCTGGTGCATAAAGCGGTGAATAAAATGCATTACAATGGGATCCACTTTGACCGAGAGGACCTGATTCAAGTGGGCGTCCTGGGACTCATGGATGCCATAGACCGTTTCCAGCCTCAGCTTGGGGTCCCCTTTGAATATTACGCGGGTGTCCGAATTCGAGGCACCATTACGGACACCTTGAGACGAGCGGGGCACTTCTCCAAGGAGAAGATGGCGGCGCTCTCGGCTTTCTATAAGGAAAAGGCGCTGATGGAACAGCGCTTGATGAGATCAGTGAGTGACGATGAGCTCTGTGATTATCTCAATCTGACAGATAAAGAACAAAAGACAATTTTTCAGACTATGGCGGCGCTTCCTGCGGTTTCGCTTGAGGAGATCCTGTTTGATGACGAATCCGGATCTGGTTCTGGCTCAGGACCAAGTCTTCAGGAGCGTTTAGTGGCACAGAATACGCCATCACCGGAAGAGGTCATGATGAAGGCATCGCTGAGCGAAGCATTGAAGTCTGCTTTAGTGACTCTTGAGGAGCGGGACCAGCTGCTGCTGCAGCTCTATTATGTTGAATCCCTGTCGTTCAAGGACATTGCGGCCATTTTGGAGGTTTCTGTGCCCAGAGTGTCACAGCTGCACACCCGGGCCTTAATGGCTCTGAGAATAGCACTAGAAGCCTGGAGGTAGAATTATGTTTTGGTGGATTGTTGGATTTGCGTCTGGAATTGCAGCATTTGGCGGCTGGAGAATGGTCATGCAGAAAAAAGACAGTGCGGCAAATGGTCAGGAACCTTCAATTTCAGAAAAGTCCAAGGACTGGACAGAAGTGACTGAGACTATGGAAAGTTTAATTATGAAGCGTATGGAACGACGGTTGGCAGGCATGGAAGAAAAGCTGGACGTCGTGATGAGCAGTTTGGCTGGTTCTAATGCAGTGTCTGCAGGCGTGTCATTAAACCCTTCAGCCAAAGAACGCGATAAACCCGTTGCAGACCAATATCAGACCCAGCTTGAGCAAATTGTCAGACTCGCTGAACGGGGAACAACTCTTGAAGACATTGCGAAAAAAATGAAGATGCATAAGGGGGAAGTCCAATTACTTCTCAATTTATCAAAAAAATCAGGCTGATTCCTGGTCTGCCAGTACTGACATTTGGTCTGGGCATGCTGCTTGGGGCAGTGCTGACGAAGATCAGCTTATAAGCCGTTGTCGTCGAAATCATAGAATAGAGATTGGAGGCACATTAAATGATCCGTTCCGTGTATCAGACCGCTATGAGCATGCTGGTGCAGCAAAAAAAACAGGAAACCCATGCCAATAATCTCGCTAATGTGGAAACAGCGGGGTATAAGGCACAGGCGTTGGTGTCGGAAGCCTCGTTTTCTGAGGTGTTCGTCAATCACGCCTCAGGCGCGGGCGGGGGCTTAGCCGTCTTGGGCACCATGCCCATGGGTGTCAGGGTTTCCGGGATAGAGACGCAGTGGTCCCAGGGCATGTTGGTGGAAACCGGAAACACTATGGATCTTGCCCTGGAGGGTTCAGGATTTTTCAGCTTTGAAACCCCTGCAGGTGTTGTCTATTCCAGAAATGGCGAGCTGCATCAGAACCAGGAAGGCGTTTGGGTGGATAAATCCGGGTACAGCCTGCTCACCAGGACACCTGAAGGTGCGCTCAGAACGATCAGATCCGCACCGGGGGAAGTTCTGACAGTCAGGGCCTCCGGGGAGATCATTCAGGATCTCGGCAGTGTGGTGGGAAGCATACCGGTTTACGATCTTCCTGTCGGAGAAGAGGCGGGCCTGGAAGTGCTCGATGGTGGCTATGTCAGATTGGCACAAGGAAATCTGGTTGAGGTCGAGGGGACAACGGTCAGACAGGGAATGAAAGAGAATTCCAACGTCGACAGTACAACAGCCATGATTGACATGATGTCGACGGGACGCCTGCTTCAAACGCAGCAGAGAATTTTGAACACGCTGGACGAAACCTTGAATCGTGCTGTCAATGAGATTGGCAAAGTATAGGTGATAATTGGTCAGTTAGCCTGGAAGGGGTCGACAACTTGAATAAAATGCTTGAAATTGGAAGAAGCGGCATGATGGCGCAAAAGCACCGTCTGAGTCGACTGTCAGGGAACATTGCCAATGTTGAAACGACAGGCTATAAACGGTCTGACGCCGCCTTTGCGGAAGAGATCCGCATGGCTATGCAATCTGATTCCGTTGCAGTTGCAGAGGTGGCTGAAGATCGCCTGAGAGGCGGCGGCGGAGTGCGTGCGCTGCGGGATTTTACATCCAACCATCAAGGCGCTTTGATGAGTTCACCCAATTTCTTTGATTTCGCCATTGACGGAGCGGGTTATTTTGGTGTCAGAGATCAGGCCGGCGCTTTGACTTTGACGCGGCAGGGGAGCTTTGAACTTCAGGAGGACGGACGTTTAATCGACGCTTCCGGCCGCCTGGCGGCGCTCGAGCTGACGTCGGATCCGACAAATTGGAAGCGGGATCAATTGACACTGAGCGGGTCCGGGGAGTTGCTGGAAAAGGAGGCTTCGACCGGTGAAATGAGATCCCTGGGCAGGCTGATCCTCTTTGATGTCCCAAATCATGGGAATGGTCTGGCAGCCACAGGAGAGGGCAGCTTCAGACCGGCAGATGAGAATGCGCTTTACACCAGTTTGGAGACCCCAGGTGCCTTTGGAACGGTCAAATCGAAC
>WXFH01000370.1 GCA_009881125.1 Acidaminobacter sp. | reverse complement strand
ACAGAAGCGTTCCATGGGGAATCTGAGCGTTCTGCGTCACTGGAGGCTGCTGCGCGTAAAGCCCATAACGCTGAGCCTGGTGAGGCAGAGGCAGTTGGTATTCGTTCTTTGAATACGCTTGAGGAAGAAGAGATTCGAAGAGCGCTCCTGACTTATGGCAAGTCCAAAGCCGGAATTGAGGCTATGACTGAGCGTCTGGGGATCAGCAGAGCAACGCTTTACAGAAAGTTTAAAACGCATAATTTGTAGCAAATATGAAAAATCTCAAAATGAGAATTGGGTTTGATATTTCAATCTCAAAATGAGATCAATTTAGCTGAAGCAATTAAAGCCGTTGGAAACAGCGGTTTTTTTTGTTGGCATGAATATTGCGAATTACCTTAGTAAAGACGTGAACTGAATTTTGAAGTGTCACTATTGACTAGGGGGATGCAAAATGAATGGACAGTCAACAGGAAATAAGAAGACTCAAGGAATATTGGTTAATGAAGAAGCAAACCTCTGGGTGTCTGAGCTGCTTCGCGAGGAAGTCAAGCCTGCCGCGGGCTGTACAGAGCCTGTGGCTGTGGCACTGGCGGCGGCTAAGGCTTCAGAAGTGTTGAATAATTCCTTCAGTGAACTTGTCATTGGAGTGAGTCCCAACATTTATAAGAATGGCTTCGCCGTCATGCTGCCGGGCGTTATGGAGGCGGGACTGAATCTTGCTGCAGCACTTGGTTCGGCCCGCGGCAGCGCGAAGAGGGGCCTCGACGTGCTGAACCATTTGACTGAGGCTGAGATCCGAACAGCAAGAGAAAGGCTCGCAGATGGAAAAATTCGAATTGAGTTGATTGATACTTCAGAAAAGGTTTTGATTCAGGCTGAACAATGGTCGCAGGACAGAGTCCATCATGCCAGAGTGACACTTCGCGGCAGACATGACAGGATTGTTGAGGTGTTCAGGGATGGAAGTTGTATTGAAAAAATTGAAGATATGAATACAGCGACGGAGAAATCAATCGCAGGAATTAACAATTTTTATTCAATGAAACTTAGGGACTTGATAGCATTGATTGATGAAATTGATCCTGAACCCTTGGCATTTCTGCTGGATGGCGTCACAATGAACCAAACTATGGCAGCGGTCGGTATGGCATCGCCAGTGGGACTCGGTACTGCGTTTGCCATGAAGCAAAGATATTCTAAAAACGGTCAGCTGAAAGACCTGGCAAGACTGGCAATGACAATGACGGCAGGCGCTTCTGACGCACGCATGGCGGGTGTGGATTTACCTGTCATGAGTTCAAATGGCAGTGGGAATAATGGCATCACTGCCATAATGCCGCTGGTCGCTTATTTTGAGTTAAAAGGAACAGACCGGGGGGATCAGATCAAAGCTCTGGCGCTCAGTCATCTGATCAACAGCTATATCAAAGCCGAAATAGGCAGACTGTCAGCACTGTGCAGCTGCGGGATCGCGGCGGCTACCGGCGCGTCTGCAGCAATTGCCTGGCTTGACACCCGGGATCCCGAAATCGTGGAGAGCACCATGACGAATATGATGGCAAACCTCAGCGGCATGGTGTGTGACGGCGCTAAACTGGGCTGCGCTCTAAAGCTGGCAACGGCTGCTTCAACAGCGGTGGAAACGGCTGCGCTGGCAGAAGACGGCATACGGGTTCCTGCCGGGAATGGCTTAGTGGGCCGGACTATTGAAGAAACGATTTCCAATTTAGGGCGATTGAGCCGTCAGGGTATGCAGTTGGCTGACGCGGTGGTGCTGGACATTCAAGAAGCATTTGCCCGGGGATAATGGTTGGAAGGCGGTGTCAGACACCGCCTTCCAT
>WXFH01000369.1 GCA_009881125.1 Acidaminobacter sp. | reverse complement strand
ATATGACATTGCGTTATTGGTCAGGTGCCCGCTGAAGCAGTTTAAGTGCGGGATCGGGAGCGCTGGCTTTATGGGAAGGAGAGGTTTCAAATGGGTGGAGTTTCAACCTTTATCATTGCGGCTTTGATCATTGGGCCGGGGCTGTTCTTTTTGGCCAGGGCGCTTAAGCGCGAAGCTGTGGACGGCAAGTGCCCGAGCTGCTCGCATAAGGATGGCTGCGGGACCTGCGCCAGCAGTTCCATCGTGAATTTTAAGAGTTCAAACGGTAAATAAGTGGCGCGGCTGATGTGTCTCGAATGAGTCACTAATGAGTGTCAGATGAGTGTTAAATAAGTCC
>WXFH01000368.1 GCA_009881125.1 Acidaminobacter sp. | reverse complement strand
CTGGGTGTGGTGAAACCAGGTGTCTGACACCCAGTTCCACCTCTTCTTCCCGCTCTTTTATCAAAGTGTTATAATGTATCCATTAGAAGTTGGGGAGGTTGGCGGCTGTGAGTTTTTGGATTTCCAAGGTGCTTTTGGGGACTTTACTTATAGCAGGACAAATTTTTGAAGGCGCTGCCGATGGTCGCCTGGCCCTCATTATATCCATTTCGCTGCTGCTTTTTGTTTTTAATGCTGTTCGTCTGCCGGGGAAACTCGCAAACCCTGCAGCACTTTTGGAGATTCTGTTCACAGTAGCCCTTGAATCAGCCTCTCAATACGCGGTCAATCCGTTTTTTACACTGATCTACGTCGTGTTAATCTTCGAGCGGGCTTATGGATCGCGGATTGCAATTATTCAGGTCACAGCGGGGGGCTCTCGAGGTGCTAAAGGGCTTTCCGGTCGCATGGAGGAGAACAAATTGACGCTGTCCGGTCTT
>WXFH01000367.1 GCA_009881125.1 Acidaminobacter sp. | reverse complement strand
CTATAGGGCAGGTTGGGTATTCGTTTGACTGCTAACCTGAGTTATGAGTGTAAGCAGTTAGATAATTAATAATGCTCTAAATTTGAACATTGTGACGTAATGGAACATTTCTGAACAAATTATAGCACAGCACACCATCGATCACAATCCAGCAGAATGAAACGGTGACCGAAAGACGGCATAGGTGCTTCGATTCCGCTAGAAGGCTGGGAACGGAAGCTTTCAATCGTGTTTTAGTAAGGGGTATGTGCTGAAGGTGCCTTGGTTTACAC
>WXFH01000366.1 GCA_009881125.1 Acidaminobacter sp. | reverse complement strand
ACAATAACCACATAACACAGTCTCCTGTCAAGGGGACTGTGTTTTTTTCGTGTAAATCCAAGTTATAATCTATATAATAGTGTCGGAATAAAATGAAATATTATTCAAAGGAGGAAAACAAAGTGCTGACCAATGAAACTATTCAATCCATTCTGACCCGTAGGAGCATTAAAATCTACAAAGAAGATCAGGTTCCGGAGGAAGAACTCCTGACTATCCTGGAAGCCGCGACATTCGCGCCTAGCGGGATGGGACTTCAGGAGTGGCACTTCACTGCGGTACAGAATAAAGACGAACTGAGAGCCTTAAACGAAGCAGCTAAGCAGGTTCTGTTGAATCTGCCTGAAGATGATTCGGTTTCAATCCCTTTGAAAAATCAGGCAAAGCATTTTAAGAATAAACCTGACTTCAATTTTTTCTATAATGCGCCAACACTCGTGATTGTGACGAGTGCCAAAGACCCGGCGGTATCTTCACCCGCTGCGGACTGCGCTGCAGCCCTTGAAAATATATTCGTGGCTGCACATTCTCTGGGTGTTTCGTCTTGCTGGATCAATCTGCTTACAAGAATGAGCGATTTCCCGGAGATCAGAGAACTGTTCACCAAATGGGGGATCCCTGAAAATGAGCATTGCTATGGGTCCGCGGCGCTTGGTTATAATGGCGGTCCTGAGAAAAAAGCCGCACCAAGGCGTGAGGGGACCGTGATCCTTGTAAAATAGTGCGTGAGATATAGGCACAAAAATAGCCGTATGTGCAAACCTCGCAGACGGCTATTTTGTTGAATTTAAATTATTGTTTTGCTATAAGGGATTTGTTTGAAAGCAAAAATCTAGAAAAGGATCAGGAAAAACGCACCGCGTATGAAATGGAAAGAATTGAATAATGCCGAAGGCCAGGTAAAATGGTAAGATGGTAAATATATAAGGATTTGGTTTGAGCTCTATATCGCTAATAGTTCGTAAGTGTAAGGGAAGGGAGGTGAGGGGCTTTATA
>WXFH01000365.1 GCA_009881125.1 Acidaminobacter sp. | reverse complement strand
CCATGAAACAAAGGAAGAGGGTCTCTGCGGCTTGCGCCTATCGACCCCCTCTTCCGCAATTATGAAGATGATTTCGACAGGCTTAAGACGCAACAGGCCAAGGCCACGGCGACCTTTGGCCTGTCGACCAGAATTATTCGCAAAGGAGGGAAAACAGATTGGACTATATCGCTGATGGTTTTAAGGAAGCTTTTAATCTGTTGATCTCCATGGATCCAGAGGTGTACAGCGTCATAGGCTTGTCCCTCGTCGTTTCGACATTGTCAGCCTTGATCGCGGGTATTCTTGGAACTGTGATTGGCATTTACACAGGCCTCAAGGCGTTTAGAGGAAAACGTCTCTATGCCAGAATCCTTTATACTATGATGGGACTGCCGCCGGTGGTCGTTGGACTTCTGGTGGCCATCCTGCTCTCCCGCCGCGGGCCTATGGGTTCCCTGGAACTGATTTTTACCCCCACGGCTATGGTCATAGCCCAGGTCATCCTGGTCACGCCTATTGTGACGGGCATTGTCTTCAATGTCACCGTCAAAAGGGGCAGAGAGGTCTATGAGCTGGGGAAGACCCTGGGTGGCGGTCATGTGGCGATCCTCGGACTCTTTCTGAAAGAGCTGAAGGCAGAACTCCTAGCGGCTTTCGTCACTGGATTTGGCCGGGCCGTCTCAGAGGTAGGGGCTGTTATGATTGTAGGCGGTAATATTCAAGGCCATACACGGGTCATGACGACCTATATAGCTATGAATAACAGCATGGGCAATTACGCAAAATCCATAGCAATGGCTATAGTGCTTCTCAGCTTGTCCTTTCTGGCGAATGCATTTGTCTATCACGCCGCTGGGGAGGAGAACTGATGGAGCTCAGAATAGAAGCACTGGTCAAACGCCACGGAAAGCGGCTTTTATTTGACATTGAAAATCTCAGACTGCCTTCAGGCGGGCTGTACGGACTGATGGGACCGAATGGCGCCGGTAAGACAACGCTGCTGAAAATGGCAGCGGGTCTTGATAAGCCAGATTACGGAAGGATTCTTTACGACGGTCGCGCCTGGCATAAAGGTCTGTTTACCGAAACGACTTATCTCAGTCAAAAGGCATATATGATGAACGCAACCGTTGAGGACAACGTGGGTTGGCCCCTTGAAGTGAGGGGCGTCAGAGGACTGGAACGGGACAAAAGAGTCAGGCTTGCCCTGGAACGGATGGAAATTCCGGAACTCTCCCACCGAAAAGCGACGACGCTTTCCGGCGGAGAAGCCCAGAAGGTGGCATTGGCAAGAGCCTTGGTCTTTGAGCCCAGACTTCTTCTTATGGACGAGCCAGCCGCCAGCCTGGACCGACAGGCAACGGAACTCTTTGAGTCCAGGCTGATGCAGTATCACAAAGAAACCGGCGCGACCATAATTCTGGTGACACACAGCGCAGAGCAAGCTCAAAGATGCTGTAAAGAGCTGCTGTGGCTCCAGGATGGCCGACTGGAAATTTCAATGCTGCAAGGCGTCAATAAACTACACTACACGAGGTGATGGATTTTGGATCTTTTTAACGTCATGACACTACGCGAAATTTCAGCAAAGTTAAATGAAATCTTCACGGAAACCACACTGCGTGAGGAAAGTCTTCCCCTTGAGAAAGCACTCGGCAGAATTCTTGCTGAAGATCAAACAGCTGCTGAGGATGTCCCGCATTTCACAAGATCCGTTGTGGACGGCTATGCGGTGAGAGCCAAGGATACCTTTGGTGCCAGCGAGAGCATCCCGGGGTTTCTGAATCTTGTGGGCGCTGTTGAAATGGGAAAGCCTGCGCTGCAGTCTGTTAAGTCCGGTGAAGCCATTTATGTCCCCACGGGAGGTGCGCTGCCTGATGGTGCGGATGCGGTGGTTATGATTGAGTACACGGAGCTTTTTGGCGCTGGTCAGATTGCGATCCATCGACCATCGGCACCACTCGAGAATGTGATGTCGAAAGGAGATGACCTGGCCAGCGGTGAAATCGTCCTGAGGCGCGGTAGCAGACTCAGGCCGCAGGACCTTGGGGTTTTGTCGGCCCTTGGGATCGACAGGGTTCAGGTGTTTGCGCCTTTTCAGGTCAGCGTCCTGTCGACGGGGGATGAAATTGTGCCCGTAAGGGAAAAGCCAACCCCCGGCCAAATACGGGACATCAACAGCTACACCATTTCCGGGCTGATTGAAGGGGCAGGCGGATGTGTGAAACGTGCGGTCCTCGTGAAAGATGATTTTAACGCGCTGAAATTGGCAGTCGCTGAGGCGCTCGCGGACAGTGACCTGGTACTGCTCTCGGGAGGCAGCTCCGTAGGTGAGAAGGATTACACGCAAAAGGTGATCCAGTCCTTCGAGGACTCGGAAATCCTGGCTCATGGCCTGGCAATCAAGCCTGGGAAGCCAACCGTTGTGGCAAGAGTTGGCGGCGTCCCTGTCTTTGGCCTTCCCGGTCAGCCCGCTTCGGCCATGATGATTTTCAAGGCGGTCGTTGAGCCGCTCCTGCAGAAACTGACAGGAGAAGCGCTTTTTATTTTAGCCGATGGTTCCGAAAACCTACATAACGATAAACTCGCATCCCTGCTTCGAACTCGGACGGTGACTGCAGTCGCGTCATCGAACATTCATGCGGCACCTGGCAGGACAACCTTCCAAATGGTTTCCCTGGAGCGCAGATCAGGCAGTTTGGCGGCCATCCCTGTCCACGGCAAGTCGGGCATGATTTCATTGATGAGCAGAGCAGACGGCTATATTCAGATCGAACCGGAACAGGAAGGGATCCTGCAGGGCGAAGTCGTGCAGGTCATTCTGTTTTAAACCCAAATTTG
>WXFH01000364.1 GCA_009881125.1 Acidaminobacter sp. | reverse complement strand
TTTGAGGAATGAATATTGGAAATGCAACAGTATTACTATATAATTAGTTAAAAATATATATTTTACTAGCTGCATAACGATTTTTAATCAAAATACTAAAATGCTAATAAATCTGCGAGGGATTCCTATGGGAAAAATGGTTTTCGAATCTCGTCCTGCTGGTTACGCTTATTTATAATGTCGCGTCAATGGAACAAGCGATCAAGAATAGTTTTTGAGAATTTATCCC
>WXFH01000363.1 GCA_009881125.1 Acidaminobacter sp. | reverse complement strand
ATCGATTGTTTGATTGACTAAATAACCGCGCCCACCCGTGACTTCAGTCATGGGTGGTTCAATGAAAAAACGTGTCCTATTGGATTAATCTTGAGGGTTTTAAGACAAGTGAAGATGAAGGGGGGGAGGGCTGGCGCCTCTGGGAGTTTAATCTCATCAGACGGTGTCAGCCTGACGCTTTGAAAGGATTGCTGCTGCTTTACAGGGATTTTCGTTTGGAGGATCAAACGGCGCTTTTCAAGGCGCTTGAAGAAACTGATGAATTGGCGATTTTGTGGATCTATGATGAAAAGGCAGAGGGAATCCCCTGGGCTCTGAGAGCGACCAGTCATGGTCTTCGGACCAGGTTGACGGCATTTTTCCAATTCAATGAGCTGCTTAAGACCATAGGACACAAAGCGCTTCTTATTGTAGGTAACCATAATGAGGTGCTGACGGCCCTTAGACAGCAAGCGTACCCTTATGATGCCATTTATTTCAACCGGTTTTTCGATCACGCAGGAAGAGCCATAGAAGCTGAAGCGCTCGCGTCAGGCGTTAAGGTGTTTCCACAAGAAGATGTGATGATCTTTCGTCCCTCAGAGATTTTAAAAAAAGATGGGACCCCGTATCAGATGTTTACGCCGTACTACAGACAATGGTTGGACCGCTTTATACGGACTTCAGTTTCAACAGAGCGCCAAGTGCTGAAGCCGCGGGCAAAGTCAGCAGCTTTGGAGATCGAGTCATTGTCTCTGGTA
>WXFH01000362.1 GCA_009881125.1 Acidaminobacter sp. | reverse complement strand
GCAATTAATACTTTCATCTCATAAAATGAATGACCATCGGCAAAGTTTTTGAAAGCTTTAAAAAGCCCAAAAACTCTGCCGATGGTCATTTCTACTTCAATCCAATTAAGATCTTGCTGCTTTCAACAGCCTCTTGAAAAACACTGACTGCAGCCACAACAGGCTAAGTCCGCACAGTGCCGCCAGAAAAAGGAAGATCATCCAGGCCAGACCGTAACTGCCCGTTCGGTCGAAAATCAGATTTGTCACCAGAGGCCCCGTTGTCGCGCCTGTGATCATGGTGACATTGACCAGCCCGTAGACATTGCCAAAGTCCTTGCTCCCAAAGAAACTGCCCGTCAGGTAGGCATTGCCCACTGTAGTGATGGAGGCGGCCATGCCGACGAGTACCGAAGATGCCACTGCAACCGGGACTGAAGCGGCGTTTAGGTAGCCTGCTATCGCTATGACAAATGCCAGGATGGCAATGGTAATCCCGCGTTTTGCGCCAAACCGGTCAAAGATCGCGCCCAGGCTCAATTTTCCAACCAGCATGCCCAGAGCCTGAACAGAAAACATCAGCGCAGAAAATTCAGGGGAATGGTCCAGTTCCATAAAATACGCCACTATAGTCAGTTGAGCGCCGCCAACCATGACGCAGATCAGAAACATGGTGACAAAATACATCCAAAAGGTAGGCATGGCTTTCAGCTCAGACAGCAGAAACCCTGCCAGCGGCTCTGAGACATTCTGCGTTTGAAGTTCAGAAAGGTTCGATTGTTTCTTTAGCGGACCCAGTCCTTTTTCTTCAGGACTGCGTACCGTCAAAAGCCAAACCAGCGGCAGACAGATTGCCAGGATCATGCCTCCGCTGAACCAGTAGCCCGCTTGCCAGTTGTTGCTTGAAATGACTTTGGTGATCATTGGTGAAAAAAGCGCGGTTCCTATGCCGCTACCCGCAGCGACAATCCCAAGGGCGAATCCCCGCCGGTCAATAAACCAGTGGTTCACCAACAGGGATCCAGCGAGATTGGAGCTGCCTACAAATCCGGGGCCGAGGAGGAGGGCAATCAGGTAAAAATGCCAAGGTGAACGCGCGAAGGAAAAAGCGGCAAAACCGAGACCTGCCAAAAGGACAAAAAGAGTGAGGCTCCGCTTAAGATGACGGCTGCGGCTGAGGATTCGACCAACCGAGGCAGAGGAGGCCGCTGCGGAAAGACCGACTAATGTGAAGGTGAGGGTAAATTCACCACGCTCCATGCCCAGGGCTTTTGTCACGGGCAGAATAAACAGGCTGTGACAGCTCATGATGATCGAAAAGCTGACAGCCATCAGCATGAAGCCCAGGACAACAATCCACCAGCCGAAAAAGATTCCGGGCTTGTTCTTGGAAAGTCTGCGCGCTGACATTACGCGTTGACCTGGCTGCCGGAAGGATCAGCACCTATAAGAATCTCAGCAGATTTGATCGTCCTGTATAACGCTTCATTGACAGGGGTTGGGACGCCGTACTGCCGACCCAGCGCCATGACTGTTCCGGAGAGCATGTCTACCTCGGTTTTTCTGCCGCTTTCCAGGTCGTTTAACATGGAGGGGCGACTTTCCGGCGGCATGGCCATCAGGACCTTGTCCCAGTTTTCAAGATCCGTCTCATTTAAGCAGATCCCGTTCTTCTCAGTGATCCGGATCAGTTCCCACATGGCGGAGCGCATGAGGGCGTGAGCTTCAGGAATCCTCTGAAACGCGCCAAAACCGCTGCGAACCACTGCAGATGCCTGATTGATCCCTACATTGACCATAAACTTGTACCAGAGTTCCCGCAGCATATTTTGGGGGATGTTGTAGGATAAGCCTGCTCTGTCAAAAAAGTCGGCCACGGCTTTGACTTCTTCTTTAAGGTCTGTATTATCAGCGAAACCAAAGCTGATCGTGCCATACTGGCTAAAACGGATGCGGTTTTGATCCCGAGCGCCGTCAATGCTCATCACCAGGCCGTACAAAACGCGATGTCTTCCAAAAGCTTCTGCCAGACGGTCTTCGCTGGTGATGCCGTTCATTAACGACAGAATCAGCGTTTCGCGGCCTACAAAAGGGCGCATTTCTTGAATTGCCGCCTCAAGTCCGTAGTCTTTGACTGCCACGAGGATCAGGTCTGCTGGCGCTGGATCCGGTTCGTCCGGATCTGCAAGCATGAAATTATAACGCTGGTCATTTATGATCAGCCCATCTGTTTGATATCGTTTTTTTCGATCTCCACGTGCGAGAATGCGGAGGCAATCGGGATCTGCTTCCGATATTTTTTTTGCGTAGGCGCCGCCTACAGCGCCTGCGCCGCAAAGGATTACATTCTCTATATTTTTCAAGGGTGCGTACCTCCTGGATGACTTAT
>WXFH01000361.1 GCA_009881125.1 Acidaminobacter sp. | reverse complement strand
AATGATAACCTGTCTTCCCTAAAATTATAATCAAAGCCTCAAAGACCGCTAAATCTACAGGAAATGGGCCCTGCACTGGGTGAAAAAATCGAAAGTTGATCCTCTCAAATGAGTTGTGGGTTTCAATTTCTGAAATATGAATTACTGCAACTGTGATTATTTCTGTATATTTATTTTAATGTTTTTAATTTATGCACGTTCAATAATTGTTATTTACGATTTTTTCCTGTTTTCCTCAAAACATTTTACCCATGGTCAGTTGGCGTCCGCCGCTTCGT
>WXFH01000360.1 GCA_009881125.1 Acidaminobacter sp. | reverse complement strand
AGGTTCCTCTTCCATAAAATATCTTATTGGGCATTTTCATTACTTGGCGGCGAATTATAACTTTACCTGAGTAAATCCAAAAATCTGAGTGTGATCTCTGTTTTTAAGCGTTCCACAGGATCATCAAGATCTATGTCGCACAGCTCCTGAATCTTGGCAATTCTATACCTGATGGTATTCGTATGAGTGAACAGTTTCTTTGAAGCGGCATTATAATTTGACTCACATTCAAGAAATACCTTCAACGTCACCAGAAGCTCTTCCCCATTCGCTTCTTTCAATATAGGCTTAATCTTGTCGAAATTGCTGCCAAAGTCCCGCTCCTGAATATTCTCCAGTCTTATCAGACCAAAGGGACCCAGATCTTCAAATGAGACTACTGGCTTATTTTCGAAAAGAAACGGCCCAACTTCCAGTGCCTTTACTGCTTCAATATAACTTCTACGAATTGAGACAGCGTCATTGACTTCAGAACCAATGCCCATTGTAAATTCCGATTCTCTTATGCAGTCATTGAGTTGAGATAAAACCTTATTTAAGCTATTTCTTGTGGGTTTATGATTATTTACTTCACCTTTGAGATCCGTTATGACAACCATTTGATCGTTAGAGATAATCCCAAAAATATTCCGATTGGTTTCCAAATTGGATAGTACACTGTTATAAATTCTGTCTCTGAAGCTATGAAGATTAAAATTATCATTTTTTGCTTTAATAACCGAAACTATATAGTCGCTATCCAGCGAAATTCTTACATTTCGTAATCCTTTTAAAAATTCCTGTATTTTTGAATAGCTGTCCAGTTCACCGGAAATTAATGCTTTGATAAAATCATCATAGTACCTGCCCTCAAAATTGTGAAACATATAAATCTGCTCATACACTTCTATTAAGAGGGTAGCCGCGATCCGGATTGCCAGAAGATCATAATAATCAATTTTCTCATTTTCTTCCCATATTATAATTTTCGCAACCTGTAAATCTCCTGTTCTTATTGGAAGAACCAGCCAAGGAACAATGTCTTCATCCGCTGCTTGAAACCTGATAATATTTAATTTGTCACAGACTATTTCCCTCTTGTAGTTAAAATCGTAATCATCAGCTTCGTCCGCACAGTTGATGCCATGATCAATTTTGAAGGATTGAGGGTAAGTTATGATTTTTTTGTCTATTGCCTCAACAAGTGTAATTGGCTTGTTTATTTCATTACTGAGCTTGCCCAGTAAATTAACAATCTTTTTATGAAGATATTTGGGACTCACATGCCCTTGAGCCTCTGGCTGATCTATAATTTTTGTAATAAATCTATTCACCGCAATAGAATTCACTGCATTGATAACATCAATCCATGCCTCATTATAAGGTATGCCAATTAGCGGCATATTGATTTCATCACACAGCCGGATGACCTCATCAGGAATCTTTTTCAGATATCGGTCTACTTTTATACCCATACCAGCAGAATTATGACTGTGTAAAAATTTCAAAACCTCAATAAAATACTCTTGATCTTGTAATAAATATCCTGTGGAAAGGACAAATTCCTTTCCCTTAAACCATAAATACCCATCAGGCGCGTCATAAAGGGTTACTGCTTGAACTTCCCGGTCTAGGCCACCTTCGCCGGCAAGAACACTATATTTCTTGAAATACTTATCCTTAAGAATCTCTCTTATGCTAACGCCCACCGAATCACACCCTCAATGTTGATAATGCAATTATTATAGATTAAATTTAATTTTAATTCCATCAACATTATTTAGTGAGCATAAAAAAATCCCGATTGAGCCTTCGTCCAACCGGGATTTTTATTATAAATCAGGTTATTTCAAGAAATCCATTGCTGACTGCACAAAGATCGCGACACCTCTTTCAAAGTATTGCTCGTCCAGCGCAAATTTGCTGTTATGGTGCGGGTAGTTAAAGCCATCAATTTTGAGTGGATTGGACAGGAATATGAAGGTCCCAGGCACTTTTTCCAGGTAATAGGCATAATCTTCTCCGCCCATTACCGGGTTATAGATAAACTTCACATTTTCTTCACCAAGCACTTTTTTCGAACTCTCCATGATGTTAAGAGTGAATGCATCATCATTGACGACCGGCGGCGCGCCGTAAATATAAGTGAAGTCAACCGATCCCCTGAAGGTCTTTGCGACACTCTCTGCGATCTCACCAATTCTCTTTGAAATAAATTCCCTTGTAGTCTTATTGACTGCTCTGGCTGTCCCTTCCAGATAAACCGAACCCGGAATGATATTGTAGGCAGTGCCGCCCTGGACAATCCCTACCGTAACCACGCCAGGATCCACTGGATTCAGTTCACGGCTGATGATCTCCTGGACCGCTGTGATGATGTGAGCCTGCATGACCACCGGATCAAAACTGTTGTGCGGATAAGCGCCGTGTGATCCCTTGCCTGAAATTGTCATGTGCCATTTGTCCAAACAAGCCATCATTGGTCCCAATTTGAAATATGCCTTGCCGGGTTCACAATCACTTGAAATATCGCCTACATGAATGCCGACAATGCCATCAACACCATCGAGGCATCCTGCTTGAATCATCGGTTCTGCCCCGGCAGAAATCTCTTCACCAGGCTGGAACAAGAAGACCAATTTCCCTGAGAACTGATTCTTCATCTGACTGAGCACCTTAATGGCACCAAGCAAAATAGCCGTATGCCCATCATGGCCGCAAGCATGCATATTTCCATTTTTCGAGGCAAACGGCAAGCCGCTTTCTTCCGCGATAGGCAGCGCGTCCATATCCGCTCTTAGTGCCAGTGTTTTGCCCTCTCCCTGTTTTGTCCCCTCCATGGTCGCAACGATGGCATGTTCCAGGCCAACACCTTTTTTATAGGAGACACCCATCTCGTCCAGCTTTTTGCAAACATAGTCACTGGTCTGGGGAAGATCCACACCAATTTCAGGAATTTGATGCAATTCTCTTCTCCACTTAACGACATCCGCCATGACGCTTTGAATCATTTCGTTCATCTCAACCTCCAAAATTTTGTGTGTTATTTCGACTTTTCTTTACCATGAGTCATAAATCCAAAGGCTACTGTACCAAAAGTTGCAACCGGGATCATGATGTAAACCGGCAGCACCTTGATCACCAGCAGCATGATGCCCACCAGCACCAGTGCGAAGGCACCGTAGGAAAGTCTCTTTGAGGCATACAGGGAGAAGATGGCGCCAAAGATGGCTGGGGATACATAGGTGAAGGCTTCGACGACAATCGGCGGGAAAGCATTCATCAGCGCCGCACCGCCAACGGCCGCAATTGTGACCACAATCATATTAGTGATGATAGAGCCCGCTATGCCGATGGTCGATACCAATTCCGCTTTCTTGGTTCCAGGGGCTACGCCAAGCGCTTCCTGTGCAATGGCGGAACAAGGTACACGCATGTTGCCTATGTTGCCCGCCAGGAATGACATATAGGTGCCAGGCAAGCCCAGGATTGGGAAGTAGGAGACGGGCTCAACAATGGCGTAAATACCATAGATGGAAGCAATCAACACCCACCCTGAGAGAATGTTTTCTACACCTGGGAAGACATCAAAATAGAAGAGTAATACGAGTGAGGGTACAAAGCTGAATAAGACCGCTAATAAATTTGTGATTCTGCCATATTTGATGATGGGTCTGGTAAAACTTTGCTCATAAGATAGTTCTTTATTTTCAATGGCTTTTTCCATGATTTTCCCTCCCGTTATATTAATCTTTTAAAGGCGACCGCGCAGAACATACCAATCAACATTGCTATGCCAAGGTTATATTCACCTAGTTTTGGGATTCTTTTCGAAAGCTTTTCCAGGAAGTAGATAGCGATGGCCGAGCTGATGCCAGCGACTGCAATAGGCTGGGTTTTGGCATCCAGTATGTTCTTCAATACATTGCCAAATAAGTATCCAAATGCGCCGCACATAGCCGCGATCATAAGAATTTTAACTTTCTTAGGGTCTCCGCCGGAAATTTTATGTGTGACCCCTTCAATTTTGTGGGTGAATAACGCAGTAGACAACAACCAGGCCGCTCCGTTAAGTCCCATAACCCAGGTTGCATTGGCAAAATCCAGCAGACCATATTCCGGACTTGTCAGCTCTTTACCCATAGCTTTAGCTGCCATACTTGCGGCCGCAAGCTCAGTTGGGGCCGCGCCGATGATGGACAGCCTCATCCAGGCGAGAGGCCCGCCAATGACGGCCATCAAACCGAGCATGACCACGAATACGCCCATAGCAGGACCAATTGCTGAGACGGCACCTATTTTAAACGCCCTGTGCGCATCCTCTGTGGACAAATCTACCAGGTGCGCAGAAGCATAAGCTCTTTTTAGAAAAATAATGGCTTGGATGACAACCAGCAATGTGATCGGAATGGCGGCTCCCCAGATCAGCGGAGAATTGGCTATTTCCAAATAGTCTTTCATAATTGACCTCCTCGTAAAATTTATGAATGATTAATAAAATAATTTCTAAGCGCTTAAGTAAATGCCTGCCGCTGATATCTCTAAATTACTATTCTTGCTGCAGTGAACAACAGAAGTTCAGCACCCGCGACAATATCCGCGAACTTTGTGTCCTCATATGGACTGTGGCTGACGCCTCCAATGCTTGGAACAAAAATCATAGCGGTCGGAATGATGCCGTTCAGCATAGCGTTGTCATGCACTGCGCCGCTGTTCATTCTCATATTCGAAAGCTGGTTTGCCTTCGCCTGCTCCTCAATGAGTTTGACCAGTGATTCATCCATATGGACGACCTTGGATGAGCCAATTAATTTAATATCAATTTCTACGTCATTCTCCGAAGCAATTTCATAACATAATGCTTCAACCTGCTGACTGATGGCATCGATATTTTCCTGTACAACATCTCGAATGTCCACATTGAATATCGTTTCAGCAGCTATGACATTGGAAGCATTGGGCGATACACTGATTTTCCCTACGGTGATAACAGCTGTTTCGTAGCTCGTCGTGAACTTCGATATTTTGTAGATCATTTCGCTCGCAGCCAGGAGTGAATCCTTGCGATAGCGCATTGGTGTCGTGCCTGCGTGATTAGATACCCCCTTGACGGTCATTTGAATGGTGTTCATCCCTGTAATAGCCTGAACAATTCCCAAGCTCAAACCCTGATGATCCAGAATCCCTCCCTGCTCGACATGAAGTTCAATCATTCCAAGTTCATTGCTGCCATCTACATATTGGTCCTCATCGGGGTGAAACTCAAATCCTCGTTCCCGAATATAGTCATAAGCTGTTTGTTTCTGATCGTTGTACAGTTTCTTCAAATCTTCCAATGTCAGCTTCTTTACCATATATTTACTGCCGATCATGGTAACCCCGAAATTGGACCCCTCTTCTTCTGCAAATATGACGAGTTCAATCGGATGTTTAACGGCTGCTTTATTCTCATGGAGCACCCGGATGACCTCCAAACTGCACAACGTTCCCGTCAATCCATCATACTTGCCGCCATTTGGAACGGTGTCAATGTGAGAGCCAATGAGCAGGCTCTTTGTGCTTAAGTTTGCCGGATTATATTTTGCTCTGATATTTCCGACAGAATCAACGCTGATCTGAGCGCCCAGTGCTTTAAGTTCATTAGTTATGTACTCTCTGACCTTCAGATCCTCCGAACTGTAGGATAGCCTTGTACACCCCAATTCCGTCGCAGATTGGCTGTTTACAAATTCAAAATTCCGGGCAAGCCTGCTATCATTAATTTTCAAATGAATCCTCCCCATTTAATAAATTCATACAACTTCATTGAGTTTTACACTTAGATTTTGTCATATTTGCAATACCAAAAGTGTATAAAAATGAACGACCTCATTGGTTGATTGTAGAAAGCTACAAAGCTTATGAATTTTTTTGTAACAAATAGTCGCATAAAAAAATCGACAAGAAAAATCACCTGTCGACATCTTTT
>WXFH01000359.1 GCA_009881125.1 Acidaminobacter sp. | reverse complement strand
TGTCACCAACTTGAACTTGGTGACGCGGACAGGATTTGATCTGGTGCCAGAGCTTGCGACATTGACTTTCAATATCAACCCGAAAGCAGGTGTCCGTGGCCATTGGCCACTTGACTCCTACCTCCACAACCTCCTCCACCGCCCCTCGCTTCCACCTCCAATGGAAACAGCCGCCAATCCGGAGCGATTATTCTAATCACTGCGAATGGCGGCTGTACCAGCGTTTGAATGGGGTCGGGCCCTCGTAAGCTGCTTAATTATTCAAGCTCTGCTTTCATCAACTGAAGCTGATTCTTAATGGCATTCATTGCTTCGGCTCTGAACTGAAGCTCTTCTCTGAGCGCCAGCATAGCTCCGGTTGCGTCATCAATATTTTTCTGGAAACGTGCACGGGTGAGATTAGCCACTTGCTCCTGCACTTTGCCCAAATGCTCGTCATTCAACATTTTTCTGAGGCGAATCATTTCTCTGAGCATTTCACCAAGCTGCTCTTTCTCTTCAGGTAAAAGTCGCTCTTGAGCCTGGAGTCTGGTCCTAAGCTGCGTTTTCAATTCTTCGGCGCACTCTCTGACCTGATTTTTAACTTGATTGGTTTCCTGAGCCTGAAGACGGACTTCATTGCTCACCATTTTTGCGTACATATAGCGATATTGATAGGTATTGAGTTCGCCCTTCTGTTCTTGATTAGGGTCTCCACTTTGCTCGCCATTTTGCTCACCTTGCGGCTCGCTATTTTGCTCTTGGTTAGGCTCGCCGTTTTGCTCACCACTTGAACTGTCATTGGTCCCACCGTTTTGCCCATCGCCTGTTCCCGTAGCAACCTGGCTGCCGCCTGAGCCGTCCGACCCGCCGGAACCACCTGAGGTCCCTGCGCTAAATCCAACTGAGCCAACGGATAAAATCAATACCATCATCATAATCAGTGCCAACGTTTTTCTCATTCTACTCACTCCTCAAATTCATCAAGATTCAAATCAGACTCCTGGACCGTATCTAAGCTGTCCAGCAGCCGGATCAGCTCGTCCAGCTCAAAGCCGAGCGTGTTGAAGAGCTCAATCCGTTCTGATTCGGTAACGGCGTTTTCGGACTTGGTAATCAGAGATGGCACAGTGTCGCTGGCAGTCTCCAGAGTTGTCTGGTCTTTGCCGATGGTCCCGGAATCCGCCACCTCGCCCGAAGCTGGGGTGCTGACGGTCGAGGCTTGATCACCGGAAACCTTCACAACCGGCGTCTCGGCTTCCTCCCCCGTCGTGCTGCTGTCTGCGCTGCCAGTACCATCGTTGGAACTGGCTTCAGGGGCAGCGTCACTGGCGGGTTCATCGGAAGCCTGCGCGCCTTCAATAGAGCTTTCCGCTGCCGTCGCAGCTTCCGGCTCCACTATGACCTGATTCTCCAGGGCCTTGCCTGCTTCCGCGTCACGGACTACCGTCTGCTCAGGCCTGAACACCGAACAGCCGCATCCCAGCGACACGACGAGCACCATCACTGATGTCGTCAGCCAATATTTTCTCTTCACTAAGATCACCTTCTTTACCGGAAAACATGCCGTATAGTCTTCCTCAAGTATGATTCTAAGGCTGAGTTATGAAATGCCATTGGCATAAATGTAAACGGTTTGTAAAATGGATTATTTTTTTGCGAACCCAGTACCGCCTTGCTTTCGTGGCAGTGTAAAGACTATGCGAGTCCCCTGGGGCTTATTCCGTTCGGCGTGTATCTCCCCATGGTGCAAGGTAACGAGCGCCTTGACAATAGACAATCCCAGGCCAGTTCCACTGCTGCTTCGAGTATCTGCGCGGTAGAATTTGTCAAAGACCATCGGCAGAGCCTCATCGGAAATGCCCGGGCCTTGATCCGCGACCTCAAACCGGACGGTATCACCTACCAGGGCAGCGCTGATCCGGACGGTGCCGCCCTCTGTGGAATACTTGACGGCGTTGTCGATGAGATTGCTGAACATCTGCCTGAGGGCGTCCGCGTCCGCGTCGACCTGCAGCTTCTCAGGGAGGTCGGCGGCGAGGTCGATTCCGCGTTCCTCCGCCATAGCCCGCAGACTGGTCATCACCTGACGAACTACAGATTCGGCGGCCACCGTCTCGATCTGCAGCGGCCGGGTGCCGGCCTGGAGTTTCGCCAGCTCCAGCAGGTCCGAGGTCAGATGGATCAGGTGCTGGGTCTCCGCTTTGACCAACCCCAGGATTTCGAGGCGCTCGTCATCCGGGACGAGGCCGTCCATCATGCTCTGCACAAAGCCGTTGATGGAGGTCAGCGGCGTCCTGAGCTCGTGGGACACGTTGGCAATGAGGTCTTTGCGGAGGGCTTCCGTCTTTTCCAGCGCTTCTTTCATCTGAAGGAATGAGGTATACAGCCGGCCAATCTCGTCCTTAGTACGGATGGGCTCCAGTGGTGCGTCCTCCCCCGCGGCGATGAGCCGGGTCGTCTCCTCCATCCTCCGGATGGGACCGGAAATGTGCCGGGAGTGCCACAGGATCAGCGGAAGGCTGAGCAACAGCGCGCCAGCGGCAATGCCCGCGTAAGTGAAGTTTAGATCATACAGCACCTCGCTGATTCCGTCGATGGGTGTCATCAGCAGCACTGCGCCCAAAATTTCGCCATCCGCATAAATG
>WXFH01000358.1 GCA_009881125.1 Acidaminobacter sp. | reverse complement strand
CAAACCCCAACCACACTTCATTTTTTCATAACGCCCTGCGAAATTAAACGACTGTCTAAATCTACTCTCTCGGGGTATAAATGTTATGTCAACTGCGTACCTGTGATATTCAGCATATTTCATAACAGCGAAATAGATTTTCAACGCCCAAATCCATTGAAACAACTTGTTATCACAGCATTAATTCCACTTCGAGGTGTTGCCTATGGCTAATGAACTCTCCTGAACCGACTCCCATTTAGTAAGGAGGCATTGTTAACCATGAAAAGGAAAGTGTTGGTTTCTTTACTCCTCTCAATTGCCTTGATTTTCACCATTGTTGTGTTTTCTGCGGGCGACGCCGAACTGACCCCTATGGAACAACTGGGCAAGGAGATCTTCTTTGATGAAAACCTGTCCATCAATGGCACCATGTCCTGTGCGTCCTGCCATGCGCCTGAAACTGGATTCACTGGGGCTGATTCGAAAATCAATAAGAAACTCGCAGTTTATCCGGGTGCAATTGAAACTAGATTTGGAAACCGAAAACCGCCCACTGCTGCCTATGCAGGCGAAAGTCCAATCCTCTATTTTGATGAAGACGAAGAACTCTGGATTGGCGGTATGTTCTGGGATGGTCGCGCTACCGGCTGGATGCTTGGCGATCCGCTGGCAGAGCAAGCTCAGGGACCGTTTCTCAATCCACTGGAGCAGGCTATGCCAGATCCTGAGAGCATCGTAACAAAAGTATCTGCATCTGAGTATGCAGAGCTATTTAAGAAAATTTGGGGTACTGGTGCTTTTGAAGATAGCGCAACAGTAAACTACGAACGTATAGCCAGAGCAATCGCATCTTACGAAAGAAGTGATCAGGTCAATCCTTTCACTTCAAAGTATGATTATTATCTTAAAGGTGAAGTGGATTTGACCGAGGAAGAAGCTTTGGGGCTTGAAGTATTTGAAGGAAAAGGCAACTGCGCTGCTTGTCACATTTCGCAGCCCGGCCCGGAAGGTGAAGCTCCGCTCTTTACCGACTTTACATACGACAACCTGGGCATCCCTAAAAATCCAAACAACCCATTTTACACCATGGATGACGAGTGGAACCCCGATGGAACAGAGTGGATCGACTTAGGTTTAGGTGGCTTTCTCGAGGCTGCTGGTTATCCTAAAGCGGTCTATGAAGCTGAACTGGGAAAATTTAAAGTTCCTACGTTAAGAAATGTTGACTTGAGACCATATCCTTCTTTTGTCAAAGTCTACGGACATAATGGCTATTTCAAGTCATTGGAGGACATTGTCAATTTCTATAATCTTCGCGATGTTAAACCAAACAAATGGCCTATGGCAGAGTATCCGTATACTATTAATACTGATGAGCTAGGTAATCTTGGCTTGACTAATAAGGAAGAAGCCGCCCTCGTCGCTTTCATGAAAACCCTCTCTGATGGCTATGTTGTAACTCAGCCATAAACGTTCATATTTCAATGACA
>WXFH01000357.1 GCA_009881125.1 Acidaminobacter sp. | reverse complement strand
CCGTACCTGGCACAATTCTCGGAACACCAACTTTCAAATGATCTGAAAAGGTTTATAATGCTTATTTTCAGCAAAAATAACTTCTTCAACTTCATTCTGCGTGCCAGGTACATTTTTAGACCTAAACTAAAGGACCCCGCACACCAGAAAGAAAGTTCTCTGTTGTGCGGGGTCTCATATATTGATGCAACGCTTTCCGTACCTATGATTCGGTGAGACAGATCCATTCATCTCTCATATTAAAATCACAGATCATCATATTGTGGGGACTGGAGGATCAATTTGAATATTGCCATTGGCACCATAGTCTCTGGCCGCCGATAGGCGTAAGCCGCAATAGGCGT
>WXFH01000356.1 GCA_009881125.1 Acidaminobacter sp. | reverse complement strand
CATGCTTTCTCCCCCTAAATAAGGTTCCTCTAAACAAGGTTTCCCTAAATAAATATTGAGATTTGAACATTCTTATTTCATTTTATTGAATTGTTAAATATACTATAACTATCTTATCGAGAAAAGGTGATTTAATGAACCGACTTGATTCAAGCACGCCTTTAAAAGTGGCTAAAGAAATAATCGGAAGAATTGAAGACAATACTTATTCCATAGGTGACAAACTCCCGTCAGAAAGAGAGCTTGTAAAATCCATGGGGATCAGTCGCTCTTCAGTAAGAGAAGGCGTAAAGTTATTAACAACAATGGGATATGTCGAAACAAAAGATAGAAGAGGTACTTTCATTTCTTCAAAATATAAAGCGAATAATTCTGGAAGTGATAAATTCAATGACATTCTTCAGCTCGCTTCAGTATATGACCTAATGGAGGTCAGACTTAACATTGAAAGAAGTATTATTCAAATCGCGGCAAAGAGAGCTACTGCTGACGATATACAACAGATGAAATACAACATTGAACAATTAGCGAAAACAGATGATGTGAGTGTGTTATATAAAGCCGACTTAGATTTTCACTTGTCTATAGCCAAAGCCACTCATAACATTTTATATTTTGAGATCGAGAAAATTCTTCTTGAAAAAATTAACGAATCCCAAGAATACTTCTCCTCGACAAGTTTGGAAACGAAGTCTAAAACAATTGAAGTCTTCAATTTGATCGTTCAAAATATTGAAAATAAAAATATTAAGAAAGCCGTTGCGCTTTATAACGAGCACCTTGAGGATGTAGAGTCTGCTCTCGACAGGCTGTTTTCGAAAAGTATTTAATATAATCTAATGACTTAAACAATTTAAGTTTTCACATTCCACTGTTGATTACGACCCTACTATTTATACGGCTGACCAATTAGTTTTTCAAATTGGTCAGCCGTTGTTTTTTGTACGAAATTTAAAAGATCCAGTCAATTATCCTTCAACCTTTTGAATCATCACAGTAATAGTTTAGCAAGATTTACAGAGGTATTTGTTTTTCCAAGTCCTCCAAAGGTACATCTGAGCTCAAGCGGCAATTTGAGACCAATGTCGTACATGGCAGCAATAGTTTCATCCAAAGGGATCACTTTATCATAGCCTGCCAAAGCCATGTTAGCGCTCGCTATGGCATTCGAACCACCCATAATATTTTTTCCAAGGCAAGGGACTTCAACTCTATTTGCTACCGGGTCACATGCGAGTCCCGTAACATTCTGCAGAGCAATAGAAGCAGCATCCACACATTGCTCAACGGTACCTTTAAACATCTGTACCAAGCCTGCCGCTGCCATACCCGACCCTGCGCCGCATTCTACCTGGCAACCAGCGACCTCTGCTGAAAATGTAGCACCTTCTGAAATGAAAACACCAATCAAGCCTGCGGCAAGCATACCCTTAACGATCTCATCCCGTGTCATGCCCAAAGTCTTACCAACGCCCAGCAATGTACCTGGCAAGCAACCGCACGAGCCCGCTGTTGGAGCAGCTACAATGACACCCATAGAGCTTTTGACTTCCATTATCGCAGTTATAGATTTTATCACTTGATTCAATACATCTGCCGGTACTAAACTGCCACTTTTAATCCCATTTTCAATTTTATATGCTTGAGGACCAAGAATTCGGTCTGAATAAGTCGTACCTGCTAATCCTTCCTCAATAGATTTCTCCATAATATCGATCAAGTAGTTCATTTTATTAATTACCTCTTGATCATTTGTATTACCTCTTATGCTTTCATACAGTACAGCCATTTCCCACATTTCTTTCTTATCCTTTATTGCCAATTCTAAAAGGTCTGTTGCTGTCAAAAAAGGAACTTTGCAGTTTGCGCTTGATAGTGTAGGCAGAATAGGTTTTAGGACGATCATATCAACAATCTGTGACAGACTTTTCAGTTCTTCCAATTGTCTGACATCAACCTGTAAGCTTGTTTTAATATTGATGAGGCTTTGATTGAGTCCGATGACGCTAACTAGATCTTCATAATCACCAATAATTTTTTTAACGTTTTCAAGTATTCTTTCAAATTTTGAATCAACTTCGTCAATTAACAATACTATTTCAAAAAAATCTCCACATATGGATATTTTAAATCCGTCAAGTTTGACTACTTCTATCATTCCACCACCGACTGAAATGGCTTCCCATTCATGAAAATTTCCCTCTTGGTCATAAACTTCGATACGATAATTATTTGGATGCTCAGCACCGTAATCTGAAATTATATATTGAATGTCGATTCCGCGTCTTTTTGCAATTTCACACGCATCCTTTACCAAATTATCAGTAAGTTCTATCCCGAGAATACCACTTGCAAATCCAATGTCAGAGCCGTGTCCATGGTAAGACTCCGCTAATGAACCATTAACATCAAACTCCACAACAATTCTTTTGGGTTCAGAGTCTAAAGACTGTCTGATTATCGAGCCAATTCTCGCAGCACCAGCAACATGAGAACTTGATGGCCCTCTCATAACAGGACCAATAACATCATTAAATATACTAGCTGGAAGTTTTTGCATAATTTCCTCCTTGATATTATTTATTAAGTTCGTAGGTGATGCCTGCGAGTTATTTCCAATAGAAAGGTTTATCATTACGAAGGTGCTTATAAAACCGCACCTCCGTAATGATGAAGTATAACATTTGATGTAGAGCAAACGTTTTGATATTAAGCCATTTATATCTTTATTATCAAGTCTTACATAATTAATTCGATTTGGCTAAGCATTATTCGCCAAGTTAAAACTGATTTTTACTTGATTCAACAAACAACTATGCATTTATTTCCATTTGTCTTGATCTAGAGCGCCTTCACTTTTTGCTACTATACAAGTTCCAACCATGTCTCCCGTGACGTTAACTGCGGTTCTTCCCATATCGAGTATAACGTCAATGCCAAGAATTAAGGCGAAAACAGCACCAACGACGGTTCCTGTTTCAACATTTAACCCAACCATATTCATAACCGCTAACAATATAACTGGTCCCGAGCCCGAAATACCCGCTGTTCCCATAGTGCCGACTGTTACGACGAAAATGACAACTAATTGCTGAGCAATTGACAGATGGATTCCCGCTGCAAAGGCTGCGGTAAAAACGGCGATGATTTGATAATAGGCTTCGCCATCCAGATTAACTTGTGATCCAAGAGGAAGAGTAAAACCACCAATACTTCTAGGTATACCTAATTTCTCTTCCGAAACCCTTAATGTCAATGGAAGTGTCGCACCGCTGCTTCGTGTTGCAAACGCCATCAAGGTGGCTTCTTTTGCTCTTGACATGAACTTCCAGAAACTCAATCCATTAAGCGTCAGGAAGCCACCATAAACAAAGAATAATTGAATGGCATAGCCAAGATAGCATAAACCTATTACCATTGCGGCAGAAGTTATTAGTTTTGTACCTTGTTCTGCGAAAACAATAGAAATTAAAGCAAAGATACCAATTGGGGTATACTGAAGAACTGCGTTAGTAATGGCAAACATGATTTCTGCGCCACCCTCGCAGAATTTATAAACAGTGATGACTGCTTCGCTGATTCTTGAATCCTTGTGATCTCTAAGAAAAGAAACCGCAAGACCAAAGAAAAGTGCGAATACCAACACTTGCAAATAGGCGCCATTTGTAAATGAGGCAGCGACATTCTCAGGAACCATGTTCAAAATGACCGAACCTATTGAAGGACTGTTGACTGTTGCACTTTCAACGGCGGCAGTCCCACTAAAAGTTAGATTCCGACCTGGTTTAAAAATGTTTGAAATTACTAGACCAGCACCAGCAGCAAATAAGGTGGTGCCAAAATAATACAGTAGAATTTTTCCTGCAACTCTACCAATTTTCGAGGCAGGCATACTTCCAACGCCCATAACAATCGCGAAAAAAATTAGAGGCAGTATTATCATCTTTAAAAGTCGCAACATCAAATCACCCAGCGGCGCAAGTACTGCTATTGAAGGACCTACGACTAGACCGGTTATCGAACCAAGAACGAGGGCAGTCAAAATTCTCCATACGAGCGGAATCCCGAAATACCAACCAAGAACTTTTTTTCTTTTCTTTTCCGGTTCAATATTATTGTTCTTTTTAACCGATTCCATAATGCACCCTCCTATACTTTTGTGTGTAGTCACGGATTATTATAAAATTCAAATGATTACCTCGGAAAATTTGGCTTTATATAATACCTACATTCATCAAAACCTTTTTCAGTGCATCAGTCTCAGTCTCGTTCAAAGGTAAGTGAGGCAACCTGGCTGGCCCTACTTTTCTCCCTATTAATTCCATGCTAACTTTAACACTCTGGATTGCTTTGGGACCATTTTCAAGTAGATCAAGCAGTGGAAACAACTTAAGGAATAACGTCTTAGCTTCATCAAGATTATTATCCTGAACCAGCGTGAAAAGTTCTTGGGCTTGTTTCGGGATAATGTTCGCGCATACAGAGATCCAGCCTACTGCACCCAATAAATAATTCTCATAGATGAGGTCTTCTCCGCCACAAAATATATTAATACTTCCATTCGTTAGACGCTTTATATCCGAAATACGTCTTAAATCCCCTGAAGCGTCTTTCACATACTTAACGTTTTGAATAGTTGATAATCTTGCAATCATTTCTGGTTTAAGATCAACACCAGAATGCGCTGGATTGTTATAAACCATTATTGGGATGTTGGTCGCATCCGATATTGCTTTATAATGCTCAAATATTTCATCTTCAGTAGGTCTGCAGTAATAAGGATTAATAATCATGACCGCATCTGCGCCAATCTCTTCGGCATGCTTTGTGTAAAATATCGCTTCTCTTGTGGTTTCAGCAGCTGTTCCAACAATACACTTTATTCGTCCTTTTGCTTGTGTTACAGCAGTCTCTGCTAGTAAAAGTCTTTCTTCCTTGGACAAGCTTGCAAACTCACCAGTTCCTCCGCAAACACAGACACCTGGTGCACCCTCTTCAATATACCAATCCAGGTTATTTTTAAAGCTTTCAATGTCTAATTCCTGATTTTCAAGCATTGGCGTTACCATCACTACGAATGAACCTTTCAACATCTCACTATGTACCTCCTTATTGTGCATTTCTAAAAATTTGATACTCCCCCATTCAAGTTGTCATTTTGAAAGCCACTATGAACTTGCTTGAGCAATTAATCAAATCTGGTCTGACCAGTTTTGATGTTTTCATGATATATTATTTCTCTCAATAAATCTATATATTTTTTTAAAATATTAAAAATGCCGTTTCCGTACCTGGCACGATTCTCGGAACACTGACGTTCAAATATTTTGAAAAGATTGATAATGCTAATTTTCATCAAAAAAACTTCACAACCTTCATTCTGCGTGCCAGGTACAGTTTTACACAGGACTGAAAAAAGCAGGGCGCGCACGCTTTTCTAACTTCTATCGCGCGAGAGTCACAATCCCTCGGATGCTTCTTACGCTCACACCTTTTTTCACCTACACCATCTTTGAATCTTTCATCCCTCCACTACCCCAAATCAAGCAAATCTCCGCTCAGCGGCATCCTTCGTGAATAGCCTCCCAACAGGCCTCCGCCTGTTGGGTTTTTCTGTCCTACGGACAGAAAAAGGCAGGGTCCAAAGGACCCTGCCAGGCTAT
>WXFH01000355.1 GCA_009881125.1 Acidaminobacter sp. | reverse complement strand
ACTTTAATCTCCTATGAACCTTGCAGCGAAAAATTCTCGCTGTAAGATAATAATGTCTACACGTTGCATAAACGACCATCGGCACACCCTAATCCTTAAAAGGACGAAATCCCTAAAAGGACTCAAGGCGCTGCCGATGGTCGTTAAAGTTTCATAGTGTCTTTTATTACTCACTTGCCCGACCATACTTCTCTTCCAAAAAATCAATACTGACCCGCATTAACCTCTTCAGCGCCTCTTGGTCAATGTCCGACAGCTTTTTGATATAGATGCAGGCCTTCCCGACCTTATACTTGCCCAGGTCCTTCAGCAAATACTCATGTTCCGGGTTTCCCGTATACACGTAAAGCGAAATTGCCGCTTTTCGCGGTGAAAATCCAATTAAAGGCCAATCCCCTTCTTGCTTGCTCCGCTCCGACTTATAGTGATACATACCGAACCCAATCATAGTAGGCCCCCACATCTTTGGCGGGTGCCCTGTAAAGTCCTGCATCAGCTTCACAAGCTCAAGACTGTCCTGACGCTTTTGATCCGTAGTCGCGAAGGTATTGATGAATTCAAAGACATCTTGATCGTGCTGTTTGGTCTTTATTTCCGACATAGGAATGCCTCCTGCCGTTTGTTTGTAAGTGTAGGATCCCAACAGTTGGACAAAGCATAGATGATTTCTGCCGATGGCTACAAGATTTCAACCTCAGTTATTATTAAACTTTTGCAGTTTCATTTAGTCGAAATTGTATAAATCATCTATCTCATATAAGTCATACCCTTTATCAATCAAATCGCTGTTATATCCCGTCTTAGAAAAGAATCCAAGAAGCGCACCGGTAAAATAATTTGACTTATGCTCAAAGTTCTTTATTATGCTCATACCAATTCGAGTATTCGTCCATTTGCATTCATATAAATAGATTTGCTCATTAGCTCTCATAACTATATCAATTTCAACATCCTGACGCTTCGACGCGTCATTATGCCAAAAACGTCCAATTTCTTGAATCGAAGAAACATGTTTTCTCTTCAGAAAATCTTTGCAAATCGTTTCAAATTCAACAGAGACGTACTCATCCAAATGAGGAAGCACAACTTGCTCAAAGAAATTGTCAGGATCCATGATAATTTTTCGGGATCTATTCTTCTCAATGAATGAGTAATGGAAATTAAACAATTGATCTCGAATCCTATAAATCGTCTTTTTTGATTTGTTATTTTCTCCAAAGCAATATTCCTTTTCTACAATTCCAAGTGTAAGAAGCAAATCCAAATATTTCGATGTCGTACCCGTATTTACACTTCCACTTTTTGTAGTGATCTCGCTAAGTTTTGTCGCTCCCGAAGCTATAGCATTCAATATTTTCCCATAGGTCGAGACACTACGCACTTCCTGACTTAAAAAAAATGCAATTTCGTCTTCAAAAATTGAACCCTCTTCAATTATCAAGTCCACAATATTCTCTTTTACGCTTTTCGAATCGTCTATCTTACTCGTATAGAATGGCACCCCACCAAATATACTATAGAGACGAATCTTGTCCTCAGACGTTTTATTAGGATAAAATTTTGCTGAATCATAATAATCAAATGGCTCTACTTTAATTTTAAAGGTTGTTCTTCCATACAAAGGCTTTTTATACGAAATGGCATCCTCAATCATGCCAACGTGACTTCCAGATAGAATCATAACTACGTTTGAATTCAATAAATATTGATCAATGGCATTTTGAAATACAGAGAGCAATTCTACATTTGATGATATAAGATACGTGAATTCATCAAGAACAAAAATTGTTCTCTGCTCATGACTCCTTTTTGCAATGTATTGAAAAAGCTGATCAAAGTTCTCAAATGTAAATGATTCATTGTAATAGCTTGCGACCACAGCGCTCAGCTGTTTTAAATTATATTCAAGTCCCATTTCATTTGCGACATAGTAAATCCCCTGATATTTA
This sequence comes from Acidaminobacter sp., assembly GCA_009881125.1. Next base: position 869 of record WXFH01000355.1, on the reverse strand, counting down.
TTTACAATCTCTTTCAACAATCTGGTCTTTCCTATTCTTCTTCGGCCATAAACTAATCCAAATTCAAATCCTTTAGATTTGACTCTTTTCTCCAGTATCTTAATTTCTTTCTCTCTACCAATAAACATAAAGCCGTCCTCCAAACTGCCTCTTGATAAACTTTATCACGATACAGTTATGATACATCGTTTTTATTTGCTTGTATACCTATTCTTCTCTTGATAAAACTCAAACCCTCAACACGCCGCGAAATCCTCTGGAACCATAGTACGACTCCGCACCGTTGTGGTACATAAACACCGTATCATAGCGGCGATCACAGAAAATGGCCCCACCAAGCTTTCTGATCTTGTCCGGTGTCTTCACCCAACTCGACGTTTTAGTATCAAAGCTTCCGAATGCCTGCAGCTGCCGGTATTGTTCCTCCGTTAAAATCTCAATCCCCATGTCTTCCGCCATGCCCATGGCACTATGCTCTGGTTTGTTTGCTTTCCTTGACTCAAGCGCTTCACGGTCATAGCAGACATTTCTGCGTCCGCTTGGGCTTTCCGCTGAACAATCATAAAAATTGAATTCATCTGATAGTTGATCACCGCAAACGACATCCGGCTCACCGCCGGTTCTTTCCATTTCAAACAGCGACCACAGCTTCTCTGCATTCTTCTCCAGTTTTTCCTGAACCCGATCCCAATCAAGCCCCTGATGGCGATTTCTATGTTTCTCAAAACGGATTTTCAATACACTGAGAAGTTCTGCTCGTTGTTCCGGTGACAATGTCGCTTTTTCTTTTTTCAACCAAGCCATCTCCCTCTTATAGATGTTATGACTTTATTGTGCATTGCCGTCGAGCCGTCGAGCCCTCTAGCCCC
>WXFH01000354.1 GCA_009881125.1 Acidaminobacter sp. | reverse complement strand
TATTGACCAACAACTGAAGTTTAATAAAATTCAATAACCACATTGTCAAAGTCAAAGGATTTTAGAAAGGAAATCATCAGGGTGCTTATTCGCAGATCAGCTTCCTCCAAAAACCCCTGGCTGATTTTTTCTTCTTCCAGGGTCTTCTTGCTAGCGTTTATTTCATCCAAAATGGTCTGGGTAGGATAATCCGAGAGAATACTGCCTTTTAGATCTTCAACTTTCGTATTTTCAGTTTCAACAACATTATCCAGTATTCGTGATTTTGGAACTCGGACTTTATACTGTTGGGACGTTTCGTCATACGTGATTTCAACTTTTGAAAGATCTGTTCCGGCTTTTAAATAACCCGTGTATTCAATGAGCTTAATGGTTTCTGCAAATTGTATATCGCTAATAATGGGAAGAGACAGACTTCTTTCTGTACGGCTTACTATGACGTTTCTATAATCATACCTGAGGGTTGTCCATTCTGAAAGTTCCACCAGCTTGTCCTGTACCAAAGATATTTCTGAGCTCTTATTCGTTCCAATAGAAAATAAATCCACTTTCGCAAGGATCACGTATCCGGCTATACCAATAATTATTATAAGAAGTATTGACAATAGAGCAGCTTTAATCCTTCTCATTGTAGTCGCCCCCTCTATGCGGATGCTTTACTCATTGCCTATTCATGGTGAAATATGGAAGCTCCACCCTTTTTATAACCCATTATCTGATTGTACGATAATGGGTTAACTTATTTGACGATCCACTTCAGAAATTTCTTTCACCCTAATGGGTACAGACGTGACCCTTTCGA
>WXFH01000353.1 GCA_009881125.1 Acidaminobacter sp. | reverse complement strand
AAACAATACTGTATTCATTCCAACTTGGTCAGACAGTGTTCTCAGCGGTCACTTTTAGTGCCGCTCAAGTCACATGCCCGACCTCCCCCCTTTCCGGTCAAAAGTCACAAGATCATTTCCCTCTAAGCACCATTTTCAGAACGCTGGTGCCTTGCAATTTAAGAAGTATGGATCAGGATTTGATCGCGCCAAAAAAAGCCTTCTGCGTCAGGCGCGGTGAAAATTCGTCTGACGCTCTGACTATGGCACCTCTAACTTTATTATCCATCACATCGGGGTAAAACACAATGCAAATTGTGGGCTGGATGACCATCGGCATGTCTTAAAATCCTTGAAAACCAGTGCTCTGCCGATGGTCGCACAGCTTCATTTGAGTTTGAAATCAGTCGACCGTACTGGGGGTATCTGGCAGAGATCCCCTCAAATGGCTTATAATCTTCGCACCGTTGATCGTTCGATCAGCTGACCCTGAAATAGTTTCAATTCAGGCTCAAAATCACAATTTTCAATACTCTTTAAAAGCATTTCTATGCCCGTATCCACCATTTCCACAATAGGCTGTCTCACTGTGGTCAGCGAGTAGGAAGGCCACGAGGCAAGCGTCACATCATCAAAGCCAATAATTGAAACATCCTCAGGTATGTTGAGACCCAGATCATAGCGAGCAGCATCCATCGCACCAAACGCTAAAACATCACCCGAACAAAAAATTGCATCAGGCCTGTCTTGTCTTTGAAGTAATTGCCCAGCAGTTTTTCTGCCAGTCTCATAATAGTATTCACCGCCATACACTACAATGGGATTATCGACGCCCCGTTCTTGAATCCGGTCTCTGAAACCTTTCAGACGGTCATTACTGGATGAAACTTTGTCTCTGCCACCAATATAGGCCAGTCGCTTATGTCCTGTATCCAATAAGTAATTCGCTGCCATTCGCCCGACTTCTACATTATCCGAACTTACAGAATTTATATTCAACCCCATCATATGTCTATTAAAAAGCAAAATCTGGGTCCCTTGTCTTGCACAATCTTCTACGAGTTTAGAAGTGAATGTTGTGACGGTTATAATCAAACCATCTACCCGGTACTGCAGTACCTTGGAGATGACATCATCCAATTCCTGGTCTGTATCAACGTTAAAGAGCAGCACTTGCTTGCCTTCTGTCTGAAGTTTTCTCGAAATTAAATCCAAAGTGTAGAGAGAAAAATCTTTGTTTAACTGAGCTACAATTCCAACAATGTTTGTCCTTTGAGAGGTAAGACTTCGAGCAATAGCATTTGGCTTATACCCAAGTTCTAAAACAGCGTTCATAACTTTATCACGAGTTTCAGGTTTAACTTTGCTTGCCGGTGAAAAAACCCTTGAAACGGTAGGTTGTGAGACACCTGCAATGCGCGCCACATCTTTTGAAGTAATCCTTTGCTTCTCTGTGCCTGCTTTAACCATGCTCCTCCCCCATTCATCACGTTACGAAATCAGGAATCAAAAACAGTAAATAGATATGCAGAAACGCTCTTAAACCATTTGTATAAATGGTTTTGAGCGTTTTTGTATGTTCACTATATGACAATTAAAGCAATGCCTCAGATACTTCTCGAGGAAGTTTATAAAGTTTCAAATGACTTTGTGTTATTTAACCGGAGGTACTACGCCCACAGGATATCTCTCTTTGATGTCCTCAATGATTTTACTAATGTAATCTACGGTAGCAGTAACGATCTTCTCGCCTTTTTCTGTCGTCGCTCTCGTTGCCCATCCAATAACGCCGCTTTCCAATTCCTTGTATTCAGGTCGAGCCATGGTGCCTTCAAAATAGAACATTTGGCCAGGTTTTGGCGACATGCCGGGAAGGCTCACAAATTCTCTGCTGACAAGCGGTTCCCCACCATCGTCAATAGCTTTGCTCATATCGACATATTCAGGATACATGTATAAAGCTAATGAGGTTTCTGCTTCATCAGCATGTACCATTGGAGTCGAAAGGACGGTCTGGTTATCCCTAAGCAAATCATACCAGTGACAAGATAGTGTAAAGAAACCTTCCAGACCCAATTTATGTACAGCAATCATAGTGGTGGAGAGTTGACCATGCGCAGATAAAATGAAGAATTTTTTATATCCGGTAAATGAGGCTGCACGAATAATGTCACACAGCACTCCAATATGGGTTTCATAAGAAAGCGGCAGATTGCCCGGCATATACCAGTGATGATACGGATGTGCACCGTACTGCATAAGCGGCAGGAGCATTGCGCCTGTCTTTTCAGCAATGCGTTCCGCTAAACCTTTTGCGTTGTAGGCGTCACTGCCGCAAGGACAGTGAGGGCCATGCTGCTCAATTGCGCCAATTGGTAAAATTGCGATATCACACGCTTTAACATCTTCCAAAATTTCATCTTTTGACAACTGATCCCACCATAAATATTTTCTTTTCAACATGCCTATTCCCCTTATTGGTTTTATTTGTAAGACAATATTATTGCTTATGATCAGATTGAGAACTTAGTCCAATCATACAGTTTAGTTTTTCAGGGTACAACGAACACTTTTTACATATAATGTAATAATCGTTAGTTGCAAATCGGAATTGTCGCTATTTTCAGTTATTTTACAATAAATCTAGTAATTTCAACGATCTAAAACATTAACTTCTGAGTAAAACGAAATTACAAAATTTAAGACAAGATGCTTCGCTCATTTTATCCAGCTCAACGTGTTGAAAAAACTCAGATATTGTTTCATTTGTACAATGTAAAAATATTGAATTTCCATTATCCGAATTGAACATTTTTAAACAACTATTAAAACAATTTCAATAATTCTTATATACCGAAACCAAATACTCTATTTCACATCCAATGCTTATTAAGAGAAATTGTTCGCTGTAATTTAAGATGCCTGGGCAGCCAAAAGCAAAGACTTCTTCTGCCGATGGTCACCCAAATTCAATTGATTTCGGTTGTGTCAAATTTTGGAAGTTTCGATTTTTTTAAAACCCATTATCGGATCGGACGATAATGGGTTGAACTAAAATGTGGATCAACTTCAAT
>WXFH01000352.1 GCA_009881125.1 Acidaminobacter sp. | reverse complement strand
TTTGTCACCATATCATTTAGTATTATGTCCCCAAATCCCTTTCCATAAATCTCCTGCCCTCCCCCGGCGAAATCTCCATCCTCCGGAAGCCTTGACGCCGGCTGTCTCGCTATGACGGAAAAATCGGACCGGGCTTAAACCGGGATTTGACGGTCTTTACAGGGGATCGACCGAGGATGAATGGATAAGGATATCGGAAAAAAATCAAAGAAAAAACCGGCGGGGGCGTCCCTGCCGGTGTGTTATATTCTTCTGAAAATTACGAACCGGGCAGCCGTAAAATCTATTCCTAATATGCCCAAAATCGTCTGATTTAAACGAGTATTCTGCGGTTTTTTGCTCTTAGAAATACCCTGTTTTTTCCAATGTTCGCGTTTCGCATGTAAATGATTACCACATTTTCAAAATGCTAATTTGCCATAACATCCCGAAATATAAGTTGCCAATATTCAGTTCAGATCATGCGCTATACAATCTTATCCCTTGTCTTAGAATCTCTATCTCATCTTCATCAAACCATTTTAGCACCGTTTTTTGAGCCATAATTTCCGCTAAATTTCTTGCCTCATCATAGCTGATACGCTTCCCATAAAATTCATGATCATACTTTATTTGAATAAAACAATCACACGATTCATAGTCAATAAGTTCTTTATATTTTCTGTTTAAATCATAAAAAATATTTTCTTTATGATTTTGACCGTTATTGTTTATCAGAGAAAGAAGCTCATCAGGCGTTAGATCATCACGGCAAAGTGACACAGGTTTTCCATTTGTATGTTCAGCGCTTAGACTATGCTCAATTTCAAACATAACATTCTCATATGCTATTCGCGCACGCTCATATACAGGACAATCTATTTGATCAAAAGGAAGATACTCAACTTCCAATAATTCTTTTACATCACAATCACCAAAATCATTTCTTTTATTTGGCATGATCGCCTTGTATATACTAGTAAAGCCGCACGCCTTTAATAAGCCCCATGCTTTAATTGAACCTACATCGCCTGCTTCATCATCATCATAAGCAATAACAACTTCAATTTCTTTGCCTACTTTCTTCTCAATAATGTTGACCTGATTTTTAGAAAGAGATGATCCCAAGGTAGCTACAGCTTGATGCCCTGCAGCTAGTGCTTTAAGTGCGTCTTTTTCGCCTTCAACAACGAACAAAGGTTTTTCAGGATCCCAGTCAAATAGAGACGCACCGTATAGTAAGTTTGACTTTTGCAAACCTATAGTGTTCAATGTTTTTTCTTCCCCACACACATTTGACCAATAAATATCATTTAGTCTGCCTTTAGCACCGATAATCTCGCCATCATTACCATAGAAAGGATATATTATTCTGCCCCCCCATTTATAAACTGAAGCGTCTCGATTAAGGTATTTTATGCCAGCTGCTCTATATATTCGAATCAAGGATTCTTCATTGGTCTCTGGAGTGTAATCTATGGCTTCATTATAAATTCGCGTAGCGAGCTCTTTACCATATTTTATATTTTTCTTAGCTGATAAATCCAAGTCATGATTGTAAGCTCCAAACTTCTTCTCTGAGAATAGTTGTTCATATACAAAACTTACAGTATTCTTAAACTTCAAATTCTCAATTAGCATTATATATTCCCAAATATCCATCTGAATCATACATCTCGGACAAAACATCGCCGGCTTCCTTGTTCTTTCCATTATTGCCCATCCAGCACTTCTATAACGACCACAATTTGGGCAATCCGTTTCGAACTTTATCTCAGTTCTATGCGGTACATGATTACATTCAGTAATAGTGTCAAGGACTAATCCTAAATTATTATTATCCCAACTGAGATCTATCTTCATCTTCTTTACTTTCTGTTGTAAAATTTTAGAATACGCTAATGCAGCGTTTGCAGTGTTACTGTCAATACTGTTCGTATCCTCTTTTAGAATTACCCACTTACCAGGATAGTATTTTATATCACCAACCTCAAATGTCTCACTGCTTTTGGCATCTAATATCATCATTCTAACAATCGTGTGTTTGCTAACTTTCAGACCAATACTTTCAAGTTCGTTTTGAATCCAATTTAGTGTAACCATATTTCTATTAAGAATTTTTGGCATAATTGACCTCCAAGGTTTAACATGGAAAAACAGGTATGGTGGCAAAAGTTAGGAATCGATTACCGTATCGCTTATATAGCAGAACCATTAAAAAAAATCAAATTTTACTAAGCCAACTTATGACACGACCCAAGAGCAAAATTATATTCTGAACCACAAATTATTTTAACTAATTCAAATGCCTTTACCGATTATTATGTATATGTATTCAGTTAGTTAAAACTGCAATGATTGAAAGCAAAGTTTGGATGTTTAGAAATAAAGTTGGATTAGATGGAATTACAATGGAATAGAGAAAATCAGGACAGGATATAGGCGTTTTTTGATGCAAATACTATAAACAATCTATAGTTATAGCACCATTAACTTTGTATTATCATTGACAATATTCAAATAGGTTTTCTAAAGACAGGTCGTTTTCTCAAAATCGTTCACGCTATTATAATCGAGATGCTTATAAGTATATTTTTCCCATATGCAGTATTTATATACGGCGTTGTTCCGCTATTTTCTTAATTCATTTTCATATTTGGTTTATTACTTATTACTTTTATCGGATGAAATCAGCTAAAATTAATGGTTCATCGCGAAATACCACCTATAAACAAAATAGTGTTAACATAATAATATTTGGATATGTTTTAGATATATCTTTGATATGTCTTCGATATGTCTTCGATATGTCTTCGATATCTTTTGGTTCTTTCAAAGACATGTCTTAATTGAATCTAAAAGCAACCTCATTCATGCCGAAGTGACATTGTACAATTGATCAAACAGATAACTATTTACCTTTTTATTTCACATTTCAACATAGATCACATTAATACCATTTTCAAGGCCTGGTGCCATATGAGAGAGAATTTTAGGGAGATTAACTAACCATTCAACCAAGTTTAAAATTAGAATTTAAGCTTATAAAGATAGGACCCAATGTTCGAGCTGTTTCCACAACTTGAACATTGGGTCCTTTCAGTCAAAGGGATTATTTAATTAATCTCATATCAGATCATGCTAAAGGAACCGGACCGAAGATGTTTATATAATCATCTGATGAAACATTATCTTCACACCAATTTTTAGCTTCTATAGCTGATATTGGTTTTATGCGAGTTGTCAATTCTGGTTCCTTTCCTTTTTGTTTCGATTCATATTCTGTAGACTCAAATTCTAGGCCTGAACTAGTCTCTACTAAAAAATAAGATCCTCTACAAGTTTTATAGAGTTCTTCTCCGAAAAATTCTATATCATCCTCGCTAAAATTGTTTTGCCACTTTGCCAGTAAAGTAGCTGAGTCGGTATCATAAAGCTTGCCATAAACAATTTGCTTCACAAAAGCACCTCCTTAATTTGATAATTATCTATATACAATCATCATCAAGGAAATCAAGCCCAAAAGGTTACATTTAGATTACATGACATTAGATGCTGAACAAATTAACATTTGCGACAAAGTCGTTACGGCACCATTATTTCGAATTTGATTCTCACAGAAAACAATGATCAAATAACTGATTAGTCAGAGGTAGGACAACGGTGATATATACTTGAGGAACACATTAATCTCCTGTCCAGAATCATATATCAGCGTCATAGAGGTTAGGATTAGCGTCCTTGCTCTAAAAAGTGAAGCTACTTGTTTAAACTCACCCAGTCACAAGAAAGAAAACAAGTGACAGTTATCCAGGGCTTTAGCCTCCTGCTGAACTAAGCGTATACTATCGAAAATCATAATTAGTATCACCGATTCCTTTCCCTTAAAATATTCTTATCCGTCATGTAATGGCGTATTTGAGTATTTCTGAATTCAGTCCCACTAGTTCATATGACAAACTCAATTCGAGTATTAGAACCATTTAAAGTGAACTTTCGAATTTTACTCTACGCTATATTCCGTAATTGAAATTGCCCCAATTGGTGTATGATGTCAAATTTAAAAAGAATTATACGATTCTCTTTGCATATTTTCCTTTTTATTACATATCGCCGGACTTTTCGAAATAATACTTAATGTACCCAGTGTAGACGCTGCTGAGATTGATTACGGCGTGCACGACATCACTAGTCAGAGAAAAACGCGCAAGCGCGTTTAGTCCTGACGGGAGGAAGTCCCCTTGATTCAGATAGCAATCAGCCACCCGGGATAAGCAGTCC
>WXFH01000351.1 GCA_009881125.1 Acidaminobacter sp. | reverse complement strand
GAAATAGTCACTGTTGATGAAAATAATAAAGACTGTCACTTTCTCCTCACAAGGGTTAAAATGACAGTCTTTTTGGCGTCTTCAATGGGAAGGAAAAAGGGGTCGACAGGCACCCGCCGCTGACATCTTCTTCCTTCCCAACTCATTCTCACTTCTTGTTCAAATCGCAGCAGTCCATCCGCTGCTCGCCAAAGCTGCTCTTATTTTGAGCCGCTATGGACGTCAGAAACCTCATGATTCTTTTTTTCAGCCGTGTCAGCATGCTTCACGCCTCCTTGTTGGCCACACCACATTTCTTAATTCCATTCTAACGGT
>WXFH01000350.1 GCA_009881125.1 Acidaminobacter sp. | reverse complement strand
GCTGCGGTTTGACACTAAGGAGCACCTCTCTTTTATTGGGCTTATGAAGAATGTCCGTTGGAACGGGTTCGAAAATTTTACCTCTCATCACGCTGTCAGTCACTCTTTGGCCTTTTCAATCAGCCTGGCCTTATGATGTCCGAGATAAAAATCGAGCCAGCTGCCCTTACTCTTATATAGAGCCACTAAAACGTAGACGCTTCCGGCGAAGAAACCCAGCACCATCATCAAAACAACCCAGACTGCCGCTGTCCACTTATTCCTTTCCCTGAAGACGATCCATAGGGAAAAGAGTGCAAAACCTGTATAGAGATCGACCATGGAAACGATGCCCCAAGGATTTGACAATAGTATTGATCCATCCGCGAAGAAATTACCGTTGAAAAAACCGTGGTATAACGCTGCAGTCATGGCTATAGCGCCCAGCCACGCAATGACTTTTGCCACTTTCATTTATATGCCTCCCCCGCTAAAGTCTGCGAATCTAGGGAC
>WXFH01000349.1 GCA_009881125.1 Acidaminobacter sp. | reverse complement strand
AATCAAATTTATACCGTGCAAATAGATCATTTAATTTCTACCCATTTTCCTGCAGAAAATAGTGTATTTGACCGAATTATTGTCATTTTCTCCTAACTCCGACCCCCGCCGGCGGGGGATGGACATTCCTACTTGTGACATGATATGATGTAATGGTTAAACTTTATAAATTGAATGACTCAAATTTCAGACTGATCCAATCAGCCCTATGATAAAAGGAGAAAACCAGATGCCAAATACCATGATCCCCATTGAATCCAAAGAACAGCTGAACCAACTCATGGACGCCGAAGAGGTGCTCGTCGTTTATTTCAGCTCAGTGGACTGCAGCGTCTGCCATTCCGTCTCACCCAAAATTGAAGCGCTTCTTGAGGAAATTCCGGTCAAAATCGTAAGAGTTGAAGCGAGTAAATTTGTCGATATTGCAGGACAGCACCTGGTGTTCGCCATGCCGACTGTCCTTGTCTTCCAAAACGGCAAGGAAATCTTGAGAGAAAGTCGGTTTATCGATTTCCAAAAGATCGAGCGTTTGATGAGCCTTTTGTTTGAGTAGTGCCTTATAAAATTCAAATTGGCAGGATAGGCAAAAAACTTTTTTCACAAGGCTGTTCATAGGAACGACCATCGGCAAACTGGGCCGATGGTCGTTTTTTCATACACAAATTCACTTCACATTTGCTTGGAAGCGGGTGTCGATAGGCATTAGCATTAGCATTAGCATTAGCATTAGCATTAGCATTAGCATTAGCATTAGCCTCAGTCACCGCCTTCCATCCTATTTAGCATACTCTTGAACAAAATTCTTGCGCAGTGCCTCCGCCGAGTCTCTGAATTCTTCCGGCACCTCGACGTGGCCCCAGCCCATGGTCATCTGAAACAGACCGTCGAAAACCAGGCTGCTGTGATCGACGACGGTATAGGGAATGCCTTCCGCCTCCAGCATGGCGACGAACATGTCCGCCTCAAAGGGATTGCTCATGGGAATTTTGAACATAGTGGATTCCTCCTTTGAGGTTATGTGCTTTCTACCAGCACTTTCATAATGCCGCCGCAGACCATACCTTCGTCTTCCGCCACCTGACCAGTCATGTCAATATCCAGATACCTGAACCGTCCGTCGCGGATGACGTCATAGGCCACCTGAATAGCCTCCCCTTCGCTGCAGCCTCCGCCTATACTGCCTATAGTCCTGCCATCCGGCCATACGACCATCTTGGCACCCTCTCTGCGAGGAACTGAACCTTTTGTCGCGACCACGGTCACCAGCGCTCGGGGCCCCTGATCTGACCTCGCCAATTCACTTAAGACCGCGAGATCCAGCTCAGGCCAATTATTGGATTTTCTCGCAGCCTTCTCGCCTTTTCTCTTATATTGAATGACCTGTGCCAAAATAGAGATCGCGATTTCCTCTGGCGTCACCGCCCCAATCTCGAGTCCGATTGGTGTGCACACCTGCTCAAGCCGCACCGGATCATGACCTTCCGAAACCAGAAGCTCCTTGAGGCCTGCCACTCTGCGCCTGGAGCCTATCATGCCCACATAGGCGGTATCGTACTTCAGCACGTTTTCCAAACACACCTTATCATAACGGTGCCCGCGGGTCACAATGACCACAAAGGTTGCCTTATTAAGGTTCAGAGACTCAAAGCTCTTGGCAAAGCTTTCGCAAATCACTTTATTCGCTAAGGGAAATCGAGAATGGTTGGCAAAGGCTGGCCGATCATCCACCACGGTGACTTTAAATCCGGCTTTCGCGCCAAACTCGACCAGAGGCACAGCGATATGCCCGCCACCCAAAATGATCAGCTGAGCCTCCGGGAAGAACGGCTCAATGAGCGTTGCCCGCCCATCTGTTCCGGCGCCATTGTCAAAATAGAATTCACCGCGCGCCAGGCCCCCTTCGAGCGGGGTGCGCAGCTCAGGGTCCAATTCATCCCGGATCAAATCATGACCGGCGATTAGTGTTTTAGTTACAGCTGCTTGATCCGCACTACTGTCCATTTTAGTCATCAGCACTGCTCTATGACCCGCTTCAAGCTCTTCCAAAAGTCTTTGATATAAATGTGCGTCACCCATAAGAACCTCCACGATATTTTTTGAACATGAAACCGGGTGTCTGACACCGAGTTTCACAATCACTTCAGCACTTTCCTGAGCAGATTCAGCTGACGTGAACTATAGCCCGGATAGGCAATGGTCACATTAAACCTGCCTTTCTTTAAAACACTCTTACAATGCGAGAAGGTCAGAAAACTCTGTTTGCCATGATAGCGCCCCATGCCAGATTGACCCACGCCTCCGAAAGGCAGATTAGGGTGCGCTACATGTGTGACCGTATCATTGATAGCGACGCCGCCGGCAGAGATTGCGTTGAGGATTAGTCTCTCTACCCTTGAATCTGTTGTAAAAAGATACAGAGCAAGTGGTTTTGAATGTCTGTTGATATCTTCAATCACTTGATTGATATCCGTATAGGTCATGATTGGCAGCAGCGGGCCAAAGATCTCCTCTTTCATAACTGCAGTGTCACGGTTTGGAATTTCCAGCAACGTAGGCTCAATATAGCAAAGTCCTTCATCGCAGCATCCGCCCCAGACTATGTGCTCCTGATCTTCTGTGAGCATTGCCGATAGTCGTTTAAATTGCTTATTGTTTACTATTTTTCCATAACCATTTTTCCAATAATCTTTTCGACCCCACATAGTCTCAACACTGCGTGTCATTTCCAGCACAAGCTCTTCCTTGGCCGCTTCATGGACATAAACATAGTCCGGCGCCACACAGGTTTGACCCGCATTGATGGTTTTCCCCCACATGATTCTTCGAGCGGCTTCTTTTATGTGCGCGCTCTGATCGACTATAACCGGACTTTTCCCGCCCAGCTCAAGAGTTACCGGCGTCAGGTGCGCAGCCGCCGCCTCCATTACAATTTTCCCAACTCTTGTACTTCCCGTGAAAAAAATGTAGTCAAAATTTGAGTTGATCAAGGCCGAGGTCGTTTCTTGTGTGCCTTGAACACAAGCAACATAGTGCTTGTCGAAGGCTTCCTCCAGAATCGTCAGAATAACACGAGACACATTGGGTGTCAGCTCGGAAGGCTTCACAACCGCACAGTTCCCTGCCGCCAAAGCACCAATTAAAGGTTCGATAATCAGCTGAAAGGGATAATTGAATGGACCAATTATAAGTACACTGCCAAATGGTTCCCTCACAATAAAGCCCTTGGATGGCTGAAGATAAATGGGGGTCTTGACCTTTTGCGGCTTAACCCACCGTTTAAGATGCCTGACATACTCTGAAAGGCTCTTGTAAATAAACCCCACTTCCGTCGCGTAAGCTTCGACCGGGTTTTTCCCCAAATCAGCTGCCAATGACTTCAATAAAGCGTTTTCGTGCTTTTGGATGATAGATTTGAGCCGCTTAAGTTGTTTTACTCTAAAAGAGACTTCTCTGGTTTCAAGTGTGTCAAAGTATTGTTTTTGTCCTTTTAACAACAGTTCCACGTCCTGAAGTGTCCACTCTTTATAAGCCATAAAAAGCCCTCCCTGAAGGTGTCCAGCGGCAATCCATTTCTTTACCTCATATT
>WXFH01000348.1 GCA_009881125.1 Acidaminobacter sp. | reverse complement strand
AAGACGTTTACCATCAAATCTAACTGCCACATGAACCATCCTTTCAAATAATTTTGGAAAATTTGGGACTTTAGGTGTAAGATAGAAGAAGGGTTGCCGCCTGTGGCCTCACTTGAGGGACACTCTCAGAGCACCGAAGCCAAAGGGTTGACGTTCGTGGGTGCGCGGCATTTCGATTCCTTGTTACCCGCTTTACAAAGTTGTAAGCTTATATTGTCATTTTTTGGTGAGGATTCAAGAGCTGCTGCTTACTGTCTCAGGACGAGAAGGCACATTACGGCAACTGTGACTTAAGTCGTGGTTGTTTCAAAGGTTAGGTGAATTTTAGA
>WXFH01000347.1 GCA_009881125.1 Acidaminobacter sp. | reverse complement strand
AAAAGCTGACTGCGGCAGCAGCGGCTATATAGTTATGGAAAACCACTGTGAGAGCAGTGGTTTTCTTGTTTATATTTAAATGAATTGTGCTATAATGCTTTTAGTTTGATACTTTAGAGGTGAGCGCATGAAAACATGGCTAGGATTTTTGAAGCGCATCCAAAAGGATAGATTGATTGATTTGAACCCAGCTCAGATTCTAGCACTGGGATTTGGAAGCGTGATTTTGTTTGGCGCCATTTTG
>WXFH01000346.1 GCA_009881125.1 Acidaminobacter sp. | reverse complement strand
ACAGAAGGGGTGGGGATTACCTTCTGTACGTCCTTTTATATTGCAAGAAGCTCGGTGTCAGACACCAAGTTTGGGTCACCACTCGGTGGAAGAAGGTGTCTGACACCTTCTTCCTGTCTCGAAACTGGGTGTCTGACACCGAGTTTGCATACGGGTGTATATATACAGCAAATATGCAGTTTGATATACATGTATACAATCTCTGAATTCTTCCTGTTTTTCTAGAGTGATTTGTTCAAAAGGGCAAACTTTTCGAAGTGTTTAATCGGCTATACAAAGGAATCGGTCGTATGACTTGTGTTGCGAATAGGCAGCTCTGATG
>WXFH01000345.1 GCA_009881125.1 Acidaminobacter sp. | reverse complement strand
ATATGACCGGCTTTTATCAACGATTTAAGGCCGATAGTGGTCACAAGGTGTTTTATCAAAAATTTTGTTGCATCATGGCTTTGAGAATTGTATGACATAGCGCGTTGAAATCAGAGCGTTGCCTTTGAATATTCAGAAAATAAAGAAAATAATAAAAATCAACTAATGAAATTGACATAAAAAGGAAAAAGCGTTCGTTGTAACAGAAATGGTCAAGCTGTATGATTGTCGTGAGAAGAGCGTTTGTTAGTGTTGTGAACAGGAGCAAAGTTTTGAAATTACCGTAATGGAGTCGCTACTCAAATCATAAGCGTTCAGGATGATTCTGTAAAGTTGAAAAAAAATTCAATTGAAAATATGGAGTGGTGAATGATGGGATATTGTATGAATAATGATTTTGCAAAGAAGTTTGATGAAAATGATGAGGATCAAACCATAACAGAGCGGGATCAAATAATCTATTGCGGAGAACCTGAGACTGTCAAACAAATTGTCAGGACAGATTATAATGACTTTTCGAAGCAGGCGAAAAAGAGTCAGAATTTGAAAAACTTCGATGAGCAATATACAGATATTGTCGATTATATTGTTAAAATCACCCATAAAATATGGGAAGAAAAGAGCATTGGACTAATTTACAACACTTATCACAATGATGTTAAGATGCATTTCGGATCACAGTCCACATACGGTGTCCAAGCGGTTGTCTCGGGGACCTTGCAGACGCTTTATTCATTTCCGGACCGAAAATTGGTTACGCAAAACGTGATTTGGTCAGAAAATGGAAATGGCTATTTATCTTCTCACAGAATACAATCCATAGCGACGAATTTGAACGACTCAAGTTTTGGACCTGTTACTAATAAAAAAATTGAGTTCAGAACTACCGTTGAATGTGCCGTTGAGAATAATAGAATTTATGAAGAATGGCTAGTCAGAGATAATCTCTCTATTTGTGAGCAATTGGGTTTTGATCCGCATGTGATAGCTAAAAGCATGGCAGCGAATTCTCCAAATAGAGGTTTGAAAAAAGTTAAGTGCTTTGGCTTGGATGAGAATATGAACGGGCAAATGGTACCAGAGATTTATTCAGCTAAAGATGACAGTATTGGTGAATACGTTCTGGAGATGTTAAGCAAAATCTACAATTATCGTCTTTTTGATCAGGTGAAAGAATTCTATACTGAACAAGCAGTCATTCATTACATATGCGACCAGGATCTTGTGGGGTACACACAAATACAAGGCATGTTGGTCAACCTTTTTGCGTCGTTCCCAAGTGCTGATTACATTGTTGAAAGAGTTATTTGCAATGAAGATCAAGAGTCAGCCGAAACCTCGGTCGCCGTCAGATGGATATTGACTGGGCTGCACGAGGGATTGGGA
>WXFH01000344.1 GCA_009881125.1 Acidaminobacter sp. | reverse complement strand
TGCGAAACCAACAGGCTCCGCCTGTTGGCTAGTCGATACGAGGAGGCCGCGAAGCAGTCTCCGAGGGATTGTACGTAGAACGAGGGGGCGGGTTGGGCGGCGCCTCAGCGCCCTGCTTTTTTCGCGCCCCAGGGGCGCGAAACCAACAGGCTCCGCCTGTTGGCTAGTCGATACGAGGAGGCCGCGAAGCAGTCTCCGAGGGATAGTACGTAGAACGAGGGGGCGGGTTGGGCGGCGCCCTGCTTTTTCGCGCCCTAAGGGCGCGATGTGGAAGGCGGTGTCAGACACCTACTTCCCAAAGAGATGGAACAAGGTGTCTGACACCGCCTTCCACCTT
>WXFH01000343.1 GCA_009881125.1 Acidaminobacter sp. | reverse complement strand
CAATTCTCAAATTTAAGTATCATTCTAAATAGTAGCATTTTTGGACGCCACTGAAATATTAAGCGCCTCAAGTGCTTCTTCCCTGTCATCAAAATGATGTTTGGTTGACCCAATGATTTGGTAAGGTTCATGTCCTTTACCTGCCAGGATCAGAATATCCCCCCGCTCCAACTGATGAATCGCGGATTGAATCGCAATGCGCCGATCAGTCTCAACAAACACCTTATTCATAAGCGC
>WXFH01000342.1 GCA_009881125.1 Acidaminobacter sp. | reverse complement strand
TCATTGAATTAATCAGTAGAAAACGAAGGCTGAAAAAGGTGATCAAGCCGTAATTAAAGGTGTCAACAACCCGCAATCAACAATTAAAACAACAAAAAAAAAAGCGCTCATAAGAGCGCCTTAAAATTGTCAAAACTTCAGTCTTAAATTCGACCTAAAAGCTACACGCTTCCAATTTTGTGTGTATGAAAATCCAATCATTAAGGT
>WXFH01000341.1 GCA_009881125.1 Acidaminobacter sp. | reverse complement strand
TTTATTATTTAGAAATATTATCTCAAGATATAGTTGATCTGTATGTGAACTTGTACTAACAAAACTACGTCATTTAACTAATCAGAAAAATAAGTGAATTGCGATTGCTGCAAGTGGCAGTGCAATCATAGTACGTTCAATGAAGCATATTACTATTTCTCTAACTTTTATTGGCGATTTAGTAGCTAACATAACTGTAGCTGTTTCTGAGAAAAAGATAATTTGTACCATAGAAACAATTGTAACAAAAGCTCTGGCTTCTATTGAAAGGATCTCAATGTCATTTTGGATTAATAATACAGGAAGAAACATCTCTGCTATTCCAATTGGGATAGAAGCTGCAATTCTTGCTGCATCAGGGATTTGAAGAAGATTAAGTATCGGCTGAAACAGGAACCCAATCCATGTAAAAACAGGAGTGTATTCAGCCATGATTAGCGCTGATACGCCTATGGCTGATAACATAGTCAACACTTGTGGAATTATAAGGATCCCATCTTTTAAGCTTAACTTCAAATTGGTTAAGAGGCTTTTCGCAATAAACGCTCGCTTAACTGCTCTTTGGAATCCTGTAGGAATTGTCATCATGTCATACTTGGTTTCTTCAACTCTCTCTTCAGGAGTTTGAATGTGACCATTATAAAATATATCCTTCTTTCTTGAAATTGGAGGAATGCGTACCATGATAGGTGCAATTATAAAAGCAAGGACAAAGCTGATAGCATAGACTTTTAAAAACACATCTGATAGTCCAGCCGTTTCAATGACCAAATATGCGAAGCCAATGCTGACAGCACTAAAACCAGTCATAATAGTGACCATTTCTTTTTCAGTATAAACATTCATTTTCCAAAGTCTATTCGTGATGAGGACACCCAGTGATGATGAACTTACAAACGATGCTGTAGCATCAAGCGCAGCTTTTCCAGGGACTTTGAAAATTGGTCTCATTAAAGGTTCTAACAGCACCCCTACTATCTCGAGGACTCCGTAGTTTAACAAGAGTGGCATGAAGACTGCACCAACAATTATAATCCCTAGAACACCTAAAACAATTGGCGGGAAAACGCTTCCTCCTGTGGAAGCACCAGTGACGATCTCAAATCCTTCAAAACCAGGAACGTTGACTTTAAATGCATACAATAGCGCATAGAAAGCACCTATTGAATATAAAACAGTATGTATTTTCGTGTCATTTTCATAGACCTTAGACAACGCAGATTCTTTAGAGTTCTTAATGAAAAATTTGAATTTTATGTGAAAAACAAGATTCGAAAAAATTATGGCTAATAAAAT
>WXFH01000340.1 GCA_009881125.1 Acidaminobacter sp. | reverse complement strand
AGGTTTAGATATATGATTTTTTATATGCCTCAAAATTTTGAAATACTTAAATTAGCTCCAGTTACATATATTTATGCCAAATTGCTGTGAATAGCACTATCTTAAAGTTTTTAAAACATATGATATTTAATATGTTAATTGCTAACAATATATACTTGATCATAACAATTCCACTTAGAAGGAAGTTGATTCCGACTTCAAACAAACAAAAAAACTCTCAATACGATGAGAGTTTACGATGATTATTCAAGGATTAAATTTTACCAACTTCAACAATTGAACCTAGTTTTATACCATGGTGAATGACACTTTAATATTAGGGTTTTTTTATAAAACGCAGAAATCTTTGTTCAATTTCGTTAAGTTCGTATGAATTTGCCTTAACCCAATACTGATTCAACTGGTGTTGGATCCCATGTATAGGTATTGAAACTAAAGATATGTCTTCTTTAACGTAACTGAAGGGTCTCCCAACGCTGATGCCAATATAATGACCATTCTTAACCGTTTCTATCATTCCACCTCGGTCAAAAATATACAAAACGTCTTTTTCGGCAAGAATTCCCATTGCACCCAACCAATCGTCATTTTCAAAATCCTCAAACGTCACAAGTGGATATGTCTGTAAAGTCTCTGGTGTTAATGCCGCTTCATTTGCCAATGGATGCTTTGCGGATATTAAAGCAGTAACAGGAATATTTGTCGATAATAGATTGATATCAAGAAAATATTTCTCAGCAAGTTCCCAACGTTTATGAATATTATTTTCGAAATCATAAAAGAAACCAATCCTATAGGTTTTAGAAATAATATCCTGCATAGCTTGATTGAGTCCTGTCTCTTTAAAACTGTCCTTCAAATTTCCCATTGAATAGTTTTTTCTGAATTCAATAAACTTCTGAAAGATAAACGAAGAGTAAACACACACAATAGATAGATTACTTTCTTTTGATCTGCAAAAATCACCAATTTTTTCTATGTTTTTCAACTCAGAATATATTATTTTTACAGATTTGATAAAAAGTTTACCTTCAGGTGTTAATGTAACACCCTGGCTAGATCTAGTAAAAATTGGATACCCCAGTTCTGCTTCAAGTGCTTTAATACTTGTACTTAGATTAGATTGTGAAAGAAAAAGATTTTGGGCAGCTCTGCTGATAGACCCACATTTAGCGACCTCCAATACTTGAATAAAAGTTGATGTATTCATATTCCTCATAAATCCACCTTCTTTGCTACCCGATAACGAGAGTTGTAAATTAATAAGACTGAAGTTGACCTTGGGCATGAATCAAAAATACAAAATTTCTGTTGTAACTTTCAATATCAAAATCGCTACTCATTATATCATACTTCACTTG
>WXFH01000339.1 GCA_009881125.1 Acidaminobacter sp. | reverse complement strand
TGATGCCGCATTGTGTCGAATTGGATCATGGCTTTCTTCGCCTATTTCATACATTGGAAAAACAGTCGAATCTGGCATTGATTTTTCTGCACCTTTGCAAAATCTCTTAAAATACTCGATCAGCCCACTGCTTCTTCGATTGGAGTTTTTGATCTTTGATTTCGCGTTTAGATGAATATGGTCTCCCTTCATAACCATTGATTTTTGCGCTGACCGGTCACCAATACGTTGATTGGAGGCATCATAGGCTGAATTGCCAACATGTTTAGATCTATTTAAGTTAGGATAAAAGGTGGCATGGTCCGGAGTTTCTGTTTCAAACGGAACA
>WXFH01000338.1 GCA_009881125.1 Acidaminobacter sp. | reverse complement strand
GCATAAAAACCTTTCCAGGCCTATATGCTCTACTGAGCGTTATTTCAACCGAATTAGTTTAGTCTTAACTGTAGTAATTTTATAAGATCTGACCCGGATTTTCCAATAGAAAAAAATGATCGTTCCGCCGGAATCATCAGTTTTTTCAATTGCTGCAGCTTTATAAAACACTATAGATTGAATTTCCAATTGAAAATTCTTACTCAATCATCATAGAT
>WXFH01000337.1 GCA_009881125.1 Acidaminobacter sp. | reverse complement strand
ACCCTATAATTAATGTTAATGGGTGACTCGAGCTAAAAATCAATTTTCTCGAAAGCAAGTTATTGCAAATAGCGCGCAAAAAGGCTGCCGCAAAACTAAATTTACTAGTTTTGCAACAGCCCCTTCAATGAACGTTACATTCGATTCAAAAGTGTAAATTTACACCAAGCTCTGGCCCCAAATCAAAACCCGTCCGCGTCATCAAATCAAAACCTGTCCGCGTCACCAAATCAAAACCTGTCCGCGTCACCAAATCAAAACCTGTCCGCGTCACCAACTTGATA
>WXFH01000336.1 GCA_009881125.1 Acidaminobacter sp. | reverse complement strand
GCGTAAGCCTCCAATTCAATTTGGGTTCATCTGACCTGTTCTTCTCCATAGATTCACTTTTGTACACAAATGAAGTTATATTATCTTTATGCAAAAAATATGCCACATGACGACAAATTTTTAAACTTTCAATTTTTAAAGCTGCCTGTTACAAACACTATATTCCTCAGGAATGAACCGCCAGACAGGCAGGTTCAGATTCAAAAGACCTTTGGCTGAATAAATATTGGCGACTCAATCTGTAAAATCATTTTTACCAAGTGAGGCTTTTTTGACATTAAATTAATCCTCTTCAAAAAGAAAAACAGGCAAGAAATTGGCGTGACACGCCTTTTTCTTGCCTGTTTCATATC
>WXFH01000335.1 GCA_009881125.1 Acidaminobacter sp. | reverse complement strand
GTGGCTGGTAGCCTATTCCGGCTAATGGCTTATTGCGTCCGGTGGCCTATTGCAGCCAGTAGACTATTTCCCCTGCTTCTACACGCAAACTAAAAGAAGCGGACCAACAGTTTAACACCGCTGTGATCCGCTTCTTTCGCTTTGTTATTTAACCTTCTTAATCATAATTTCGTACGCCGAGCCATCCTCCATAGTAACGAGAACACCCGGCTGCGCGCTTTGGACGCCAGCTTTTTTAAAGGATTGGATCTTCGCCGCGCCGTAATCCGTTGGTTCTTCAAAAACGTCTTCCAGAAGCAGTTCGAGAATCAGCTGATCTGTCATAGCTTTGACAGGACTGTTAAACTTGGCGCTATCAGAGAATTTTTCAAATCCTGTTGATTTTTCCCCAACTGATGGCTTCGATCCACCATGGGGTTTTGATCCACTTACGGGTTTTGATCCACTTACGGGTTTTGATCCACTTACGGGTTTTGATCCACTCATAGTCTTTGCGCCGCCTTTTGGCTTCGATCCTCCAGAGGACTTCGATCCGCCTGATGATTTTTCCCCACCGAATGCCTTTGAACCTCCAGTGCTTTTCCCGTGACCTGCTGACTTTGAGCTATCCTCAGGTTTTTCTCTCCTGGGCGGTTGATTTTTAGATACAATTTTTGCCATTTGTTGACGCTCCTTGTTGAAAATTTTCGGTCGCTTAAGCGTTCGCAGCTTCTTTCAGCGTTTCAATGTCAAATTTCTTCATCTTGAGAAACGCCTGAGTCACTCGTGCAATCTGTGCCTTGTCCTCGGTTGTCATTAAGTCATTCATAATGGATGGCACTATTTGCCACGACAAACCAAACTTATCCTTCAGCCAGCCGCACTGCTCCGCTTCAGGAACCGCACTGAGGGCTTCCCAGAAACGATCGATCTCCTCCTGGGTATCGCAGTGGACCACCAGAGAAACCGCCTCGTTGAAAGTGAAATCGTGCTCATAAGCACTGTCCATAGCGGCAATCTGATAGCCCTCCAGGGTAAATTGCATATGCTGAATTGTTCCCGGTTTGTTCGGCGGCCAGCCCTCTTCATAGCGCATTATGCCGCCAATCTCTGAGTTGTTGAAGAGGCTTGTATAAAACTCAGCCGCCGGCTCTGCATTACCGCACTGATCGCCAACAAACATGAGGGTCGGTTTGATCTTTTGCGTAATTGACGCTTCCCCCGTGCACATAAACTGCCAGGACAGACCGTATTTATCCATCAGCCAGCCATATCTGGCGCTGAAGTCATAAGTGTCCAGCGGCATGAGCGCTGCGCCGCCTTCGATCATTTTCCCCCAGAAAGTGTTCACCTCTTCCGGCGTACTGCAGGAGACCAAAAAGGACACCGCTGGTGTGAACTTGAAGTAAGGTCCCGCCGAAATGAGCATAAAGTCCTGGCCGGCGAGTTGGATGGTCAGAATCTCCGCATCGCCAGAAGGGGTATCTGTGAGAATGTTTTTGCTGTTGATCCTGGAATTCTCGAACAAGGAAACGTAGAACTCCGCGGCTTCAGCGGCCTGAGTGTCGAACCATAAATGCGGCACTATTTTTTGCATAAAGATCCTCCTTGGCTTAAAAAAGTGAGTGTTTGCCGATGGTCACCCAATCCCCCCACCAGCCCATCATCCATAATTTCAAATTGTGCTGTCTAACTGCGACAAACAATCAAAGATTCATTTTGTCAGCCTTTCTATTATACCCAAATATCGCGCTATTTCTAAATATATTGAAAGCATTTCAAAACGAGAGAAAGCAGCGCCCTATTGAAAGTTGGGGGGCCGACTTCCGAGGCGCTGCTTTCCCTATCGAAGATTGATCAAATAGACATCAGTATGAACTCGATTTGTTTATGGTTTATTATGGTGTTAATTTAATTCTTTCAGGCTATTTTTGAGCGTTATTTTGCAGGACTAACCTGAATTTGCATAAATGGTGCCTGTGGATTTCTGACTTTCAGGTATGGTTCCTGAAGGACGGTGATGAGTGTCCCGGTGTTAGGGTGAATGACACTGCCAAGTGGATTGGCTGCATCATAGTGAAGGATTCTGTCATCAAAGACCTTGACGCCTGGGAGGCTAGGAACCGGAGAAAGAACGCCATTGTGATGAATGTTTGGAATACCGTCCGTTGGCGAAATTGTGAAGGTAGAATCATAGGATTGGATACGGTTGCGCCATAATGCGCCGTCTACTCTATAAAGTGCATTAGGATGTGCGTCTATTGGCAGTAGCAAACCATGTCCTGGGTGCTTCTTCGACACCCGCCTCAACATTTCCATCCCGATCCGTCACAGCATAGCCTGCAGGCATCATCCCCAGAATGAGAATGGCCATCAATAGCAATAGCCCAATTTTTCTCAAACACATTGTCAAGACCTCCAACTTTCAAACATAAGGAGTAAACATCACGGTGCAGAGTGACAAAATACATGACATTTCTACAACTTTAAACATTCCTATAAGATCATCCCCTTAATTTAGCAACATTTTCCTCAATAAAAATACCGACCACACTTTATGGTCGGTTACGCTGTTGGCTCCTGTGGGGAAACGCGTCCAAATAATCCTCACAATCTTTGCTTCCAAAAATTTATACCCATTTATACTTTAAAAGCGACTAAAAATTATTCATTAATCAAAATGGGTTTCCTACCTCAAAATCCACCGCCCCTGCCCCTCTGCCAGATAAATGTGTTATCATAATTTCA
>WXFH01000334.1 GCA_009881125.1 Acidaminobacter sp. | reverse complement strand
GGAACGTTAAATTTCAAGTATCATTGTTTTCCAGATAAAAGGACATACCAAGGCTCTTAATAACACCTTGGTATGTCCTTTATTTAAAAAAACGATACATGCAATTTTTTCCTTTTTTTCACCGCAAAGCTATGGATTTTTTCAGCCTATTTTCTTTTTCACTATTCCCATAGTTTTTTGATATGCTGAATACTGCTCTGGATATGTATTTGGAATGATTTCTTCCCATAGTTCCGCCCCCTGTATACCACAACGTGAAGGGATGAAGACAGGATCAAGACCTAGTTTTTTCTGAGCCTCATAATCCTTCAAAGTTGCGATCCCCGGCTTTGTCAAGAAGAGTATGCAGATAACATTTTGAACCGCCATCATACCACAAAATGCAGAACCAAAGTTCCAAACGAGATCAGGCGTCGAAATCGCCCCTAAAAATGTCATGACACAAATCCCTATGCGACCAGCCATAATTCCATACTTATAGCCGACACCTTGTGCATTATTTTTGAAAAGATACGCGATGCATGAGTCAGAGTAAAATGCATAGGCGAGAACTGTCGTAAATGTGAAGAGCAGCATGGCAAGAGCAATGAAAATACTTCCAAATCCAGGGATGAACGAATCTACAGCCATTTGGGTAAAGTTTCCACTCCCTACGCCAGGAAGATATTCGACCAGGAAGCCGTTAGCGTTAGCAGGATCTGCGACATTGAAACTATTAGTGGAAAGCATCATGAATGCAGTCGCAGTACATACGAAAAGTGTATCCACATAAACTGAAAACGCTTGTACAAGCCCCTGCTTAGCTGGGTGCGAGACTTCTGCAGATCCAGCCGCTTGTGCACCTGTACCAAGACCAGCCTCGTTGGAAAAGACGCCGCGCTTGACGCCCCATGAAACTGCATTGCCAAAAATTGCTCCAAAGACAGCATTCGTACTGAATGCAGAGGTTAAAATCATACTGAATATCTGCGGAATCATTGTAAAGTTCGCAAAAAAGATAAGCAGCGCTATTACAATATAGGCAATAGCCATAAAAGGTACAATAATTTCAGCTGTCTTAGCAATACGTTTCCCGCCTCCGAAAATGACCAACGCGGCGAAACCTGCAAATAGAATGCCTGTCATTATAGGTGAAATTCCAAAAGCTTCTTGTCCTACAACCGCAAATGAGTTTGATTGAAGACCTGGAAGCATGATTCCAATGGAAGCAACAGTTAAAGATGCAAATAAGATACCTAGGGATTTACTCTTGAGACCCTTTTCCATATAATAGGCAGGCCCGCCTCTATATTCACCGTTAACCTGCTCCTTCCAAACTTGTGCTAATGAGGATTCAATAAATGCTGATCCCGCGCCGAGGAATGCAATCAACCACATCCAGAAAACAGCACCAGGACCGCCAAATAGGATTGCTGACGCAACACCCGTAATATTGCCTGTACCAACGCGCCCACCCAATGCCATTGCAAAACCTTGAAAGGATGAAACACCACTTTCAGAAGCTTTGCCACCAATAAGCTGTCCTACCATATCTTTAATTAACCTTAACTGTGGAAACTTCATAATGACAGAGAAAAAAATACCTGCTCCAAGACAAAGATAAATAATAATTGGTCCCCAAAAAAAGCCGTCCAATGCTGCTGAAAATTCTAATAGATTCATTCCTACGCCTCCTATTAACTAATTGTTCAAAGCTTTGTAGAACTAGAGAACCTGTTATAACCTTTGTATACGAATTGTAAATAGACCACCTACTTTCAGAATAGTTTGAAGAATCTAATAAAAGGATCATACGTCTTAAGAAAAATGACATTAACGTGAGATCCCAGTATCAACTATCATTGGACTTGCTTAAATTGTAGTCTATGTCTGATAATGCAATTCACGTGCCAACTCGATTTTGACTTAGAAATAATGAAACAGCTTTGAAACAGCTCGAATTAAGACTTTAATTAATAATAAGAAAATAAAAAACATCGGCAGGTGTATAAAACATATACACCTGCCGATGTTTTTTGAGAAAAAAGTCAATGAATTTTATACATTATGTATAGATTTTGTGCTATTTCCTGACGTTGACCTTTCAATATTCAGTTTTTTCATTCTATAAATCAGACTTTGGCGGATGATTCCCAAACGCCTGGCTGTTGCTGTGATATTCCACCCACAAGCTTCAAGTGCTGAACGAATCATTTGATCTTCTACAGACTTCAATGCATCATTTAGGGACGCACGACCATTAAGTTCAACCTCAACATTCAGCAAGCTATCTTTTGGCTGTCTATTAAACATGACCACAAGGTGAGTAGGCAAATTTGCGACATCCAATACTAGTTGCTCATCCTCTGCTCGAATCATCAGATTTTCCACGACATGCTCAAGCTCTCTGATATTTCCTGGCCAATTATAATCGAAAAACATATTTCTCAATTCAGTAGAAATGCGCTTTACCTTGCGGTTCATGATGACGTTGTATTTCGAGATAAAACTATCGACAAACGTCATTAGTTCTTCCATGCGGTCCTTTAAGGGTGATATATAGAGACTGTGTCCAGCTATTCTATAAAACAAGTCTTTTCTAAGAACGCCGGAGTCTAATAAACTAATTGGATCTTCATTCATCGCACATATGATTCTACAGTGAATTGGAATGAGCGAGGCACCTCCGACTCGATTCACTTGTCGTTCCTGAAGCACGCGAAGCAATTTGGTCTGCATGGCTATCGGCATTGAATTCAGTTCATCCAGGAATAATGTGCCTCCCCTGGCTTCCTCAAAGAGACCTGATCGATCTACTGCACCAGTAAATGCGCCTTTTGTGGTACCGAAAAGAATTCCTTCAAGCAAATTTTCAGGGATAGCTGCACAATTGATAGCTATAAACGGTTCAGAATTTTTCATGCCGTGATTATGAATACTTTGTGCATACATTTCTTTACCAGTACCAGTGTCTCCGACAATGAGAATGTTGTTGCCCAGCCATGAAATGGTCTGGGCTTCACGAATCAACCTTATTGTCGCTGAACTGTTTCCAATAATATCCGAAAAATTATATCTCGTTCCGTTGCAGACTTTAACCGAATCTTTCCGGCATTCATGTGCCCTCGTAAAAAATTGACGTTTGAGTTCGATCGTTTCTTCAAGCAACTCATGAAGTTTTGTTTCGTTCTTGCTGACAGAAAAAGCGCCTAGTTTAATGCCATTTTTAACAACAGGATAAGTGCTGTACGAAACGAATTTTGGCGTCCCGTTTTTTATGATATGTGCTTTATACCTGCTCTGGATTGATTTTCCTGTCTCAAGTACTTTTTTGTGTTCGGACTGCTCACAAATCTCATACCCATAGGCTTCCCACAAATATTTTCCTACCATTTCATTTGCTCTTTTTTCCTCAAGCTTTTCCTGTGCTTTATTGTAACTGACGATCCTGCCAGCTTCATCGCTGATCACTACGCCATCATGGATGTACTCAAGAATTTTTTCGTATAAATAAATTTTGCTTTCAGAGTCCAAACCGTTGACCTCCTGCAAATACACATTGTCTTGATAAAATATTATTGACTTCAAGGGGCTGATGCAAAACTAATAATCTGTTATTGCAACAGCCCCTTCATCGATTTTAATGAATCTGCTGTTCTTTCTTCTTCAATTTTTTCCGCAATCG
>WXFH01000333.1 GCA_009881125.1 Acidaminobacter sp. | reverse complement strand
ACTACCCCAAATTTAATTTTGTGATGTTCATGTTAAAGAATTGTATAACGAGATGGATCCATTCTAATTTCTGCACCCAAAGATCTTGCCATAGAAAGATATTCAGTTTCAGCAAGATCGTCACGTTTCCCGGAACCTAATGCCACAACTTCCCCGGCGGCTTCCCAGTTCATATAGCGGCAGATAGTCCTGTAATGGGCGACAAGGGCCTCCATTGCCCACTCGTCCTCATCAGCCCCGGCACTGATCAAGCAGACTTTCTTGGAGGTTGCTCTCATGGCAGAATTGATGGCGTAAAAACGATCTACAGCGCGTTTGAGCTGCGCCGTCATTCCAAAATAGTAAAGCGGCGTCACTAAAACAACCGCCTCTGCTTCCTTGAGATGTGGATAAATCTGCGACATATCATCCTCATGAACGCAGTTGCCGCTGATTATTCTACAGTGATCACAGCCAAGACACGCTTCAATCCTCAGTTTAGCCGTATCAAATCTCAGAATCTCATGGCCAGCTTCAGTGGCGCCAGCGCAAAACTCGTCCGCTAATAGAGCTGTCGTTCCATTCGAGTGCGGGCTTCCTGTCAAAATAATGATTTTCATATAATCCCCCTGAAGATAAATTTGTTCAAATCTTATGCCTTGGA
>WXFH01000332.1 GCA_009881125.1 Acidaminobacter sp. | reverse complement strand
CTCCTGCTAGTTGTCAATATGTCATCTCCTGATTCCTCAGGATAGATATCTCACTTAGTGTACTACACTTCTGCAATAGTAACTTCCGCAGAACCATTATAAACGGAACTTACTTTTTCATTTAACGTTACAAAAGAAGAAATGCTATTTGCACGCTGGCGGTTATTTACACAAAAGCTTTAAATTTACACTATAAAGAAATAAAGGTATAATTTCTTTAGAGTTAAAGAAAGAGAAAGAAAGAGAAAGAGGTGAAACTATACCAATCATTAAATCAAGTACTGATCTGCGTAATAATTACAATGAGATCTCTAATTTCTGCCACGAAAACAATGAACCTGTATTTATTACAAAAACGGACAGGGAGATTTAGCGCTAATGAGCATTGAGACTTATGATGCACTTTGTGGCAAGTTAGAACTCTATCGATTATTAGACGAAGGAAGAGCAGCTGTCAAAGCTGAAAAGAAACGTCTACTTCAAGATGTTATGAAGGATATTAAACAAAGGATTTCTGATGGCGACATATA
>WXFH01000331.1 GCA_009881125.1 Acidaminobacter sp. | reverse complement strand
GATAGCAAGGATCTAAATTCATAGGAAGCGTTCAGCCAATTCACTCTGGCTCTCACGTTCTGCCAAATTACCCTGAGGGAGGAACCGTCATGCTGACATTTTTCGCACAATTTCATCCGGTACAGCAGGCTTTGATTGGAACTTTGTTTACCTATGGCGTTACGGCCTTAGGCGCCGGGCTCGTTTTCTTCTTCAAAAGCATCAATAAGACTGTGCTTAACGGCATGCTTGGCTTTGCGGCGGGGGTCATGATTGCAGCGAGTTTTTGGTCGCTTCTAGCGCCGGGGATCGCTATGGCGGAAGAGCTGGGACAAGTAGCCTGGATCACCGCCGTGACGGGATTTCTTCTGGGCGGGGGTTTCTTATACGCGGTGGACAAGCTGATGCCGCACCTTCATCTTGGACTTGACACTGAAAAAGCGGAAGGTCCTAAGACTTCCTGGCACAGAAGCGTGCTGCTGGTGCTTGCCATAACACTGCACAATATCCCGGAAGGTTTGGCGGTAGGCGTCGCGTTTGGCGCGGCAGCCAGCGGCAGTATTTCCGGGGCTACCTTGGCCGGCGCGGTGGCGCTGTCAATAGGCATTGGACTGCAGAACTTTCCTGAAGGGGCGGCGGTATCGATTCCACTGAGGCGCGAAGGTTTCAGCAGGACAAAAGCCTTTTTGTACGGCCAGGCTTCCGGCATTGTGGAACCAATTGCGGGCGTTATTGGTGCCTTCGCGGTTCTCAGGATCCGCTCCATTTTACCCTATGCACTGGCATTTGCGGCAGGCGCAATGATTTATGTAGTCATTGAAGAGTTGATCCCGGAGGCACAGCATGATGAAGGGGGCTCCAAGACGGATATCGCGACGCTGGGGGCACTGGTGGGCTTCAGTATCATGATGATGCTGGATGTGGCGCTGGGGTAGGGGAGCGTAAAGTTGACCGCCTGTACCTTCTTCGGAACACTAACGTGCAAATATTTTGACATATTTCAAATCACATGATATCTGCAAAATCAACTTCATTTACTTCACAGCTGTCACCAGGTAAAAATGGTGAAGATGATGAAATGATTTAGAATTTATCACAAATCTTCGTGCAGCCTCTCAGGTATTTTATCATGGAGGCTGCTTTTCTATTCGTCCAATTATTCACTAATTCGCATAGTCCGTTGGATTAAGTAAATTGTGTGGTGCATCCACAGCTTTTCATCCGTGTTTAACGATCTGAACAATGCGCTTGTAAATCTGAATAAGCACTAAAGGAATAAGAGATAAACCTGCTATCAAAGTGTACTGTTCCTGCGTCAATGGGGTGACTTCAAAAGTAACGTGAAGAGGTTCGATGAATAAAACGGCGGACAAGAGGAGCACGCCAAGGAGCTGCGCGAGGAAGATCGAAGGATTTTTAAAGATCGTATTAAAAGTAAGCGGTGCTTCAGTTCGACAATTTAGGCCATGAACGAGTCGTGACAGACTCAGCGTTGCGAAAGCCATGGTCATTGCTTCACCGTGTCCGCTTGAATTCAAGCCAATCGTGTAGGCAATCATGGTGACTGCCGCGATGATGGTGCCCTCCGTGAGCACTGAAGCTGCGAAAGCTCTGTCGAGGATGGGCTTTCCGGCATCTCTTGGCTTGTCTTTCATGAGCTCGCCGTGTGCGGGCTCAAGACCTATGGCAATCGCTGGTAAGCTGTCCGTCAACAGGTTAATAAATAATAGGTGCACTGGTGAAAATGGGACTAATAAGCCCGTCACAGATGCATAGAGAACAGCGAGGATGCCGGCTGTATTTCCGGATAAGAGAAATTTGATGGCGTTTTTGATATTCATGTAGATGCTGCGGCCGTTTCTTATGGACTTTACTATGGTTGAGAAATTATCGTCTGTGAGCACCATACTTGCTGCGTCCTTGGCAACTTCAGTTCCGGTGATGCCCATGGCGATGCCTACATCAGCACGTTTAAGCGCTGGCGCATCATTGACGCCGTCTCCCGTCATTGCGACAATGTGACCCAGAGATTGCCAGGCGCTGACGATTCTGATCTTGTGCTCCGGCGATACGCGCGCGTAAACACTGACTTTTGGGACCAAGGCAATCAGCTCATTTTCAGAAAGATGTTCGATTTCAGAGCCTTCAACCGCCATATCACCCTCCTGAAGGATGCCGATTTGGGCTGCGATTGCCGATGCCGTGATTTTATGGTCGCCCGTGATCATGACAGGCTTGATCCCTGCGGCGCGACAGCTTTTAACCGCGTCAGCAGACTCGACTCGGGGCGGATCCATCATCGCGACCAAAGAGAACAACGTCAAGTGGTCTTCATGTGAGAAGGAAAGCGAATCTGCGTCGATTTCTCTCCATGCAAAAGCCAGCACCCGTAATCCTTGGCTCGATAGATCGTTGTTAACTCTTTTGTAGAGGTCAATATCCTCAGGGGTGATAGCTCGAATCCCATCCGAGGTCTCAACATGCGTCGATCTCGTGAGGAGGACATCCATCGCCCCTTTCGTAAACACGACACGTCGGCCGTCGATTTCCTGAAGCGTGGTCATCAGCTTGCGGTCACTATCAAAGGGCAGCTCGGAAATACGCGGGATTCTGTCGCGAATAATCAGTTCATCCATATGCAGACGCTCACCCAGATCTACCAGGGCGATTTCAGTGGGATCGCCGATGGTCTTGTCCTCCGAAGTAATCGCATCGCTGCAAAGCAATCCGGCAGTCAGCAGCTTGATATGCAGCTTGTCGTCCGCTCGAATGTCCTCAACATCGGTGATTTTATTGTCGACAAAGATCTTTTGCACGGTCATTTTATTTTGTGTCAGTGTTCCCGTCTTATCTGAGCAGATGATCGATATACTGCCGAGACTTTCCACAGAGTGCAATTTTCTGATGATGGCATTTTCATCAGCCAGCTTTCGCGTTCCGAGCGACAAGACGATCGTCACAATTGAGCTGAGCGCTTCCGGGATCGCCGCTACCGCTAATGAGATGGCGAACATCAGAGCGTCCATGATTGGTGTTCCTCTATACAAGCTCATTGCAAACATAAACGCGGAAATCAGCAGAATGATCAGTGCAAGACGCTTTCCGAACCGGTCGAGGTTTTCCTGAAGTGGTGTCGCTTTCTCTTTCGCAGAATTCAAGAGGTCCGCAATTCTACCAATTTCCGTTGAGGCACCGACGCCAGTAACGACTGCTTTTCCACGTCCGTAGGTAACGTGGCTGCTCATGAATACCATATTTCTTTGATCGCCAATCGCCACTTCATCTTCAGCGATTGGTTCAGAAAGCTTATCAACGCTGACAGATTCACCTGTCAATGCGCTTTCAATGATCTGAAGACTATTACTTTCTATGAGTCGTGCATCCGCGGCGATAAAGTCTCCGGCTTCGATGACCATTATATCGCCTACGACAATTTCTGAAGAAGGCAGCTCGACAACTCTGCCATCGCGCATTACTCTCGAAGTCGGCGTGGATAACGATTTCAAACTTTTGATTGCCTGCTCCGCTTTTATATGCTGAAAAGTTCCAAGCAAAGCATTCAATAACAGAACAAAGATGATGACGATGGTGCTTTCGAATTTTCCCATCAATGCAGAAATTACTGAGGCTATGATCAGAATCAACACCAAGAAATCTTTAAACTGTGAGAAGAACACTTTGACAGGGGATATTTTTTTTGCCTCTTCCAGTTGATTAAGGCCATAAATTTCTCTTTGTCTTTCGACTTCTGTCTGGCTGAGTCCCGTGATCCGTGTTTGTACCTCATTCATTACTTCCTTATAAGGCAATTGATAAAATTTGTTCATACTGATTCCTCCATTTTTTGTAATAAAAAAGAGACCCAAAAAGCCCTTTGGCTCTTGAGTCTCACAGAATACATAAATGTATTACCGCTACCGAGTTTTCACTGTAATGACGATAGCAGGTCCGTAAAGGTAGTTACTCCCTCAGAATGCATGAATATCATACCATAACTTTACTTATTGTGCCAAGTATATTTTATAATTGGCTGCAGTTGGCGTCAAGATGGGCCTCTAACATCTAACTTGCACGTTTTTCGCAAGTCTAACGTTAAATAAAGTTGAGAAGTCTGCAATGACATTGCTCTAACAAAAGCAACTTCATTATCTTTTATGTCGCTATCGAAAACGCCAGGTAGAAACCGTGAAGATGATGAAATTGTATATAATGTAAATTGAACGACCTCCGTTGATTTGATATGCTCCCTTTATGATCACCGGAGGCTGTTTTCTTTTAGAGAGGAGATGTATATGCGGTTATGCGATTTAAATATTTATCTATTAATAAGTTTGAAGTGGGATCCGTTTTCTAATAACCTGTATGAAAACAAAATGTATGACGCTCACGAATAGTGCTTCCGCAAGGATTATTAAACTATATACGCCCACGTTGCCATTTGACATTCTGAGCATCATTTCGTGAAGCGGAATATAAAATATCGCTTCAGTCAGTCGAATTCCCAGATAGAGCAGAATCCCAGTAGACATTACATATAATAAACGCACCATCCAGAGTGAAATCACATTAGATGTCTTTAAACGAAAAATCAATTGGATTAAAAGTCCCATTAATAAGTAGGTTATGACAAAGATGAGCTGCGTTGTAAAAAACAATCCCGTTATTATAGATAGACCAGCTGCAATTAGGAGATCATAACGCAGGTGCAACCTAATTGACAATGTGGCTATTATTAATGGAATGGTCACTGCTGAGATAAGACTAACAGATCCTCTGAATAAGAGAAGAGATGCCATACATAAACAAATAGAAATTGCTGAATAAGAGATTGACCGAACTCCACTTAATTCTTTCACTGATTTCATCCTTTACTTAAACGATAGCTGCTACTTTTTTCTTAATCTGTATTCATCTATATCAAAGACTGAAAAAGTATTTTTACCGTTGTTTTTGGCCTGATACATTGCAAAGTCAGCATATTCAATTAAGTCATACACTTCAGTAGTATCCATACCGTAAATGGCCATGCCGACACTGCAGCCTAAGTCTAAAACAGAATTCTCAATTTCAATTGGCTTGTTAAGAACAGAAGATTTAAATTCATTCCATATTCTTGCTATCTCATTTTGTGAAATTTGTCTGTAGCCATGAATATAAACGCCAAACTCATCACCGGAGATCCGCATTGCAATAAATGATTCGAATTTAAGTGTTTTCAATCTTTCTGCAAAAGAGATTAAATATAGATCACCAGTTCTGTGGCCGTGAGTATCATTTATTACCTTGAAATCATCAATATCTATAAATAAAAATACACCTAATTGATAAGGATCAACTTTAATAAGATGCTCAATTTCTTGTCGATATTGATACCTGCTTACTAATCCCGTCAGAGCATCTTTGACTAATCTGTTGTTTAATTCCTTATTGAGTTGATTCATTTGAATATTCGCTTTTCTAAGATCCCGCTGAACATTTAAAAGTTCGTTGTTCAACTTTTGGATTTGTTCAAACTGATTCCTAACCGTTTGTTCATTTTCTGATAGAATCAGTTTATTTGACTCTTTGATCACATTCATAAAATCAAATAAAATCACATTCAAAATCTCTTTCTTCTGATCAGTATCACTGCAAAATGATTCAATGCCGTGAACGAGAAGATTATTGTCTAATACTAAAAGACACACAGACAGCTCAATCCGGGGATTTTTAAAAGTCCATGTGTTTTGGCTAAAGACAATATCTTTATTATTAAACGACTCAGCTACAGCAGCTACGATTTCATGTTCAAACTTCTCTTCAAAAAGGTTTAATAGATTTTTTTGATAAGGAGAAATTGAATGTAGTGGGCGATTCCAATATCGGGTTACTATGTTCAACTTCCTATCGCATTGTATCAGAAATGAGTGAAGCTGATTATTCATGAGTTTCTCCTTAAAGTAGTGTGGAATCGACACCTATATATTCTTTTCTGTCCACTTTACTAATTCTATTGCTGATGGGGAGTAAAAATCAATATTCATTTTTTCCCAAAGTGAGTCAGTTCTAAGAAATGCTTGACCCCCCACTGCAATTTTGACTTCAGGATACTTGTTTCTAATTTCCATTACTATTGTCTCACAAACCTTAAGATATGGAGGCATTGTAACGGATAAGGCAATCAAGTTGGGTTTATGTTCATCAATTGATTTTAGAATTGACTCCGTAGGCAACGCTGCACCAAGATAATAAGAATCCCATCCGTGAAATTCAAACATGTCAGATAACATACGGATTCCAATTTCATGTAGTTCACTCCCAATTGCGCAAGCAACTAACGTTTTTTGTTTACGCGGTTGTGAAAAAATATCGTCATAAAACTGACCCATTACTGTTTGAGTAACTGAAGTAGCAAAATGCTCCTTATCAACAGAAATGATGTTTTTATGCCATAATTCACCAATTTCGTGCATGACATAAGTTAGAACCTCTTCATAGATATCAATAATTGGAACACCTGATTTATATGCCTCGTTAATGATCGCATACGCATCTCGGGTATTGTTGAGCAGTAGTGATTCAAGATAGTTATCTCTTAATTGTGCATAGCTGCCTTTATCAAAATCAGTTGATTCCGGAACATATAAGACAGCATTTTTAGTAGCATTAATTGCACTTTCTAAATACTCAGTTGATAGATGAATTTCCTGGTCGCTTAATAGGCCAATAAGTTGATTGCTAATTGAGTCTGACATGATGGCGTAATGATCTACCATCATTTGCATGATCCTGGTTCGATCGAAATCTTTCATGATATTACATAATAGTTTGAATATCCAAACTGCATAGTCTGTAAAAATCTTCTGATCCCTAAAATAAACAGCTGTGAACAAAAAGCTTAAATTATAGACAACATCATCATACATTAATTTTTTTCTGCGATCATCAAGTTCTGAATGCAGCTTTGGATCTTTCAAAAAATGACTTTCAAATATAATTTTTGTAATTTCAATAAACTTTGGGTCATTATAATTTATTAATAAACTCATAGTCTTTGCTCCTATCGCGATTACATTTATTTGTTTAACTGATATCTAAACACTCGAGTAGAACTTCTTTTGCTTTGTGTATCATATATCACTTCATAATCTGAATAATTATGTAGAGACTCCATCGCAGCACATACAGATGGAATTCGATTTAGTAGTCCCATTTCTCTATGTATATCACCAGATTGCACGTCAAAACTCTCAAAACCTTCTTCCTTCGCTTTATTCAGGATTTCGGTGATATAGGCTCTAATTTGATCAGTCTGACCAATATTATTCTTTTTTGACTTAAAATGAAAGCAGTTTGAATTTAAATTTTGATAAGAGTGATCCGTTTTGCACTTTATTTTTGATGCTTCACTTTTGAAGGCAAATACTATGTATTGCGAAATAAGTTCATTCAATACAGTATTTGGATTTTCGTTTTTTAAGGCTAACGCCATGTTAAAACGACTCATCAAATCACTTTGTAATTCAATTTTGAGAAATTGTATATTTGACAATATTTTCATCCTCTCGCTGGATCAAAAAATGAAGTTCTTATGATGTCATTAATAATGATCTGATATTTGTTAGTATTCGAAATCTTGATAGGTAGTATATTTGTAAATAAATTCAAATTCTGCTTCGTTTTTCAGAAAAACCTCAACGATCTCAGGATCAAAATGTTTTCCTGAATCATTTCTAATTATTTCAATGGTTTCCATATGTGAATAGGGGGGCTTATAGGCACGTTTTGACCTAAGAGCATCATACACATCTGCAATGGCCATAATTCTCCCCGAAAGTGGTATTTCTTCACCCACGAGTCCGTTGGGATACCCTGTACCATCCCACTTTTCATGATGCGTTAACGCTATTTTAGCGCCTAGAATAATAAAATTGTTATCAGGAAATTTCTTGCGGACTTCATTAAGAGTACTTGCGCCAATGGTTGTATGTTTTTTCATTATATCAAACTCTTCATCAGAAAGCTTTCCTGGTTTACTTAAAATATAATCAGGTATACCTACTTTACCAATATCATGAAGCGGGGCTGCTTTAGCCAAGTCATCAATATTTGTATCACTTAAATATTCTTTGTACTTTTCATTTGATTTCATCTTTTCTGCAATCAATCTACTAAACTTTGAAACCCTAACTATGTGAGCACCGGTATCATCATCACGCATTTCAGCAAGTTTAACAAGTGAATAAATCGTTGCTAGTCTTGACTCAACGATTTCTTTTTCTTTCTCAATCATTTGATTCATGAAATTCTTATATTTGTCAGAGTAATGTCCCACTACAATCGCGACGAAAACATAAATTACAATTCTTACTGCCCAATTAAATGTTTCTTGCATGATCATGTCACTTGTACTTAGTGGCATTAAGGGTCCGAGAAGAATACCGCAAAACAGAGCAATTAAAGCGCCAAAATTCCTACTATGGAATGTCGATAAAAAAACGATAGGAATGAACATAAAACTTGGAAAAACGGTCTTTGTCCCTCCAAAAGTAAATACAAGGTAGGCAATAAATATTGACGATAAATAGGTAACGGATATATATGCATACTTTTTATAACTATTTTTTTTGTTTTTTATATCATAGACATATTCGCTCATTTGTACTCCTCTAAAAAATTATTAGTATACTTAACGTGTTTAGTTTTCACTATTATATATTATTATTACAAAAATGAAAATTACAATATTGTAAACTTGATACTGACGGGCTTGACTTTCGACCACCCGCACCTGTCACGTTTTTTGGAACGTCAACGTCAAATAAAGTTGAAAATTGAAACATAAATTAAAACACAAGCTGCCAATGGAGGGGAATGACCATCGGCAGCTTGTCTTTGTTTTTGACTTGGGTTTGTGATCTCCTTCGCATTACATGCATGCAGTTCATCAAAAGGTTCTACAGATAAT
>WXFH01000330.1 GCA_009881125.1 Acidaminobacter sp. | reverse complement strand
AATGCGGAAGGACTTGGATCAGG
Source organism: Acidaminobacter sp. (assembly GCA_009881125.1). The sequence goes on along the minus strand of WXFH01000330.1, from coordinate 245 downwards.
GTTCGTCATTAATTTATGATAGTCAAAATGAAGATCAAAAATGAAAAGAAAGCTGCCGATGGTCATCAGATCCACAAACGACCATCGGCAGCTTTCAGTTTTTGAGCTGGGATTTTATGATCTGCTCAGAACTGCATCCATGCTGCGTTATTCAACTTGATTAATTAACCGCGCACACCCGTGACTTCAGTCATGGTTTGTTCAAGACGTCATACCTCCTTTGCTGGAAAATCAACGGTGTTTTC
>WXFH01000329.1 GCA_009881125.1 Acidaminobacter sp. | reverse complement strand
TGGAGTCTGTTGTTTTGATCTTGAGCTGAATGTGATAAGACTGCGGATGCTTTTGTTGATCATCGGCAGTCTTTTTGTTTTTGGGGGATTCCTCAGTGTATTGGGTATTTACGGGATGTAGTTGGTGAAAGGCAGCAACTGCACGTTTAAAAATCTGCAGCATTAAGAAAGGGATTGTCTCATGAAAAAAAGAAAATTTCTGCTCTTTGCTATGCTGATTGCGAATTTGCTGTTTTTGGTGATGAATTTTTTTCTGCTGAACAGTCAGCGTGTTTATTATGTCGGTCAGATTGTGTCCATTGAGCAGGGCCAAGGGGAGACCATCTTTGAAATTTCTCCCATGGCGAGCGAGCGTTATTTCATTAAGTCTGTCAAAGCGGACCACATTATCAGGTATGATAACAGCAACATTTCCGGGATCAGTGATCCGCTCAAGGAATCGAGAAAATTGAGATTGGGTGAGATGAGCGAGATGGTCAGTGCCTTGAAGGTTGGGGACCCGCTGATTGTCCGGATTGAGGATTATGATCCGGATCAAACCAGTTATGACGTCAGCGAGATTGTGTTTGATTTGACAGTGGAGTGATTTTTGAGAGAGCAAAGCTTCTGATGCCGATGGTCATTTCCAGACCATCGGCATGTTTTTTTGAACCATTGGGACGGACGCAACTTATGAATTGTGTCTGAATTGTAGTGAGTATCTGGCACCAATTTAAAACCTGTCCGCGTCACTAAATCAATTTT
>WXFH01000328.1 GCA_009881125.1 Acidaminobacter sp. | reverse complement strand
ATCTTGAAGGTGCAATTCGGTGCCGCGTTAATGCACATACAGTGCGTTTTTTTACCTACCTCCATTAAACCTCCATACGATTTTGGTAGAGTGAAAGGAGAATAAGGGAGGGATCGATCATGATGATCATCTTTTGGGGCATAATTGGCTATGTCATTTATCTGGCGTTTAAAGGCAGTGACGCTGCAGACAGACCGTTCAAATTTCAATCCGTTGGAAGTACAGCAGGTTCTGCCTCGAGTGCCGAAGCAACGCTGAAAAGCAGGTACGCGAAGGGCGAGATTGACGAAGAGACCTATTTGAGGATGCTGCGCAATATGCGCGGAAGAGGATTTATGTGATTTAATGTTAAAAACCGCCTTGGTAAGGGCGGTTTTTTGTTTGCTGAGTTTGGATGATTCGCTATTAAATTGTACGAGAATTGTGTGAAGCTCTGGCACCAAAA
>WXFH01000327.1 GCA_009881125.1 Acidaminobacter sp. | reverse complement strand
TCATCAGGTACCTTCCCTGAAGGCAAAGGCGAAACCCTGCCGATTGTCCCTTCACCCACATGCGCAGCCGGTGCAGCGGCGAGAGTAGACGCGAAGGTGGTCGCATAAGCAGGGGGATAGAGCCATCCCAAGGCAAGGAATATTGCAAAGATCAATGAGAAAAGGACAGAGATCTTAGACCTCAATCTATTGAAACGCTTAGTCATAGGAGATTTCCTTTCTTGCTTTCTATGGAGTTGTGGAAAGGGACACTACAACAAAATGCCTCACTGAGAAACGTTATCGCATGCTCTGGCACCGAATTGAAAGTCGTCCGCGTCCCCAACTCTGAAGTTGTCCGCGTCACCAGTTCCGAAGTCGTCCGCGCGGCTGGCGCCTATTGCGGCTGGCGCCTATTGCGGCTGGCGCCTATTGCGGCTGGCGCCTATTGCCCCCAAGCCAATTATTCTTTGGAAATTTTATCACAAAGTCAACATCCAAACCATGTAACGACTTCACAGAGTGTACGCAGGCTCGCGGTTGCAGCCACAAAGGAAACTGGGTGTCAGACACCAAGTTTCTCCACATCAGCGG
>WXFH01000326.1 GCA_009881125.1 Acidaminobacter sp. | reverse complement strand
GTGAAAAGCGATATGGTTTATTTTGAGCGAATAGATAATTTAATTTCATGTCTATTATACCTTACGTTGTCCAAGTTTTTTAAGAAAATTATATGGTCGGTGAACGTGGCTCAAAGGTTATCGTTGAACAGTTTGTCAACTGTACATAAGTGATCGCTATATTTTTTGGAGAATAACGCCTTTACATTCTCGCGTACCTATAATAAAATTCTATTAAAGTTGAACTAGATTAATATAATTCTATTAAAAAAATTCGGATGTCTGCGGCTGATGCCTTTGACCTCCGTTAACATCAAATGTATAAGGAGGTTCTCACTG
>WXFH01000325.1 GCA_009881125.1 Acidaminobacter sp. | reverse complement strand
GTGATTCCATGGTGATTTTGTGAAGTTTGAGTCGGTGCCTATAGTTGGGCGCCGGCTTTTTTTTGTTGGATGATCGTTAAAATTGAGGGGGGGTAGAGACATTGAATCTGGTAAATTTTAATGAAATGAGTTATAAATGACTTATTTTGAAGTGGGGCTGTTTTGAAAATAATGGTCTCACCATCTTGAGAACTGAGTTTTTTAAGCAGGTTGACGTCAGTTGTGAGGCTCTCTATATAGTTCTGTCATTGAAAATAAGTCGTTTATAACTCGATTTAAAGGGAACTGGCGCATAATTGAGCAATATCAAGGTGTTGGATTACTTGGGAAATGAGTTGAAATTGACTTGAATTATATTTTGAATATTGAATATCTTGAGTAAGCAGTGAGTGTTGCCTCTAACTTTGAAAATTTCAGATCTTCATTTGCCGGTTATGAGTGAGTTATCATAGATAATGTCATAAAATTACATTTATAGTTTGGCATAGAAATTGCTTATTAATATAATGAGTCACTTCAGAAACTGTAAGATAGAGATCCGCCAATAGAGGATCA
>WXFH01000324.1 GCA_009881125.1 Acidaminobacter sp. | reverse complement strand
TGGGAAGGTACATTTTTTAATGGAAAAAACTGGCGCGCCAAGCAGATTCAATACACTGAGAGCACTAAGAGTGATGGCTGCGTACGAGGACGACAGGCTGAAGGAGGCATGATTTTGAGGCAGGAACCAAAGGTTGTTGAGCTTCCCAATCATCTTCTCATTCCGTTCCTCGAACAAGGAAACCGAAATGGAAAAGTATTGGTCATGCTGCATGGCGTCGCAGATTCCTGTGTTGCTTTTGAGCCCATGTTGCCTTTCCTATCAGATGAGTTTCGATCATTGGCAGTGACTTTGAGAGGGCATGGCGACGCAGGAAAACCTGAGACCGGGTATTCAACTATGAATTTTAAAGAGGATTTGGTTTTGTTGTTTGATGAAATGGGCATCGAGAAAGCGGTACTGCTCGGTGCTTCAAGCGGCGGATTTCCTGCCAGAAGCTTTGCTGCAGACTATCCGGAGCGGACAGAGGGGCTGATTCTGCTGGGCTCGCCTGCATCGCTTGGAGATAAGCCTGGCATTGTAAAGGTTTGGAATGAGGTCATCTCCCTGTTGACAGATCCCTTGGACGAAAATTTTGTCCGTAGGTTTGCTCAGGGACTTGAAACCGGAAATATACCTTCAGATTTTTTGGAAGTCATGCTGAAAGAAAACCTCAAAGCGCCGGCGAGGGTCTGGATTGAAACCATCCGAGGTATTATGAATGAGCCATTTCCGGGATCTCTTGGAAAGATCAAATCTGAGACGCTGATTCTATGGGGAGATCAGGATGTTATAGCCGCCAGAGAAGATCAGGAAGTGCTTGAAAAGGTGATTCCGAACGCTCAATTGAAAATTCTCTCAGGTTTGGGACATTTGCTGTACTGGGAATCGCCAGAGCGCGTTGCAGAGGAAATTAATGCGTTCATGAGGTTTAAATAAAAAGTTAGGGACAAAAAAAGTTGGGGCCAACAGGCGTAAGCCGCTGACCCCAACTTATTTTCACTTATACGCTCGCTTACCGCGGTGTTAAAAAATTCTGCGTAAAATATTGTTTGTACTCGCCCCCAAAGGCCACGCCGGTCCCGAGCTGCGTATAATTGCCGAGCAGGTTCACTCTATGGCCAGGTGAGTTGACCCACCCCATGTGCGTTGTGACTGCGTTTATGTAACCCGCAGCGATGTTCTCCGACGCCGCTGAGAAACTCAGCCCCGCTGCCTGCATCCTGTCGAACGGTGACTTCCCGTCCGGATTTATATGATCGAAAAAGCTGCGGTTCAACATGTCCAAACTGTGAGCGTAGGCCACTTTTGACGCTGCGGCGCTGTAAGTGACCACGGACTTGCCTTTGGCGATCCTGAAAACGTTGACCAG
>WXFH01000323.1 GCA_009881125.1 Acidaminobacter sp. | reverse complement strand
ACGTGCGTACTTTTGTCCCACAAAAATTCGTAAACATCTCCACCGTCCCTATAAACCGGAAAATTGAATAAAATGGACTTTAGCGGCAGCTCTGAGTCATCACATGGGAAAATCTCTATTTCTTTGATTAACGAAGAAATTAGGGATTTTTTCTCTTCATCGCTGATTTTGTCATACACCTTTTCAAAGTTTGCTAATAGGGTGTAGATGTTCTCTAAGGTAATGGCATCCTGTTCGACAGCCTTGCGGCGGAGCTTTACATCCTCAATTTTTTCTTCCAGCTCAACGATAACATCGTATAGTCCATCAAGGCGGAGGGTCATATCATGGAGCTTGCGTTCTCTAAAGCGGGTATCCTCCGGCAAGCTGTCAATTTCATTTTCAAGGCGAGTTTTATTTAGGTCTACTTCACGAAGTTTGACTTCATAATTCTTTAGCTCCCTATCGAGGGTAGAAGTGTCAATTTGCTTGCCTATCTTTGATTTTATTTCAGTTGCAAAATCCTCATTCTGAATCAGCTCTCTGATTGCTTCAATGACAAGCGGCTCTATATCTGTTTTCTTGAGCATTGCTTTATAGTCACAGCTTTTTCCTCTTGCTGTCCGAGCCTTGCTGCATACATAATAGTAAATCTCTTTATATGTACCGTCTTTGTTTGTCCATGCGTGTTTGTTGGTATACATCGGACCGCCACATTTCGGGCATTTCAAGATACCGCTTAACAAATGTGCTCTATCCCGACCAATTTTAGAGGGAGATTTCACCCCTGTTATTTCTCGTCTTTCGTGTGCTTGTTTCCATAGTTCCTCACTGATGATAGCATCGTGCTGACCGTCTGAGAGAATGTAGTCATCTTGGTATACTTGTCGGTATTCATTTTTAGTTCCTTTGACCTTTTCTCTTGTGCGTCTGCCAAAAGCGATTTTTCCAGAGTATACAGGGTTGTCAATTATCATTCTGATGAAATGGGTACTCCATTGCGTTAGAGTGCCGTTATCCCGTTTGACTTTTTGAATACCCTGCAAGTTAAGATAGTTGGCGATTTTGTAAAATCCCATATTTCCATTCACATATTTATCAAAAATAATGCGTACTGCTTCGGCTTCATCTTCTTGTATAAAAAGCTGTTTGTCCTTGAGATAGTAGCCGTAAGGAGCAAAACCGCCATTCCAGCCGCCTTGACGGGCTTTTTCTTTTCGTCCGTTCATCGTCTGCTCAATGATATTTTCACGCTCTATTTCAGCAACAGCAGACAGTACAGAGATTAAAAGTTTTCCACTTGTCTGTGATGAATCAATTCCTTCTTCAATGCAAATTAAATTCACACCAAAGGACTGAATATGTTCCAAAGAATTAAGAATGTCGGCGGCATTTCGCCCAAAACGAGAAAGCTTGTAAACTAAGACATAATCAATGTTCAATCCTTTTTCAATATCGTTAAGCATCTGCTTAAAGGCAGGTCTGCCCTCAATGGATTTGCCGGACTTGCCTGCATCTTCGTAAATATATATGATTTCCATTTCTTCTCTATCTGCAAACCGCTTTAAGCTGTTTTTCTGTCCGTCCAAGCTGAAACCGTCAACCTGCATTTCGGTACTTACACGAGGGTAAAGTACACACCTTTTTCCACTCCTGTTCATAGTCATACCTCCAATAAATTATTGGAAAATATCAAGCAGATGTATTTCCTACTCAGTACCGCTTATTTCATTTAAAACTTCTGCACCATGTTTTTCTATAATCTGAGAAAGCACATTTATGAAATCCTGATATGCTTTTGTTTTCTCATAAGAATTAGGCGGTGTAGCAGCCATAGCAGTAGGAACAGGTGCATTTTTGATATTTTCCATTCGCAATCACCTCCAAGTGCATTGCTTACATAAAGTATAAGCAATTTTTTTATTTATGAAAAGTTTGTCGTTTTATTAGTAAGAATGAAACTAAACGCACCGCAAGTTTACATTAAATAAAAATGCGGTGCGATTATATTTACTTATTTGCCGTATTTGCCACGCACCCCGACAAAGGGGGATATTTTGAGCTGCTGTTGGCACAGCATCATAGCCCCACAGCACCGTAGCTTGTCCTTTCAAAAGCCACGCATACCGCAGGAACTCCCCCCGTTTCTATCGTATAGGAGGCTAAACGTATCGAAGTTTCATTATCCCTTATGTGTGTTATTGCGGCGAACATGCCACTGTTCGGTCTAATGGCTGCATTTATCGCTCCAACGGCTGTAATACCCATGCTTATAAAGGCTCTCATTAATTATTTGGTTTCCTATTTTGGCAAGTGTATTACAACAGTCATCATGGCGATGCCCATTATGTCGCTTTGCTTTTCAGCCACATAAGTTTCGTACTCAAAATACCGTATATTCGATTGTCAAGGAACATGGGGAAGAAATATACCTCCCTCTATATACCCTGACTTTTTTCTTTAGAAAACGGAACGTGATTTAGAAAAAACTTTTTAAATATTTTTCTATGGTATGTAAGCCTCTTTCTATACCAATGCGGACAGCTTTTTCGCTTACACCTTCTGCTTTAGCAATAGCTGTCTTACTCATATCCATAAAGTAATGAGCATAGATTCGCTTTGCCTGCTTGTCCGGCAGAGAAGCAATGGCGGCGTGAAGTTGCTGGTTTGTAAGCTTACGTTCGTAGATTTCATCGGGTGAGAGAGAAACAAACAAGATGTCATGCTCAATTCCATCTTCACGGTCAAGAGAGTAGTGGGCTTTGTAGCGGTATTTCTTTCTCTCATATGTTGCCTCAGCTCTTGTGGATTCCTCAAAAATAGCGAATAGCTCATCAGGCACTTCAACAAAATTGTCTTGTGTATAGTAGGGGTAATAATCTTTCAAATTAATTGTTTTCATGGTTTTACCATCCTTTCGATTTTTGGTTTGCTGAAATCTAAAGGACAGCGGTGGAGATCGGCAGTGAGTCACTATAAACGCAAAAATGCCCGACTGAAAATACAGTCGGGCATAAGTGG
>WXFH01000322.1 GCA_009881125.1 Acidaminobacter sp. | reverse complement strand
ATAACACGTGGTGCTATAGGATAAAAATCGAAATAGCACGATGTGCTATGATGATGTTATCACTTGCTAAAATAAATCACTATGGCTTCCGGTTCTGGTGAGATACAAAATCAAATCGCGTTCTGTAATTTCATAAATCAGCAGCCAATCCGGAGTGATGTGACATTCTCTACAATTTGAATAATTACCGCTTAGATTGTGGTCTCTATACTTCGCAGGAAGAATTTCTCCGTTTGCCAGTGTTTTTATGACATCTGTGAGCAATGCGATATTATAGCCACGCTTAACGGCGCGTTTTAAATCCTTCTGAAACTTGGTTGAAGGTTTCACAGTATACTTCATTTTAAAAGTTCCTTCATCATTTCATCGACGTCATCATAACCCTTATAGGCTTGAGGATCAGCTTTCATCTTTTCAACTTCCTGAATAGCAGCGATGGTTTCAGCATTAGGTACATTTCTGGATATATTAAAAGGGATCCTCTGTTCTCTGACAGCTTGTCTTGTGAACGCAATAAAAGCTGTTGTCATAGTTAACCCTAAGTCGTAAAACAATTCTTCAGCCTGTTTCTTTAATTCTTCATCCATGCGAATTGTGACATTGGTGGTAGCCATTATAAAAACTCCTTTCTTTGTCGTTACTTTTACCGTTCTCTTAAATCGGTTCTATGATTCTATAACAATTATACTCCTAAAAGTGTGTTTTATCAATACGAATGCAACTTATACATGTGCGTTGCACTTGTATTTGCGAAAGTATAACATAAGGCGCCATGGCATGCTTTTCGCCATGGCGCCTTATGCTAAAACCCCACCAACACCACTTCCCGCGGATTAAACAGCCTCGGTACGACCACCTTGTTCCCCAGCCCCCGGCTGATCACGTGAGCCGTGTTCCCGGTGACGCGGACACCTTCCGCAAGCTCGGGAAAGAAGCCCTGATGCGGCGCCAGCAGAGGTCCAATTAAGGGCAGTTGAACCTGCCCGCCGTGGGCATGGCCGCTGACGACAAGATCGAAGCCCGCCGCTGCGTAGTCCTGGGCATATTCCGGCCGGTGGCTGAGGAGAATCTGATAGCTGCCCGCATTCCGCAGCCGGTTCATAGCCAGAATGTAGCTCCGCTCAGAGGCAAACCCAATCCGGTCGTCCAGACAGCTGAGGGTCACCGTTACGCCCCCTGGTTCAAGGGCCAGGATCGCGCTTTCATTTCTCAGAACCGTAATGCCAAGCTCCTCAAGCCAGCCCAGGGCCCTGCCCCGCTCAATGTTCTCTATTTCATGATTGCCGTAGCTGTAATAGACCGGGGCAATGTCAGGCAGTGCCTCCATCAGCGCCCGGGCCTCTGGCCAATAGGCCTCCCGGCTGTCCACCATGTCCCCCGCCAGCAGAATGGCTGCGGGATCAGCTTCCCTCAGACCCTCCAGCAGCAGCGCCGCGTTTTCCTCGGTGATGTGCCCGTGCAGATCGCTGAGCACCGCTATAGTCCTGCCCTTCAAAGCCTCAGGGACATTAGCCGATGGTACCGTAACCCGCTCAAACACCAGCCGCTCACCTTGAATAGCGCCGACAATGAAAGCGCTGACCAGACCCACCAGGATCAGGATTATCAGCGCCAGCCGCCAGCCGCTTTTATATTTTATGTCAAATGCATGCATGATCATTCACCACCTGCACCTATTGTACGTCTTTTTAAGGAAATAATAGTCAAAAAATCATGACAATTCTTTTATATTTATAAAAACACGAACATTAAAAATGATATTTCGATAAAATTTCGCAAAAAGTACGAAATAATCCCTCGATGTTGTTGACATTGTCCTCAAATTTTGTTACCTTAGAGAAAATCATTAACTTAATGCGGACACTCATATATCGGCGGTAATATGGACTGCCAGTTTCTACGGGAAAACCTTAAATTTTCCTGCTATGAGTGAAATCTGAAGGCGGCTTTCGTCTTTGAAAGTCATGTCATTCATCTCGATTTCACTCAGGGAAATCGGGATTTTTTGTTGCCTTCAGTACCAGCGACTAATTCGTTGTTTACTTACTCTTCATTCTATTCACGGCAGGCGGGTCTTGGTCGGCCCGCCTTGCCACCCCCCCCTCAACTGCAGAATTTTATTTCAGATAGTCACGTTTCCTGTTCCAAAGGAACTACTGCGACTTCCGTCCATCCATCACTCCTGGGGCAAGCCGACCATCGGCAAAACAATCTCCAGGCAAATTAGCGAAAGGGGACCCACTTAAGCATGTCCACGTTTACAATTAAAGAAGGTTTGACCTATGATGACGTCCTTCTGATGCCACAGCGCTCAGAGGTACTCCCAAGCGACGTCTCCGTCAAGACACGACTCACCAACAAGATTTCGCTCAATATCCCAATCATGAGCGCCGGCATGGATACCGTCACGGAAGCCAACATGGCCATTGCTATAGCCCGGGAAGGCGGCATAGGCATCATCCACAAGAACATGACCATTGAGCAGCAGGCCCTGGAGGTCGACAAGGTCAAGCGCAGTGAGCACGGCGTCATTGTCGATCCCTTTTATCTGTCCCCATCACACCACGTCAGCGACGCCCTCATGCTCATGGAGCGCTATAGGATTTCGGGCGTACCAATAGTCGACGAAGCCCACAAGCTCGTCGGGATCATCACCAACCGGGACATCCGCTTTGAAACCGACAATTCCAAGCCTATCGATGAGGTCATGACCAAAGAAAACCTCATCACCGCAAGAGAAGGCATCTCCATGGTGGAAGCGGAGAAGATCCTGCGCAAGTGGAAGATCGAAAAGCTGCCGCTGACGGACGAAGAGGGCCACCTGAAGGGCCTCATCACCATCAAGGACATCCAGAAGGTCGTCATCTTCCCGAACCGCGCCACGGACGACAAGGCCAGACTCCTATGCGGTGCGGCCATAGGCCTGGGCAGCGACATGATGGACCGTGCGGCGGCTATGCTGAAGGCGGGCGTCGACGTCCTGACCCTGGACTCCGCCCACGGCCACAGCAAAAATGTCATTGACGCCGTCGCCAAGCTGCGCGCTGCGTTCCCTGAGGCGCAGATCATAGCCGGCAACGTCGCGACGGCAGAAGCCACACTTGACCTGATCAATGCAGGCGCTGACGCCATCAAGGTCGGCATAGGCCCTGGCTCCATCTGCACCACCCGCGTCGTCGCAGGCATAGGCGTACCGCAATTCACCGCCGTCATGGACTGCGCTGAGGTCGCCCGCCGCTACAATATCCCAATTATTGCCGATGGTGGCATCAAGTACTCCGGCGACATTGTCAAGGCTATCGCAGCCGGCGCGGACACCGTCATGCTGGGCTCGCTCTTCGCAGGCACTGAGGAAAGCCCGGGCGAAATTGTCATGTACCAGGGCAGAAGCTACAAGACTTACCGCGGCATGGGCTCCGAAGGCGCCATGAACGCGGGCAGCAAGGACCGCTACTTCCAGACGGATTCGAAGAAATTCGTACCGGAAGGTGTGGAAGGCCGCGTCCCTTACCGCGGCGTCCTGAAGGATATGATCTACCAGCTCGTCGGCGGCCTCAAGTCCGGCATGGGCTACTGCGGTACCAAGGACCTTCCGACTTTACAGAAGGAAGCCAAGTTTATCCGCATCACGAACGCAGGCCTCATTGAGAGCCATCCGCACGACATTCAGATCACAAAGGAATCGTCCAACTATACGCCGAGTCGGCATGAATAGTTGGAATTGAAAAACCAACGGCGGCCTATAGTCAAGGTCGCCGAATTTATCTATACTGTAAGTAATATATGACAAAATTCCAAGTGGAGGAATCTTTACATGATGCAAGTCGAAAACGAAAAGATCGTCATTATAGACTTTGGCGGTCAATACAACCAGCTGATTGCGCGCCGCGTTCGTGAAGCCGGCGTCTACAGCGAGGTCGTCTCCTACAAGACACCGCTGAGCACCATCAAGGAAAAAAATCCGAGCGGCATCATCTTTACCGGCGGCCCGAACTCCGTCTACCTGGAGGGCGCGCCAACCGTGGATCCCGCCATCTTTGAGCTGGGCGTCCCGGTACTGGGCATCTGCTACGGCATGCAGCTCATGGCCCACCTTCTTGGCGGCAAGGTCAGAAAGGCAGATCAGCGTGAATATGGCAAGATCAGCTTAAATATGGCCGATGAAAGCGCCTTGTTCGCAGGCGTCGAGTCCGGCTCCACCTGCTGGATGAGCCACTTTGACTATGTTGAGAAAGAGCCTGCGGGCTTTACTATCACGGCGACCACAGACAACTGCCCGGTTGGCGCAATGGAATCCGTGGAGAAAAAGCTCTACGCCGTCCAGTTCCACGCCGAAGTCGAGCACACCCCGTTTGGCCGCACCCTGATTCAGAACTTCCTCTATGAGATTTGCGGCTGCGAGGGCCGCTGGAATATGGGCTCCTTCGCGGAAGAAAAGATTGCGCAGATTAAACAGATTGCCGGCAATGACAAGGTCCTCTGCGGCCTCTCCGGTGGCGTTGATTCCTCTGTTGCTGCCCTCATGGTCCACAAGGCCATAGGCAACAATCTGACCTGCATCTTCGTCGATCATGGTCTTCTCAGAAAGAATGAAGGCGATGAAGTCGAGAAGGTCTTTATGGAAGACTTCCACATGAACTTTATCCGCGTCAATGCACAAGAGCGCTTCCTTGGCAAGCTTGCCGGCGTCTCCGACCCAGAGACCAAGCGCAAGATCATAGGCGAAGAGTTTATCCGCGTCTTTGAAGAAGAGGCCAACAAGCTTCAGGGCATCAAGTGGCTGGTACAGGGCACTGTTTACCCAGACGTTATTGAAAGCGGCACTGACACCGCTCAAGTCATTAAGAGCCATCACAATGTAGGCGGCCTCCCTGAAGATATGGATTTCGAACTCATTGAGCCCCTCCGCGACCTCTTTAAGGATGAAGTCCGTAAAGTGGGCTTAGAGATTGGCCTGGATGAGAATATAGTCTGGCGCCAGCCGTTCCCGGGTCCGGGTCTTGCCATCCGCGTCATGGGCGAGCTGACAGAAGAGAAGCTGAAGATTGTCCGTGAATCAGATGCAATCCTGCGCGAGGAAATTAAGAAGGCCGGCCTTCACCGCGATGTCTGGCAGTACTTCACTGTCCTCCCGAATGTCAAATCTGTTGGCGTTATGGGCGATGAGAGAACTTACAGCCATTTGGTAGGGATCCGTGCGGTCACCTCCATTGATGGGATGACCTCCGATTGGGCGAGAATTCCGTATGAAGTGCTGGATAAGATCAGCTCCAGGATTGTCAATGAAGTCGATCACGTGAATAGGATCGTGTATGACATAACGTCAAAGCCACCTAGTACGATAGAGTGGGAATAGGATGAGAAAACCCTGTGAGTCTTGAAATAACAAGATTCACAGGGTTATTTTATTGCTCGTGATACGAAAATGATACGACTTTTATTTTTCAGTGGTGTCAATCGTGGTTTTCTGTGTCATTTCTTGCAATTTTAAGCGTACTTCGCCATGCTTATTTGGATAAAGATGCGAATAAGTTTGGAGGGTTGTCTCAATATTTTCGTGTCCTAAACGCTCTGAAATTAGGAGCGGTGATACTCCCATTTCTATCAGCAAAGAAGCATGGGAATGTCGAAGATCATGTATCCGGATTCTCTTTACACCAGATTTCTTTACTATACGCACTATGTGGCCGTTCATCGTGGTTCTTGGAAACGGAAATAAGCGATCTTCCGGATCGTAGTCATACAACTTCGAAGCATAATCTCGTACTATATCCGTAAGATAATCAGGTATGGTAATAATCCTTTTTGACTTTGGTGTTTTCGGATCGAGGATCAGGTCGGTCTTTTGATGCCGCGCATAGTTTTTATTGATGCTAACTGAATGCTCTACTAGATCAAAGTCATTTAGAGTCAAAGCCAGGCATTCGCCGATCCGGATCCCTGTCCAGAATAGAATCTGATAAATCGTTGTATAAGTGGGATTATCAGAATACTTGATAAATCTATTGAATTCATCCAAGGTCCAGAAATTCATCTCGTCAGCATTCTTTTTGCCCATAGATCCGCAGATCCTTGCTGGATTAGATGGGAGCTTATAATACTTCATAGCAAAGTTGAATATGGCTGATAACTGATTATTTATTGTCTTGAGGTATGTCTGTGAATAGTTATTCTCGTGAGTCAGCAATTCATTTTGCCACTTTCTAACGGTTGCCGGTTCAATTGAATTGAGAGGCATGTCTTTGAAATAAGGCAGGATTTTGGTATTCACAGCGAATTCTTTGCTTTCATAGGTAGTTGGTTTTAAGCGCGATTTACAGTCTTCCATGTAAAGCTCTACGAAATGACTAAATGCCATGTTGGGGCTGGCGTTCGATTTACTAAGGAACTCGCGTTCAAATGCCTTGGCTTCCTTTTGAGTCTTAAATCCACGCTGCATTTTTTGTTTTGTAGTTCCTGTCCAGTCGTAGTAGTTGAATTTGGCATACCAGGTTCCGCGCTTCTCGTCTTTGTAAGCTGGCATATGACTATCCCCATCCCTTTTGTTTTCAATAGGTGTTTGTATTTGAGAGGTTATGTAAGTCTGGACTTGTAATAATTGTCAGACAATTTTCGATAATTTCTTCTCCCGGAATACAAAACTGTATGGTATAATCATATCAGAAATAGAACACGCGTTCTACAAGAGGGGATTAAATGCAGATAAAATTCGTGTCTCTTGGCGTCTCGACGATCGATCACGTAAGAATAAACGGAGTTACTTATGTTAATCTTGATTTTATACCAAAAAAATAGAAAGAGCAGCCATATTTTCAGCTGCTCGATTTATTTTGTTTTTCGGATCGTCTTCACGAGCTCAAGGACAGCTTTGATTTCATCTGCGTCCATTCCTGATTCTTTTAACTCTTTAAGAATCTGAATACTTTCAATGTCAAGATTTTTCAATTCGTTTGGAACTTCAACACCAGATAAGGTTGTGGTTTCTGTGTTATCTAAGCATAATATTTCTGCTATAGGTACATTTAGTTTATCGGCGATAATTTCTAATGTTTGGATATCAGGTGATCTGTGTCCTGTTTCATAACTACTTATTGTAGTCGGAGCCAATCCGACATAATCAGCAAAGTCTTTTTGTGTCATACCAATTTGCTCGCGTAATGATTTGATTTTACTTGCTATAAGATGCCGTCTAGTTTGAGAACTCATATTGATCACCTTCCTTAATAATAATACTACACGCACCGTGTAATTTCAAAATAAAACAAACTTAATATACATGATGTATTGACAACCACGCGTAACGCGTGGTACTTTGTTTTTGAGGACATTATTTTAGGGGGTGAAAAAATGAATACAGCTAACATGAAATTGCGAAGAGAAAGGAAATATCAAAACGTTTCAGCTTTGGAAATGGCCAAGTGTATTGGTATAGCTGAATCTTCATACTGGTCAAAGGAAAGCGGAAATCGTCCATTTAGGCAATCTGAGATAACTGTAATTTTAAAAAAATTGAAAAAGCCTTATGAAGATGTATTTGGTGAAGATTAGTTTATTTTTTTGTCTCTTTGTACGCGAAACGCGTGTGTCTAAATTGTTCCAACTATATGGAGGTGAACAAATGCGAAACGACATTCAAATAATCGAAACTAGATTTGTAAACGCTCGTGAAGTAGCTACCGTCCTAGGCGTTTCAGAAAGTACCGGTTATCGACTTATCAGAGAAATGAACCTGGAACTTAAGAAACAAGGCAAGATCACCATCGCCGGCAAGATCAGTAGGCGCTATTTTGAAGAGAAAGTTTACCTGTAGGGGAGGTTTCATTGATGACTAAATCAGAGAGATTGAAATCGTTATACAAGCAACTTGAAAGCATGGACAACAATAATGATTTTTCACTTCAATGGGTTGATGACCGGAGAGAGTTATTGATGCAGATAGATGAGCTTGAGTGGGAAACGGAGGAATTATATGAATGAATTAATCTCAATTCAAACCAATGATCAGCTGGAACAGATCATAAGTGCCAGGGATCTTCATTCAGCACTTGGGATCTCAAAGGACTTCACAGACTGGTTCAAAATGCAAATTCACAGATTGGGTTTAAAAGACGGAATAGACTTTACCCCTTTTTGGGGGAAAACTACAGAGCGCATTGGCAGACCTAGTGTTGACTATCACATTTCTATTGATATCGCCAAGCATCTTGCAATGGTTAGTGGAGGCGAAAAAGCTCATGAGATCCGAGAGTATTTTATACAGGTCGAGCGGGCCTGGAATGAACCATCACTGGTCATGGCCAGAGGCCTCAAGATTGCCGAAAGACAAATGATCGGAATGAATGAAAGGATTAAGGAACTTGAAACTCAGGCTGAACTGGAGCGCCCCAAAATTCTGTTTGCAGAGGCTGTCGAGGCATCTGTTGATTCAATCCTGATCCGAGATTTATCAAAGTTGTTGGCTAAAAATGGTGTGGCCATAGGTGAAAAGAGACTCTTTGAGTGGCTAAGGAAGTATGGATATCTTCAGAAATATGAAAACAAACCAACCCAGAAGTCAGTCGAACTAGGCGTTCTTGAAATGAAAGAAGGCGTGAGATTCGGCAGCAACAACACCCTCAAGCCTTACTTTACAACAAAGGTAACCGGTAAAGGTCAGATCTATTTTATGAAAAAGCTGGTCATATCTCCGGAGAACAAACAGATCAGCGTGAATGCTTAGAGTTAGGTTCTTATGTAAGGGATAGATAAAAAAAGAAGTCTATTGATCCAATTATAACACGTTGCGCGTAGAATTTCACATTTCGCGTAGTTCAAAGGAGGATTCTAAATGAATAATTTGACCCAATTCAGTACAAAAGATCTAGTCGAAGAGCTGGTAAAACGTGTCGGAGTGAATGAAATAAAAGTGGAGCCTTACCAGATTGAACAGATTGGCGTGGAAGGCCCCGCAATAGTGTTGGTGGTTATTGATTAAATTAATTTCTTAAAAGTATAGACATTCTTGATATAGGCTGCGTGATATTCACCTTTTGAAGGTGCGTTCATTAAATTGAAATGTACTGTAGCAGGGACATTGAAATAGTCGTATAAACCTGAATGGAACTGAATTCTAAGTGTTTGACTTATTGGATCATAACCAACTGAAGAAAGATTGCTTGATATTACCGGAACCATCAACATCATGTTTCACCACCTTCCCTGATACGACTTAAGGAGCGTGATCATTTGTTGCCATGTGACTTTACAAACTGGAAGCAGAATCTTGGAAGT
The DNA here is from genome assembly GCA_009881125.1 of Acidaminobacter sp. The sequence goes on along the minus strand of WXFH01000322.1, from coordinate 39,406 downwards.
AATCTTAGAAAGCTACGTAAGAGTCGAGGACAGACCCAAGCACAGCTAGCTGAACTGCTTGAGGTAGACACAACCACAATTTCAAAGATGGAGAATTCGGTAATAATCCCAGGATTAAATACAGTAATAGAAATATCGATCATTTATGGAATTTCAATAGATAATTTGCTATCTGCTTCCAAATAAATCGTAACACAACTTGGAGCAATCTTCAATATACAGTTGTGGATAAGTTATCAACAACTATATATAGTTTTCAACATCACTTAAGGAGGAATTTTATTGACCAGAGAACAGCTCAAAAGTGATCTCGTCCGATATCGGTGCACCTCGCCTCAGGACGCCAATGAGATGATGGATCAGATTGACGAAGAACTTAACTGGAGACTAGAAGACGCCAGTTACAGCAGAAGAACATTCATGCTCTTGCCTCCTGGGGATTTGATATTAGAACGCTTCAGGTTAAACGGCGAATGGAAATATGAATTAAGGAGGATGTGAAGGTGAACCACATTGAATTCATGTCAAGACTTATCAGTATTGGTTATACTCACCCGATGGCAGCGGTAAAGACTTTCAGCGATCTGACAGATAACTTTGATCGATCTGAGCACAGTACAAATGGACATTTGGAATCTCGGTTAATTCTACAAATGAAACCAAAGCAACAGGCAATCCGAATCCGGGAAGGCAGTAGGAAAGAGTACAAAATTGAACCCTTGGAATGATGGAAAAAAAAGCGGAAGGAGAAGATTTATGGATAGCTACGGGATGATTTTTCTGGTGATATTTATGGTCGCATTGCTGTGGACGGGAAATTCGATAGGTTACAGGGACGGTTTTAAAAGCGGCAGAGAACAAGGGATTCAGGAAGGAATAACAAAAGAGAAAAACAATCTCAACAGAACACTTGCAGTTATGAGAACAAGCACCAATCGACTCAGTGTCATAGACGCGTGCAGGCTTTATGACAATGAAAAAAGAGCCTAGGATGTGCAGATCCAAAGGCCCTCAAGAAAAAACTACACAATGATTATACCACAAGAGGTGAGTTAATGCAGTATGTTGGTGACTCAGGCGTTTTAGCCTGTTACTATTCAGCCCTCACCGGCTGTCTGCCGGAGATAGCCTTCAAGGCGATAGAAACAAAAAATATTCCCAAAGAAATTAGAGTCATGGTTATGAAAGATGTTTTAAAATGCCTGCCTGAAACTGAAATTTTGGAACAGGCAAGACTATGCGGATTAAGAGGATCGACATTCAGAGAATATCGAAGCAGATTTCTGAAGGAGGAAGAGCTATGAAGCTCATATCAATCGAACTGATCAATTTCAAGGGTTTGAAACAAAAGAAGATAAATGCCGATGGCCATAATGTGACAATCAGGGGAGCAAATGGAGCGGGCAAAACAACTATATTTGACGCTTGGCTATGGTTGCTCTTTGGAAAGGATTCTACAGGCAGATCAAGTTTCGAGGTTAAAACTGTTGATTCATTTGGCAGACCGATTCATGGCCTTGACCACATCGTTGAAGCGGTTATCGAACATGAGGACAATCAAATAACCCTCAGGAAGGAATACCGTGAGAAGTGGACAAAGAAGCGCGGTGATTCAGAGGCCCAGCTTTCCGGACATGAGACAAGTTGCTTCATCGACAGTTTGCCTGTCAAAATAAGTGACTACACAGCCAAAATCAACGAGATGATGAATGAAGAGCTCTTCAAACTTCTCAGTGATCCTACACAATTTCAGCGCCTTGATTGGAAGAAGCGTCGGGATCTAATGATGAGTCTGATTAAGTACAGCGACGACAGTCTGCTTGATAATCCACAGTTTGAGCCGGTTAGAGAATTGATTAAGAAGTTTGGGTCTGAAGATGCAATGACACTTTTAAAAGATCGCAGAAAGAAACTGAATGAACAGATTAAACAAATCCCAATCAGAGTTGATGAAGTATCGCGCACAACGTATGAGTCACCCCAGTCAACGAATTTTGAGACAGTTGAAGCGAAGCTAGCCGAACTGCTTCAAACCCGTAATGATGTTGAAAAGAGAGCCAGAGAAGAAGCCAGGAAACGCATAGATGAGCAGGCAAAGGTACTGGACGCAATCAGCCACAATAAAAATCAAATCAAGGAATTTGAAAGAATTCGAACTGATGCTGAAAAAGAAAAGAACTTGGCCAGAAGTGAACTTGAAAGAGTATGTACTGAAATTCAGTCAAAGAAAGATTACATCGCAAACTTCGCGGTGAGTCAGCAGTCGATCAAAAGTCAAATCGTACAGTATGAAAACGAACGCTTGCAGCTCGTTAAGGAATATAAGGCAAGTAAGGCTGAAGTGCTCAATATCAACGAAGTTGATACGATATGCCCAACTTGCGGACAGGGTCTGCCGCCGAGCAAAACTGCAGAGATTATTGAAATTGCGAGAGCTAAATTTGAAAATGCAAAGCAAAAGGGTCTTGCAGATATCACCCAAAGGGGCGCAACGCTTAAAACCAGAATTGAAGGCCTTGCTGCCGATATCGCTTCAGGAGAAACCAAACTCGATAATGCCAGAATCAGTTTAATGGAACTTAACGTAAGAAAAGCAGAGCTCGAGAAGCTTATCAATCACCCGGTTCCAGACTTCGCGGATAAGGTCAGTCAAATGACTGAGCATATCCAATCGCTCAATGAGAAACTGCAGATCCGGATCGAAATTAACATGAACGATACGTCGAAACTGGATGCTGAAATTGCAACGCTTCAAAAGCTCGTCGCCCAGAAAGATGCTTTTGAAACTTCTAAAGGACGGATCGGAGAACTCGAGGCTGAAGGGAAGAAACTGGCCAACGAACTTGTCATCTCTGAAGGACAGATTATTGCGCTTGAGAACTATATTAAAGCCAAGGTTGAGATGATCGAAACTGAGTTAAACAGTCTTTTCCGATCCGTCACCTTTAAACTCTTTGATACACAAATTAACGGTGGTCTGGCAGATACTTTTGTAACTCTGATCAATGGTGTTCCATATCAGGATGCCAATACCGCCAGTCAGATCAATGCAGGGCTTGAGATCATAGAACACCTTTCTCGGTATTATAACTTCCGAGCACCGGTATTCGTTGACCACAGGGAGTCTGTAAGCGCACTAGCTACAATCAACAGTCAGATCATCAATCTGCTCGTTGATGAGAAACACATTGATCTTAAAACAGAGAGGGAGGCAGTCTAATGTCAAACGAACTCATGCAAACGGAGAATAAGAGTCTTTCAGTATTCAGCAGTATTGAGAACTTTGAGGCGGCCAAGCAAATGGCGGTTGCACTGGCAAAGAGCACCATTGTGCCAAGGGAATATCAGAATAATCCAGCCAACTGCCTGATTGCGCTTGAGATGAGCGACAGGGTCAAGATGCCAGTTTTCATGATCATGCAAAATACCTATATCGTAAATGGTAAGCCAGGTTGGAGCAGTTCGATGATCACAGGTCTGATTAATGGATCAAGACGGTATAAAGGACCGCTCAAATTTGAAATTGGAGGCAAAGGGGATACACTCTCCTGCTATGCCTATGCGACCGACATGGATGGCAATACGATAACAGGCCCTACGATCACTATGGCCATGGCCAAAGCAGAAGGATGGATCGACAAGAACGGTTCCAAGTGGAAGACTATGCCTGAAGTCATGATCCGTTACCGTGCAGCAAGCTTTTTCGGACGCCTCTATTGCTCAGATATTCTGTATGGTCTCTACTCGAGTGATGAGCTTATCGAAATGCCTTCAGACAGTTATCAGGTAGTCGACGGCGAGAAGGAGCAGGCAAACACTATATCACTAGATTTCGAAGAGTTCAGCGCGCCTGAGCCAATTTCAGAAGCTCATGAGGAAGAACATATGCCCGTGATTGATGAGGATGATGACATCCCGCCGGAACTGAGATGAGAATTAATGTCATCGCGAGTGGTTCAAAAGGAAACTGCTACATTTTAAGTGGTGCCAGGGACGTCCTGCTGATCGAGGCAGGCGTCCCTAAGAAACGAATTCTCGAAGGACTCAAACACGATATTAATAATGTTTCAGGAGTACTTGTAAGTCATGAACACATGGATCATGCAGTCGCTGTAGAGGATCTATTGAAGCTCAGAATGGACATCTTTGCAAGCAGGGGAACGTTTGATGCGCTTGGCACAGATCAACAGTACAGACGCATTCTGGAGCCTAATAAACCAGTTTCTATTGGTGAGTTTAATGTGCTTCCGTTTCTGGTTCAGCACGATGCAAGTGAGCCGCTTGGTTTTCTTATTGAGTCGGTGGATCTCAGGCAAAGAATTGTCTTTGCAACTGATACCTACTTTCTCAAATACAGGTTTCAATCGATAGACTGCTTCATGATCGAAGCAAATTATGATGTAGAAATATTGGATCGCAACGTGAGGGATGGAAGAATCCATCCACGAATAGCGAAACGGGCAAAGCATTCACATTTTGAGATAAGTGACGTCGAAGCCTTTCTAATGGCTTCCGAGCTAGGAAGAACCAGAAAGATCATGCTGCTTCATACTTCAGAGAATAATTCAGAGCCTGAAGTCTTCAGAGACAGGATCAGAAGAAGAACCGGTATTGAGACAGTGGTTGCAGAAACGGGATTACAAATGGAGTTTTAGGGGTGTGAATGGACGATGGCAGAAAAGCTGAATGGATGGATCAAAATCCATAGAAAAATGCTGGATTGGGAATGGTATGACGAGAAAAACGTCCTCATTCTGTTCATTCACATCCTTCTTAAAGCGAACTTTAAGGAAAATATTTGGAAGGGACATAAAATATGCAGGGGTGAATTTATTACTTCTTACGGGAATCTTGCAAGTGAAACAGGCCTATCAATTCAGCAAGTTAGGACTGCATTAGATAAATTGAAATCAACAAACGAAATAACAGTCAAAACAACAAACAAATTTACCATCATAACCATTGAAAAATACACATTGTATCAGGATGGCGATCAGGAAAATAACAAACAAAGCAACACGCAAAAGGACACTCAAATAACAACAACTAAAGAAAGAAAAGAATCTTTAAGAAATATATATAGCGAAAAACCAAAATCGAAGTCAAAAAATGGTTTTCATAATTTCGAACCATCAAGGAGCAATGTCGAGGACTTCGAAATGAGATTGAGAGAAAAGCGAGGTAGAAATGATAAAGATCGTATTGCCGTTCATTCCACGAACCAAGAAGAATTCGATGCAGATAAGGAGAAATAACCGGACAGGTAAACCATTTGTATCACCTTCAGAAGCCTATGCAGAATATCTGAATAACTGCCAGGTCTTTCTGACATCATCTACCTTGCCGAAAGGAATCAACAGCCGAGTAAATGTTAAGTGCCTTTTCTATATGCCAACAAAGAGAAGGGTAGATCTTCCCAATCTCTTGAATGCGGTTGACGATGCCATGGTCTATCATGGACTGTTTGAAGATGATAACTCAGAGATTATTGCCGGGCATGATGGCAGTCGAGTTATGTATGATAAGGAATTTCCGAGGACAGAGATCGTGATTGAATCAATGTAAACGCAAGTGCAGTATTGGTGACTATTGCGAATTGAATTTCATATCAGGTGTCAATATTAGTTCGTATTTGGCGCATATTGCGAATATAGGAGGTTAATATGAATCACGTAGTTTTAATAGGGAGACTCACCAAAGATCCAGAGCTAAGACACATAGCTAGTACGGGTAGAGCCGTCACAAGCTTCACGCTGGCAGTTGACAAAAATTTGAGTAAAGAGAAGAAGACTGAAATGCAGCAGAAAGGTATCTCAACTGCTGACTTCATCAAAATTAATGCATGGGGTAAACTTGCTGAGACTGCCACTCAATATCTCTCAAAAGGCAAAAGGGTAGCGATCGAAGGGTCGATCACAACCGGATCATTTAAAACTCCAGCAGGAGAGACAAGATACACTACAGAGATCACTGCGCATAATTTGGGGTTTCTTGATAAAGCAGATAAATCAGAAAGACAGGATAGTCTGCCAATACCTGACCAATACGAGGACGATTTTGCCGCCGCAAATTTCAGTGACGACGAGGTACCGTTTTAGTAAAAGAGAGTGAGGTATTGTTGTATGAGTAATCACTTGTCGCCAGGGCAACTCTGGTGGAGGCATAAGCAGGGATCCACGCTGAATGATCTTGCTGAACAAACTGGATTCTCCAGATATCAAATTCATCGGATGATCATGGCTGAAAGATGGAGAAGCGGAGAAGTAGTCATCACTGAAAAACTGCTCAGGCGAATGATTGCTCAGGGTCTTACAGTCAGACAGATGGCAGAACGATGTTTCTGTTCTGTTGGCTGTATCAGTAAGAAGCTGAAGAAGTACAAATTGAAAACTCGCCCCGCTGGAAACCCTAAATGGGTACGGTAGGAGTGTGAACATAGTTGAAAATGCCGAGGTTGACGCTTCGGCATTAATTTTTTTTGAGAAGTTTTCATTACGCTGACCTTAGCGCTCTAGCCGTTGCGGGGCGAAATTGCCTTTCAAACTATAATTTGTGTTGAAGGGAGGATGACGTAAATGGATGAAAAAAAGCGAGAAAACCCCGGGAATTTCGGAAAATATAAGCTGAAGAATGCGAAATCACTCAAAAAGAAAGTGGACGCATATTTTAATGCACAAGATAGCCATGTCACAACAGCGCTGGTTGGAACTGGCCCTAACGCAGTTGTTCGAACCTTTCCGGATCCCCAGCCATATACATGGACTGGTCTTGCCAGGGCGATAGGTCTCAGCGGCAGGCAGGCAATCCTGAATTACATGGATCGCGATGAGTTCGCACCTATTCTCAAAGATGCAAGGATGCGGATCGAGGAGCAGTGGGAAGCAAAACTTCACAGGCTCGGAAATAACAATGGCGTGATGTTCGCACTGATGAACAACACCTCCCCAGAGAATGGCCAGTGGGACAACAAAGTGACGCAGAACGTTAATATGGGCGGTCAGCCGGGCAATCCTCTTGAGATTAAACACAGCATCGATGAATTGTCGGAGGATCAGCTGAAGGCTATTGAGGCCATCCTGATGAAAAAATGAAAATACCAAGCTTAGACGATGTTCGGATGCGGCTGGCGCAGATCAGGTACTGGGAATATGTAAAGTATGTCCACAGAGGCAGATGGATCGAAGCGCCCTATCTGATTTACATCTGTGACATGGTGCAAAGCTTCTTAGAAGGTAGTTTAAAAGGCGAAGACGGCACAGAAATCATGATCCTTTGCATCTCTCTTCCGCCTCAGCATGGGAAATCAATGTCCATTACCGAGACATTGCCGTCATGGGTTCTTGGAAAATACAAGACTTGGCGAGTGATAGAAGTCAGCTACAACGAGGATTTTGCGCGGAAATTCGGACGTAGGAACAAAGAGAAGATCAACGAGTTTGGTGAGAAGATCTTTGGAGTTCGCGTTTCCAAAGTAACCAGCGCACAGGATGAGTGGGAGCTTGATAACGGCATCGGATCCATGCTGTCCAGAGGTGTGGGAGGATCTATCACTGGTAACCCTGGCGACCTGATCCTGATCGATGACCCGGTCAAAAACCGTCAGGAAGCCGAATCTGAAGTCTATAGGGAACGTGTATGGGATGAGTGGTTGAATTCCATCCGGACACGTCTGTCTGCAAAAGGCAAGACGATTGTCATCATGACCAGATGGCACGAGGATGATCTTGTTGCAAGGATCCTCAAGAATGAGGGCAAGCGTGCTATGTATATCAATCTGCCATGTGAGGCAGAGGAGAATGACCCTCTCATGCGCGAACCGGGTGAAGCCCTGGGTTCAGTGCTTGGCAAGGACAATGCATGGCTGACTGAATTCAAACCTGTCTATCTCACAAAAGAGGGATCCAGGGTATGGCAGTCACTTTTTCAGGGCAGGCCTACAGCAGCAGAGGGCAATCTCTTTAAGCGTTCGTGGTTTAGGTTCTACGCTAAAAGACCTGAATACTTTGACGAGATCATTCAAAGCTGGGATTGTGCGTTCAAGGACTCTGACGGATCTGACTTCGTTTCAGGTCAAGTTTGGGGGCGCATCGGCGCTGAATACTATCTGCTGGACTGTGTCACAGAGCGATTGGACTTGCCGGATACCTGCAGTGCTATAATGCAGATGACTGCTAAATGGCCTAAGAGTTTGATTAAACTTGTGGAGGATAAGGCAAACGGGCCAGCAGTAATACAGCTCCTCCAGACTCGTATACCTGGGCTCATTCCTATCAATCCGGAGGGAGGCAAGATAGCGCGTGCTAACGCTGTGAGCCCTGCTTTTGAGAGTGGCAACGTCTTTCTTCCGGATGCAGACATAGCTCCATGGGTCGTCGAGTATATGGATGAATTATGCGCATTTCCATCTGGTGCTCATGATGACCGGGTCGACAGCACAACACAGGCGCTCAACCGCTTGATCTACTACACGGATCACAGAGATCCGCCTTTGCCGCCACCAAAGGATGCAGAGGAAGCTCTGGCCCGGAGGGTGGATGAACACCTTGATAGTCTAATCAGACATAAACAACGAAAAAAAGGAGGATTCCGCCAAGTATGAGTCCGGAGTTCATTGTAATAACAATCCTGTATCTTGCCCTTATGGCGATGTTTGCCTATTCGGATCTGCGCTGGCAGAAAGAAAGAGATGCACTACTTAAGATGGCAGAGATCGAACGACAGAGATTGCTTGATCGGATCCAGGCCAAAGATTTGCCTGAGTTTAAAGCTGTTCAGGATCAATCAGAAAGACGGAAAGAACCATGTGAACCTAAAGAAGAGCTGATACAGCTATAGGAGGTTGTCGAAATGGCATCAAGAAAGAAAGCAGAAGATACCGAAACCACTGAAGACTACACATTTGTTCCGGTGTGGGAAGGGGGATTTGGCGAGTTGAAGTACCGTACAATTGCCCGAAACGAAGCGGAGGCACTCAACAACATCTGCGAAAAGAATCCAACACTGCTGGCTATCGGCTGTTACGCGGAACGTATGACAGATGTGGACGGATGCGAGGTTGTAGCAGTTGTGCCGCCTGATTATCAATATAGAGACGACAGAAGAAGCAGGGTAATCGAAGGGTAGGAGGTCTCATATGGCCAAAAGTGTGGAACATATCAAACCGGATAAGGACGCCCAAACCCCGGCTCAGATTGAGCGGTGTAAACTGGTTGATGAGCGGTCTGAGGATGGGGCACATTCAGATGAGGATCTACAAAGCTATGTCCAACTGGCGTACTACGCAGGTCATCAGCATATTGCAATGAGCCCGACCACGAAGCAGATCGTACCTCTCCCGAAGGAAGACTGGCAGGTCCAGTATACCGCCAATCGCATCCTGCCTGCCGTGCGAAACGAGCTTTCAAAGGTTCTCAGACACAAGCTGAGTAAGGCTGTCGTTCCTGCAACGACAGAAGAAGCTGACATCCGATCTGCCCGCATCGCGGACAAGGTCGTCGAGTGGTTGGAGTATGATTTGAAACTCCAAGAGGTCGACGAAGAAGTTGTCATGTGGGCGCTTGCAACCCGCATAGGATTCGTAAAGCCGGTATGGAATCCCGCCAAGGGTCTCACAATTGCCACTGAAGATGGTCGTCCCGTTAAACAAGGGGACGTAGATATCGAGGTGCTCAATCTTTTTGAGGTCAAATGGGATCCATCAGCCTCCAGATGGAGCGACGTGCGCTGGATCATTCATGAGCGCCAACGAACCATAGAGTACATCAAGGCAGTCTATGGCAAGGAAGTAGCCGCAGACGACACGCTGACCGCCGCCAGCATCTATGAGGGCAAGCTCAAGACGTTGACCTCAGGGTCCAATATATTTGGGTCAAAGTCGGTGAAGGCGAGAAACTGTGCAGTTGTCAAGGAGTACTGGGAGTCACCGAGCCATGAGTATCCAAAAGGACGCAGGATCACAGTGGCTGGCGGGGTTGAGCTATGGTATGAAGAAGATATCGGCTTTGGCGAGAAAGACAATACAGATCGCGAGATCCCGATCTTCCCTCTGATCCATATCCCGGTTCCTGGTAAGGTCATTGGCACCAGCATCGTCGAACAGCTGATTCCAGTTCAGCGAGAGTACAACAAATCGAGGGGCCAGATCATCGAGAACAAGAACCTTATGGCCAACCCAAAATGGGCTGCGGAGGACGGAGCGATCATCGACGACGAGATCGACTCAGCGCCAGGAACGGTCATTTGGTATCGCAAAGGCTTTAATCCACCCATCATGCTTCAGCCAGCTTCGTTGGGAGCAGATGTTTATAAGAATGTCGAGCAGTGCATTGAGGAGTTCATGTATATCAGTTCCCAGCAGGAGGTCAGCCACGGATCCACGCCGACAGGCGTCAACTCAGGCGTGGCTATTCAACTCCTTCAAGAGCAGGACGACACTAAACTGGCTCCAACAGTGGCCAAGTATGGCCGCTTTAAGCAGAAGTACATGAGCTATCTGCTTAAGATCATCCGCTTTAAATATGACGAGGCAAGGACGGTCCAGCTGGTTGGACAGAACAAGCGCATGGAATCGCTGGAGTTTCGTGGGTCGGATCTCACCTCTACGGATATCCGCTTTGAGGACATGAGCCTCACTCAGCTCTCAAACGCCGCCCGCAAACAGTACGTCCTTGAACTGATCAACATGCAGGTACTCAATCCGCAGATGGATCGCGACCTTATCATCCGCATGCTTGAGCTTGGCATCACCGATGACCTGTATGATGGCCTCGAGATCGACGTTCAGCAGGCACTCAATGAAAATGCCGCATGGGCAAAGCTGGACTTCAGTCCGATCACGAGAGATTTCTTCCATCACGAAGTACACGTCGCCCAGCACAACAAGTTCAGGAAAGGTGCAGAGTATGAGGGAATGGATCCGGAATCTCAGTCGATCATCGACGCTCACATTCAGGAGCACATGACCTACATTATGCAGGCTATGATGCAGGCCTCACCAGCCCAAGTAGAAGCGGATGACACCGGCGATCTTGACATGGGGCGTGTGATCGGTGCATTATCACCTGAGGAGCAGGCCGCTATCAAGCAAGATCCAACTATTCTTGACGCCATCTAAATCCCCCTTTTATTGGCACCCATTGCGGGTGCCTTTTTTATGCTGTTGTATTATCAAATCAAAGACGGGCGTTAAGATCTCATGGACGCCGCATGGGAGGAACCATCATGGTAAGACCATATAAATTCAATCTACAACTCTTTGCTGAAGATGTCGAAACGGGTGCAGATGACACTGGTGCCGCCGACCAGCAGACTACGGAAAGCACTGAGATGACCGACTCCACTAAGGAGAAGGATCCGGCAAAAGCCTTCGCCGCAAGACTCGGACACGAGCGCAAGAAGATGGAGGCAGAGTTTTCTCCCTACAAAAGCGTGATTGAACGACAAGCGAAAGCAGCAGGCATGGAGCCGGGAGAGTATCTTCAGTACCTTCAGCATCAACAGGAGCAGGAGGAACTCGAGGCTGAGGCAGAGCGTACAGGCAAGGATCCTGAAGTGATCAAGGTCGAGCGTGAAGCCAATGAAGCCAAAGCAAGACTGGCCGAGGTGGAGCGCAAAGAGCGCCTCACTGCCGAAGAGAAAGAACTCGTCAGCGATCCTAAGATCGGCAAGTTTGTTTCGGACAACCTTGAACGGATCAGACAGATCGCAGAAGCTTCAGGCACAGACATGAAGACGGGGCTCGCCCTCGTCGTCACAGAGAAACTCCCGGAGCTTCTAGACCTTACTAAACCCGACATCCACATCAAGAATTATCTGGAGTCCGTCAGGTCAGGCGGCAAACCCATCGAGATAGGTGGAGGTGCCTCTGCACCAGCGGCAACCACACCGAAGACTTTCGAGGAGGCTAGAAAGGCCGCCCTCGAACAACTCAAACGCTCATAACGAAAGGACGTGTAGCCTTTGCCAGCAACTCTTAGCACATTAGATAGTGTATTGAAAACTCAGTATCTCGGCCCGATCCGAGAACAGCTCAACAACGACAACGAACTCCTGAAGCGTATTGACACAGACTTCGACTCTGTCGTCGGTAAGAACTTCACGATCCCTATGCACTATGGCCGAAACGAAGGTATCGGTGCGCGCGCTGAAGGCGCTACGCTGATGGACGCAGGCCAACAGGCTTACAAAGAGTCCATCGTTCCGATGAGATATTTGTATGGCCGCATTCAGCTTACTGGTCAGTCCATCAAGGCCGCCAAGAACGACGCTGGTGCTTTCATCCGAGCAGTCGACTCCGAGATCAAGGGTGTCACCCGCGACCTTAAGAACGCGGTCAATAGAATGCTCGCCGGCGACGGCACAGGCAGACTCACGACTTGCGGCACAACTTCTGCTTCTACGACAGTCGTCGTCGCTTCCACCGCGTTCCTGAGAGCAGGAATGTCTATTGATGTCCTCGTGGCGGCTGACGGCACGACTGGTACGGGTGCAGTGGGCAGAACGGTTGTCTCCGTCACAAACGCAACAAGCTTTGTCATCTCCGGCGCGGCCATCACGACTAACAACACCTACGCTGTCTACGTCGGCGGATCCAGAAACCTCGAAGTTATGGGTATTCAGGGCATCGTCGACAACGCAGACATCGGTGGTGGCTACGGAGCCCTTCAGCAACTCGCAGTCGCATCCTACCCTTGGCATAAGGCGTCAATCCTTGCCAACGGTGGCTCCAACAGAGCAATCTCTGACACGCTTCTTCAGACTCTGATCGATACCGTCGAGCAGGCAGGTGCAGGCGACGTCAGTGCACTCTATACGACTTACGGCGTCAGACGTGCGTATCAGGCGGTTCTCGATGCGAAGAAGCAGATCGTCAACAAGACGGAGCTTAAGGGTGGATACTCCACCATCGCCTTCAACAACCTCCCGATCATAGTCGACAAATTCCTGCCTGCGAACAAGGTATTCGGCGTGGACGAGAGCATGCTTAAGATGTACAAGCTCGCAGACTACGACTGGATGGACATGGACGGCGCAATCCTCTCCAGAGTCACTGGAAAGGACGCATACGAAGCCATCCTATATTGCTACATGGAACTTGGGATGTTTGCACGTAACGCCTTCGGTAGGTTGGACGACATCACTGAGGTATAAGAACAATGAATGAGGGAGGGAGCCTAAAGACTCCTTCCCTTTTTTCACTTTGAGGAGGATATTCATGCTTGACCCCAAAGGCGCGAAGTGCCACCACTTGAGGAATGAACTACGCGACATCGATGAACGCTTCGACATTGCCTTCGATTACGAGAAGGAAGAATATCACGTCACCTTCAATGGTGGACCGTTTGCCAAGGTGAAATATGGAGAGGTCGACCGGGATCTCATTGCCGACTGGCGCCACACTGTGTGGTTGAATAAACGTGGTGAGATCCTCGACTACGTTGACCAGCAGAACGAAAAGGCTGAGGCGGAAGAGGACAGAAAACTTTCCAATATGGCCGAGGCCCTGGCGAGGGACATCCGTCGACCACTGATCAACAACTACCTGTACGGGGAGTGATGTAAATGCCTTGGACACTGGGCGATGCACTTCAGGAGTGCGCCCGCAACACGTATAACGTAAAAACAATGGTGCAGACCGGCGGGGTCTACACCAATAAAGGCCTCGAGTACGCGACTCGGTTCCTATCCGGGATAAACTATGCCGCGCGCAAGATCGCCCGCGAGCGTCTCGGCCCGCTTTTCTCAGAGGAGATCACACTGGATGAATACGGGCGCTTTGACCTCTCTGATCTAACACACGACTGCATCCGGATCCGTGCCATTACGCTGGATGGCGTTCGGTATGACTACAACGTGAGCCAGATTGAGTCGGTGGAGGTGAACGGACTTTCAAACGCCATCATTCTCATCGCTTACGAGTACCTTCCCGCAGAGCTCACCTTGTCGAATCTTACCGCGGCTCTTCCGATCGATGAGCGGTATGTGGATCCGAGGGTGTTGTGCCAGTACGCCAACTACCAGTTCCTGTCCGAAGAGGGCACCGAGTATGACTCCGCAAGGGCGCAGGTGTGGCTAGGCCTTTACAACGACAGCTTCGAGAACATCAGAGCAGGAAACCGGCTGCCACGGAGAGTGAGGTATAACGGATGATCAGGCCAGTGACGCGGCTCCCGCGGCAGAACCCGCCGCTATCCATCCGGCAGTTTCTCGGCGTAGATGTGACCGGCACACGGGACGTGCGTCGCTCTCCTGCAATGATGAACTGTGTGCTGGATGACGAAGGCACTCCGGAGATGAGAACTGGGTATGAGAAGCTATTCGCTACAAGTCTTGGCGCTGGGGCGATCCTCGGGATCCATAAGTGGATCGACACCGACAGTACAACGATCCGGATCATCCATCACGGAACCAAGCTCTACATCTACGACACCCTAGGTGAACAACCGGTCGAGGCCTATTCCGGCATGGCTGCCTCAAAGTCCATAAGCTTCATGCTGGCCACGAAACTGTGTATTCTAGACGGTACCAACTTCATAGTCTTCAACGGCACCACCTTCGTGACGGCGGAGTCGATCGCCTACATCCCGACCTTCCTGATTGGAACGCCTCCAGGCGGCGGCGGCACGAGAGTGGAGGATCTAAATCTGCTTCAGCCACGCTTCAAGCAGAAGTTTTCCACTGTAGCCGCGACCAAGACCTACCAGATCCACGGCGCGCCGCTGGACGCACTGGAATTCGTCTGGCTGAACGGGGCGCTGAAGACAGTGACAACCGACTACTCCGTCAACCTTACCACCGGTGTTCTGACCCTTGTGGCGGATCCAGGTGCGGGCACGAATAATCTTGAGGTGCAGGTTAAGAAGGACAGCTACGCCGACGCCAGCCGAATCAAGAAGTGCCACGTGGCCCATGTCTACGGTGGGCCAAATGACTCGAGGGTCTTCGTCACAGGCAATCCAGACTACCCACACATCGACTGGTGGACGGGGCTCCCGCTCTCAGGTGCCTACGACCCAACCTACTGGCCGGACACCAACTTCGATCGCATCGGTGGAGACACAGATCCCGTCGTGGGGTACGCCGTCCAGTACGACCGCATGGTCGTCCTAAAGCGCCGCAGTGTCTACCTGAGAAACTGGTCGATTGAAGAGGACGCCTATGGCAGAACCGTCACGCACTTTCCAAGCGTCCCTCTTAGCCGAGAGCGAGGAGCCTATAGCGCAGGGTCGATCCAGATCCTGAACAACAATCCGGTTTTCCTATCTGACGAGGGTGTGTACGAAGTCGTAGGAACCAACGTACGTGACGAGCGCAACGTGTCTCCAATCTCCAGCCTTACGGGCATCAAGGCCGTAGGAGTTGGAGAGGGCATCGACTATAAGGGCAAGTACTATCTGGCCACAACAGGCGGCACAGTGTGGGTGTGTGACTACAACACCTTCGTGCAGGACGAAGCCACAGGGAGATACCAGCCTGTGTGGTACCCGTGGGATAATTTGCCGGTCAATGTCTGGGCCGAGGATGGCGATCTTCTCTTTGGATCAAACGACAGAGGTATGGTCTACCGAGTGAAGCCAAAAGACGGAAGCGACCTCTACCCATATAACGACGACGGAGCCGTGATCAACGCATACTTCTCCAGTATCATCACCACTTTCGAGAGAGACGATCAGACCAAGCTCGTTCAGAGTCTCATCATTGGGATGAAGCCTTGGAACCAAGCCAAGCTCGCGGTGGAATACGCCACCGAAGAAGGTTCCAGCGGCGTGGTGCATACCGAGCGCATGGATCTCTTCGACTATGGTGTGGTGGACTATGGCGACTGGTCTTACGACACCAACCGCACCGTGCGAGCCTTCAAGGTTCGGGTGGACGACGCACGCAACATCCAGCGCTTTCAAGTCCGGCTCACGAGTTCCGGCGTGATCAATGAGTTCTTCGGGTTTAGCTCCATCGACATTACCTATCAGAATCTGAGTGAGGTGAGATAATGCCACTTATCAGCAATAAGATAACCGCTTTCGCCAAGACACACCGCATGCTGGACAGGCGGCCTAACACCATCAACGGCATGACGTATCAACAACTTCAGGACTGGTACGACTCCAGCCCCGAGGAGCTCAGGGTTGCTCTGAACGGCGTCATCGATCTGTTGGTCTCAACTTCCGGAGCGGCCAACGTCGGTATGACGCCGATCACTGGCGTCTCTGCCAGTACGGTGCAGGGTACGCTAGAGGCGATCAAGACCTATATCGATCTCCAAATCCAAGGCGTCGTGGCTGGATCACTACCCGAGGGTGCGCTGAACCTCTCCAACGCCCCGGACGTCAATGTCACAGGGGTGGCTGACGGGGACGCACTGGTGTGGGACACCACCACCAGCAAGTGGATCACCTTCGCTCCGCAGGCCAAGGTCGTCAAAGGCACCAGCACAATCACCTCGACCGGGTGGGAAGCCGCCACGGGTGATTATGCGAGAAAACTCGTGCTCACTGTCAGCGGTATCACCGCCACCGACACCGTGCGCATCACCCTAGACAAGGACGCCCACGACATCGCACAGGCCGCCGAACTCTGCCCGACCAACGAGAGCGGTACAGACACGATCACCTTCTACGCCAAGACCGATCCAACCGCGGCCATGGACTTCTCCTACGAGGTGGTGAAGTAGGATGGCCAGAGGACCTATAGAATCGGCAGGCGGCGCCAAGATCTATTCCACGGAAGAGTCCTACGAGCTGGCGGAGAGTGTCGTCAAAGACGCCCCGGTCGGCACCAAGGTCGCATCGCTACCCACCACCAAAATAACCGCCACCTTTGACGTGGCCGTGCCTTCCGCCGCCTATCGCGCAGAGTTCAACGAACCAAAAGGTCTGCTGAGTGTCGGCATCAATGCCGCCCCTTACCTTCACATCTACACCGTTGACGGAACATCTTTCACGAAACAAGCAGATCCAGCCGTGGCGTTTCTGTCCCGTATCCATAAATGGAGCCCGAACGGAGAGTATCTTGCGGTAGGCGGCGGAGCCTCCTGCATCAACATCTATAAATTTGTAGACGGCGTATTGACGAAACTCGCAGACCCCGCGGTCTTGCCCACAGCGTCGCCCACCGCCATCGCTTGGAGCGGGGACAGCAAGTATCTGATGGTAACGACGAACACCTCGCCTTTCATGGTGGTCTATGAACGGAGCGGGGATACGTTCTCTAATCTGGCAAACCCCGCAGATACTAACTCAAGCGCGTCCTGCACGGTAGACCCGACTGGCACTTACTTCGTGCTTGGGCAAAACTCAGCTTCCTCTTACTTCAGGGTGTACAAGAGAGAGGGTACAACGCTGACTAAAATCTATGAGACAACAAGTACCTATGCCTTCCTGTGGATTGAGTTCTCCCCGAGTGGGCGGCACATTGCTGTGGCCTACGATGCTCCCGGCGGCGGGATTAGAATGTTTAAGCGGGTAGGGGATGTGTTCAGTAATATGTCCCTTTCGTTATCGCACGGAGAGATGGTAAGATCCATGCGCTTTAGCCCGGACAATAATATCGTCGCCTACGCGCCATCAGATATGTCCAGACTATATCTTTCAAAACGCGACGGGGATGTCTTTGGCACCGCAGTGAACGCACTTTTATCGACTTCGGCCTACGCTCAAGGGTTTGCTATAAGAGCCGACCTGTCAATGATAGTCGCCGCTAGCGCCGAGTCGCCTTACGTCCATGTCCTCACAGGAGGGTCGGTGAAACTCTACAACGCGCCGGAGATCTCAGGATTCCGTAAGATCGGCGTGGCCAAGGAAGACGGAAGCATCGGTGAGGTCAAGAAAATGATCGTCCTCGCAGACGACTACTAGGAGGTGGCCTATGGCCAGAGGAAAAGTCAACACCGGCGGCGGGCCGCTCAAGATCGGAATCGCGGTGGTCGCCACTTTCGGAGAGACCATAAAAGCGGGCGAGGTAGTCGGCCTTACCTCGAAGCACCCGGACACCGAACTCAGCACACCGAGCGGAATACCCACTAACATAGCCTACGCCTGCGCTTGGAGTCCGGACGGCGTGTATCTTGCCCTCGGTTCCGCCTCCACACCGTATCTGATAGTGTTCAAACGGGAAGGGGACACTTTTACCAAACTCGACAATCCGGCAACCCTCCCTGGCGGAGCAGTCTACGCACTTAAGTTTAACTCGGACGGTACGCGGTTATTCGTAGGGTGCGGATCCTCCCAGATAAAAGTTTACAGTCGAAGCGGAGACGTATTCACGGCTATCGATATCCTAGACGCCCTTCCGGGAGGCAATGTATACGCGATAGATCTGACACCTGATGACCAGTATCTCGCTGTCGGTGGGGTTACTTACTACCTTAGCCTTTATAAAAAAACCGGGGATACTTACACAAAAATATCCAACCCGTCCAACCCGCCGACAACAACGGTCAACGCTTTAAGTTTCAGCCCTGACGGGTTGAGGCTCGCCGCGGGGATGTCGACGAACGGCGTGTATGTGTATGAACGCGACGGGGACAGTTTTACTAGAATTTACTCTAATACAGGTTTTTCGGCTAAAGGCCTGAAGTACAGCAGTACAGGGAAGTACTTGTCTTGTGCGATCTCGGGTGCGCCTTATGCGCGTATTTACTTAGACGCAGGAGACCCTTTATTTTATACCTACTTCGCCACACCTTTTGACACCGTGCCAAGTGCCGCGGGGTATTCCGCGGACATTTCTGAAGATGAAACTTTCTTTTTCTTTGGCCTCGCTACGGGCGTAAATGTGTACAAGAGGAGAGGATCGTCCTTCACTTTACAGACTTTTACCGGCTTGACAGTGGACGATCATCAATCCGTGGCGCTGAAAGCAGAGGGAGATTATCTCGCCGTGACGTGCGATTCTTCGCCGTACCTCGAGATTTTCAAGGGTGGGTACATCAGAAAGGCCTACAAAACAGGCGGTTACCTCAGTTACGAGCAAATAGGTGTGGCTAAAGACGGCGGCACCACCGGCGATCAGAGAACCGTGAAGGTCACACATAAATATTAGAGGAGGGCTGATATGTTTTATATCAAAGTAGACGAGAAAAACGTGATCCGCGACGCGATCACCTACGAGCACCCCGGCTACATTCCGTACGACGTGCCGTCGGTGCCGGTAGGTATCAACGGAGGGTGGTTTAAGTACGAGAACGGCGTCGCCGTGGAGTACCCTGAACTGAAGCCGAAAGACGTTACGCCGGAGATTGATGAACTGCGGTCGCAGGTAGCGAACCTGACTGCGGTCATCGACGCAATGCTGGGAGGGACGACGGTATGACACATGAGGAGAGACTAGCAAAGGCCAAGGAGTTCGGAAAGTTACAATCTGAATCTGTAAGAGCAGAAATCGCCGCAGAGAAGTCAAAAGGTAGCCCAAACAACGTGGCCGGACTGCTGAAACGAGTCGAACTTTTAGAGAAACTGATGGGGGTGTAAACCCCCTATTTTTATAGGAGGAATGTGCATGGCCAGAGTATTGGTTCAGATTAATCCGAATAAAAAAGTCTGGATGTACACGGCAGACGACGTCGACGCCAAAGCCACAGGACAAGGAGAAAAGGGCGATCCGGGGCCAGCGGGTCCGCAAGGTGTGCAAGGCCCGGCAGGACCTCAGGGCGAGACCGGGCCTCAAGGGCCTAAGGGTGACACCGGCCTACAGGGTCCTCAGGGCGAGTCCGGACCACAAGGTGTTCAAGGTCCAAAAGGTGACACCGGAGATACCGGCCCACAGGGCATACAGGGCATACAGGGTGTCAAGGGCGACACAGGACCGCAGGGGCCTTCCGGCGCAATCAACTACGCCACCGGCGTCCTGTCCGCAGACGTAAGCATGTCTTCCGCCAACAATTGGTACGACTCGGTGTCCCTATCCCTTGGGGCTGGAACTTGGCTGATTACAGGGCAACTGACAGCGCTCAGAAGTACCACCACAGCCCGCCACCACGGCGCTAGAATTACAGACGGAACCACGCACTACTCCAGCGGCGAGGTCTATCAGGCCTCGGTGTCAAACGCCACGGTCTGTATCCCGGTGACCGCTGTGATCACCCTGACGAGCACAACGACTATTAAACTGCAAGGCATAGCCAGCCAAGCGGGCACCATCAAAGCGGCAACCAGCACCAACAGCGCCGGAAACAACGCCACCCAA
This sequence comes from Acidaminobacter sp., assembly GCA_009881125.1. Next base: position 19,225 of record WXFH01000322.1, on the reverse strand, counting down.
CTGCACGCGATCCGATTGCAGGCATAAACCTTAACCTTTCATATACTTAGACCAGAGGTGATGATATGGCAGTTAAAACTGGCGATATAACACTAAACGCCGAAGACCAGAAGAAAGTCAAAGCCGCGGGCGACGCTTGGACGGCAGCCAACGCTTCCGGAGACAAAGCGGGCATGCAGGCGGCACGGGACGCTGCGGAAGCCATCCGCAATGCCGCGGGGTACAGCACCAACGCCGACGGCACAGGGTTCAACGCAATACAAAGAACCGCGCAACAGGCCAGTGTCCCGGACAACGCGGCGCTGATCAACAGCTCCTTCGACGCCCAGATGGCGGCGCAAGCGGCGGCCATCAAGGCCGCGAGGGACCAGGTCAACTCAGACTACAACCAGCAGATCAAAGACGCTCCGGCGCAGTTTCAGCCTCTCAGAGACCAAGCTGACGTTGGCGCGGCACGCAACATGCAAAGGGCCAACGAGACCGCCGCGGCCAAGGGTACCTCTTTTTCCGGCGGGGTCGCCTCAGATCAGGGCGCGATCGTCGCCAACGCAGACACACAGAAGACCGCGCTCAATCAGCAGGAGATCAACCTGGTCAACAACTTGAAGAAAGCCATCGCCGACAACAACCGAGCCGCCAGCTTCAAGGAGCTCGAAATGAATGCAACCGTTACGGCTCAAAGAAACTCAGCCCTCGTTGACGACTCCAGATGGGCTTACGGGGCCAACTACCAGCAGTCCCGAGACTCTGTGCAGGACAACCAGTGGCAACAGTCCTTTGACACCTCTACCCAGCAGTGGAACCAGCAGTTTGAATTCAACAAAGAACGTGCCGCGGTATCTGACCAGCAGTGGCAGACAACTTTCGATTATCAGAAAGACCGAGACAAAGTCGCAGATGGACAGTGGCTCAAGTCATTTCAGGCGGATCAGGCTAACGCCGCCGCAAGTCGTGCGATCTCGTGGGGCAATCTCGCTCTAGACCGAGAAAAATTTGCCTGGTCAAAAGATCCAGCTAATCCAAACAACGTTACCCAGGCAGTGGAGGGCGAATCCAAGGTGTTCAAGGACATGTTCAGCCGGGCATGGGACATGATCGGTACGACCAAGAAAACGGTAGATCCAGATAGTGGTCAGATCATCGACATTCCAAGATATTCACAAAAAGACGTCGGCACCATGATCCGTCAATCTGCGCTTTCGGATGAGGAAGCGTTCCGGCTCATGAAGATGCTGAGTATTCCAATCGACTAGCCCGATCCTAAAGACAAGGAGGCCAGCCTGTGTTAATCAGAGACGACGACAAGAGCAAGAAAAAGCAGACGGAGTATGAGCGCTTTGTCCAATCTAGAAAGACTGACGAGTTCGAGCGCTTCAAGTCAACCCGATACAATGAGCCCAAGGGGACAACCGTCGAGAGCATCGCACCACAGATCGAAAACCCTCTCCAGCCAAAGCGCCAGGGCTTTGTCACTGCGCCAAGAATTACGCCTGCCACCATTCAAGACCGGATGGAGAAGGAGCAGGAAGAGCATAATATGCGCCTCAGGGAGATCGAGGCCCAGCAGAAGACGATGACCTCGTCTAATCCTCTTGCCTATAAGGATCTCGCTGAACAGAAGCAGACCCTGCTGAAGCAGGCTCCAACGCCGGACACCGTGAAGAAGAAGCTTCTCGTGGAGCAGGCCAGAACCAGCATCGCGGCTAACCCTGCCGACGAGGACTCTTGGCTCACACTGGCGGCCAATACCTTGGATCCTCAGAGCCTAAAGCAGTACCAGATTGATACAGCCTTCAAGAAAGCGACTCAAGATGCTCTCTATGGCGACATCCAGCACGAGCAGGCGGTAAACAGGGCAAGAGTTGAGATAGACGAGCGATTTCCTGTGGACGGCAAGCTAAAGGTCATCGCCCAAAGTCTCTCCGACTGGTGGCTCGGCACTAAGGCAACCGGTAACACACTAGCAGGTCTTGCCGGGCAGGACGGGTATAATGCGCGTCGGATCGAAACTGGACGATCCGCAGATTTTGTCGCTGGACGCCAAACCGCACAAGATCAACTCAATCGTGGTGCAGAGCAATTTGAGCAGGCTGGCATCAATCGCGAAGCCGTCGTAGGTGAAGATGCGATCAAGGGTTTCCTTTACGACTTCACTTCCTTCGTCCCGGATATGCTGACTACTATCGTTCTGGCCATGGCAACGGGTGCTACTGGCACCGTCGCGCAGATGGGTGCGAAAGAGATCGGAAAGAAACTCCTGACTAAAGAAACCCGCAAACTCGCAATGGTCGAACTTGCAAAGCGCGCGGTCATCAGTCCAGAGACCCTGCCGCTGGGCGCGAAGATTTTCTCACAGAAGTACCAGAGTAACCTCGCTGAAGGTATGGATGACAGCAAGGCTTTCTTCGTAGCGTTCGTCAACGCCTATGGCCAGAGCGTCCTCGAGAGTGGAGGTGTCAACAAAGCATTCAGGGAAGGCGGTATGAGCAAAGCCACAGAGTTCTTGAAGAGCACTTTCGGTGAGGGCTTTGAAGAAGTTAAACAGAACTGGTGGGAAGCAGCAGTCGACCGCATCATCGCTGGTAAGGATATCCCACTATACTCAGATGGCGGAAATGGCATTTTCGACCCGACTCGTGATCTCTACTCCTTCGGCCTCGGATTGGCGGGTGGTGCCGCCGGTGGTGCGATTGCCGCACCGGGCATGATTGCCGACTACGCCAGAGAAAAGACCGCGCCTCAGGTATCCTACGATCTTGAAGGTTATACCAAGCAAGTTGCCGAGTACGAGAAGCGAAAAGGTGCATCGGATGAAGGCCAAAAAGCGAAAGACACGAAGTATCGTGGGGAGACATACGCCCAAACAGAACTTGTCGAAGCTGCTGACCAGATCATGGACAAGATGATCAACTACCAAAAGGAGATCCTCCAGTCCGAGTCCAATGAGGTCGAGTCCATGCAGGAATGGGAAGCCTTCCAGGACGAGATCGAGAACACCACACCGGAAGCTATTAGAGAGAGCATCCTAAGAGGCTATGCTTCCCTGGACATTCTCGACATGGCCAAGGAACAGGCTTATAAGAACCGAATGCCGAACCTTCCGGAACTCGCAAGGGTGGAAACAATAGAGCCAAAGAAGCCTGAGTTCATGCCGATCATCGACACGTCAAAGATGAACAAGACCGTACTGAAGAAAATGGAGTCGGATCTCGCCCTGGCCGTCGAGGACGGCACAGATCAGCAAATCGTTGACATGGCCATGGACGGCGTACGCCGCAAGGACATCGCCAAAGAGTTAGGCGTAGAACCGCGCATGGTCCGCTCCGTCATGGCGCTGAAGGGCATCCCAGACACAGGCAGTGCGGCTTTTAATCAGTGGAAAGCCCTGAAGACCTTCTCTGAGGCAAGAGCCGCCGAACAGGGAAAATCTAGGCAAGCATTACCGGTCAGACTGATAGACGATGCCGAAGTTGCCACACGTATCGCCAACGTCAAAGCGCTTACTGGTGCAGAAATTGTCTCCTCCGAAGAACTCAGCATGCCTGCAATGATCGGTTTCAAGAACGCCCAGGTCCTCGGCAAGCGTCTCGGGGCCGATGTCGTCTTCTATCGCGGCGGACGAGCCAACACGAGAGGGATGTTTTCCGCCCGGGAGTCTAACACGATCTTCATCAACTCCGACGAGACAAACGACGGGAAGGTCGTTCTGGACGTCCTTGGCCATGAGTTCCTGCATCACGTCAACACCAAACACAACGACCTTTACAAGAAACTTCGCGCTGTGGTCGGGGACAGTATGACGACAGAGAAGATCAAGAACCAACTCGCCAAATACGCCCAGGACACGGAGTACCAAGAGCGGCTCGCAAACGACCGGGAACTTCTGATCGAGGAGATGCTGGCCGAGGAGGCCGGTTCCCTTTTTACTGACCGGCAGTTCTGGCAGAACCTCTACGAACGTGACGCCACAACGGCGCAGAAACTCGTCCGCGTCATTAGAGATTTGATCAATAAGGTTCTTAAGGGAGACAAGAAAGAGTCTGGTAACCTCGGAGTCATGACTGAGATGCAGATTAAGGAGTTCCAAAAGCAGTTTGAGGATGTCGTTACCGAGATCATGGGGAGAGACTCTGTTCAGAATGCATTTGGACTTAGAGAAGCTGCTTCAGTTGATATTGAGTCTGGTTCTGCCGCCCCGATCTACAGTGTACGTACTTGGACACCTGAAGCCAAAGAAGCCGCAGTTAAAGGCATCTCAAAGAAATTAAACATCTCGAGGGAAAAAGTACTTGAATGGCTGGAGAGCGTCGACAATGCTATGGCCATCGTCATCAACAATATTGAACGGCTGGATTATGATCCAAATCCGAATTATACCGCGCTCAAGGACAATCAGGATTACGGCAAGAGCCTTGACTTTTCGACATTGTGCAAGAAGAGATTGATCCTGCAAGGGACAATCGAAGCAATCCAGAAGAATAAGGGATCCGCCCTGTCAGTTACGGATTATTTTGCCGTAAGAAAAGCATTGCTCGAAGCAGGAAAAGAAGTCTCCTGCGGCATCTGCTATGTTGACACCCGAAGATCCAGACAAGGACAGTATGCCAACGAATTTATCGAGAAGTACCCAGATCTTGATCCGGAACTATTCCTCAGCCAGGAAGGCTTCGACCGACTATACGAAGAGCATCCGGACGTCTATAAAGAGTTCAAAACCAAACTCGGGGCATCTGCCAAGATCAAGATGCAGGAGAGCCGCACAGAGTACAGTGGGGAGATCCTGAAGTCTTTCAAAAATAAAAGGGTCGTCGAGAGGTTTAATGCTGATGGCGGACTCAGATGGCAGTCGTGGTCTGACTTTGAGGTTCCACATCTTCTAGACGCGATGCAGGCCATCGCTGACATGTCTTCTGTTGGGCTTAAAGGCTTCGCATATACTAAGATGGAAAACTTCGTAAGAGCCATGGGTAACACAGGAATGATGATCAACACCTCCCTGATGCCGCTGGGTGAAACAGGAATGAAAAACGGCAAGCCTGTCTTTGATGGCATCGAGGGTATGGCTTACGAGACTGCAGTCGAACTTCGTCGACTTTTCAGTAATACGGTTGGCACCACGGTGGTGGGAATCAACGACGATCACATCCGCGCGCTTATGGCGATGGACACCATAGACAACATCATTCCGTACCATATTTCAGGACTCAGCAGAGAGAACCGCGCTACGCAAGGGCAGGGCTTTGAGAGATGGCAGGATTACACAACCACCCAGAATGAGTCTGTCATCGACTGGGAGAAGAACCAGGCCGCTGGCGGTCAGAACCATAAAGACCGCAAGAAGCAAAAGCCGAGAAAGCCTGACATCACTGAGTGGTGGGACATTAACAGGACGCCTCAGGAAAATCAGAAAGCCTACCTCGAGCTATGTAAGTCGTGGGGCCTTGAGCCAAAGTTCAAGCAGTTCTCTAACGAACACAACTACTGGAAGGTACTGACGGAGTTCAAAATGGTCAACAACGAAGGCCGGAATATTAGTCAGGAAGTCGTGAAACCCTTTTTCAACGATAAGGCGATCGCCCAGATCTTCAGTGAGTATAAAGGCGGACACAGATCTCTGCCAGTTGATGAGAAGGTTGTAAAGAGGTTTTCATATTTCAAAAGCAACACAAAGGTAGCAGAGTTAGTGTCTAACCTCAAAGTCTCTGAAGTGGAAGCCCATATGGGGGCGGCGGCACTAAACGACTTCGAGGCGAAGTTCAGCACGCTGAAGACTAAGACGATTGCTCGGGATTACACCAAGAAGTTCCTCGCAGACGGAAAGGTCGATCTTGTCGGTAAGACAGTCAAGAATACCAACGAGCTTGCTGTCATGGCACAGGTGCTTAGAGATCCGCGGTTTGAGACTATGAGGATCTTCTTTGTTGATGACACGGGAAAAATTGTCTCCCACACAGGGGTATCCTCAAGGATGCCGGGATCTTCAGCGATATTCGCCGGAAAAGATGATAAACAAAAGAATAATTGGATCAACACACAAATTAACTTCGCCAAGAGTATGGACGCTACAGGTTTCTATCTCATGCATAACCACCCATCTGGCGTTCCTAATCCTTCTGGTCCTGACTTTGACGCGACCCGTCGCTATGAGATTATGCTGAAGGACATTGTTGAGTTTAAGGGTCACATCATCATCAACAGCAACCAGTATGCTGTGATACCGAACGGTATGAATAAGGATAATGACTTCTACATCAATGACCTTTACAACGGTGAGGATAAGCTGTTGAAGCCAGACAAACCACATGCTCTCCTAGGTCATAAGGTTGGAAGTTCAACCGATATGGTCGCTCTAGGGCAAATGCTTAAATCTTCAGAAGGTTACTCGACAATCTTCTATATGTCACCGAGGCTCACAGTACGCGGAATTCAAGAAATACCGTCAGAGATGGCGCTTGAACCGAAGAAACTAATGGCGCATCTGAAGAAAAACGCTATTGAGTTCGGAGGCCATAGACCTGTTCTCGTCGCAGAAAATGATCACGTTTTCGAGTCTGCCAGACATCTGATCGATGACCATTACCTTTTTGAGGTAGTTGACGTTAAAGGTGAGAGAACCGCCCATGGGACGACAAACGTGCCGAGGCCGAACGTCTGGCAGGGAAGAAAAGAAGGCGTTGGTGAGAGTGCGTGGGAGAATCGGGAGAAATTCAGCGTTGCCAGAAAGGAAGACATTGAACAGGCCTTCAAGGATTCCAAGGTTCGTAACGATGATGGGTCTTTGAAGCAGGTATACCATGGGACTGGGGCAGAATTTACTGTGTTTGACGCCTCAAAAGGTGGCAAATATACCGGTTCTAGATCCGCAAAGCTAGGTTTTTTCTTTACGGATAACCCACGGATTGCTGACACATACAGGTCTGGGAATTATGACTTGAAGCCGCTGGAAGCATTTCTCGCTGCTTCGAGCGACGAAGACCTGGAATACTTCGCAGAGGCGATCGGCCACGCCAATCACAATTTGGACGGAAGTCTCGACCGGGAAGAGACCATCGGCAGCATCATGTGGGAAGCCAATGAGGTGGATAAAGTTGAAGGCATAGACGGTCTTAAAGACATTGTCCGTAGTGTCAATAGCATCGGCAGCAGTCTTTACAGCCACAACCAAGAAGGATGGAAGACCGTCGAGGCGTCAATGCGCAAAGGGTATGGTAAGAGGATGGATCTTTACCTCAACATCACAAATCCGTATGTTGTGGAGAATTCTGAATTCTTCCAAGATGACTTCTACTCTTGGAATATCGCAAAAGCCAAAGAACTGGGGCACGACGGCGTCATATTCAAAGAAGTATCCGACGCAATCACCTCATTTGATGAAAAGGATCCGCCTGTCGGAGACGTCTATGTCACCTTCAGTTCGAGCCAGATTAAGCAAGAAATCGGCGACAACCCGGTCGATACCGAAAATCCAGACATACGATTCAGCATCCCAACCATCAATATTGAGATGGACGAAAAGAAGAGGCCAAGAGATCTGAAAGGGGATCTTGCAAACCTCTATCGTCGAGTTGTCGATACGAACCATCCATTAAACAAGGTGGCTGATGCAGTAAGAATAAAGGCGGCCAACTCAAAGCTCGTCTCAGGAACCATCGAAAGGATTCTAACACATGCTTTAGTTGATACAAAAGGCAGGGAATTGGGTCAATCATGGCAGACTATTACCGAACCTTTTGCGACCAACAAGGACTTCTGGCAGTATATGGCTCAACGACACAACATCGACCGGGCAAGAGAGGGTAAGCCCGTAGATCCGGGAATGACGCCTGATGACTCTAAAAATTATGTAGCAAACTTAGAATATCAGCATCCTGAATATCGTGCATGGGGCGACAGCGTCACGCGGTGGATCGACCAGTTTATGAAGGCGTGGGCCGTGGACACTGGTATCATCGATGCGCATACCTACGATGAGTGGCGCACCATGTACCCATCCTACTTCCCGACTTATCGAGAGTTCTCCGATCTCGAGGGCGGAAGCCAGCATGGCCCCGGCAGACGATTCGTGGATCTGCCAAGCCCAGTTAAGAAGGCAACTGGATCGGATCGCGATCTTACAAATCCGGTTGGCAACGTCATGATGATGGTCAACAAGGTCGTAAGAACCGCCCGATACAACGAGGTGGGGCAGACCTTACTTGAAACGGTTAGATCAAATCCGGAAGCTGCAGCAAGGTTCGCCGAGGAAATCCCGGCCAATATAGGAATGTTCCAGAGTAAAAAGCTCGATAATGTCATCGCGGTCTGGGAAGGGGGCAGTCCTCAGTACCTCCAGATAAATGACGAGATGCTTTTGGAATCGCTGAATGGCTTGCCGCGGATTATCAATAACGCTCCGGTTATGAGAAAAGTGACAAGTGTTTTTAAAGGCTTGATCACCCAGTATAATCCACTTTTCGCACTTAGAAACATCTTCCGTGACATTCCGACGGCTTATGTTTATGGTTCTCAGGATAATCCGCTATTCTTCCTGACAAATCTCGCAAAAGCCGGTTATGAGGTCGCCACTGATTCAGGTGGCGCGGCACTCTATAAGAACCTAGGTGGTGCGGGTTCTGGTCAGTTTTCAGCAGATGAGGCGACGCAGTACGCAAAGCTCCTTCAACCTAGCGCAGCATCGAAATTTAAAGTCCCACTCAAGATGATTGAGTGGATCAACAATATCACAGAACAGGCACCGAGGATCTCTGAGTTCAACTATATTCTTGAACAGACTGGAAGCGTTGAGAAAGCCTTGTACGCGGCGCAGAACGTCACTGTGAACTTTGCCCGGGGTGGTGATCTCACGAAGCAGGCAGAGCCGTTTGTGCCTTACTTGAATGCTTCAGTTCAGGGTCTAGACCGGTTCTTCCAGGCATTCAATTATAAGAAGGATCCGAAAGGCGCTCTTAAGCGCATGGCAAAAGCCGGGATAGCCATTACAGTGCCACAGATCGCTTCCTACCTCGTCAGTATGAATGATGATGAGGAAAGGTATCAGATGCTTGATCAGAGAACTAAGGACGCCTACTACGTCTTCCCGAAAGGTGATGGGACGTTTTGGAAGATCCCAAAATCTCGAGAACTTGGAGTACTGTGGGGATCACTCTTTGAAAGGGCTCTGGCAGGTTCCTACAAAGGTTTTGCTGGCACTATTGCCACAAGTTTCACCCCAGTAGATCCATTCACCAGCAATATCTTCGCGCCTATTTTTTGGAACTTGCCGGTTAATAAGGACTTTGCTGGACGCGCAATAGTCTCTCAAGGCTTACAAAAATACTCTGGAAAAAATCAGTATGATGACAACACTTCTGAGATCGCAAAAGCAATTGGTCGTCTGACAAACCTCTCGCCTAAGCAGATGGATTACATTATCTGGTCATATACCGGAATAATTGGCCAGATACTGCTCCCTGCAACAACAAAGCGTGCCGGAGTGGGAAATGCGGTTGAAAGAGCTACAGTAGGTGCGTTTACAGCAGATCCTGCCTTTTCGTCTCAAGCCATGACAGACTTCTATGACAAGTTGAACGAAATGGAACGAGTCAAGAATGACAAGAATGTTGAGAATGGCATCGAGTCTAGTGTCGTAACACAGGAGGAGCGGAGGTACAATACCATGAACAAGATCTCCTCTAATCTGTCCAAAACCACAAAGTACATCAATGCCAATCTCAAAGCAAATGATCCAAAGATCCAGAAGATCCGCACTGCAATGAACAATCATCTGAAGAAAGTAGTAAAAGCTACGACGCTACAAGAACTTGTAAAAATCAACGCAGAAATGTCGGCAGAGCTCTTCAAATTAGGGGTGCGATAGCATCGCATCCCTCCTCCCGAGGAGGTGATAAAATGGAGTCAAGTAAACCGATTGGAGGTCGGCTGATGGATCCTTGTAAACAAGAAAAGTCCCTAGAACGCCTTGATGACAGGGTTACGGAACTTGAAAGGCAATATACAAAATTATCGAATTCGGATTCTGAGACAAGGGTCTATCTGAAGCTCCTTATTAATTCCAATGAAGAGATAAAACTTAGCATCAAAGAAATGCAGGCTGAGATCAAGGATCGAGTTTCTAGTGATGAAATGCTTGCTGCTATCGAGCGAATACAAACATCACTTAAAGACAGCGGGCTTGCAGATAAGATCATCCCGCATTTTGTGACAGTAATGAAGTGGGGCCTGCTCTTTGCAGCAGCCTTGGCTGGAATTAAGCTGACGTTATAAGGAGGACATATGGAGATAATTAAAAATAATCTGAAATGGACGAAGCCGCTGTCACCATACCGTCTTAATGAAATTGATGGTCTGGCTCTTCACCACATGGATCACCCGACGTGGGGTCTGGAAGAAGCTCATGCAGAGCATCTAAAGAGAGGCTGGTCAGGATTCGGCTATGGCTGGCTTGTTATGAAGGACGGATGGGTAATTGAAGGCAGAGGCTTTAACTTTGGGGCACACACCGCTGATCATAACGGCCATTTGCTAAGTGTTGTATTCCAAGGTGATTATGATGGCAAGGACAAAGAAATGCCTGATGTGCAGTTTAACGCAGGTATAGAACTTGTCAAATGGTTGAAGTATAAAGTCCCGACGATCAAAGTTGTAGATGGTCACCGACATTGGCGACCAACAGCATGCCCGGGCATTTACTTCCCACTTCAAGAAATGAAATCACTCAAATTAAGAGGTGAGAAAATGGCGATAAGTGAAGCAAAACAAAAGGCACTGGCTGATCTCCAGTACCTTCAAAAGACAGGGCGAATTAATAGCCCCGACTATTGGCACAACAATATCGTAGCAAACACAACGCCAAATCTTGAGTATTTAATTGTTGGCTACGCGAAGGAGGTAAGGAAAAATGAATCAGGAAATGCTTGATATGGTCGTAACAAGTATTGTTGTTCCAGTGCTTGTAGCCCTAGTTCCTTTCTTAGTCTCGATGATTAAGGCTGGGACAGACTACATTCGACAGCGTAATAAGGATAAGCGTCTAGAAAAGTATATTAATATTGCTGAAGATGCAGTTCAGACAGCGGTAATAGCAGTTTATCAAACTTATGTATCACGGCTGAAGGGTACAGATGGATGGAGCCCTGAAGTTCAGAAGAAAGCGTTTGAAGAGGCAAGACGCAAAGCGATCGCGATTATGGGCAAAGCCGTGCGTGATGGGGTTTTTGAAGTTTATGATGATTTCGATGCATGGCTTGATAATAAAATCGAAGTAAATGTTTATAATAATTTGTAATCTTTCATAATATTCATGATCACTCAAACCCTAGATTCAAAATCATGGGTTTGTTCTTATTAATCCTATATTTTAGCAGTAAATTATGAATCAAATCAATAATTGACAATTTATAAAGGTTGAGGTACTGTTCGCGTTTGTTTATAATATAATTAATGTTTCAATAGTAACTAAAGATAGTAAGATTTTCAAAGCGGAAATTATGGAGGATCATGGGTATGCAATTGATTGTAGATTTTAATGAGTTAGATTTTGAATCAATTCAAGAAGACCCATATTGGAGTCTAGGAGATGAAAAAGAACTCAAAGTTCATAGAATTCATGCATATCCGGCCAAATTTCCTTCTTTCATAACTACTAAGGCAATTGAATATGCAAAGTCACATAATTTAAGTATTAATAAAATTGCAGATGTTTTTTGTGGGTGTGGGACAGTAGCTTTTGAATCAAAGAGAAAGGGTATTGACTTCTGGGGATGTGATATAAATCCAGTAGCGACTATGATCGCCAAGACGAAGAGCAATACGTATAAAATCGACAAATTAGACATGTATTTTAACAATATAATAAGCAAGTTTGAGAAATTCTCTGATGATCATTACTCTTATGAAAATTTAAATGATCGATTAATGTATTGGTATGATCAAAAAAATATTAATGAATTAATTAAACTGAAATATTCGATTCTCAACGAAGTGCCATCTGAAAGTAAGTACCAATTATTTTTTAAGTGTGCATTCTCTAATATCTTAAAACCGACATCAAGATGGTTGACAAAATCAATAAAACCACAACTTGATCCAAATAAAAATCCAGCAGATGTTATAAAATCGTTTCGCGTTCAATATGAATTTATGAGAAGCGCCATTATTGAAAGCAATTTAATAAATGAAAGTACCACAGTGATAGATAATGTTAATTTTTTAGATGAATCATTAACACCTCCTCGGGTAGACATGATTGTTACGAGTCCGCCATATGTTACATCTTATGAGTATGCGGACCTGCATCAATTATCAACTTTGTGGCTTGACTATATTAAAGATTACAGAGAACTTCGAAGCGGTACGATTGGCAGTTTATATCATGAATATAACTTTGAAAGTGAACTGAATAATCTAAATAAGGTTGGAAAAGAGATTGTTTTTGAATTATATAAATATGATAAATCAAAAGCAAAATCAGTCGCTAAATATTTTCTAGATATGCAAAAGGTTGCAGAGAAATGTTATAACGTATTGTCAGATACAGGGTTTGCATTGTTTGTAATTGGCAATACTGAATACAAAGGTGTAAGAATTAGAAATGCAGAGCACTTAGTTGCATCTTTGAATGCAACCGGCTTTAACAATACTTATGTAGCTAAGAGAAAAATAACCGGAAAAATTCTGACCCCATATCGAGATGAAAAGGGCAAATTTACCAACAATAAATCAAGTAGAAAAGTTTATAACGAAGAATTTATTGTTATTGGGAGGAAATAATGTGAATATTTCTTCAATTGGTAAAAAAATAGATGATATTGAAGTCAAGATAAGTTATAGAATAATTGAACTGTTTTCAGCGGGTTTGTATTCAAGTCCTAATAAAGCATTTGAAGAGTTGATATGCAATTCATACGATGCGTATGCTTCTGAAGTTGAAGTCTATGTCTCGTCGGATCTTTCTGCAACAGATGCATACATTTGGGTTCTTGATAATGGAGAAGGATTAGATGAATCAGAACTAAAGGATCTTTGGCGAATTGGAGAATCATCTAAAAGAAAAAATCCTTCAAAAGACATAGCTAGACTCCAGATTGGCCAATTCGGTATAGGAAAACTAGCGACTTATATATTAGCTAGAAAGCTGACGTATTTAACTAAAAAAAACAATCGATACTTAATAGCTGTAATGGATTATGATGTAATTTCAAATGATAATGACGCAATTTTTATTGATGAGATAGAAGTTACAGAAGCTGAAGCTATTTCATTATTGAATCCTTATCTAAAAAGCATAAATAAAATTAGAATGTTTGGCAAAGATTCTGTGAAATCATGGACGATATCTATTTTGACTGATCTGAAGCCAAAAGCATCTGAGATAACAGAAGGTCGATTAAAGTGGATTTTAAGAACCGCTTTGCCACTTAATCCAAATTTCAAATTGCATTTTAATGGCGTTTTAATTGAGTCTTCAAAAATAAACATTCCAATATTGAAAACTTGGACTATCGGACTTGAAGACCAAACTGCTGAATCACTAGATTGGGCAGAGAGTCGCGAGGAAAATGGGGAGCATTATGTTGATTTTTCGAATTTGAAAGGTGTTAATGGACAGTTTGAATTATATTCTGATTCTTTACTTGAAGGAAAATCTGCAGATTTAGGAAGAAGTAATGGTATCTTCTTGAACATTAGAGGTAGATTAATTAACATTGACGATCCATTACTTGGTATGGAAGCATTTTCACACGGTGCGTTTAATAGAACAAGGATAGTTATTAATGCAGATGAATTAGATAACAATTTAACTTCTACTCGAGAAGCAGTTAAAGAATCACGACCATTTTCCCAATTAAAAGAGTATATAAAGAAGAAGTTTAATAATGAAGTAAAAAAGTATTATTTTGACAAAGAGCAGACGGATTATCAAAAAGCTACAGTAGCTTATAGAATGGCTCAAACTTCGTATACAACGTCAAAAAGACCGATATATAGCTTTATAAACAAATTTTATTCTGATGAGATATGTAATCCATTTCTAATTGAGAAACCTAAAGAAAATGATAAAGATCAACTAGTGAATGCATATAATATTGACGTTGAGACTGGGGATCAAGTAATAGAAAAAATCATATATGAACCTATGATGCCTGGATCACCGATTGCCAAGTTGGATTTAGTAAGAAGGCTTTTGAAAATTAACGTGATGCATCCTTATGTAGCAAATTATTCAGGCGCATATAAAACTCTATTTCCACTTGAAGGCATTGCTATTGCAGAGGTTTTGACAGAAGCGCACATGTACGAGCTGGGAATTGATGAAAATATCGTGAATAATGTAATGAAAAAAAGGGATGCTACATTTAAAGAGTTAGCATTTTCGGATCGTGAAAGTACTCCAGCGGTAGCTATGTTATTAAAAGATTCTCTTTCAAATCCAACAGGCTTAGAAAATGCGGTTTATCGCGCACTTTTGGCACTTGGATTCGAGACTAGTCAGATCGGTGGTCCAAATAAACCAGATGGCAAAGCCGATGCGATATTAGGGTACGACGAATTCAGTAAATCAAGGAACTATTCACTAACATTTGACGCTAAAAGTACCAATAAGAAAGTTATTGCTGCAGGTACATCTCATTTATCTGCGTTAAAGAGACATCAGTCAACATATGAAGCTGATTATTGTATTGAAGTAGCAATTGGTTATCAAGGAGAAACGGACCCGAACAGCGCGATTTCTGTAGAAGCAATAATGCAAAAGGTTACTGTAATTAAAGCAAGTGATTTGGTAAGATTAATGTTTTTAGCAACACCTAAACAAATTGGATTGGATAAATTGAGAGATTTATTTGAGACATGTTATGCACCATACCAAGTCAAAGAATGGATAGATAATATTCAGAATATCGAAACAGAAGTCCCGCCTTATTTTGATATTGTTGACGTTATCTATGAATTGCAAAAATTTGATTCAGAGCCACCAACTGTTTCAGTTGTCAGGACAGAATTAAATAGAAAATTGTCCAAGAAATTTAGTAGTAGCGAGGTAAAAGAACAGATTAAAATATTACAGGCATTAGTTCCTGGGTGCGTCTCGCTGGAAAATGAATTTGTCGGAACGCAAGTTAAACCCGAAACGATAAAGAGTAGAATTACCAGCTTGTTAAGCAATATTCCATATGAGTGGACAGAATTATACAATGAGATTTTCGAAGAAGAAAAGACAAGTTAGAAAAAATGATAAATATGAATTTTATTTATATGAAGTGTAGTGTAATGGTTCAATTTATATAATAAACAAATGCCACGGTAATAACGTGGCATTTGTTGTCAAACTTTATAGAACTAATGTTTTTCAAACCGTTGCTTACTGTAACCCTATATTTAATGATATAGTTGAGCTATGGGTTTGTTTTTGGTTGTCGCTGAGCAGAAATTGATTCTTTTTTGGGGATTAAATATCAACATTGAGGAGTTGACGTGAAGAAACAGTTACTACCTCAATATTTTAACGCAAAGCAAATAAAGCATGACAATTTCTAATTCTGAAATAATTGCTGATGCAGTTGGTTCAAGATTTAAGAGGTAGCTAATACTAATAAATGGCTAAGATGTATAGATGGGAGTTGTAATATGAAGGAATTTAAGTTGGGTGAATTGTTCTGTGGACCAGGTGGGATTGCTTATGGTGCTAAAAAAGCATCTATTGAAATAGAAGATTTCAAAATAATTCATGAATGGGCAAATGACTATGATGCTGATACTTGCGAAACATATCGACACAATATTTGTCCCGAAAGCCCTGAGAGCGTTATTTGTGGAGATGTTCGGAAACTCGATATTGATCAATTAAGCCCAATTGATGCATTGGCTTTTGGCTTTCCGTGTAATGACTTTTCACAAGTAGGAGAGCAGAAAGGTTTCAATGGAACATTTGGACCACTATACACTTACGGTGTAAAAGTGTTAAATAAGTTCCAGCCATCATGGTTTTTTGCAGAGAATGTTGGTGGCTTAAAAAGTGCAAATGATGGTGGAGCATTAAAGCAAATACTTAATGATTTGAAAGATGCCGGATACAACATTTACCCTCACCTTTACAAATTCGAAGAATATGGAGTACCGCAGGCAAGACATCGAATTATTATTATTGGAATTAGAAAAGATCTGCCATTCGTGTTTGCACCGCCAAGTCCTTTGGAATATAAAGACATTAATAACTCAGCTAAAAACGCAATTGAAAATCCACCAATACCTGATAACGCATTTAATAACGAGTTGACAAGGCAGTCGGTTCAGGTAGTTGAAAGATTGAAGCATATTAAGCCAGGTGAGAACGCATTTAATGCCAATTTACCTGAGCATTTACAACTCAACGTAAAAGGTGCTAGAATTAGTCAGATATACAAAAGATTACATCCGGATAAACCAGCATACACCGTAACAGGATCAGGCGGTGGAGGAACGCATATTTATCATTATTCAGAACACAGAGCCTTAACAAATAGAGAACGAGCAAGACTTCAGACATTTCCAGATGACTATTTGTTTAAAGGAACTAAGGAGAGTGTACGAAAACAGATCGGAATGGCAGTGCCACCACGAGGAGCTCAAATTATTTTGGAAGCTGTGTTGAAAACCTTTGCCGGAATTCCTTATAAAAGTGTTGAGTGTAATGTAAAAGCATAACTACTTTAAAGAGGGTGTAGATGTGATAAACCATTGGTGGGTGTCAAGACCCAAACGGAAACTGAATTCCATACCAGAAGTACTCGCAACGATTGCTGAGACTTCTTATGATGTGGAATGGTATGGACAACTTGGCACTCAATTATCACTCGAAGATGCCCTTGAAAAAGCGGGTTTAAAAAGAACTGGAGAAAGAAGAGACCAACGTGGTGGAGGGGCTCGTACCTATATCGCCTGGCTTATAAGTTTGGGTTTGATTTTCGTTCAGGAGTCTACTGGTAAAATCAAGCTAACACTAGCAGGAGAAGCAATATTAGCAGGTGAGCCACCTGTTGAAATAATTAAGAATCAAGTCCTGAAATATCAATTCCCTTCTGCTTTCTCTGTAAGACAAAATGTTAATGTATCACCAAGATTTAAACTGCAGCCGTTTCGATTTTTATTGAAACTCTTAATGGACAAAGAAATTGGCTATCTTACAGAAGAAGAGATTGCAAAGATAGTAATTACTGAAGCAGAAAACGATAGCTCATTTAGTAAAATCGTGAATCGAATTATTGATTTTAGAAATTATGGTGACAATAGTCTAAGACATGATTTCTTTGAAGTGTATGCTCCTAAAACTGGCAAAGTGAATCCCCAAAAACCATTTGATCATTTACTGGCCACAGCAAATACAATTATTAATTGGATCGAATATACTCAGTTGGCTAAAAGAGATGATGAAAGTAAACTTAAAATTCTTGATGACAAATACGAGGAAGTTGAATCTATACTATCAGTTAAACCAAAATTGATTGATCGAGAAAGTGAACATGAGTATTTTCAAAGAAAATTTGGATTAGATCCCAATCATCAGCGAGATAACAGGAATTTAACTGATACAAAAACTATTACATCTAAGATTATCGCTGAACAAAGGATAAAGACTGCGTTCATATCTGAATCTTTAAGAACTCCAATATTTAAAATATCTACTTATGTTATTTCCAGAGTAGCTGAATTATCCGGATTTGATGAGAAAATTGTCGAGGAGACATTATTAAGACTCTATCCAAACGGTGCGGTTGGATCATTTATGACGGAATACTTTGAACTGGCATTTAAGGGTAGAGATAATGCAATTGAATTTGAAAAAGCTACTGTAGAGCTTTTCAAAAACATATTTGGATTCGAGACAAAGCATATAGGATCTGTCGGCCTCAATCCAGATGTTTATGTGCTCTCAAATGAAGGGAAATATATAGGCATTTTAGATAATAAAGCGTATCGAAGATATACAATATCAAATGATCATCGAAATAGGATGGTCCACAATTACATAGAGCAATACAAATCTGACGTGTACCCTCTTGCTTTCTTTTCATATATTTCAGGTGGGTTCGGATCCAATATTGATTCTCAAATAAAAAGCATATCTGATGAGACCCAGGTCAATGGTAGTGCAATGAGTGTGACAAACATGATAAGAATGGTTGAAAAACACGCTCAGAAACAGTACTCGCATTCAAGCATCAAAGACATCTTTTCGTTAAACAGGCAGGTTGTTTTGTCGGATTTATAGAAGGTGATTATATGGACAATCACTCAAAAGATGTGCGAAGCTACAACATGTCTAGAATCCGAAGCAAGGATACAAAACCAGAGGAATTTGTAAGAAAATACTTATTCAGCAAAGGATTTAGATATAGAAAAAATGACAACCGATTACCTGGATGTCCGGATATCGTTTTGCCGAAATACAAGATCGTTATATTTGTAAATGGATGTTTTTGGCATAAGCATAAAAACTGCCCTAGATTTAAATGGCCTAAGACAAATATTGAATACTGGACGATGAAAATTGAAAGAAATATTGAGCGGGATGCAGAAAACTACGATTCACTTGAACAGCTTGGATGGAGGATTCTGGTAATTTGGGAGTGCACAATCAAGAAAATGATAAAAGACGTGGAGTTCTGTAATGATGTGTTCTCATTAGCTATTGAATTCATTGAAAAGTCATCAGTGAATAGATATGAATTGTAAATAAAATGTAATTACCATTGACTTCCAATATTCTAATATATACAATTATAGTATAAAATGTGAAGGAGTGGTAAATTGAAATCGACTGGCATTGTACGCAGAATAGACGAATTAGGCCGTGTCGTTATTCCAAGTGAACTAAGATCCATATTCGAAATTAGGGAAAAAGATGCATTGGAAATTTTTACAGAAGGAAATACTATTATTCTTCGTAAGTATGAACCACATTGTGTTATATGTGGAAGCATGGATCATACAAAGAATTATCGAGGCAAATGGATCTGCTCGTCTTGTATTGAATTCGTTAAAAATGATTTTAATAGGCTCTAAGTCAATAGTTGGGGTGGGGATTCTTCGAATCCCTGCTCCTTTAACGTTTATAGGGTATTTAATAATGCGATACGTGGATGATACACAGAATTCATAAAGCCTCGTTTTATGAAAGATAATAGTAATAATTATAATAAGAAATGTAGCAATATCAACCTACAGAAACTGCGATAATTTTATAGCAGTT
>WXFH01000321.1 GCA_009881125.1 Acidaminobacter sp. | reverse complement strand
TGAGCGGGGACTTGCTTGATTTGGGGTAGTTAAGGGATCAAAGATTAAATGAGATGTTGGTGAACAAACGTGTGAGCGAAAGCAGCATCCGAGGGATTGTAAGCCCTGCGAGAGAGTAAATTGGTCGAAATGATAGATGTGAGTTGTTCAAGAGAGACTTGAGCCATAATCCCGATGTATGTGAACCGTCCTCTCTGGCTCTATTTCAGAGATTAGGTGGCTCTGATACCGTGGAATACTCGTTCCGATGACTTAGAGCCACCAATCCGATCTCAAGAGCCATCGATTGGACAATGGGTGTTAGGATTGAATTGAAGATCGATTTTGCGAATTTCTTCTAAGTTACCTGGTACCGAATCCTGAGATTTGAACATGTCATTCTTTATTAAGCTTAAAAATGTCTAACTTTTATCAAAAACAACGTCATTAATTTTACTGAGTGTACTAGGTATGGTTCTCCAGGATTTTTTAGTGAAGTTCACGATTGAAATTGAGATTTTGTCCGCCCATAAAACTCAAATCCACTATTTGTCTCAGTATAGATGATTGGCCTATTCTTATCTTGTCCAAAAGTAGGTACGTCGTCTATGTAATCATTATAGGACCTCCATTTGAAAATCGCAGAATGACTATCCCTTAATAAGGCTGATTTTAAATTTTTCAAATTCCTCTTGAGTGATAACGCCCGAGTCTAAAAGGCTCTTATATTTAAGCAGCTCATCAGCGATACTTGGCGCAGGGGAGGGTGGGATTACAGAGGCAACCTGTGTTTTGACTGATTTCAATTTTGCCTCTTGCTCCTCATTATACTTATTAATCAGTTCGAAAATGGAAAGGCATTCCTGTGCATTCTTAAAAGCCGACTTATAAGTCAAAGAACTCTTTTTTGTTGCCGTTTCAATAAATTTGATAAATCTGGTTGATTCATGGATGTCGTTAACGGTAATTCGGATTAGAAGGGATGAACATAGCGACTTTGTTCTTCTCTTGGCTGTAACGCCACCTATAATGCCACCTACGGCACCAAATGTAAGGCCAACAATTGATCTCCCAAGTCCGCCTGAAGTGATGGTTTCTCCGTCTTCAATGAGCTCGTAGCTTACCAGTTCATTGTAATCGTAAATTCTCCGATTTAAAGTAAAGGGTAGCCGCCATTTATGCTGGTTGGTGTTTAACTGTAAATACAAACCCACTGATTTATTTGGTGTGAATTTCTCTGGCAATGGTGTCTTTTCTGAACTTGATGGGTTAAATTGTGCTATCTCATCACCGTCATCCTCACCGAAAGAGTCAACAAAATCATTTCGTTTGTCAAGGTAGCTTTCAATGTTTTGTTTAAACTCTGCGAATTTTGCATCGGCAACTTTTTTATATGTCGCAGCTGAGCCATAGGTTTCGCCGTATAGTTTGATAGTCAGATAGTCAGCTTCGCTATCATCGCTAAGAACACTGCCAATGAATTGAAATTCAAATGAAGAAAAAGTGCGGGGTGTACTGAAGTATACAGTTCCATCAGCCTCATCAGACCTAATGACTGTTCCAATCTTTCCAGCTGCAAAAACGATAGCTTTGAAGGCGCGTTCAAATTTTTCGTTTACAGTACAATCATAAAAAACTTCGTGTCTAATTACCCCCAACGGTATCACTCCTTATTGAAAAACTTCATTTGAAACAAATTTCAGCTTCTAGTGAATGTATAATAAAGAAGTCAGTCATGTATGATATCATCGTCTTCATCGTTATCATATAGACCATAAAGCATCAAACTTAATTCGTTTCTAATTCTATTTTTCTGTAAACAAGACCTAAAATCCTTCAAAATTTTATGATGCAATTCACGTGGCATCTCTAAGACATCCATTTCTATATAAATTATAGATTTATAAAACTGATATAAGTTCAAGCTGTTCTTTTCATACAAGCGAATTGTTTGTTTTGGAATTCAAAGCTAACTTGTTTATTTAGTGCATCGTGTTCTAGAATTTGCAGACCCTGGTTTCTAACATATCTACCCCAAACTATATAAGATATTTCGTCACCAGACAGTCGTGGCTCTTTTTTTGTATTCTAAATAGAATTTACGAAATCTTTAGCAGTATTCTTTTGTATTGTCGGTAAAAAGAACAAATATGAATTTGTTTTCGTTAAAAGGTCTAATTACAAGCTTTTCAGAATTGTTTAACACTAACATTCCGAGAAAGGTGTCTGGTATGGGATGTCCAGTATCAATCAGTTGAAGAGTGCTTTGTTTGTGTCAGGACAGAAACTATGCAAATGTAGATGTGCAATGAAGGATTTACTCCCAAAATTTATGCTATACTTTTATTGTTAGTAATTAGTCGAATAGTGTGTGATAAGTATGATGAAACGAGTTGCTTTATTTTTGAGTAAACTAAATAGCTATCATATGTAGGGAGGCATTAGGTTTGCAAAATGGCAAGTTAGATGGAATCGAAATCAATTTGTTTGATTATTTATCAGATAGGAAGTATCAGAATTTCAAACAAAATGAGTTAACACTTAGAAATGCCAGTAAATCATGCCTGCTAACATGCATTGATTGCGGAAGTTTACTTACATATAAGCATACTGAATTAAAAACTGCTCATTTTGCTCATAGAATCGGAACATTGAAAGATTGCGAATACAGTGAATACACTAAGAAACAAACAGAGAGAATGAGAGCTGCAAAAAAAATGCTGCATGAGTGCTTGACTGAAAAATTTCCCCTTGTGTCACCAGAGGTTGAGAAGAAAATAGATAACAAATTTAGATCTGACCTGATTTTCAATTTTCAGAATGGGGGTATTTTAGCAGTAGACTATGTGAATTCAATAGATGTGATAGGAATGGATCAGAAGAATACATATTATCGTGAAAATGGAATCAATAACATATGGATTCTTGATATATCAAATAAGCGGAAAATCTACAAGGATGAAGAAGATATGGATCTGGTTAAAAGACTGATCCTTAACGAGACAGTCAACAGTGTAGTTTTGTTACTTGATACTAAAACAAAAACTCTGACATTTATTACAATGGTACAAATAGATGATGCAGTGACAAGGCCATTTGAAATCACGTTGAAACTAAGTGATTTGGAACTTGCTCAAACTGGCAAGATCATGAACAAGTTCGAGGATCAACAACTTGAGTTTAAGATGTTAGAAGCAAAAATGTTAAATGACAAAAAAATCCAATTGAAAATAGAGACGTTTGGAATTAGCGATACTTCAGTTATTCAAGATGTGGATTTAGATGGATTTGATTTACAACAAGCTTTTGAAGAGCTTAAAACACTCGATGTAAGCTTTAAGAATGCACGCCAGATACTAAGATTTCTTATGCAGGATGATATAGAGCTCTCTGAGTCGATGTGTAAGGAAATGCTAACTTGTACTACAAGAACGTTAGGAAAAACTGGTGCTGGTGGATTAAGAGGTGTGCTTGTTGATCTCGAGGATGTGTTTAGAAAGTTGTTGAATAGCAAAGCTTCAAAACCTAAAGAATAGATATCATAAGTATTTTGATGAGACAATCTATAGGTGTTGGTTAACTATGAGGTGAGAAGTATTGGAGATAGCAGGGTTTGTATCTGTAATTGGTCTTGTTTTTACACTGGTAGGAGCGATAACTGGTGTGAAGGGATATTTGGATGAAAAAGAAAGCGTTTATTATAGTCGAGCATCCTTCTATTTTTTTAACTTGGAATATTACTCATCAATGATAATCCAAAAGTACAAAAGCGTTGTTGCGTTTATGTTCATAGCTATCGGTACTGCATTACAGATCTTTGCGGGTGCATTTGGACAGCTCGGGCTTTATTTTAATGACATCACCTTCATATTCATCGTTGTTTTTCTAGTGATTCTTGTATGGTTACTTGCAGAGGTAACATCTTCAAAATTAGCATGGGAGGCCATAAAAAAGAGAATAGTAGGTGAATACTATAATGAAGTTCTTAATGGACAACTTAATGAAGTTCAGTCTAATGAAAAGTGGTGTGATCTATACTTCGTTATGCACAGTGGGAGAGCCATTAGCTATGAAAAAATAAATCGCAAAGAATTGGAAGAAATGATTCAACAGTTTATTCAAAGAGTTTGACAAATATGACTGAATGATAGAATTGCGATGCTATACCTGTCACCATGAGTGAAGTTGTATTTGATGAGATTAAGCTATAGAAGTCTTCTCAAAAATGTTTAACGATGGTGTTTCGAAAATCGTGCTTGATATGGGACGTCAAAAAGGATGAGGAAAAATAGTCGGGCCATATAGTGCAGCCCGAGTTATGAGGAGCGGATCTGATGAAGTCGAATTTCGAGTTTCTCAACCCAGCTTTCCCAATGCTGTCGAATCTAGGGGGAACGGCGGAAAACTATCTGTACACCGACACCAATTCCTGCTTAATCAAGCTGGGCCTATTCGGCGAGACTATTGTGAACTTGATGCTTCAAATAGACGGCATAGAGCCTCCAACCTATGAGAATACCCATGCAAACCGGATCCGCCTCCTCAAAAAAGAAGGCCTGATCTCCCAGGGTATTGACGACATTCTCTATGCCCTTAGGACTAAGCGAAATAAAGCCGTTCACGACAATTACGACTCCTTTGAGGATTGTGTGACACTGCTTGAAATGGCGCACAATCTTGGCATATGGTTTTTTCAGACGTATGCCGATGGTCACGAAAAGCCCACCCCATTTCACCTGCCTGAGGACCTCAGTCAGCAATCCAATTTTGAAGTTCTGCTGAGCGAGAAAGAAGCAATGATCCAACAGCTCACAGAACAGTTGAAGAGTTTTGAGTCATCAAGCACCGGATCATTGACCCTTCAAGAGCGCGTCAGGCGTGCTTCCACTGCTTCAGAAAGAATGAAGCTCTCAGAGAACGAAACCCGGTATCTGATCGACGCTCAATTAAGAAAAGTAGGTTGGGAAGCGGACACTGTCAACCTGAGATATTCCAAAGGGACCAGGCCTCAGAAGGGCAGAAATTTAGCCATTGCCGAATGGCCAACCAATTCCAAAGTGGGTGATCACGGATCCGCGGATTATGCACTGTTCATTGGTCTCAAGCTCGTGGCCATTGTTGAAGCCAAGCGCATGATGGTGGACATCCCCTCAGTGCTGGACTATCAATGTAAAGACTATGCTTCGACAATAAAAGAGGAGCATGCTGACTATGTCGTCAATAAATGGAATGACTATAAAGTCCCGTTGCTATTTGCAACTAACGGCAGAAAGTATTTAAAACAGATAGAGACCAAATCGGGTATTTGGTTCCTGGATGTTCGTCAATCCTCCAACATTCCAAGAGCACAGCAAGGCTGGATGAGCCCCAGCGGAATCATGGAGCTTTTGGAAAAAGATATTGAGGCTGCAAATCAATCCCTGAAAGTGCTTGAATACGATCTTTTGCGAGACCCTGACGGCCTCAATCTACGGGATTATCAGATTAAAGCCATAGAAGCCGCAGAGCAAGCCGTCATTGGGGGCAGCACCACGGCGCTGCTTTCAATGGCAACAGGAACAGGGAAGACCAGAACAGTACTTGGCATGATCTACAGATTCCTCAAAACGAACAGGTTCAAGCGAGTTCTATTCCTGGTCGACCGCTCCGCCCTCGGAGAACAGGCGCAGGATGTCTTCAAAGAAGTCAAAATTGAAGACCTAATGACTCTGGATGAAATCTACAACATTCGAAACCTCGAAGACAAGGACATTGAAAAAGAAACCAAAATTCATGTTGCCACGGTCCAGAGCCTGGTCAAACGTATCCTCTACAATGAAGACACCACAATGCCTGCAGTTTCGGATTACGACCTGATTGTCATTGATGAGGCGCATAGAGGCTATATTCTTGACAAGGAAATGGATGATGAAGAGATCCTCTACCGAAATCAGGAGGAGTACATCAGCAAATACCGAACAGTCCTGGACTATTTTGAAGCGGTAAAAATCGCCTTGACCGCGACGCCGGCTTTACATACCAGCGAGATTTTCGGAAAGCCCGTCTTCAACTACTCTTACAGGGAAGCGGTCGTGGATGGACATTTGGTGGATCATGACGCACCCCACACCATTTTGACTGAGCTCAGCAAAAATGGCATTGTCTACGAAAAGGGAGAAACCGTCGCGATCTACGATCCGGACACCGGTGAAATCATAAACAGTGATGAGCTTGAGGACGAGCTCAAGTTTGACGTGGAGAAATTTAACCGACAAGTCATTACTGAGTCCTTCAATAAGACCGTCCTAGAAGAAATCGCCAATGGCCTTGATCCTGAAGGGGATGGTAAAACCCTGATCTACGCCGTGGACGACAGCCACGCGGATCTCATTGTCAAAATCCTGAAGGAAATCTATGAGGCGCAAGGCGTTGACAATGAAGCCATCATGAAAATCACCGGAAGTGTGGGCGGCGGCAATAAAAAGAAAGTTTTGGAAGCCATCAAGAAATTCAAGAACGAAAAGTATCCCAATATTGTTGTCACCGTCGATCTTCTCACAACGGGTATTGACGTCCCTGAAATCACCACGTTGGTTTTCTTAAGGCGTGTGAAATCCAGAATATTGTTTGAGCAGATGATGGGGCGTGCGACGAGGCTTTGCCCGAACATAGGCAAAACGCACTTTGAGATTTATGATCCTATTGGGGTCTATGAGTCCTTAGAGCCGGTCAGCACCATGAAACCAGTTGTGGCGAATCCTGCGACCACCTTTGAAGACTTAATCCACGGACTGACAACCCTGACATATGAAAAGCAGGTCGAGAAGCAGATCGACATGATCCTCGCCAAGCTGCACCGCAGCAAGCGCAGCATGTCCGAGAAGGCCATGGCGCATTTCGTGGATCTGTCGGGCGGACTGAGCCCTACGCAGTTTATTGAACAGGTCAGAGAAATGCCTGCAGAGCTTGCCAAAGCCCATTTGTTAAAGTATCAGCAGTTGTTTGACCGCTTGAACGAAGGCACCACAGATCCAAGGCGCGCTGTAGTCATCTCTGACAAAAAAGACGCGCTGCTTAGCCATACCAGAGGCTATGGTGAAGGTAAGAAGCCGGCAGACTATCTGGAGGAGTTTAAGGCATTTATCACAGACAACATGAATAAAATCACGGCGCTGAATATTGTCTGCACCCGACCAAAGGAGTTGACCAGAGAGAGCTTAAAGAGCCTCAGGTTAGAGCTGGACCGACACAATTTCACGGAGCAGCAGCTGAACACAGCCATGAAGGAACTGAAGAACGAGGATATAGCAGCGGACATCATCAGCTTAATCCGTCAGCAGGCGCTTGGATCCTCACTTTTGAATCACGAAACGCGCATCGCGCGTGCTGTTGAACGGCTGAAGAAGAATCACAGCTTCAACAAAATGGAGCTGAACTGGATTGACCGAATAGAAAAAAATCTCATTCAGGAAAGCATTATTGATCGAAGTACTTTTGATGCCGGCTCGTTTAAAAGTTCCGGCGGCTTCGACAAGATCAACAAAGTATTTAAAAATCAGCTCAACGAGATTATTGGGGAACTCAACGATTATCTCTATGACGACGGAGGCAGCGTAGCGTAATGAACAATCAGGAAATCGTAGCAAAGCTTTGGAATCTGTGTAATGTACTCAGGGATGATGGCATCACTTATCATCAATATGTCACTGAGCTCACTTATATTCTCTTCCTGAAGATGGCAAAGGAAACGGGCACTGATGGCGCAATCCCCGAAAGCTATAGATGGGAACAACTTGTTAAAAAGCAGGGTGTAGAGCTGAAAAAGTTCTACAACTCCCTCCTGACACATCTGGGAGAAGAATGCACTGGCAGGATTCGAGAGATCTATGCCGGCTCCAGATCCAATATTGACGAGCCAAAAAACTTAGAAAAAATAATCACTTCCATTGATGCCCTCGACTGGTATTCAGCTAAGGAAGAGGGTCTGGGCAACCTTTACGAGGGCCTTCTCGAGAAGAACGCGAACGAGAAAAAATCCGGCGCGGGCCAATATTTTACACCCCGGATCCTCATCAACATTATGACCAGACTAATTGATCCCAAGCCCGGCGAGCGCTGTAATGATCCGGCTTGCGGCACCTTTGGTTTTATGATCGCTGCCGATCGTCACATTAAGGATCAGACGGATGAACTGTTCGATCTGCCTCTGGAAGTGCAGAATTTCCAGAAGTTTGAAGCCTACACCGGCTGTGAGCTCGTCCACGACACTCACAGGCTGGCGCTTATGAATGCTATGCTGCACGACATTGAGGGCAAGATCCTCCTGGCAGACACGCTGACCAACCACGGCAAGGCTATGAAGGACTTTGACGTCGTCCTGACCAATCCACCGTTTGGCACTAAAAAGGGCGGCGAGCGCGCCACGCGGGATGACTTGACCTATCCGTCCTCCAACAAGCAGCTGAATTTCCTTCAGCACATCTACAGGAGCCTGAAAGCGGATGGCAAGGCCAGAGCTGCGGTCATCCTGCCAGACAACGTCCTTTTTGCCGATGGTGACGGGGCCTCCATCCGCGCAGATCTCATGGACAAGTGCAACCTGCACACGATCTTAAGGCTGCCAACAGGCATCTTTTACGCACAAGGCGTCAAGACGAATGTGCTCTTTTTTACGAGGGGCAAGACTGAAAAGAACAACACCAAGGAAGTGTGGTTCTATGATCTCAGAACCAATATGCAGAACTTTGGAAAAACCAATACTTTGAAAGAAGCGCATTTCGAGGATTTCATCAAAGCGTATACCGCTGAGGATAGGACGAAAGTCCAGGACGAGCGCTTCTCTTGTTATTCAAGAGAACAGATCTCAGCAAAGAACAACAGCCTGGACATGGGTCTGATCCGAGATGACAGCATTCTGGATTACGAAGACCTTCAAGACCCTATTGAAAGTGGAGAAGAGATCATTGCCAAGCTGGAAGAGGCCATAGACCTGATTCAAAGCGTGGTAAAAGAGCTACGGTCGCTGGAGGGGAAATAGGGATGAGGAAGAAGAAGGAGCATTTAAGTGCGGAGGATGCACTGGCGCAAGCGCTGGTACCGGAGAGTGAGTGGCCTTACCAGGTGCCGGGGAATTGGGTATGGGTGAGGGGAGAACATATTTTCAAACCAATGACTTCGAAAAAACCTGAGGGTGAATATTTTAGTTATATTGATATTGAATCGATTGACAATTTAAATCAACAGGTAAATAATGTGAAAAAACTCAAGGTTTCTGATGCTCCGAGCAGAGCGAGTAGAGAATTGTATGAGGGGGACACCTTGTTCTCGTTAGTTCGTCCATATCTTATGAATATTGCATTCATTACTGAAGAATTTGCGCAAAGTATTGCCTCAACCGGGTTCTACGTATGTCGGCCAACATCGATTTTAAATAATAGATATCTATTCAGATTGATGACGTCAAATTATGTTGTTAATGGATTGAATTCATATATGAAAGGAGATAATTCGCCGTCTATCCGAAGCTCGGATATTCAGGGGTTCTATTACCCGATCCCTCCAGTTGCAGAACAACAGCGAATTGTTGACCGAATCGAAAGCCTTTTCGAAAAACTCGATCAAGCCAAAGGACTTATTCAGGAAGCGCTTGATTCATTTGAAAAAAGAAAGGCTGCCATTCTTCATAAAGCTTTTTGTGGGGAGCTCACAAAAAAGTGGCGGGAAGAGAATGGGGTTGGGATGGAGAGCTGGGAAACACTCAAATTTTCAGATGTCGCAGAAATAAAAAGCAACTTAGTTGATCCTTTTAACTACTTAGATATGCCACACATTGCTCCAGATAACATTCAGAAGTATACAGGCAAACTTCTTGATTACAGAACTATTCGAGAAGATAACGTAAAAAGTAGTAAACACAGATTTTACGCGGGGCAAATTCTATATTCAAAAATACGGCCTTATTTATCCAAGGCGGTTATTGTTGATTTCGATGGGCTATGTAGTGCGGATATGTATCCTGTTGAAACAACCGAGAACACTAAATATTTGTGGTACTTTATGTTATCAGAAGAATTTGTTGTTCAGGCATCATCTGCAGGCTCAAGGTCAGTTCTTCCAAAAATTAATCAAAAAGAATTATCGCAAGTTAAAGTTAAAGTGCCTGAGATGGATGAACAAATAAAAATTGTTGAATTGTTAGAATGTATCTTATACGAGGATGAGAGTGCGCTGGAGTTATGTAATGTACTTGATACAATTGAAAAAATGAAAAAAAACATTCTTGCTCGTGCCTTCCGTGGAGAGCTTGACACTGACGATCCAGCTGAAGAAAGCATTTTGGTCCTTTTGGACGAGTTAGTCATAAACAGACAATAAATCGAGTTTGAATGTCTAATGATCAAATCATTTTAGAAAATATTTTTTCACATCTTTTAATATCATTTAGGCATGGGTCTAAAAGAATAAAAAATGAAAATTGTGAGGTGAAAAGATTTTGAAGCAGTTTATATATCTTGATACAGACATAGTTAATTCCATTATTGCACAAGCTAATAAGGGCCTAATAACAGAGTTATTAAGCGAACAATCTGAAACAAATTCTAGCACAACTCAAAACAGTATTGAATCAGACTTAAGTGGCACAATTGGAGGTAGCTTTTTAAAGCTAGCTAAGGCAGAAGCAGAAATAACAATAGGTGGTTCATTAGGTAATGAGCAACTTGATCTTAATTCATCTAGAGAAATTGCAACAAAAATTTTACATGATGCTGCATTTGATTTTGCATACAATGTAATTGAAGGAAAAATAGGAAAAGATATTCCAGAGGAAATCGGGGCATATATTGAAATTTCAAAAGTATTTGATTTTGTTGATCTGGAGTATATCGACGGATTATTTTCTCATGGGGGATTGATTGATTATTTTAAAAAAACATCTAAGGAAAAGATTGAAAATGAAGTTCAAAATCAAAGTGCAGGACTTAATAGAGATCAGCTTCGAAAGTCAGGAGTGAAAATTCGCTCAGAAATTAATAAAATTATTGGTCAAAGCAATAAACAATTTGATGATATTCAAGAGACTCTAAATGTTATACGTAAAGTAATACCGTATAAACGTATGTTAGTTTCTAATGACGGATTTCTTATTCCATTGGAAGATAAATTTTTCCGTATTGATTTTACTACAATGGGTTTCAAATATGGAGGAGAATTGACTTGCATTGGTATGACAACAAATATTATCGGTGAGGATACCGACCCAAATGACAGTGCTAATATATTTGCGACGTTGCAATATTCAATTAATGAAATTTTAAGGGCCTTATTACCAACAAGAGAGAAAAATTTATGGATTATACATCCTATCGCATTGTACTACGGAAAGTAAATTGATGATGATTTAAAAAGCGTATCCCAAAACGCTACTCGCCATACCTGGTACGTTTTTCGAAATGTTAGCATAAAACAAATTTGAGAGCATTGAATTTGCTTGGCTTCGAAATAAACACCTTCCTCAATTTCGTTGAGGGTGACAGGTAAGGGGAAAAATTGATATCGAGATCAAATTGAAGATTAATTTCACCGAATGTAACATGTACGGGCATCCTGGGATAAGTGTAAAATATTTACGTTTTACAAAATTGCAAGTGTAAAAAAGTTGCATTTGCTATTTGATATGATATATTAAATGTGATAACTATTGGGTTTACGAAAAGAGGTGTAAAAATGCTTAAAAGAGTTGAAATTGAAGGATTTAAGTCATTTAAAAACAATGTGGTAATTGACTTTGAGAAAACTAAGTATACTGGACTTGAAGATACGAACACTTTTAAGAACGGAATATTAAAGGGAGCTGTCTTCTTTGGTTCAAATGCAAGTGGTAAATCTACTGTATTGGAAGCTATTTCTTTTCTTTTCGAAACACTTGTAGGTAACGCATTAACAAGGTATGATCATCTATTCTGTGCATTTTCAAAAGAGGAATCGTTCAAACTAAAATATGATTTTGTATTTGGAACTGACCATATTAGATACGAAATTGAAAGAATAAAATCAGGAAAAAAGAAGCACCAGTTTTTTGTTGAAAATTTAAAAATAAACGATCAAATATTTATGGAAAGATTTGAAGCTTCCGCAAAAAGGATTTCGGAAGGAAAAAGCACATTCTATTCAGATTTAGATCCAAATGTATTATTTCTTAGGACCGAGTATTTTAATAAAGGCTTCAATGAAAAGTGTATTAAAGATTTATTTGATTTTGCTCAAAGCTCAGTATACCTAAATATGTTTAGAACTCGGATTGCTGCGGCATCCAATAATTTAGAATTAAGAAGATACTTAGAAGAATTTGGGCCGGCAAGATTAAATAAATTTTTAGAAGAGAATAATTTTGTACATAGGATCGAATATATTAAAGTAGATACAAAAGGAAAAGAGTCGACTTCATTAAGTAATTTATCAAATACAATAATTGCTATTAGAAGAACGGATATTGACAATGTGATGTTGGAGTATTCAGATGAATCTGACGGAACAATTAATTTGTTCAATATCTTACCTTCATTTTTACAGTGTTTAAATAAAGGTTCACTTTTGCTTATTGATGAGTTTTGTAGTGGATTTCATAATGAATTAGAAGAGTTGTTAATTAGATACTTTTTTAAAAAGTCAAAAAAATCTCAAATATTTGTTGTAACACATTCAACCAACGTTTTATCAAATACTTTGTTTAGGCCAGATCAAATGTTCAAAATTGACTTTGTAAAAGGCTCAGGAAGTCAAATGTTTAGAATTTCAAATAGCCAGCCGAGACCTGGACAAAATATTGAAAAAATGTATCTTGGCAATGCATTTGGCACAAGTAAAGGATTTATTGATAAAGATGAAGCTTAATTTTGGTAGACAAATTATGGATACGCTCTTTATTGTTGAAGGTGAATACGAAAAAACATTATTAAAAAGAATTCTGCATCATGTTATGGAGTATCAACTGATTTGCCAAGGAAATAGAGACTCTAAATATATGCAGTTCAAAAAATATGATAATGGAACATTAAAGGGCAGAGTTGCTGTATTTTGTACAGAAGAATCCTACATAAAATCTATTAATAATCAAGATCATATCGACAATATTGCACGGATTTTGGTCGATGAACATGGATACGATATGAGAAATTCTTGTATATTCTATTTGTTTGATAGAGATCCAAACAGCAATACTGATAGTGCAGGAATTAGGTCATTGATTTGCAGTTTGAAAAATCCTTATGAAAATGCTGACTTTACCTATGGTGGTTTAATATTGTTAAGCTATCCTTGCATAGAGAGCTACAAGGTTTCAAATTTTAAAGATAGAACATGTGATTTTCTATATGCTTTAGGTTCTGATTTAAAAGTTGCATTTGGAACTGATAAAGACATACAAGATAACAAGATTTGTACAACCTCAATTTTAAAAGCAACTAATGAGATGATGAAGTGGTATAATGAGTCTCGAATTGAAATTAACTACAATACTGGAAATTATGCAATAGAGGAAGCATTTGATTTTCAGGAGGCATTTTACTCTAAAGAAAAAGCATATCAACTATTTAGTTCTTTATCATGTGCATTTATTGAACTGGGCATAATTGAGCTTGAAGATTAAAAGTAAGCGTAAAAAGCCCACACCTCTACACTGGTGTGGGCTAGATGTTAAGGGATCCGTATCTGGTAACCCAAGTGAAGTTGCGGAAGTTGTTTGCAAAAGTAACTAGATATATCAAAGCTTTAAAAAGACAACAATTAAAAAACGAGACGATCTGTACCAGATACAGTTGAAGAAATACCGGAAATTAATCAACAATTTAAACGACCCATTATCGTACAATCCGATAATGGGTTATAAAAAACCTGGCTCTTCCAAATATTAACACATGCAAAATCAATTTTAGTTGCGTGACCATCGGCAGAAGAAGTCTTTGCTCTGGTATATCCTTCAAGTAGAGAACCTCACTAATACAAATCATTTGTCAGTTTCATCTCTCAAACACCGGGTCGCCCGTACCTGGTAACATCAGTGAAGTTGCGGAAGTTGTTTACGCAAGAATCTACATATATCAAGGCGTACAAAGGACAATTATAAAAAAACGAGGCAATCTATACTGATTATTTCGCGGTTAGGGCATCACTGATTCGCGCTTGAGCATCACCAGTTCGCACTTGAGCATCACCCCGTGTTGCTGATCCAATTCACGCAATAGCATCACCGATTCGCACTTGAGCATCACCCGCTGTAGAATGACAATGAGCTGAAAATCTCAATTCTGCAGGAGGGAGGCCATCGTATGGCCAAAAAAATCAAGGTGAAGCTCATTCTTGAACTTCGCGCAAATCAGATTGCCCGTACCTGGTAACCCCAGTGAAGTTGTGGAAGTTGTTTACGTAAGAATCTGTATATTGCAAGTCTTTCAAAGGGCAGTAATGAAGAAACGAGTCGATCTGTACCAGGTATAGTTGAAGAAATACCGGAAATTAATCCACAATTTAACCCAACCCATTATCGTCC
>WXFH01000320.1 GCA_009881125.1 Acidaminobacter sp. | reverse complement strand
CGTTCTCTTCAGGCTGCAGGCCTCGAGATTTCTTCGATCGTTGACGTAACGCCGATCCCTCACAACGGCTGCAGACCGCCGAAACGCAGAAGAGTTTGATATTATAGGAGGTGTAGTAAATGGCTAGATATACGGGACCTTCTTGCAGACTTTGTCGCCGAGAAGCACAGAAACTTTATCTTAAAGGTGATCGCTGTTATTCCGACAAGTGTGCTCTCAACAAAAGAGAGAACGCTCCAGGGCAGCATGGCGCCAGAAGAGGTAAGCTTTCCGGCTACGGCGTACAGCTGAGAGAAAAACAAAAGGTTAAGAGATACTATGGTATCCTCGAAACCCAATTCCGTGAGACATATAATAGAGCTGACAAGATGAAGGGGATCGCAGGCGAAAACCTTCTCCAGCTTTTAGAGCTTCGCATGGACAATGTCGTTTATAGACTTGGTTTTGCGAATTCCAGAAAAGAAGCACGACAACTCGTTACGCACGGACACTTCAAAGTGAACGGCAACAAAGCCGATATCCCGTCCATGACGCTTAAAGTCGGCGACGTCATTGAAGTCAAGGAGCGCAGTAAAGCTTCTGATAAATTCAAGGCGATTATGGAAAAGGGTCAGGCAACGCCAACTTGGCTTGTTGCTGAACCGGAGAAAATGAGCGGTAAGATCGTTTCGGCGCCGGCAAGACAAGATATCGATCTTCCGATCGAAGAGCACCTGATCATCGAGCTCTACTCTAAGTAGTCGTCGTAACGTAATGTTACCCTCACATCCTATAAATGAAGGAGGGTTTGTGCAGTGATAGAGATTGAAAAGCCGAGTATCGAGTGTGTTGAAATGAACGAATCGGCAACTTATGGAAAATTTGTTGTCGAGCCTCTTGAGCGCGGGTATGGCATTACACTCGGGAATAGTTTAAGACGCATTTTATTGTCTTCTCTTCCAGGTACAGCGGTAAAGTGGATAAAAATCGATAATGTACTTCACGAATTTTCCACGATTCAGGGTGTCAAAGAAGATGTCGTAGACATTATTCTCAACCTGAAAAACCTTGCTGCCAAAATTCATTCGGATGACGAAGTCAAGATTTTAAGAATTGAAGCGACTGAGGCTGGTCCGATCACTTCAGGCGATATCATTTGTGATTCAGATGTCGAAATCCTGAATACAGATCTTCATATCGCGACCCTCGATGATCACTCAACTCTGAACATGGAAATTGCCCTTGCAAAAGGCCGTGGCTATGTATCCGCAGATCTTAACAAGGATCCGGGTATGTCCATTGGCATCATTCCTGTGGATTCCATATTTACTCCTGTAAAAAAGGTGAACTTCAGTGTTGACAATACACGTGTAGGGCAAGTCGCGGACTATGACAAGCTCGTCATGGAAGTCTGGACGGATGGAACAATTAAGCCGGATGAAGCGACGTCAATCGGAGCTAAAATCATGGCGGAACATCTGAAGCTTTTTATCGAAATGACTGACAGCACCAACGGTGTTGAAATCATGGTGGAAAAAGAAGAAGACAAGAAAGAAAAAGTTCTTGAAATGACAATCGAGGAGCTCGATCTCTCCGTGCGCTCATACAACTGTTTGAAGCGCGCCGGGATCAATACCGTTGAGGAATTGACCGAGAAAACGGAAGACGACATGATGAAAGTCAGAAACCTCGGTAAAAAATCACTTGAAGAAGTCAAGCAAAAGCTCGAAGAGCTTGGGCTAGGCCTGAAATCTGAAGAAGAATAGGAAAAAAAGGAGGGGAATCCATGGCGGGTTATCGTAAACTCGGGCGTCCAACAGCGCACCGTAACCTGATGCTTCGCAATCTGGTTACAAGCCTGATCAAGAACGGCCGTATCGAGACCACTGAAACGAGAGCCAAGGAAGCTCGCAAGATCGCTGAAAAGATGATCTCGCTCGGCAAGCGCGGCGACCTTCACGCAAGACGTCAGGCAATGGCCTTCATTACTGAAGAAGCTGTTGTAAAGACGCTTTTCGAAGAAATTGCGCCTAAGTACGCTGACAAGAGCGGCGGCTATACCAGAATTTATAAGCTTGGACCTAGACGAGGCGACGCAGCGCCAATGGTCTTAATCGAGTTGGTATAAGATCGTTAAGAGGGACTAAGGACTATAGCTTAGTCCCTTTATCTTTTTTCTTTGTAAGAAGCCGGCGTGGGACTTGATCTAAAAGATCATTTGTAAGGCGCTTTTTTGAGGTGTATAATAGAGTGGCAAAGTCAGATGGAAGAAGGAATAGCATGATTCAAGCGAAGAGCGTTACTTATTATTACAATGAAGCAGAAGTCACACCCGCGCTCAAAGAATTGAATATTGATATTGCCAGTGGTGAATTTGTCGTTATAATCGGCCATAATGGTTCGGGCAAGTCGACATTCGCCAAGCTTTGCAATGGTATTATGCATCCCACTGAAGGCACCATTTTAATTGATGGCATGGACACCAGTAATTATGACCAAATCTGGGAGATTCGAAAAACTGCAGGTATGGTTTTCCAAAATCCGGACAACCAGATTGTTGCGACGGTTGTTGAAGAAGATGTGGCATTCGGTCCTGAAAATCTAGGAATTTCACCGCCAGAAATAAGAATTCGTGTTGATGAAGCTTTGAATAGTGTTGGTATGTATGAACATCGACGCAAG
>WXFH01000319.1 GCA_009881125.1 Acidaminobacter sp. | reverse complement strand
CACCAGTACCACTGAACCTTTGTTATGGATGATAATCTTCATAGTGTTGAACGTCTTGATCGTCGCTCGTGGTGTTACGAAAGGAATTGAAGCTGCAGGCAAAATCCTTCTTCCGATGCTGTTCTTCATTCTGATCTTAATTGCGATTCGCGGCCTAACACTTGAAGGCGCAAGCAAGGGACTTGAATTCCTGTTCAAGCCTGATTTCTCAAAAGTCACTGGACAGACATTCCTGGCAGCCCTTGGTCAGGCGTTCTTCTCGCTTTCACTTGGCATGGGCTGTATGATTACCTACGGAAGTTACTTGAACAAGTCAGAGAATCTGCCGCAAAATGCTGCCATCGTTACCGCAATGGATACTTCAGCGGCACTACTAGCTGGCTTGGCTATGTTCCCGGCTATGTTCGCTTTTGGCTTTGAGCCGACTGCGGGACCGGGTCTCGTCTTTGTCGTTGTACCGTCCATCTTTGCCCAACTCGGCGCTTTAGGACCAGTTCTCTCCGCCTTCTTCTTCGTAGCGCTGGTCGTCGCCGCACTTACCTCATCAGTATCGCTTCTGGAAGTCGTCGTTGCTTATCTGATGGATGAAAGACACTGGCCTCGAAAGAAAGCAGTTTACATTTCATCTGCAATTATGACCGCTATGTGCGTTTTGGCATCATTGTCACTCGGTTCAATGTCAGGCGTTACCTTCTTAGGTGTTGGCGCGTTTGATTTCTTTGACATATTGACAGATAAAATCTTCCTCGCAATTGGCGGTATGTTCCTCGCGATCTTCACCGGTTGGTTCGTGGATAAGGAAGTTCTCAGACAAGAACTTACTAATGGCGGGACAGTTAGCTTCGCGTTGTTTGAAGTTTGGCACAATCTGATCAAGTATGTCATTCCAGTTGTTATCGCGGTGATCGCTGTATCTGGTATCTTGTCCATTTCTCAAAAGGGGCTCATGATTTTTGGTTTGGCTATGATCGCAGTTCTGGCGCTCTTCTCCAAAAAACTGTAGAAAATTGTGTAACAAAGCAAACAACCTTTCCAGTGCCGGAAAGGTTGTTTTTATGTGAGTCTGAAGCAGAAAGCAAAAGAGCAGAAAACTGCATTTGCCGTCTCCAGCTCATTTGCTGAAAAACTGTTTATTATCATGTCTTTC
>WXFH01000318.1 GCA_009881125.1 Acidaminobacter sp. | reverse complement strand
TTGGGGACGCGGACGGTAATGGTTTTGTAATAGATAAACTCAATTTTGTTTATTATTCTATTTGTCCATCTCTGATTAATTCCGTCAATAAGTCACTTTCAAAACGCTTATTCTTGGTTTGTTGCGAACACCATTTTCCCAATCCGCTGTTTTGAACCTCTTCAGAATTTGTCACTTCATTCCGTTCAAGACATTTCGACCCTCTGTTCTGATGATGGGCAAGGTCGACGGAAGCTGAAAAAGGCCGTGCCCAGCTGAGCTGGGCACGGCCTCTTCCAAACGAAGGTGACGCGGATAGGTGACTTGAGGGGGACGCGGACAAGGGCAGAAATGGAGATTTGGATACGACACAGTGCTTGGGCTCGATTGAGAGTGAGAATAATTCTCGCATGCTCTGGTACAAAAACCATTTCTGTCCGCGTCACCAAATTAAAAGCTGTCCGCGTCACCTACCTTAACTACCTTAAATAT
>WXFH01000317.1 GCA_009881125.1 Acidaminobacter sp. | reverse complement strand
GCTACACCATTACGCAGAAAGATCTCGACGACGGGTCTGTCACCAACACCGCTTTCGCTACGGACGGCACAACCAAGTCCGATCCGGACAGCGAAACCGTCACGGCTGATCAAATGCCGGCTCTGACACTCGTCAAAGCGGCATCTCCAAACCTCTACTACAAAGTTGGAGACATCATCACATACACCTACACTCTGACCAACTCCGGTAATGTTACTCTGGACGGACCATTCACCATCACTGATAACAAAGCTACCGCTGCAGTCACACAACCTGCTGATGGCAAGTTAAGTCCTGGTGAATCCTGCACAGGCACTGCAACTCACATTATTACCCAAGACGATCTCAATGCGTTATTTGTCAAAAATACTGCTCAGGGACACGGGTTCTTTGGCACGACTCCTATCGGTTCCAACGAAGCCTATGCAACTGTCTATAGAAACACCGGAGCCCTTCTCCCAACCCAAACTACCGTACAAGACTATGTAAATGGCACTTACACAATGTATGACGCCTTCTACTATAACGTTGATAAAAAATTAAAAACTATATCATCTGTTAATCCAGGCGTCATCTTCTACTACAACACAATTCTAGCTCCAAGTGAATCATTCACAATGTCAGTCGTACAAACCAACGATTTAAGTTGGAAGCCTATGGAAGTTCAACAAGTACAAGCATATATCTACGATAAATACTTCAACAGATTAAATTTCGTTGCTACACAAACTATTGATTCCACGGGTAAAATTCTCACTGTAACCTTTAACGTCTCAGGTTTATCTACTGGAGAACCGTACTATATTGGCATCAAGTATGCTCCTACAATTACTGGCACTCTTGTTGGGGCTAAACCACCTACGAATATTTATAAATTCTCAACATTTATCGGTGGAACGTATCAAATCGGTAGCGAAGCTAAAATTGAAGTAAGATTTAAGAAGTAGATAGCTCCTTCACCCCGTACCTACCCCTATATCGGACACGTTTTTCGCACCCCCGTACCTGGCACGTTTTTCGGAACCCCGACGTTCAATTAATTTGGAAAAACTGCTATTACAGCTTTTTAGCAAAAACAACTTCACGTTCTTCATTGTCA
>WXFH01000316.1 GCA_009881125.1 Acidaminobacter sp. | reverse complement strand
ACCAGTGTCTAGGGTACCACCCATAGCCGGGTTGATGTTCCATTTAAGTAATGGTTTCACTTGATAACTGACTCAAAAATCTCGTATAATCTACTTTTATAGGTTGGATTATACGAAATTTTATGGTGATATCTTTATAAAGAGATCCGAGGAGGCAATCCCAATGTTAGCAGTCAGTTATTCTACTTTGAGAAATCATCTCAAAGATTATTGCGATAAAGTCTGTGATGACAATGAGACCGTCATTGTCACAAGAAAAGATGAGAAGAATGTTGTCATCATTAGCCTTGAGGATTACAACAACATGATGGAAAACCTCTTCGTAATGAGTAATCAGAAGAATTACGAACGCTTGTTAGAGAGCCGTCGTCAAATTGAGAGTGGAGAGACTATTGAAAAATTGTAAAAAAATCTGTT
>WXFH01000315.1 GCA_009881125.1 Acidaminobacter sp. | reverse complement strand
CCCAAAAGAAATATGATCGATTGAAGAACTGAATGGCTGACCGGCATGTCACGGGTTCGTGTGACGTGCCGGTTTTATTTTGCCTGAATTGAGAGCTGTTGGCTGTAGACAAGAGATTAGAGGTGTAAAATTACACTATGCTCTGGCACTGGATTGAAGTGGGGGTCAGTCCCCAAGTTCAACGTGGGGACTGACCCCCACCATAAAGGATTGAAAGGTTTCAAAA
>WXFH01000314.1 GCA_009881125.1 Acidaminobacter sp. | reverse complement strand
TGGGCAGCAAAATTCAGATCGTTGGCGACGACCTCTTCGTTACAAATGTTGAGCGTCTCTCTCGTGGTATTGAGAGCAAAACTGCGAACAGTATTCTCGTCAAGCTGAATCAGATCGGGTCCATCACAGAAACACTGGACACTGTTGAAATGGCGAAGCGTGCCGGTTATACTGCTGTCATTTCACACCGCTCCGGTGAGACTTCAGATTCCACCATTGCAGACGTCGCTGTCGCACTTAACGCAGGTCAAATTAAAACCGGTGCACCTGCAAGAATCGATCGTGTTGAGAAGTACAACCAATTAATCCGCATTGAAGAAATGCTTGGCGAGTCTGCAAAATATGCAGGACTCAGTGCCTTCTACAATCTAAAATAGTTTAAATCCTCATCAGAGTGTCTGAAGCGGCAGAGGGGGGAATTTGGTGTTGAAGCGCCTGACGGCCATCAGCACCATTTTCCTTCCTTTTCTTTCGGGTATGATTTTATAAAATGCAAGTCAAT
>WXFH01000313.1 GCA_009881125.1 Acidaminobacter sp. | reverse complement strand
ATTCCAAGACTACTCACTTGCGAAAGACAAGGCCAGCCATTTGTTGGCCCGCACCAGCCGGGGGTTCTGAATTTACCAGTGTGACAGATTCTATGAAACCCAAAAATTTTCAGACAACAATAATTCTCATCGAGAATTAAAAGAGATTAAACAGGATTCTCTAGACCAGCTGAAGTGCATTGTAAAAAGACTGTGTTGATCGTAAATTTATTTTTACACGTCACACATTGAAACGTTTTCAGATTACAGCGCATTTAATCCAACACGCGGTCCGTAAGCGTATTGCCTCAACCCA
>WXFH01000312.1 GCA_009881125.1 Acidaminobacter sp. | reverse complement strand
AGAGCCTTTGACTAAACCGACACATTAGCTCAAAAAACCATTCAGCGCATCCCGGCAAAGGGATGCGCTGTTTCTTATACCTCATAAAGGTCTGGCACCAACCTGACAATAATACTGCGTAGTCTTAGGACCGCGAAACGTGCTTCAAGCGCTTAATGTCCTCGAGCAGCTCACTTCCCGCCGCCGTCATCCGGCTGCCTCCCCTGCCTTTGGCTGATTTGATGTAACCCATGTCACTCAGCAGCCGCAGCCCGTTTCGAATCTCGGTTTCAGTAAACTCAAAACCGCGAACAGCGAGTGCCTCTTCCAGACGAATCCTGCCCCATCTCTGATGCTTGTCAAGATCTGTGCCCAGTACTGTGAGAATCCCTTCAAACAGTTCAAACTTTCGGCCTTCTCTCAGCAGGAACTTCAAATTGGTTTGGTATTCCCCCATCTCTGGCTGGGATGCATAGCGGTGGTCGGACATTGTGTTCTTGACCTGGTGAATGTAATCCGGAAGATCCTGAATATCGACAAACCGCTTATCCAGACTGCACAGGAATTCCGCCGCATTTCTAAGTTCTCTGACGTTGCCTGGCCAGTTATAACCGCAAAACATTTCAAGGGCTTTTGGAGAATACTTCCAATCCCCATGCATGGCTGCCATAAAATGATTCAGCAGGACCGGGATGTCCTCCTTGCGCTCCCTAAGACTAGGGGTCTGAAGGGGGAGCACATTCAAACGGTAGTAGAGGTCTTCCCTCATCTTTTTTTCACTGATCATGTCCTTGAGATTCCTGTTGGTCGCCGCTATGACTCTGGTATCCATGTCGATCAGCTTCAGAGATCCAATCCTTGAGACTTTTTTCTCTTCAAGAACCCTGAGGAGCTTACTCTGTAGCGGCAGCGGCATTTCACCGATTTCATCCAGAAATATCGTGCCCTTGTGGGCGAGTTCAAACAAGCCGGCTTTTCCACCCTTTTTTGCACCGGTAAACGCGCCTTCCTCGTAACCGAACATTTCACTTTCCAGGAGATTTTCCGGTATGGCGGAGCAGTTCAGCGCCACGAAACTGTAGCGGCTCCGAGTCGAAGCGTTGTGGATGCTTTGCGCGAAGACCTCTTTTCCGGTACCGCTCTCACCCGTGATCAGCACCGCGGCATCCGATCTGGCGATACGCCTGGCGCTTTCAATAACTTCGATAATCTTCGGACTGATGCCCTTGATATCTTCAAAGACATATTTTGCCTCGTGTCGCGTCCCCGAAATTCGGGAACGGATCGAGTGCTGCTGGTCTTCCAGTTCATCAAAGCTTCTCAGCGTAATGATGTTGCCCCGTTTGGTCTTATCTGAAAAAATGGGGGATACTTTGATGACCAGATTGACGCCGCCTACCGAAATCAGTTTTTCCGAAGCCTTCAGGCGCCTGGAATCGTCCCCCATCCGCAGTTCCGGAAGAATATCCGAAATCCCGAAGCCCTCAATGAATTCCGACCGGTTTCTGAGCATGGACTTCGCCTTCTGGTTGGCAAGATAGATCTGACTCATCAAATCTGTGAGAATGATGCCGTCATCCATCAGCTCCATCAGTGCTTTAATCTGATCCAGAAGATTTTCGTTTTCACCCAGCAGTTTCGTGACACCGCCAGAGGTCAGCACCGCACTGCTGCGCGCGTTTCTGGCTTCTTCCGAATTGAAAATGCCGTCAATCTGCATCTTTTCAGCGAGCTCAATCACGCTTTCCACGTCCAAAACCCGCTCACCAAAGTTGATGACCTGTTCCATCCCAGGCGGCATCAGCTGCATTTCGTTTGGCGTAATGGCCACTCTGATGCTCATGTCTCTGGTACTTTCATCCCCATAGTACGGCACTAAATCTAAATTTTTGTAGCCCGCTTCATAGATTTGTGTGATAACTTCCATGCACTTCCTGTTGTCAATATTGACCAGCAGAATCTTCTCTCCGGAGGGCAGATCC
The DNA here is from genome assembly GCA_009881125.1 of Acidaminobacter sp. The sequence goes on along the minus strand of WXFH01000312.1, from coordinate 896 downwards.
TTCAGCATGTCAATCTGCGCTTTGCTCATGGTGAACCGCAGCGCTTGCAGCACCGAGGACTCTTTGATCTTGTCATAGATCAGCTTGAACACCGTAAACCCCGAGATCGCGATATATTTTTCCCGGATATATGGCATGCTGTCAACGGCCTCCGCGGAGTAGGCGTTGATTTTCGCCTGATTTCCAAAATAGACTGTCAGACACTCTTTTATGAAATCAGCGTAACTTTGCTCATTCGCAACGACGGCTATTTCTTTCATACCCATAAATTCCTTTCATTTATGATGCCATTCACCTAATCTGACTTTTTTGTGATTACCTGGCAACTGTCCCTTTAACTCCGGCCAGTACCTGAGCACTTTAGCCGATGGTCACGTTTCCAACCATCGGCCGAATCCCGCCAGCCTTGTACCGACAAGAAATTCCGCCAAGTCTTACTTTCTCAAAATTTTGTCCATGGTTTTCCCTTTGGCCAGCTCGTCGATCAGCTTATCCAGATAACGCACTTCCCTCATGACGGGATCCTCAATATCTTCCACTCTGACACCGCAAATCACACCTTTGATATGAGCCCGGGAAGGATTCATCAGCGGCGCCTTGGCAAAGAACGTCTCAAAATCTGTCTGCTGATCCATCAGCGCCACAAGCTCTTCCTGGCTGTATCCCGTCAGCCAGCGGATGATCTCATCAACTTCCGCCTTCGTGCGCCCTTTTTTCTCCGCCTTCGCGACATATAAAGGATAGACACTGCCCACGCGCATTGCATAAACGCGGTTTTTATCCATGATCCAGCCTCACTTTCCATGATAATTTCGGTATTTCATCTCACTTCATCCATGCTGCTGTTTCTTTATATTTATTATAGCAGATTAGAGTGGTTTCCCGTCAAACTATAG
>WXFH01000311.1 GCA_009881125.1 Acidaminobacter sp. | reverse complement strand
AACTCTTAATTATGTCATATGGCACAGGGTTTAGGATAAAAGTGGTGTGGGCAGTGTACAATATATCACCTCAAGCTTAAAGACGTGCCCCAGAGTTCCGCTTCGCTTCACTCTGGTCGCGGGCTGCGCCCTATACAAACAAAAGTGATCCCGTTCATCAGAGAGCAAGCTCTCTTCTGTGAGTGGATCCAATTTTTCACCTCAAGCTTAAAGACGTGCCCCAGAGTTCCGCTTCGCTTCACTCTGGTCGCGGGCTGCGCCCTATACAAACAAAAGTGATCCCGTTCATCAGAGAGCAAGCTCTCTTCTGTGAGTGGATCCGATTTTCACCTCAAGCTTAAAGACGTGCCCCAGAGTTCCGCTTCGCTTCACTCT
>WXFH01000310.1 GCA_009881125.1 Acidaminobacter sp. | reverse complement strand
ACATGCAGTCCCATCTATAACAACCTCCTGCTTTCAGAATTAGAATTTATTAAATACACACATTGTGTATTATGTATTCTGTATAATATAGCACGAATTCTGAAAACTTAGGATCATAATTATTTCTTTAACGGTCTTTGATTTTGCCATTCAACACATAAAAAAAAGCGCCTCCATCAACAGAGACGCCCTACTGTGTCGATCTTTAAAGTTCATGTTCGTCGGATCGTTTCAATACTTTTAGAACTTTTTTCTTAATCCAATTCCCAATCCCATAAGAAGTGTGCCTATTGAGTAAATTGCTGTCGGCGGCACTTCACCTGTTTGAGGAAGCTTTTCAGGGATTGGCGCTGCAAGTGGTGTCATATTTTCTTGAACTTCTTCAATGACATCCGGAGTTTCCTGAGTTGTTTCAGTCAGTGTTGCATTAGCAAGCGGAACAGGTGCGCTAATGACGGTTTCAAAATCACTTGGATTGTTAGATTGGGTAGATTTTGAAGTAGTCTTAGGTGATTCTGTTTTTATGTCAGTTTGACCACCGTTTTCTCCGCCAGTTTCTCCGCCGGTTTCTCCGCCAGTTTCTCCGCCAGTTTCTCCGCCGGTTTCTCCGCCAGTTTCTCCGCCGGT
>WXFH01000309.1 GCA_009881125.1 Acidaminobacter sp. | reverse complement strand
GACGTTGGATGACCATGATGACGACGAGGATGACAAGGATGACGAGGATGACGAGGACTATGAGGACAATGAGGACGATGGGGACGAATTCGACGACGAGTCAAATGACGACAAAGACGACTCTGACGACTCTGAGGATTCGGATGAACAGGATGACTCTGAGGATTTAAATGTCAACTCAGCTGATGATTCAGAGGATGAAGATGCCACAGAAGATGGCGACGAATTGGATGTGGATGACGACCCAGAAGATCTGGACGACATTGAAGATGTTGACGTCGAAGATCTTGACGATCATGATGACTTGGACGATTCAGATGTTTCTGATGACAGCGATGACGGAGAAGAAGAGACTGAGCTGGATGACTGAGGGTGTGGTCTGATGACCATCGGCTAAAAAAATCTTTTAAAGTAATGCAATAAAAGTCACGCCTGGCGCGTTAATCAGATATAACGCACCTGACCTACTAAAAAAGGAGTGACTTAAAATGACAATACGTAAAAAGATCGCCCTGCTTGCGGTGCCTGGCCTGCTGGTCGCTGCCGCCTTCACCTTTGCCTTTGTGAACGCCCCTGCCAATACCCTTACTTTTGATGTGAATCCGAGCATCGAGCTCGTCACCAACCGACTGGACGATGTCATTGAGATCAATCCGCTGAATGACGACGCCGAGGCGCTGCTGAAGGATTACAGCCCAAGCGACAGGGATCTTGAAGACGTGGTCAACGACCTCGTGGACCGCATGATCCTGACGGGGTACATCAGCGGCGGACAGGACAACCTTGTCATGATTACCGTTCAAGACAACCAGGCCAATGAAGCGCTGGTGGACCGAGTGAACAAGATGATCGCCGCGTTCCTGGAGAACAAACAAATTGAGGCGACGATCGTCAACAAGCGGCTGGATGTGGCTCGGGAAGCGCTCAACAAGGATGGCATTTCCTCCGGCAAGCTGGCTGTCATTGAAGCGTTGATGGCGGCTGACGACCGACTTTCGAGAGAAGAGCTCTCAGAAATGAAAGTCTCAGAGCTGGTAGCCGTCGCGAAAGCGCTTGATCTTAAGCCATCCACACTATTTGACGTAGTTTTGGATGATGACGACTTTGATGGTGACGACTTTGATGGTGACGACTTTGATCTGGACGACGATTTTGACCTTGAGGATGATTCTGATCTCGACGATGACTCCGATCTCGACGATGACTGGGATGATGGTGACCGCGATGACGCTATAAACGATCGCGATGACGATTCAGACGAAGATGATGACAAAGCCGTCAACGACGACGATTTTGAGGATGACGACTCAGATGACGACGCTGACATGAATGACGACCGCGACGACGACCGAAATTCTGTTTCCAACAGCACAGACAGCGTTTCCTCAGCCTCAGTCAACGTAACCGTTTCCGACAATGTCATTTCTTCAGACAGAGCCAGAGCAATCGCCTTGAATAGAATCAATGGCGATGTTATCAAGCTGGCGCTTGATTATGACGACGATGACCAACCGGAATATGAGGTCGAAATCCTTTCCGGCGATCTGAAATATGAAATCGAAATTGACGCTGTGACTGGTCAAATTCTAAAAGTTGAATCCGAATCCGCGCTAGATGATGACAGCGATGAACTCAATGATGTCGACGACGATGCAATTTTGAATGATCGCGATGACAACGAGGATGAATCCGATGACGATGATGATGATCATGATGACGAAGAAGAAAACGATGATGATGATATCAATGACGATGACAATGATGACCGTGAAGACGATTAAACTTTAATAAAAAATACCCCAGCCTGATTATGAAAACAGGCTGGGGTATTTCTTTTACAGCAAATCCTTATACGATCGCTGCTATTTCATTTTTCAACTCATATGCAATTGTAATCACTGATCTCTTGAATTTCCTGCTCTGCAATGGGTGCTAACCGTATGATGCTCCTACT
>WXFH01000308.1 GCA_009881125.1 Acidaminobacter sp. | reverse complement strand
AAATTAAAGACCCGAGACACCTCAAGTTTTAAACCATGAGGTGTCTCGGGCCTTTTTTCCAATTATTATACTTCTAATAATTATTTCTTTTTGCCTCCAGAAGTTCTACTTGAAATGATTTCAATGTCAATGTAAGTCAAATTATGCGTACCCATGATTTGGGCACTATAGAGATAAGTTTTTTCAGGATCAATCCTGATCCCTGTTTCCGTATCATTAAATTTGATCTCACTTTCTAATGGTGTATAGAACGTCAACCTGTACCAACCTGCCTTCTGTGGCTTCCATGCACCTTCGGATGCTCCGAAAATATACTTGCCACCAACGTTCAACTCTGGCGCAAACGATATAATAATCGGTGCATTTATGTCATTATATTTATCGAATGTCCACATTTTGTTGTTGATATCCCATGTTAGTTCAGGAATACTTTCTCCAAAGTATTGAACTGCAAAGATTCCTTGATCCGTAACAATGGTTGCCTCAAGTGCATCATAAGTAGTAGTGTCTGTTCCCTGTACTTCATCAGGACTGCTCGCATTGGCCAAAACTTCCATGTTATAGCCTTTCATAGGTTCAACTACGTCCTTATAAAGCGTCAACTCTAAACGTACAGAGGATCTGACTTTGTGCTTTACAGTCTCAAGGCTGTCACCCCAGTCAACTTCGCTGACAATTACTGGTCCCCCAACATTATTGATAAAATCTGCCTGCCATATATTACCTTCAATCTTTTGAGCGTACCAATTTGCGCTGATAGCTAACAAACGATCAATTTCCGTCTGAGGTAAAAGATTTGCATCAAATATGAATGTCGTTGTAAAGACCGGATCCCCAAGATACGGTGTTATTTCTAAGTTATCTACTGCAATGACGGGGAATGAAAGGTTATTGCCTTGTGCAGTTTCCTCTGAAAAAGTTAAGGTCAAAACCATGACCAATGTGGTTAAAATTGCAACTAACACTTTAAACCTTTTTTTGCCTCTCATGATTTCTCCTCCTTTTGTATGAACTGAGTTAATGTAGATTTTCCATTTTCTAGCCAACATTTAACATTTATCATTAATCATTTAAATCCCACCAATCCCTTTAAAAGGCAAGAGTATCACGCAAATAAAAAACCGACTCGAATAATAAGTCGGTTTCGCCTTTAGCTCCAACCGGATGACAGGCGCCCATACCCATCCGGTTATCATCACTTCTCGAAGTGAATATTTATTTTGAATGCAAAATATGCAGTCATTTATAAATTTTTATCAGCATCATTTGTGTTGTAATTTATACCCAAAATTATTCTAGACCTGCATTATAAGACATTTATTTTTTAAATTGGTTAAATTGACTATATTGATTATATTGCACAATTGTATCACTTGTAGTTTGTTGCAGAAAAAGAACCCAACGTTTGCATGTTTACGCATTGGGTTCTCTTTTTTCATCTTATGTTATTAGCTTCATTTGATCACAGTTTTTCAGCTCGTCGTGGTAACCATTCTACTTCGTCCACTTGCCTCCAAGTCTATCTCGAATTTGATCCGGTTCGCAGTCAAGATCACAATCTCTTAAATGTAAATGTGTCTGCTGCTTATCATATATTGGATCGCGATCACGGTCGCAGGCTCTGGTCTGGTCCTTGGCGAAAGATGCAGCGGAAAAGGTCATCATGATCAGTACCAACAGCAATGCTAACATTCTTTTCATCTTACTTGACCTCCAATTCTAAGGGTTTGCTTGTTCATCAGTTAACGGGCACTTCCCGTTTAACTGATCTAATTATAGCGCTTATATGTGAAATAATTGTCGTGGATTGATGAACAGATTGTAAAATAAAAACTTTCGTCATCTCTAAATCATGCAAAGCACCTACAAGCTCTGGCACCAAAACAAACTTGGTGACTGACACCAACTTAAATTTGGTGACGCGGACAACTTTCGATTCGGACTGTAATATTTAATAAATATTACCAAGGTGTAATCCCACTGCCAGATGCTCAACTAGCTCCT
>WXFH01000307.1 GCA_009881125.1 Acidaminobacter sp. | reverse complement strand
CCCTGAGAAACTCGAAGCCTTCATGTCTCAGAAAGAAGTGCTTCAGGATCAGGCCATCTATATTATGGAAGCCTTTGTTAATGGCAATATTTATTCTTTTGACGGTTTAACTGACCAGGAGGGCGAAATCGTCTTCCACTCCTCACTGGTTTATGGCGCCGGTGTCATGGAGTCTGTCAACGACGGGAATGATACAGATTTCTACATACCAAAAGAACTGAATGCGAAGGTTGTCGAAATGGGCACCAAAGCCATCCAAGCTTTTAAATTGAAAGAGCGATTCTTCCATTTAGAGCTGTTCGTCCTCCCGGAGGGCGAAATCGTCGCCCTCGAATTGAACGCACGTCTTCCAGGTGGTAAAATTGTGGATATGTTCAATTATGCCAATGACATTAACATTTTCGAACAGTATGCCAAAGTTGTGACAAAAAATGTCTTTGACGCAGAGCTGACACGCCCTTACAGCTGCTTCTATGTTGGAAGAAAGGACAGTTTAAACTATAAGCGTCCTTTGGAAGACATCCTTGAAACTTACAAAGATGAGATCGTGCATCACTATAAAGTTGAAAAGATATTCTCCCTTGCTATTGGAGACTACGGGATCATCTTTAGGACTAAGGACCATGAGAAGGGACTTGAGATTCGACGTGAAATGATCGCCAAGCAGGCGTAAACTACAAAAGCTGTAAGATAGACTGATGGTTTTGAAT
>WXFH01000306.1 GCA_009881125.1 Acidaminobacter sp. | reverse complement strand
CTACAGTCGCGGACAGACGTGTACCTCGCTCCGCTGCGCTGCGCTTCGGTCACGGGCCGCGCCCTATTCAAATAAATATGATGTCGTGGATCAGAGAGCAATCTCTGATTCACAACATCATATTTATTTGTGCACGCCTGTTAGCCTTCGCGCAAGTTGGGGACGCGGACGGTTTTCAACTTGGGGACTGACACTAACTTCACTTTAGGGGGGACGGTAATATTTCTGTAACA
>WXFH01000305.1 GCA_009881125.1 Acidaminobacter sp. | reverse complement strand
AGTTTATTTAATACTTTAGTTCATTAAATAACCTTGAAAAAATCATAATGATTGATTAGAATATGAATGAGCGCTCATTCATATCGATTGAAAGGACTGTCCAAATGAAGAAAGATCTGATCGCTGACTCCGCTATCGAACTGTTGGCTGAAAAAGGCTACGCCAACACTACGACTCGCATGATCTCAGAAAAAGCCGAAATTGCGGTTGGCACCATCTATACCAACTTTAAAAACAAAGAGGGCATTCTGGATTATATCTTTCAGACAGAGTTTGATAAGCGTGATGCTTTTTTAAAAATACTCCTGTCAACCCATAGCTCTTATCTAGATAAATTAAATCATTTTCTGGATTTTCACTTCTATGAGCTCTCCAAAAATGAAACACTGGCACTTGTTTTGATTCAGGAAAGCAGTAATCCTGAGCTCTCACACTTGCCAGGCATTCAAAGCTTCCTGAAGCAGATTCCGGACTTCTTCAAGACCCTGTTAATTGAAGCCATGGCGCAAAATGAAGTCCGCCAGCTAGATCCGGGACTCACCGCGGAAATCATTTTCAGCACCATTAGAGGTACCGTTCTGAACGTCGCAGGCAAAAGAGCTTTAAATGACTCTGAAGGCACTCAGAAAGAATTGAAAGCCTTCATTACGCACGCCATCCAAAAAGTATAAACCCCAAAAAACAAGGAGGAATACCCCATGCACATTATCAGAATGAATGAAATTGAAGGCAAGAAAAATCCTAGAGGCGTTGTCGCAAAGCAACTGATCAGCCACGAGCATACCCGCGTCATGAATCTTAACTTGAATCCCGGCGACGAAGTTTCCGCCCACAAAGTCCCAGTGGAAGTTTTCTTCTATGTAGTGTCAGGCACCGGAACAATTCAGATCGGTGATGAAAAAGCGGTCGTCAAAGCGACGGATATTGTCCTTTGTCCTGCGGAGACAATGATGGCACTTTGGGCAGATCAGGGCGAAGCTTTCAGCGTACTCAATGTCAAGACGCCAAACATAAAATAGGAATCTTAAAAGGAGTTTTCAGATGAATGTCAATATTAAATGGAGCGGTAAACAAAATTTCACAGGTGAAACTATAAATGGCCAGCTCATTCCAATCAGCCCGGATAAAAATGAAATTGAAATGATTTCACCGCCGGATCTGCTGCTGATGAGTCTTGGCAGCTGCACAGGTTTGTTTATACTGCCATCGGCAAAAGCAATGGGGATTGAGCTGGCTGACTTCGAAATCAGAGTCACAGGGGTCAAAGCAGAAACGCCACCAAAGCTATTTGATGAAATCAACATTTTCGTGAAATTTGTAGGGAATCTTAATTCAACCGAGGCAAACGCGATCTTAGAAAAAGCACATGAAAAGTGTTTTGTCCTCAAGAGCCTGAATCCGAACATAAAAATCAACAATTTTATTGAAATAGAATCGCCCCTTCAATTATAAAAAGCAAGAAAAAGTAAGAAAAGGCAAGAAAAAGTAAGACAGAGCCACAAAAAAGAGAGAGGAACGGCGCGGCTAAATGGAGCCCCCCGAATCCTCTCTCTCTTTTTTACCCAAGTCTCACTTCATTTTTCTGCATCTGCATGATTCC
>WXFH01000304.1 GCA_009881125.1 Acidaminobacter sp. | reverse complement strand
TAAATTTGGGCGGAAGAAGGTGTCTGACACCGACTTCCGCCCATTTTTTTACAGCATCCTCTTTTCAATCTCGTCCAAACCTTGATCCAGTGCCTGCAGAGAGGGGAGATAAAAATCCGCCCCTAATTGATTCAGCGCCACCGCTTCATTTTCTACCGCACTGCCACCGACCATAATCTGAGGCCGCAAAACAGGATCTAAGGCTTTGATCGCTCTGATCAAGGCTTCACAGCTGTTGAGATGGCGGCTCAAGGTCACTGACAGAACAAGAAGCGAAACCTTCTTTTTCTTAAAGAAATCCTCCAAACTTGAAACAGGAATGCTCCTGCCAAGGTAGAAAGTCTTCCATCCATGATGCTTAAACACCTCGTCCGTCATCTTCAGCGGAAACTCGTGCTCTTCTGCGCCGGGCAGCATCAGGACGGCAGTAAAAGGTTTGGCTTCTAAAAGACCCTCCGTCTTATCAACTTCAAGCCGCGTCATCAGCTTATCAATCACAGATGAAATCATATGCTCTTCAGCGACACTCATATCTCCGGAAGCCCATAGCGCGCCCGTCGCTTCAAGGGTTGGCGCAAACACCTTTTCATAGTAGTCCAGCATAGTGACATCGCCACGGTAATTTAAAATCAATTCCGCTGCCTCATGCCAGTTGCCCTGTTTAAGGCACTCAAAGAATGTCTCTTGTAATGCCCTTAACGCCCGATCAGCCTCATTTAAAGATGCGGGTGGCCGATGGTCACGATCCATAAAAAAGGAACCAGAGACTTCTGTCGAAGCCTCTGGGGATACACTTGACGATTCCTCATCT
>WXFH01000303.1 GCA_009881125.1 Acidaminobacter sp. | reverse complement strand
TGAAATGAAGAAGAAACTCGGGGGTCATTTGGCACCAGCCACTGACACCGAGTTTCTCATGACGTGAAACACTATCTCTCCACAATAGTCACACTCACAGTATCCCCCGGCTGCTTGCCAATCTTTACCCGAATGTCTTTGCGAATGCCAATAATGTGACATGGTGTGCCCATTTTCACCAAGCTGCCATCATAAGGTTCGCCGTCGAAGGTCGCGTGAACCTTGACGCGGCCTTTGCCGTAGACCGCCTTGACGTCAAACGGAATTTCTACATAAGCGCCATCCAAATCAGGTACTTTCTGAATCACTGCGGTGAATTCAAATTGCTTAGTCTCTTCTGTCATAACATGC
>WXFH01000302.1 GCA_009881125.1 Acidaminobacter sp. | reverse complement strand
TACCGGTTCATTCGTACCTGCACCCGTTGTTTCAGCGGCAAAGGCTGGTGCTTGGGCCGTTATGATCGTCAGTGCCAGGGACAACATCAGGAATAGGCTTAATAATTTACGCATGATGTACACCTCCAAATCGGGTTCTTCCTCAAGTTGTGTCTGAGATCGAGAGAGATCCTTGTGGATTGCACATTATATATACCCATTATAAATAATAAATACACGCTTCTGCCGATGTTCACATGCCCAACCATCGGCTAAAACGCTCTGGGCGGGGGTATAAATATAGATAATCGAATGGATATAGTTTCTCGAC
>WXFH01000301.1 GCA_009881125.1 Acidaminobacter sp. | reverse complement strand
ACGGCTGGTTTCTTTCTCGAAGATGATGGAAGTGTGGAGTTCCTCGAAAACGGAAACCTCAAGGGTACCTTTGAGAGCGTAGTCCGGCTCGTGGGTCATCTGCGCTGTCTGTCCGTTGATGACGAGCTTTACCATTGTCCCCTGTTCGAGGCGCTTTGGCATTACTGTGACCTGGACAGGCACTTTGAAGGTTACGGGATCCATGTCACCAAAATCGAGTTTGTGAGAGGACAGCAGGCTGGCTTGCTCATTGAGTTTTTGCTCGATCGTATAGGATATGCCATTTATCTGCGAATCCATACCCAGTAATTGGGACTGCAGTTGATTGCTCTGCTGGGTGAGACTCTGGTTCAGACTGCCCATTCTTAATATTGTGTAGGCGTTCAGGATCAAGGATAGGATGAGCAGCAGGGTTATATGTTTCGTCTTCATGGTTTTCTTGACCTCCAGTGCATATTTTCTTTCTGCAGCATGTGCATGATTTCTCGGACTGTTTTGTAAAAGCTCGCCCTTTGTCTTTACCCATTTGTTAATGCATTAACCTGGTTAGGAGGATTTATATGAACATGTCCGTTCAACGTGTCATTAAAATTGGGTTTACTTTTATTCTGTTTATTGCCATGATTTATGGCGTTATTGGCTGCGGACAGCGTGATGGTGAAGGAAAAAGCATAACGGGGACTAAATCTTCATTGCCTTTTGGATTGACTCCTGAAGAGCAAACAGTGTTTAAGTCAATAGATGCGGTCATTGCAATTCAAGAAGAAGGCGTTCGCGAAAAGGACAGCGCCATTTATTTGACGACCATAGACAGCAGTAATGCGACTTACTTGAACGAAGCGACCTATTTGGCTCACAGGCTGGCTTATGCAGATATATCCGACTTCAATATGAATCTTCTTGGGATCTCAATTGAGGAAGATGGAAGCGCAATTGCAGAGATCCAGCAGAGTTATAAATTGAATGACCAGCTAAACGCCGTCACCTACCATGAGCGATTTCTTAAGTCCGGATCGTCGTGGCTGGATCATGATGTCGCGTTTGATGAAAAAGAAGTTGGCGTCGTTAAAGTATTCTATATGCCTGAGGTTGGCAATCCCGAGAGCTTTATTGTTCTCATTGAAAAAAGTCTTGAAAACGTTGATGCAACCTTCCCTGATTCACTGACCGAAAATGTCGAAATCAAGCTCTATAGCGACAGAGAGCTGCTTCGCCAGAAGACAGACCTTGGAATCGCCTGGCTCTTCACAGGTTGGTCGGAAGAAGGCCATGCCATTAAAGCGTTTACCGGACGCGAGCCTGAATACAACTATGAGGCGCTGTTTACTCATGAACTGATTCATAGATTGACCATTTCGGTATCCAAAGGAAATATGCCCATCTGGTTCGCAGAAGGACTTGCAATCCATTACGGTACATTTAAAATCAAGGGGTCTACCTATATGGAAGAGGGTACGGTTTCAATGGACGCCTTGAAAATTCCAGTAGAGGAATTGTCAGAAACGCATCTTGAGCGCCTCACTGATCAAACTGAGATCCTCACCTATTATGCAACTGCTGGCATGGTGATCCGTTATCTCGCCGAAACATATGGTGATGATCAGGTATTCGCGCTTTATCAAGCTTTGGGTAATTATCCATTCAATGATATTGCCTCCGATCCCGCCTGGGGACAACATTCTGATGAGCGCCTGCGCGCCGTCCTCCAAGACATTTTAAACCTCGATATGACCGAGCTCAGCGAGGGCTACCTTGAGTGGATTGAACTTCAACCTGAAGGTGGTCAATAAGCCTCTTTTTACCTTGGGGACGCGGACAAGTTTCGAACTGGGGACGCGGACAGCTTCAACTTGGG
>WXFH01000300.1 GCA_009881125.1 Acidaminobacter sp. | reverse complement strand
TGTCGAGACCATTGGCATAATAATTTATGAGGGTCAGCGTATTTAACGTACACAGCCTTACAGCGGCGTAGCCCTCCTGGTCACTGATCTCAGCCCCCAGCTTGCCTTTGAAGACAAGCTTGCCATCGCCGATGGTCTCCTGACCCGCAATAATCGCCTCATTAACATAGGGATGGTTTAAGTCTTCCTCCCATCTGTCCGTATTCCAATTCAGTCGGCGGCGGGCAGGTTTCTCCGCCGCTGACTTATTGAATACCCACTAATGGCAGAATTTATCAGTTTTCATGACTTCTCTTGGTTTACGCCTTGTCCTGAATATACTTAAACCCATACTTCAGCGACAATTCTGCCGCCATCAGTTCCTTGCCCAAATAGGCCGCGTGGCTGAGCTCGCTGACCCAGCCGCCCTCCAGGATAGTCCAGTATAAGTCACGGGCATTTTCCCCCTGTACAATATGAAGCAGCTCATTTTGATTGCTGTAGTGTTCCACGAGGATGTGTCCGGTTTTATCCTTGGGTACAATGACGAAATAGCCCTTCTTGTCGAGTTTGACCTGATTGGGGTCTTTGTAAGTCGCGGTGAGGGGTTGTGGGACTTTTGCGGGTTGGGTAGGGGTGACCATCGGCAGAGTGTCTTTGAAGACGTTGGCGCTGGCATTGGTGTTCGCGAGGTTTGCCGCGCGCTGATCCTTTCGCGCCGCTATCTCATTGAGGATCACCGCTTCATCCAGGCAGCCAATTAAATTGACGGTTTGGACCTGGGCCTTGAAGGCTTCAACTTCATTCATTGAGACATTGGCCAGTACCGGTTTTCGGCCTATAGAGCCTATGACACGGCCGTTTTCATCCATACCATTACGCACCAGCGCTTCGAGGGTTTGCCCGGCGAAGTGCCCCTCTGAGTCTATGCCACAGAGGATCAACGTCCTAATGGAGGGTGCAGCCAGTGTATTTTGGATAATCTTTTCAATGCCTATATTCTCCGTCTCTGCTTTGCCTGCAATGCTGAGGCCCTCAGGTTTTAATTGGGACATGCGCTCGGCGAGTTCCGGCGAGGCCAGGGTCACGAGTGCCACGCTGGACTGCGGTTTCAATGAAATCACATGATAGTCTCCTATGGCTGGGAGCCCGGCGTCGAGGGCACTTGAGGGCAGTTCGGCCACAGAGTCGATAACATGGATACTGTTTAGGTCCTTAAAAACCTCATCAAAGGTATTGGTTATGTCTGCTGACCAGCAGTGAGCGCATCCTGGTCAGGTGTACTCTATGGGTGCCATAAGTCCAAGAGCTTGATCAACTTCGCGGAGAATCATGGTCGTATCATGGTTGCCCTCGGATTTCCCGGACACTGAAGCATCCATCAGCTGTCCTTGAATGGTCAACAGCGTCTCCTTCATGCAGCCGCACTTTCTGCATTTGACGGTGTCAATGGCAGTCTGGATCTGTGTCTGAAGCTGAAGGGCCGTTTTTGGGGATGTATTCGAAGATGAATTGGGTGTTGTATTGTGCGCTATATTCTTTTTATTCAAAATTAACATGTTGATATCACCTCATTAAATTAGATGCTTCTATTTTACACAAAAAAATTGAAAGCATCATCCTCACTCACAAGAATCTTCTTGACGAAGTCAAAATTATATAGTAAATTAACATTGATCATTATATTAACGTTGTTAATATTTAATATAAAAAAAGGAGGCACTTT
>WXFH01000299.1 GCA_009881125.1 Acidaminobacter sp. | reverse complement strand
ATTAAACAATCACCCATTTTGTATTAGTTGGACGCTAAGCCCTTCTTTTCCGGAAGCAGCAGCGTAGACAAAACTGTGAGCGGGATCGGGACCATGAGGTACAGGCTGCCCGCTACCCATGACCATTCCCTCTTTGCCGATGGTCAGTGTCCACTACCCTCGGCGCTGCAGATAAATCTCTCAGCTGCGTTTGGTTGCGGCCAAGTGCTTTCGCCTTATACAGCTCGGCGTCCGCCAGCTCCATCATGCTGGCGACACTTCCAAACTCCTGCAGTGTTCCTACGGTCCCACCGACACTGATCGTTACCGGTTTTTTGCAGCCATTTTCAACGTAATACAGCCCGAGCTTTTCGACCGTATCTCTGATGGTGTGCCCAAGAACCTCTGCTGACTTATAACTGAGATTTGGGGCAAAAAAGACGAATTCTTCCCCGCCGTAGCGTCCAAAAAGATCGCCGCCCTCACGCTGAAGTTTCTTGATCCCGCCAGCAATTTGCTTGATACACCCATCCCCTTCTGAATGTCCCCAGTAATCATTGAATTTCTTGAAGTGATCGATATCCATCATGAACATAGCCATTGGCTGAGTAGATTCCAGGGTAGATTCCAGGGCGGATTCCATGAGCTCATTGAGATAAAGGTTAATGCTCCTTCTATTCGGTATGCCTGTAAGTTCATCCTCATAAGCCTTCTTTTCGAGGATCGCGTTGACTTCTTTTATTTTCTTAAGTTCATGCTGCTGATAAGCGATCTCTTTTTCGAGGCGCTCCTGGATCTGCTCAAACTTCCCGGCGACTTCGATATAGCGCAGCTCTATATTCAAAATTTCCAGCTTGCTGCCCAGTGTCGAGGCTGTTATTTCTTCATTGACACGACAGAATTCTTTAAAATAATCCAGAGCTGATCTATAATCGCCCTCCAGTTCGTAGTGCTCAGAAATTTTTCTGCTGAGGATCATGATCTTCTTTTTTGCGTTGATGCTCTCAGCATACCTGAGCGCCTTAACGTAATGGCTGAGCGCTGCGCTGAAGTCTCTGAGACCAATGAGCTGGCCGAGATTCATCAGCACATCTATGGCATAATACTTGTTGTCTATTGCGCTTAGACGTTCAAGGGCGCGCCTGAAAAAATTTTCCGCTTGTACAAGATTTCCAACCACAAAATAAATTTTTCCCAAACGGTGTTCCACATCTCCCAGGTTCACCATATCATTTTCTTCCATGAGGAGATCGTAGCTCTGATTGTAATAGGTGAGTGCCTCGTCATACTTCTTCTGAGAAAAAAATATTTCACCAATATTCCCCAGGATCGAAGCCTTGTTGAATCTGAAATTATTGGCGTCACTGACCTTCAGCGCCTGTTCAAAGTAGTCCAGCGCCTTATTATAGCTTGAGGACTCCCTGTAGACTTCACCAATATTGTTCAGAACGCAGCTCAGTAAAAAATCGTCCTGGTTATGCTTTAAAAGACTGATGACCTGAAGCAGAAATTTGAGTGACTGCTCGTACATGGCGCTGTAAAAGTAGGCTATCCCAATGAGATTTAATGCTCTGATCTGACCCTTCATCTCCTGATGCCGATCAAAAATTTCAAGGGCTTTGTAGGCGAGATCCAGCATTGGGCTTATATCTGATTTAGCGCGGCAGGCAAACGACATCCCTAGCAGCCCATAACCTTTCTCCAGCTCAAGTTGATGAGAAGTCGCCAACTCTAGTGCTTCTGCACTCATATCATAGGCTCGTTCCGGATAAATTGCAGCGATGGATTTTGCTTCTCTAAGTATGGAATGGATCTCGTTTGAGATCGTCTGAGTCATAGTTGGGTCCCTCTTCATCTATTGAGTATGGTCTTTGAACTTTATGGCGCTGAGTGAATGAAAGACTTTGCAAGGTCTTGAATCCCCTGC
>WXFH01000298.1 GCA_009881125.1 Acidaminobacter sp. | reverse complement strand
GCAGAAAAAGGTGTCAGACACCTGCTTCCATGTGCGGGTGTCTGACACCTTCTTCTTGTTAAAGGCGCTACTTGGCATTGACGTCCGGCTGATGGATGCCAAAGATATTGCCTTCTGTGTCATGATAATAGCCCTGCCACGCCATGCCAGCAAGTGCAGCTTTCGGCATGGCAATTTTACCGCCGTTTTCAAGAATTTTCTGCTCGGTAAAATCATAATCTTCAACGCCCATGGTGCAGACAAAAGCACTGAGCGGCTGGCCTTCGACTGGTCCAGAACCCTGACGCAGCATTAGGGCACCATTGATCCCAGGTTCGGAAGGATCTCCGGCTTCGGCGCCCCAGTAGGCTAATCCTGCATAATCGCTCCAGTCCTGAAAAATCCAGCCAAAAACGTTGCCATAGAATCGTTTGGCGCGCTCCATGTCATCAACATGGATTTCGAAGTGGATGACTTTGCTCATTTTTGTCCTCCTTACAAGCTGTTAAGGAATAAGTAACTCAAGGTGATAAATAATTTACCCAAAACTATCTGATCTATATCATAATTCAAGAAAATCCTCTCGAGCGCAGAGTTATGACACGTTAAGTGAAATTGTACTTTG
>WXFH01000297.1 GCA_009881125.1 Acidaminobacter sp. | reverse complement strand
ATTATTTTAGCCGATAGATTCGAAACTGCCCTCAAACCCAACTCTGACGCAATTCCTGCCCGCATGCTTCGCTTCGTACAGACAGCGGTCTGCATGATTAAGCACTGCATCGAAGCTAGCTCCGTTATCTCCTAGCTCAGAGACCCCAATGCTGATTGTCATCCTCAGTGTCTGCGCTTGAATGCAGAAACAGCTTGACTCAACGGCAGCTCTGAACCGCTCAGCTTTGGCAAACGCCGTCTCAGCATCCGTTTGGATCATGACAACTGCGAATTCCTCACCACCCATGCGGCCCACCACATCCGTCCCGCGAAAAGTGGCAGACAGCATGTCTGAAAAATTGCGAATAACTGCATCCCCGACATGATGACCGTAAATGTCATTGATTTTCTTAAAAAAATCTATATCGAGCATGAGTACCGATAAAGGTTCCTTATAACGCAGTGCACGCTGAAAAGCCTCTTCCGCCCGCTCCATAAAGTGCCTGCGGTTGCTCAGTCCGCTGAGCACGTCCGTGTTGGCCATTTCCAGCAATTGACGCCTTAGTCGTTCACGCTCCGTCACATCTTCCATTGTGACGAGATACCCTATGGTCTCATCTTTGTTGAGAACCGGTTTGACATTGACATTCAGGTCCCGTGTTTCGTTCTCATTCTCGAACTGAAAGACTCTTTCACCCTTTTCTCTGATACAATCCATTAGTTCAGGGAAGTCCTTTAAGAGAATATCCAATTTCTCCTCTTTGAGTGGGGTGTGAAACCATTGAAAGAACGGAACGCAGGCAGCGTTAAAATCGACCACCCTGTAATGGCGATTCAGAAGAATGAGCCCTGACGAACTGTCCTCAAACACCCTCTCACGCGCTAAAACTTTTATGTCCAGAAAATTGTATCTTGTCAGCGCCAAATTGATCAGCAAGACGCAAGGCGGCAAAATCAGCGCTGTATAGTCGATCCCAATTCCGCCAATATTTAAGACGATCAGAACCAAAGACACATATGGCAATACTGAAGCCAGAAGCAGCAATTTGAATTGAATCCTCTCATCGCCTGAACTCTTTCTATAGCGCTGAAAATAGATCCCCGTACAAGCGATCAGTGTCAGCAGAACATAACCCATCTGAATTAAATACCAAGGCCCTTTGGTGAGCAGCATAATCTGAGCGCCGCCAATGTACTGCAGCTCGATGCGGCTGTAAAAGAGTTGATGCCAGTCGTTGGTCAGCCGCATAATAAACGTTAAAACAGGGACCGCAAATATCAACAAACTTCTTGCACCCTGCAAATACTTACTTTTTCCAGTATAGAGCATGCTGATAATGAGCCAAAGCGAAGGGAAAAAAGGGATTCCTAAATATTGGATCTGATTCCAAAAGATCATTTCCGTCAGGGTGCTCGCGTTAATCTCCATGAGATATCCGAGAAGATACACCTGAAGCGTCAGACTAAGCACACCAAGTACTTTAGCATAACTGGATTTCCCTCTTAAAAACGAATAGACAAACATAAAGGAAAGAAGCATGACACCTATGAACAGATACAAACTGATCCATTTTATCAGCAATTTTGTTCTCCTTCCCAGTCTGAAATCGACTTGCCGCATTGGTTAGAATCCTAACTTTCATTATAACTTCTGCAGGCACGCACCGGAAATGATTTTTGTGCCGCCGCCCAATTTTTATTGGTGACGCGGACAAGTTTCAAATGAGTGTCAGTCCCCAAGTCAACTTTGAGGGCGGACA
>WXFH01000296.1 GCA_009881125.1 Acidaminobacter sp. | reverse complement strand
TTTTGAAGAAAATTGGTGTTGTGGTGACTCAATTATACTTCAAAATGGGGGTACCACTATATTTTTTGTGCAACTAAGTGTTTGCAATGCTTTCAAAGAGTTTTTATATAAACTATTTAACAATACGGAAAATACACTGGAGGTTTAAAATGAAAAAAATCATTTCATTAGAAGATGCGGTCTCCAAAATCAAAGACGGCATGAGTGTTATGTGTGGAGGATTCCTTGGAACCGGTGCACCTGAAGCGATCATTGATGAAATCATTCGTCAGGACATCAAAGATTTGACACTCATAATAAATGATACAAGTTTTATCAATATCGGAGGCGGAAAGTTAATTAATCACAAACTTGTCAAAAAAGTAATTACTTCTCACATTGGAACAAATCCTCAGTCCGGATTACAAATGAATGCTGAAGAACTCGAGGTTGTTTTGGTTCCACAAGGTACGCTCGCTGAACAAATACGGGCTGCCGGAGCAGGGTTGGGCGGCGTTCTTACACCCGTTGGGCTTGGTACACTTGTTGAAAACGGCAAGCAAAAAATCTTTCTCAATGATAAAGAGTATCTGATCGAGCTTCCTATTAAAGCGGACGTTGCTATTATTAAGGGATACAAAATAGATCATATGGGAAATATACTCTATAACAACAGCGCTAGAAACATGAATCCGCTTATGGCAACTGCCGCAGACTTAGTCATCGCTGAAGCAGATCACATTGTTGAGGTTGGTTCAATTGATCCTAACCACATCGTCACGCCAGGATTATTTGTAGATTACATAGTGAACGGAGGTCAAATCAATGAGTGATATCCGCGCAATTATAGCAAAACGCGTTGCGAAAGAGTTCAAGGACGGTGATATAGTCAATCTGGGAATAGGTCTTCCAATATTGGTCGCAAACTATATTCCCGAAGGTATCGATATATCTTTCCAGTGCGAGAATGGTTACATAAGAATGGGACCAGAGCCAAAGCCAGGTGAAGAAATAAAAGATCTCGTAAATGCCGGGGCTGTCCCAGCCACGATTCTGGATGGTGCTGCGTTTTTTGACAGTGCCATGTCATTTGCGATTATTCGCGGCGGCCATATTGACGCTACTGTCTTAGGTGCGCTTCAAGTGGATCAATATGGCAACTTGGCAAACTGGATGATCCCCGGTAAACTCGTCCCCGGTATGGGCGGCGCAATGGATCTTGTCTGCGGCGCAAAAAAAGTTGTCATCGCTATGGAACACACTGCAAAAGGAAAGCCTAAAATACTTAAGCAATGCACACTTCCATTAACAGCGGCAAATGAGGTTGACGTTATTGTTACAGAAATGGGTGTCATGAACGTGACTGACAAAGGGCTTGTTCTAACAGAAATCAATCCGGAGTATACAGTGGAGCAGGTTATTGCTGCCACAGAAGCGGATTTAATTATTTCTGAAAACTTACGAAATATGCAGTAATCTCATGCATAGCTATAAGACTCTGGTCGTTCACCTTGAATACGACCAGAGTCTTTTTCTTTTTGGACTCACCGCACTCTGCTCTAGTGATTATGCCTTTGAATTTAAAAAACTTCCGGATTGAAAATTTGTGTCGTTCGCTTGATAATATCGAGACCTTGCTGGCTCAACCAGTAAGGAAGATCAATCAGAACCCAGTTTTCCGACAACTTATCACCTTCCCGGCAATAAACATCCACCACTTGCATGTCAGCCCTTACATTGCCTCCAGGCAATCCCAAAAAACCGCCTGTTGGTGTATTGGATAAGTTTGGCCAACCAAAGAAACAAGAAAATTTTCCTTCCGCAAATCGACAGACATGACCATTAAAGGTTTTATCTTTCAAATTGTTTCTGAATGGCAATTGATGCTGTATTTGATATCTAGGAATTGTATAGGAGGCGCCAATCCCTGCAGGACCATACCAAATCATATTTTTTGACCAAGTTTTATCTAGGATCTCCGGCGGGCAACCCATAGCGCCGCTTTTATTTAGCTCTGTTAAATCATCTACCATTCGATTTACAAGTTCAAGTGTTTTTATTCCTTCTTCTTCTGGGGCATCTTCAAACAGCAGGCCATCATGGTTTCTTGGACCAGGATATACAAAGTAGCTTCCGGTTTGCGGCGGAAGCGGATTAATCCCGGCCTGCAGCATAAATCCAATAATGTCCACAAAAATCCCGGTTTTAGTAATCAAACCGTTTTCAACACAATTGAACTCCGCATATCTAAGGTTGATCATTTTGCCTGTCGGTCTTATGCCAAGCCACTCCGAATCAAACAACCCCATAAAATGCCCCATGCTCATGACCCATTCTTCACCGTCAATTTCACTGGTACCTCCAATGAAGATATCCTGGCGTCTTTGCATATGCTTCAGTGCTTTAGTAAGCGGAATCCAGAACACCTCAGCGACGTCAGAAATGCCTTGCTGCTCACGAAACGGATAAACGCCTTTCCAACTATAATCCTCACACATGAACGACCCTAGAACGTCTTTAATACTTTTGGAATCTGCATTCTCAAGTGCGCTAAAATAATTCAAAACACATTTTTTTGAAGCCTCATACTTACCCATACTCCACTTCTCTCCTAATCGCTTAGATCACTTCTGAAACGGCGGGTAAAGTTGACCCGCCATAGGGCATAATGACAATATCGACATTTCGTCCTAATGACTCATAAGCAGCGCTGAGCGCATCATCGATACTTGAAAAAGGCTCTAGAAAAATACTCCTGACAAAATCATCCTCAAGATCAGATACCAGGAAGATTCTGGCTTTTTCCAGGATCATCGCTATTGCTGCAGCTTTATGACCACCCAACTCAAATTTTTCGCGGATTCTAAAAATCATTTCCTTTGATGTTTCTGAGTGGATCATCCACTTTTCAAATACGCCTTCTCCCAATCCTTCTTTGCAAGAAGCGGCAAGTATTATGATCCCACCCGGCTTAACGGCGTGTTTAGCATTATCCAGCGCCTTTTGAGCTTGATAGACGTTGATGTCTTTTGGGTAACCACCCGCTGAGACGACAACAATGTCCGCCTGTCTTGGGATATCCACCTTATAGAGACGGTCAAGGAAACGGCAGCCTTCCTCATGGGCAAGCTTATGGTGACCAGCAAAAGCCTTGATAATCTCTTTTTTTTCACTTAGAACAACATTGAGCAGAAAATCAATCGAAATAAAGCTGGTGACTTCGTCAATGTCACGTCTTAACGGATTCGTATTCAGCGCACCTGCTTTAGCCTCATCCAGTACCATCATACTATGATTGACTTGAATTGCGTCTCTTGTCGCAACGCCAGGCATCAATGCCTTGGCACCTCCGCTGTAACCCGCAAAATAGTGGAATTCAATATTGCCCAGGCAAATTCTTTTATCTGCTTCAACGACGGGTCTGTATATGCTGACAGGGGTTCCGTGGTTCGTATTGCCCAGATGGACACAGTCTTTCACATCAAGATCAAGGCATTTTATCCTATTATAAACTGATTCACCCACCAAATAAATCATTTCATTTTGTGTGTGTTTTCTGTGGCTTCCCAGTGCAAAAACAATGGTAATGTCGCAGTCTTGAACACCTGCTGCATTCAACTCCTCAATAATAACCGGCAACACAATTTTACTTGGTATGGGTCGTGTAATATCACTTGTAACAATTGCGATTTTATCGCCTGCCGTTACAATTTCTCTAAGCGGTTTTGATGAAATAGGTTCCTTGAGCGCGCGTCTCACTTCGTCCTCGCCGCTTATGCCAATCTCGATTTTATTGGGAATTAAATTAGCCAATAGATTTTGGTCCTCAATAGTAAATTTGAGATCACCCTTACCATAGCCAACAGATATTTCCATAGTTATCCTCCGAATAGTTTATGATAGCTAAAGTCGCGCTACGCCAGAAGTTCTTGCTGCCTCAGACACCGCCTCAGCTACCGCTGCTCCTACGCGCGAATCAAATGGAAGTGGAATTATATAATCTTCATTTAAGTCTGCAGGATCAACCAGATTGGCCAATGCCATAGCCGCAGCGATCTTCATCTCATCGTTGATATCTGATGCTCTTACATCCAAAGCGCCTCTGAAAATCCCCGGAAAAGCAAGCACATTATTGATTTGATTCGGGAAGTCAGATCGCCCCGTCCCAACAATACGAGCGCCTGCCTCTATTGCTAAATTAGGCATAATCTCCGGCACCGGATTCGACATTGCAAAAACAATGGCGTCCTTCGCCATGGATTTGATCATCTCTTGCGTAACAACACCCGGTGCAGATACTCCAACAAATACATCTGCTCCCGCTATGACCTCATCCAATAATCCTTTTTTCATTTCTTCGTTGGTTAAATTGGCAATTTCCTGCTTAGTTGCGTCAAGATCAGCGCGATCCCTGCTTATGGCGCCTTTCCTATCGCAAAGTATCACATGTTTTAAACCCAGGCTTATCATCAGCTTCGTCACCGCAATCCCGGCAGAACCTGCGCCATTAACCACAACCTTGATGTCTTCGATTTTCTTACCGACAATTTTTAGCGCATTTAACAGGCCCGCCACTGTGACGACTGCGGTTCCATGTTGATCGTCGTGGAATATCGGTATATCACATACTTCCTTGAGCCTCTTTTCGATCTCAAAACATCTCGGAGCACTAATATCTTCAATATTAATTCCGCCAAAGCTGCCAGAGAGCAAGCGGATGGTATTGACAATATCGTCAACACTTTTCGACCTAATACATAATGGAAATGCGTCAACATCTCCAAAAGTTTTAAATAAGACGCATTTGCCTTCCATGACTGGCATAGCCGCTTCAGGTCCAATATCACCCAGTCCGAGGACAGCTGTTCCGTCTGTGACGACCGCGACCAAATTCCAACGGCGGGTCAATTCATAGGATAAATCGACGTCTTTTTGAATTTCCAAACAAGGTTCTGCAACACCCGGCGTATAGGCAACCGAAAGGTCTTCTTTCGTTTTCACTTCAACCGTACTTATAACTTCGATTTTCCCTTTCCACTCTTTATGTAATCGAACAGCTTCTGATTTAAAATCCATGCTTTCTCACCTTCAAATTAAAATTTTGATAATTAATTTTGTAACAATGTTGTATAAAAAAATTTTTAAATAAAGCGGATACAATTATGTGAAACCACAAACCGTATCCGCCTTATCCGCTCTATTCACACTTAAACCAGATTTTACAGGCCCAAAACGCCGCGCAGTTGCTCTACCCCAGTTTCAAGGCTTGTCAAAACAGGTACTTTGATATCTTGAAGCAGTGGAAGCAAATGATACATGCTGCCTTGAGCCAAGACAATGACATCATTTTCTTCACTTGCCTTTTTAATAGTTTCTATGACAATTTGATTGTGTTTTTCCCTGTTGTTTTCAATCAGCAGCGCTTCATAGGCACCTTCGCAGAAGCAGCGGCTTACTTTTACTTCTTTTCCAGCTTTCAACGCCATACTTTCGACTAGGCGCGATGATGGCTCAATGGTAGAAACAGCCGTCGCTATGACTGCTACTTTCGAACCGAGGCGAACAGCTTCTTCGGCCATTGGCTGATCAATTTTTACATAGGGAATATTGATCATTTTTTGAGCAATGTCTGCAGCTTCACCCACTGAGGAACACTGATTCAAGATCGCGTCCACCCCCAGGGCTTCAGCTTCAACGGCATATCTGGAAATTCTCTTAATGATCCCCGGTGTAATGCCCTTGTTGGAAAGTGCTTCTTGAAGCAAACTGTCATCAATGATATTGATCATTTCGACTTCCGGCAGCTTTTCTCTGAACAGTTTTTTTAGGTCTTCAACTGAATATAGGAATGTATGAATCACCGCGACCTTTTTTTTCAAGATATAGCCTCCATTCATAACGTAGTTTTCTGACTCTTCGCATAAGCTTTTTTCATTGCTTCAATTAAAGGAAGTTCATCCCCGGATAGAAACTGCACCATGGCTCCCCCGGCTGTGCACACATAATTAATATCCTTTAAGTCAATAAATTTCTGTGCGGCACTGACAGTATCTCCGCCACCTATGACGGAATACCCTTTTGAGGACGCAATTGCCTTCCAAATCTCCTTGGTGCCGGTTTCGAACATGGCGTTCTCGTACACACCCGCAGGACCATTAACGAAAATGGTTGCGGCTTGGTCAATTATTTCGGAATATTTCGAAATCGTTGCTTCACCAATGTCCATGTAAAGTGCATCATCAATCGGCAGATTCTCTGTTGAAACGGTCACTCTTTGTCCATCCACCTCATAGGATAAGTCACGCGGGCTTTCAATTTTCCCTGGAAACTCCTCCAGATATCTCTTTGCGTCCTCGATAAAAACATCCAGATTTCTCTTGCGAATGAAAGTTTCTTTTGCCGTCCCCAGGCGAATGCCTTGAGCAAGCAGAAATATTTCACCCGTAATGCCAGAGGTGAGAATTTTATCCGCCGTACCATTCGACAAGACTTGTTTCATCATGCCAAAAGCATCCGATATTTTCGCTCCTCCAAGTACAAAAATACAAGGCTTATCAGGTTTCTCCATCA
Organism: Acidaminobacter sp.; assembly: GCA_009881125.1. The sequence continues at coordinate 16,864 of WXFH01000296.1, read as the reverse complement.
ACTTCTGAAGCGCGCTTACTTCCTGCACCATCAATTCCCCACCTGCTGTAGGCAGCAATTCCTGAAAGGCAACCATAGATGGCGCATTTCTGTGAGCCGCAGCGAAAGCATCATTGACATAAAAATCAAATAACGGCGCCAAATTTCTAACCAGATAAGTTTGGAGCATTTCTTCCGGTTTTAGCTTCACAGAGTTTTCAAATGTGGAAATTTCCTCTGTATAATATCTGAGATTTCCAAGGAGAATCACTTCGCCAGGCTGCACATTTTTTACGGCCGCTTGTGCAGCCGGGCCCGCGACATCATCAATATATTTGACTTCTACGCCAAGCAGTGCTGAAAGCTTTTCTGCATGCTCGTTTAACGGGATTAGATTCTGATAATCCAAAGTGTCACCTTGGTGGGCGATAATTGCCAGTTTAGCGTTTTTCGAAAGAATTTTTTTAATCGTCGGGATGCTCTTTTTGATTCGATTATCGCTGACTATTTTTTTTGTCACCGGATCAATAGGCGAGTTGATATCCACTCTAAGCAGTACAAACTTGCCATCATAATCGAATTCGTCCACGCTCTGAATTCTGAAGGTATCGTTTACTTCCATGCTCCCATCCCCAGATATTTGTTCGTCTCACCGACTGCTTTCAATCTGTCCGTTTCCATTCCAAGCGCAGCTCTGACAGCGTCAATCGTCTCAGGAATGGTGACCGACTCTTGAGGGATATGAATGCCAAACATTATATCTTTTCCGGATTTTACGACAGTATCTCTCCAGACCGCAATTTCATACATGTCACCTCTTGGATTTCCAAGATCTCTGGCATATCTGAAAAGAGACGCGTTTCCGAGAAAACCCTCGTCAATGCTGACGACTCTGATGCGATCATGCTCAGAAAATGCTGCAATGACCTCATCTATCTCCATATCAGCTTTTGGAGTTGCTACAACTGAAATGAAATGGCCGTGTGTTACAGGTGTATGAATCAGCAGACCGGTAGCGTCAATATGCGGCATGATCGTCATCAAATCAATAGCCTGGTGGTTTGGCGCCTTATCTACTTGCAGCGCATTGGTGAGACCTCTGTGGTAATCGCCAGGATCAGCGACGCGTCTGACTATTGTAATCGCCACTTTTTCTATGCCGACTTTTCTGTCCAGACAATCAATGGCTCTGATGAGTCCAGTTGTATTGCAGGAAGTCAGTTTGAGGAAATTTTTGCCCAATCCTTCTTCATAGTTCGCATAACCGTGAAAAAAGACATCCGCGACGTTATTGCTTTCTCCGCCTTGAAATACTGCCTTAACGCCATACTTTTCATAGAGAACCTTATTCTTTGCACCGATGCCCGCTCCAGTAGCGTCCAGCATGATATCTACCTTTTTGAGCATGTCCTCCATAGTTCCGGAGACAGGAATGCCGTGCTTCTCAAGGTTTGGAATACTTTCCTCAGTCGCTGCGTAAAAGGCATAAGGCATGCCTTTCTCTTTCAACGCCTTTACTGACAGGGTCGGCGCAACGTCAACAACGCCCACAAGCTCCATATCTTTTTGAAGCGCTATACCGTCAGCCAATCTCTGTCCAATAACGCCATAACCTGCTACACCAACTCTAACCATACTATGACCTCCAACTTGGAATGAAAAATCCGACCTTCTAGTGTACATCTTGTATTCGAAATCGTTTCCAAATCACTAATTGACGATGTTCTCACTTATTAAAACGTTGGAAAGAGGTTTTCGGCTTCTCTGATCCACTCAAGTCTATGGTCAAACTTGAGCACATAGTCTTTGCCTTTGTCACCAGCCAAACCCCAGAGCAGGTATTCAACACATCCCGGAACAGCCATGGAAGTATGATAGCCTTTTGGCAGTGCTACTGCACAAAGATCATCTTCAATAACATTGAATTCATCCCATCTAGGCTCAAGCTCATAGGAATGCTGAATGACATAACCGCCCCTTGGACCATAAACTTTGAAGGAAAATACTTCCTCGAGTTCCGTTTCATCCTTTGTGTCATAATCATGTCTGTGGGCTGGGAATCCAATCCACCCGCCCGGGACCGATACGGACTCTCCAACAATCAGTTTCTTGGTAACTGTGTCATTGTTTTGTCCCGGAGGTCCAAAGACAAATCGGTACTTCCTCTTCATATTCATGGCGCCCGGCGTGCCTTCATCCACATTGTCAGGGGTACAGAAATAAGGAGGATTGCCTTCTTCACATGGTGCGCAGAAGATTCTGGCCTCCACGCCCCCTTCCGTACTCAGGGTCATTTTGCTTCCCGGCGGCATATAAACCGCATAAGGCCGCTCTTTGTAAACACTTTTACGAACGCCCTGCCGATTGTTGATGTGAGTTTCGCCGTTCCACTCTACAGAGATCGTCATGTCGCCTTCGATTAAAACAAGTACGATTTCTTCACCGACAATGTCTCGTTCCATTGCTTCGCCTGCTTTGAGAAGAACCCTGTCAAAGCCCATGAATTTTAACTTTGAGTTTTCTGAAGTAATAACGCGTTCATACTGCGCCTCGCCTTTAAACCTATGCAAGCTGGTATGCTCATTCACAACAATCGACCTCTTTTCAAATAGTCTGAGTCTAAAACCGCCTGTTATTATGACAACTTAATCCATTCCAGTTCAAGTTCGATAAGTTTTGCAGGTGTTGGAACACCTTCTGTGTCCCAGCCACAAATGCTGTAATAGTTATCAATAAAGCTTCTGAATTCTTGCTTATCAAGAAACTGTCCTTTTCTTGCACCGTTTCCAAGTGGCTCAAAGCAGCGTTCAGGGAGTCGGTCATCCGCAGCGGTAAAGCCTTCTCTGACATTGAAGCACCTTGCCATGTTGTTGGCTCTTTCACCAAGCATCATAAGCTCATACATGCTAATTCTCCAGCCGGTAACAGCTCCGACGACCTCAATAAATTTATCAAACGGGAAGGTAAATGCGGGTGCCATGACAAGATTACACATCCCAGTGCTGTTATTTAGACTGCAGACCTGTTGAAGTTTGTAAAACAGCCTCAATTTCTCATTTGTCAGCGCAACCATGTCTACAGGCTCGTGAATTCCAATTGGCGCAACGTTTTCGAGCGCAATCGTGTAGTCCGCAAATCCACCGTCATGAGCGATTTCAAGATGATCCGCACCTGTTGGAGAAATGGCGAAGCCTAAACCAACGCCTGTTTTACCTCTCGGATCATGAGCCGCGAATTCTTGTCCTTTTACTTCCATAGCGAATTTATCACTGTCATGTCCCAGTACTTTCGCAGCTTTTGCAACGCCTTCTCCCAGAAGTTTGCCTATTGCTTCGCCGTTGGCGATCATGTCGATCATCTTCAGCATAGACTCTATATTGCCCCAGTCGAGCTTTACGCCATTTGTATCTTTGTCGGTTATGATGCCCTTTTCATAGCATTCCATTGCAAAGCCAATTGCAACCGAGGTAGATACCGTATCCAAACCGACTGCATTGCACATTTCATGAGCCTTTGATATTGCCGGGAGATCGGAGATGCCGCAAATTGAACCAAATCCACCAATCGTCTCATATTCAGGTCCGCCATAAATTGGGTCCACGTTATATTCCGTACCGCTGACGACCCGTTTGCATCTGACAGGACAAGCATAGCAGCCTTCATTTTTAAGCAAAATGGTGTCCGTCATGGTTTCACCATAGAACTTTTCTGCGTCTTTAAATTCACCGTCTCTCCAGTTATAGCTAGGGAGTGTCCCTGTGTTTTGAAGGCCCGAGATGGAATGCGCCGTTCCATATTTATTCAAGCGAACATTACTAGTGTTGTTTTTCCAGTTTTCGCCGAACCATTTGACGTGTTCCTTCACTGCATCAGGATTTGCGACCGGCATATCCAAAGTTCCACGCACCGCGATCCCTCTGAGCTTCTTTGAGCCAAAGACTGCGCCCATGCCCGTTCTTCCGTTGGCATGTTTTAGATTGTTTAACACACAAGCATATTTGACCAGCTTTTCACCTGCCGGGCCGGTCTGGGCTATGACAATTTTGTTGTCACCCAGCTCTTCGCGAATCAGCCCTTCTACTTCACCTGTGGATTTCCCCGTCAGATGGGATGCGTCTCTAATCTCGACCTTTTCGTTGTGAATCCATAAGTAAACAGGTTTTTCAGAAACACCTGAAATGATGATCCCAATGTATCCGGCTTTTGCGAGTTGAGGACCCCAAAATCCGCCCGCCTCTGATTCCGCAAACCCATTCGTCAATGGTGATTTGGAGGCTATAGTATATCTGGATGCGCCCGGGATTAAAGTTCCAGTCAAAACGCTGCAGGTAATAACCAATAGATTTTCTTCACCCAGCGGATCGATGCCCGGTTTCAGTTCATTGAGCAAGAAGTAAGTCGCCAGTGCACCGCCGCCATAATAGCGTCTGAGAATTCTTTCTGCTATCATTTCAGTCTTGACTTCACCAGTAGTCAGATTAACTCTTAATAGCTTTCTGCCATCCTTCAATGGAGGAATTATCATGTTTTCCATTAACTAAGCCTCGCTTTCCAACAAGTATATTAAGGAGTTTTTAAAACATTTCGATTTACTATATTCCTTGGTTCCCTATTTGACAGAAACTCAACAATACCTTGAGCAGAGTGAGTTGCCATAGCACAGAGTGCCTCGTGGGTCAATGCTGCGTTATGCGGGGAAACAATGATATTATCAAGCTGAAACAACGGGTGATCTTTTGCCGGCGGCTCTTCAGCGAATACGTCCAGTGCCGCACCTTTAATCTTTTGATTCTTTAGCGCCTCATATAATGCGTCCTCATCCACTATATGACCGCGAGCTACATTGATCAGATAAGATTCGGACTTCATTTTCGACAATGCCGCTTTGTCAAACATCCCTCTGGTGTCATTCGTCAGCGGAACATGAATCGAAACAAGATCTGAGAGGGTTAAAATTTCATCCAAGGTTTCAACGAGATCAATCCCCTCAGAGGATGCAAAGGCTCTGCTGTCTTCTGAAACAAACGGATCATAGGCGATCACTCGAACATCCAGGGATTTAATCTTCATAGCCAGCAACTTTGATATGCGCCCCAGACCAATCAAGCCTATAACTTTGCCTTTGATTTCAGTGCAAGGGTACTTGTTTCTTGCTTTGAAGTCGCCGTTTCGCAAATTACGGTCTAAAAACAATAAGTTCTTTGAAAGTGCCATAATCAGTGCAAAGGCATGCTCTGCGACCGCATTAATATTTGCCTCCGGTGCATTCACAACCATAATCCCGCTTTGCGTCGCCGCCTCAACATCAATGTTGTCTACACCAATACCGTGTTTTGCGACAATTTTGAGTTTTGGAAGTGCCGCCATCATCTCGCTGGTTACATAAGCCGAACGTACAAGCATGGCGTCGCAGTCCTGAGCTTCCTTCACAATAGTCTGCGCTTCCACTGACGTTCCACGGACAACTTCTGCTACAGTTTCCAAAAGCTCAATGCCGTCCGGATGAATCGGTTCTGTCAGGAATACCTTATACAAAGGCTTCGCCCCTTTTCGCGTTGTTTAACGCCATCCAATTATTTCTTGAGATCTGCCGCGATCTTTTGAGCCGCTGAAGCAATCATGCCTTGATCCGTGCTGATCAGTAAATATTGGACGCCTTTTGCAATATAATCATTAGCCTGTGCCGGGCTTGAAACAATGCCCACCGCTTTGCCCGCACCAAGAACTTTCTTAATGATCATCTCAATACTTTCAATAACTTTTGGATGGTTGGCCTCACCCATGACACCAAGAGACTGAGATAAATCCATTGGACCAATGAAGATGACATCCAGGTAGTCCAGCGTTAAAATTTCATCCAGGTTCTCCATACAAGTTGTCGTTTCACAGTGCGCGACTACAAGCGTTTCTTGATTGGACAATGCCACATACTCTTTCTTGTCCATCAAACCGTAGGCAGCTGCGCGAGTAGTTGGAGAAAAGCCTCTTTTGCCGATGGGATTATATTTGACACTCTCAATCAAAGCAGCGGCTTCTTCTTTTGTATCCACATTTGGAACCTGAACTCCCAATGCCCCGGAATCCAAGGCCTGTAATATTTCTACAGGCCTGTTTTCTCTGACTCTTACTATTGGAACAATGCCTGTTGAATCCGCGCTGCGAATCATATTAATCATGCTGTCTCGACTCATTGCAACGTGCTCATTGTCCAGAACTATGAAATCCAGCCCGGAAAAACCCAGAATCTCCGCAACCGCAGGATCATTTGACTTAACAAAGGTTCCGATGGCAAAGCCGCCATCCTTGATCAGCTGCTTTAGCTTATTTTTCCTAATCATGCACATTACCCCTTATTTCCCTAAGTGATACCGGCGTTCTGTAAACACTAGTTGGTTTCAATCTTGACACCAGCAGGGTAGTCTTTTTTAATACTGTTTACCAGGTTGACCATTCTCTCAACAATGGCATCGACGTATTTATCTCCTTTTTCTTTTGTAGCTAGAGTAGGATCCCCAACAACGCCAATTTTTAGATCCTTGTATTCAGGAGCGCTGACTGTGCCTTCATCAAATCTAAGAGGTTTTGAAGACGTCATTTGAGTTGGCCCCGTAAGGAATTCTCTGCTAAGAAGCGGCGTCGCATATTCTACAACGGCTTTGCTCATATCTGTGTATTCCGGGAACAGCGAAAGTGCAATGGAGGTTTCGGCTTCATCCGCATGCCAGAATGGCGTCTCGAAAATCTCATCATGCACATCTCTGACAGAGTTCTGAAACATGACTGACAACACATAAAAGCCTTCCTGACCAAGATCCTGAACTGTATAATTGGTTACAAATGCCTGGCCATGTCCAAAGAATAAAATAAATTTATTGAAGCCCGCTACAGCAGCACCTCTGACAATGTCTTTGATCATCGCTTTACAAGTATCATTTGAAAGTGGTACTGTTCCAGGAAAATTCCAGTGATGATGCGGATGAGCGCCATACCACGGGCAAGGCATCAGAATAGCACCGGTTTGCTCGGCGATTCTTTCAAGCATTGGGAACAATTGAAGTGTGTCATGTCCGGTTGGCAAGTGATGCCCGTGTTGTTCAATAGATCCTAGAGGAATAATTGCGATATCGCATTCTTTGGCATGATCAACTATTTCGTTCCAACTTTTGTATTGCCACCAATGAGAGTTTTGTCCTGGCATATTAGTTCCACCTTTCAATTTTCGTTTTTTGATAAACCACAACTTTCTGACTAACTATATAAATAGCAACTTTAATGCCAACTCGCAATTATGATGAAAATTACTAAAAATATTGCAATTTTCAGCCATTATCGAACAATCATTTGAAAATTTATCCAATATTGCACCAATATTTAGAAGTCCGGTTCAGTAAATCCCGTCATACCGCTTTGTTTTATAAATAGTTCAACTCATTTGATGCATATTTGCATCTAATTGATTTGCTGGTGCATCGCAGTTGCATTGAAATCCTGCTGTATAAAAAAAAGACTGGTCGCACTTCCAGTCTTTTTTCATTTAACGCACTGCCTGATCACGTCGTATTAAATTCTGATGCCCAGCATTCTTGGTAAGAAGAGTGAAATTTCAGGTACATAAGTGATCAGCATTAAGACACATACCATTACAAATACCCAAGGCCAAATGGTTTTTGCCAGTATGTCAAACCGAACCCGCGAGATTTCGCTTGCCATGAACAAGTTCGCACCTACCGGAGGAGTGACAAAGCCAATCGCGAGGTTTAAAATCATCACCATGCCAAAGTGAACAGGGTTGATGCCAATTGCGGTAACCATCGGCAAAAGAATAGGCGTTAAAATAATGATGGCTGCATTGGTTTCCATGAAGGTTCCAACGATCAGGAGCAGCACGTTAATCAATAACATCAGCAAAATTGTACTTGAAGTAATGCTCAGGATCAAATCCGCTATTTTGATAGGCATTTGCGTAATAGCAAGAAGTCTGCCAAATCCGGTGGAGACACCAATGATAAACATGACCGGCGAACTGATGTAAACCGAACGAAAAGCAAGATAAGGAATCTCGGAAATCTTGACTTCCTTATAGATTAAGACACTGATCAGAACGCCCAGGAAGCATCCTGCCGCGGCCGCTTCCGTTGGTGTAAACACGCCGCCATAGATTCCGCCAAGTACAATGAGTGGAACAGCAAAAGAAGGAATGGCATCTATAAAGATCCCAATGATCTCCTTAAAAGTATAACGAATGATCACTGGCTTGTAGCCATTCTTTTTGCTGGATATGTAAGTGTAAATGCAAAGTGCTGTTCCAACAATAATTCCCACCGGGAAACCGGCTGTAAACATTGCAGTAACTGACGTTCCGGCTGCTATGGCATAAACGACCATACAAATACTCGGAGGAATAATTGTTCCAATAGTCCCTGCCGTAGCTACCAAGGACGCGCTGTAGGCTCGATCATACCCGGCTTTTACCATTTCGGGCACCATTATCAGTCCTATAGCAGCCACGGTTGCAGAACCGGTGCCGGAGATCGCTGCGAATATCATGCAGGCGACGACGGATACAATGCCAAGTCCACCCGTTACATTTCCTAAAAATATTTTCGATGTATTGATCAACCGTTTTGAAATACCGCCTTTGCCCATTATGTCGCCGGCGAAAGTGAACAGCGGAATGGCAACCAATGGAAACGAGTTGAATCCGGAAACAATTGCTTTTGTATAGCTCTCTATGGAGAGTGGATCATCGCTGAAAATAAGCAGTACCGATGCAATGGATTGCGCTGCCGCAATTGGAAAAGAGAGGACGAGGAGGGTCAGAAAGGTGACAAATAAGGTTGCGATCAAAGTGATGCACCTCCCCTTTTCTTTTTATACAATCCCATAGCTTCTTCTTCGACCAGCTCTGAGATAAGTTTCGAATCCATAGCTTCTTTGTATTCGAGTGGCATAAAAAATATATCACTCGCCCCGGAATACAGTCCTCCTCGATTCAAAAACAATTCATAAGAAGCGTTAAACCGCTTGATCTTCCATATAATTGATTGAATCAGCCGAACGAGGGATAAGGTATACCCTGTGACCGCTGCAAAGTATAAGACGTTGAGGCTGATCGGAACAGATTGAACCTTATCTCCAAATTTTGCTACCGCTTGCACATTGGCTATTGCTCCGGACAGGAAAACGCACATCAAAACCAGCATTGAAATTTCAACTGCAACCACTAAAATTTTTCTAAGTTTTTCAGGGAGACTATCGCGAAGGAAGTCGACACCGATTTGTCGATTATTTCGGAACGCATAGGAAATTCCCAAGAAAACAATCCAAACAAACATAAATACCGAAAACTCTTCTCCCCAGGCAAAACCCGAACCGTAAATGAAACGCTTAATAACCTGGATAGTAATCAGACAAGTCATGACTATAAATATTACCATGATAAACAGCGGTTCCAAATTGATATCGAGCCATTTAAGTATTCTTTTTAAAGATGACATATCGAACCCCCATTATCTATAGCGAAAATATCTGCGAGATGTCATTATGCCGACTTTACCCGGCAACACTATGTATAATAAATTCGGGCTCCAACTCTTAACAGAGCCCGAATTCACCGACAGTATGGTAATAACTTATCTGACTTCTTCGACGTAAGCCATGACCTTATCAAAGACTTCCCGTCCCGAAATCTTAACAATATTTTCTTCTGTGATCGGCGCCATAATTTCCTTCATTTTTGCGAGCGTCTCTGCAGGGATCTCATTAAATTCGACGCCATAGTCAGCTGCAATAGAGTCAATGAGTTCCTGGGTTGAAGTCACAACTTTATCTTGCTGCCATGCGAATACAGTTGCCAATTCGCTTTCGACCATCGCGCGGTCTTCATCGCTCAAGGAGGCCATGAATTCCTGATTTGCGACTAAGACATCCGTTGAGAACATATGGTTCGTGAGTGTGACATATTTCTGGACTTCATAGAATCTTGCTTCAGAAAAGCTTGTAATCGCGCCTTCCTGACCGTCGATCAGGTTCTGCTGCAGCGCGCTGAACAGCTCGCCCCAAGCCACGCTGCTAAGGTTACACCCTACAGATTCCCAAACTGCGATCTGCACTGGGTTATAGCCACGAATTTTAAGACCCTTAAAGTCTTCCATCGTATTGATCGGTTTTTTGCTGTTAGTCATCTGGCGGAATCCAAGAGGGAAATAACCTAACCCCTGAAGGCCCATTTGTTGATAGGTGTCAAGCAGATATTGACCGCCTTCGCTGTCAAAGAAACGGTAGGCATGGGCAGAATCATCAAAGAGAAAATATTGGTCAAGCGTCGCGAGTTCGGTAATGGTTGTATTCACCGTCAAAGGATTAGAGGTTGTCATCTGAATATCGCCGTTTCTGGCTTGATCCATCAACTCAATAGCTGTTCCAAGCTGACCGCCCGGGAAGAGCTGAACTTCTATATGTCCTTGTGACTTTGCTTCTATATTTTCCTTGAACATGTTCAAGGCCTGAAGCGTAGGGCTGCTGTCACCGGAGATAACAGTTGCGATCTTGATGGTTACTTTTTCAGTTGCAGGTTCAGGAGCAGCCGCTGGTTCTGCCACAGCCGGAGCGCTGTTGCTGCCGCAGGCAGCGAGTGAGAATACCAGGACGAGCGAAAGCAGTAGAGCAACTAATTTTTTCATTAAATTTCCTCCCTGATTGTTTTTATTATTTGTAAAACTTAGTGCCAAATTCGTATAGTGCATCATAAAATGCGACAACATTTTCTACAGGTGCATCTCTTTGAATGTTGTGCACTGAACCAAGAATCAGACCACCACCCGGTGCCAAATCCCGCACGCGCTGCTCAACTTCCGCTCGAATTTCCGCAACCGTTCCATGTGTCAAGGTGCTTTGACTTTCACATCCCGCACCCCAAAATGATAATTTCTTTCCAAAGTCTCTCTTTAGCTGCGCTGTGTCATTCATGCCTACAGCAGAAATCTGTAAAGGATTTAGAACATCAAAGCCAACATCAACAATATCGGGCAAAAATTCGGAAATCGCACCATCACTATGATAGATGACTTTGATATCCGCTTTGGACTTGATGAAAGAAACGATTTTCTTATGCGCTGGCTTGATCAGCTCTCTGTAAATGGAAGGCTTCATAATTGGGCTGCTTTGCGTGCCCAGGTCATCACAAATGACGACTGCTTCGAGATACTTTCCGGCTTCATCCAAGATCAGATTCCATTGCCCTATGTGATAAGCAACAATTCTATCTAGAAGAGCCTCAACTACTCTAGGTTCCAAAATCATTTTTAAGAAGAATTCTTCAAAGCCCATGAGCCACTGACACGGAACGTAAACACCTCCATAAAGTGGGCCATTCATGATCAGAGCATAATCCGTACCTTCGTAAAGCTCTTTTGCCAGCTTCCCAAGTCCAGCGATCCTGCTGCTGTCTCTAGGGTCTGGCCAATTGAATTTTTCAATGTCGTCAAGTGTGCAATCCAAAAGCGGGTGGCCGATGGCATCATAATATAATCCATTTTTGGGTGACCTCCATTTAACACCCCATTCATCCACATAGGTCGTCGCACCATCGCTTTCAATCTTTGGACTTAATTGAGAGCCGTACGGCGCCATAATCGTCAGCGGATAACAGTCCGCTTTAAATCGCCGTCTCATAGATTCATCAGGAAAAACAGACTGTGATGGCATGGATGTCAAGCTGATAGGATTGTCCATACCAAGATGTGTCTGCAGCTTTTTATAGGCATCCCGATGGAATGTTGTCAGCGTCGATATGCCCCCGATATCGATTGGCACACGGTCTGACTCCAGATGATTTAAAGCTCTTTTTACGCGGTCCCTGGAGTTCATCTGCACCATGTTTAACCCCCTTATCTATTCAATGAATATAAAAGCAAGGTTTGTGCCAATCCAGTCAATTTTGAGAATATTTGCAGAGTTTGTTTAAATAAATGCAATTTTCTTAATTAAATCTTGCAAATTTAAATCGAAAAAGACCAATTCGACCTCTCTGGGCGTAATATTTCAATATTCTGGTTATTCTAAAAATAAAAACAGAAAGGTTAAATGAATCAAATATAAAATTATCATATCAATAAGAAACCATAAGAAAAATTGATGTAATGGCGCATCGAAAAAATGCGGTTCTGCATCAACACATCATCCGCCCACAATTACCGGGATCACGACAACTTCATCTCCATCCTTCAATATGTCATGATATTTGGCAGGGATCCCATTTACCAAAAATGTTACTGTTCTAATCACACTTTCTTCAACCTTATATTCAGTCAATAGTCCGAGGATTGTAGCACCATTATTTGTTGTCGATAAAACTTGATTTGATTTTAAGTTGATATAGGAAGCATTCCTAATTGTTATTGTCATAAACCACACCACGCTTTGCGATTTTTTATTTCCTATCGACTTATTAATTCATTGATTCATCGATTGACAAGGTCGGAGGGGAATGCACTTAGGACGATTTTTATTTAAAAAAATGTCCTTCCATCAATCTGACAGCGAGGACATTTTAAGTTTCAAATCATTTGAAAATTCACCCCCGACTAAGCACTGCTAAGCTTTCGTCTCCTCACTTTAACGGACTTGAACTTAGGTCTGCTTATTCAGCTTCCTTACAATGGTGGACTGATCAACGCCAAGTGCCTGTGCTGCCTTTCGCGTTGTTCCGTATTCATGCATTGCCATTTCAATCAGCTTATCCTCCAGGATCCCCACGGCCTCTTTTAATGGCATGATGCCGTGCAGATCAATAATCGGATATCCTTCGCTGGTATTTCTAAGCATTCTCTCCGGCAGATGCATTTTTCTAATCACCGGCTCACGTGTTAAAACAACAAGATTCTCAATAAGATTTTCAAGCTCGCGTACATTTCCAGGCCATGAATAATTGCACAAGAAATCCGTTAAATCAGTTTCAATAGATTTCTCAACCTTATGCTTATCAGCGAATTTTTTTAAAAAGTGATGAATCAGCACAGGGATATCTTCTCTGCGTTCACGTAACGGGGGTACGGTGATTCCAACAACATTCAGCCTGTAAAATAAATCTTCTCGAAATAATCCTTCGCGAGCCATTTCCTCAAGATTTTTATTAGTCGCCGCTATGATTCTAACGTCCAATTTTATCGTTTTTGATCCGCCAAGCCTCATGATTTCCTTGCCTTGGATTGCCCGGAGCAATTTCACCTGTAAATTGAGAGGGATATCTGCCACTTCATCCAATAAAATCGTACCGCCATTTGCAAGTTCGAACATCCCTATTTTTCCCTTTTGGTGCGCACCCGTAAAAGCGCCCTTTTCATAACCAAACAGCTCAGACTCAAGTAAAGACTCAGGAATCGCACCACAGTTAACTTTAATGAACGGTTTGTCACGTCGATCACTTGCATCTACAATACTATCCGCAACGACTTCTTTTCCCGATCCGGATTCGCCTAAAATCAGAACATTAAGATCAAATCGTCCAACACGCTGGGTTAATTCAAATATTTCGCTCATAATCCCGCTGCGAAAAATATAACCACGATTCATTGATTTTTTACTGTTCTTCAGTTTTTCAATTTCAATTTTTTGCTGATCAATAATCTTGTCTTTATCATTTAATTCTTTTCGTAAGTTATCGAACTCTGTAATGTCTCGTACGTTATTTACAATAAAGGCTAGCTCACCATCATTGTTAAAGATGGGGTTTCCTGTGATCAGGACCTGCTTATTTGTCTTATAATTATAGCCCATTATAGTAACTCTTTTATGTTCATTCATAACAGCTAATGTCGCAGAAACCGAAAAAAGCTTTTGATTAATTAATTCATGGGTCATTTTACCCACAACATCTTCTCTCTTGATTCCAGTCAATCTTTCATTTGCCAAATTGGTATACAAAACCTTACCTTTTCCATCCGTGATCCACAATCCATCATAGGACGATTCCAAAATCCTTATTATTTCATCTGTCAGAGTAAATTCATTAGCGGACGGCATCACACTATCAGACTCAATCAATAATGCTCCAATCAGAAAACCATCTGGATTGTAGATATCCAGCTTCTCCTTCGAGTCGATCTTATGCGAAACGAGTACGCAATCCTCCGACTCAGACAGCCTGTCCAAATCACCCTTTTTCTTGAACGTCGCTTTTGTATTTTTTTTCGAATTGTTGCTGGTCTGAGTCTTTGGATCTTCTAATGATCTCTGAAATCTAAATTTTACATTGAGCTGATGTTCTTCCAGCAATGTATTGATCACATCAACCATACTTCTGCAATCCGCAAGATACTTAAATCCCACACCACATGCCCCCTTTTTTAAGCACTGTTTGCAATTTACTTCTAGGGGATAGCCGACTTTTATAATCTTAAACTCAAATAAATGCTCCGAAGGCTTTTGGTGTCAGTCCTATATTTTATTTGCTGCCAAAGGTAAGGTTATCAATAAATAAGTCATTGAAATTTTTGTCTTTTGATATATCCACATACTCTGTTATATGAAGAATTCGATTGACACGATCATCATTATTTTTATCAAGTATATAATCTATTGCACCACCTAAAGCACTATTGCCAATAGAAACGACTATACCTTCCAACGCTTGAGGGATCATACCTATTCCTACCGCACTCTTAATGTCCATTTTACTGCCAAATCCACCAGCAATATAGACTCGCTTTATATCTCCATAACTACAGCCAAATCTCGAAATTAAAATGTCTATACCAGTACGAATTGCAGATTTCGCAAGTTGTACTTCTCTGAAGTCCTTTTGACTGAATGAAATTTTCGTCGATTCCGGGCTGTCTGAAATCATGATTCCTTCCTTTAACTCAGCGTTTTCTATATGGCCAGTCTCGTCTATAATACCATAGCTGAGCGACGAATAAACCATGTCAATTACACCCGATCCACAAATTCCAACAGGCGAATTATTTCCTATCGTAGTGAACTTGAATGTATCCCCTTCTATATAAATGGCGTTGATCGCTCCATCCACACATCCTGTCCCGCAAGATATATTGGCCCCTTCAAATGCAGGCCCCGCAGCTGTAGCCAAACACATCAATCTGCTCTTGTTTCCGATCACCATTTCACCATTTGTGCCAATATCAATAAGCAGAGCAATTTCGTCTTTTAAATCCATGTTGCAATTCAAAACACCCATCACTATATCAGAACCTACATAAGCGGCTATCCCCGGCATAATGCTGACCCGTGACTGAATAAGGTCCCGCTTAAAAACCTCCCCAAAATTAAATACATGTTTATATAAGGAGACAGACAGAAATGGTGAAACACCAATAGTTTTGCAATGGATTCCCATAAATAGATGCAGCATCGTTGTATTTCCTGCTACGACAATATCATGAATACTGCTTGGATCAATGTTACAGGTTTGACACAAATATTCGATTCCGTCCAATATGTCGTTTAAAATAGCAGCATTTAGTTCCAATAAATTCGGAAGTTTTTGAGAAGCATATTGAATGCGGGTAATGACATCAGCACCGTATTTTTTTTGACTGTTCAATACAGGGTGCCGATCACACAATTCACCAGTCTGCAAGTTCACAAGACCGACTACTACGGTCGTGGTTCCAATATCCACAACAATTCCAAATTTATCCTTAAATCGGTCTGATATATCGAATACTTCCTCTTCACTCATCGACAAGAAAAGTGTCTCAGGAGGATTGTTGGCTTCAAGAATTTCCGAAAGAGACCATAATGACTTCAAAGAAAACTTGCGTTCACTAGTGACATCCTTTACCCATTGCACTGCACTGGTTCCCGATCTCCGGTTTTCAGGCAGTACGATGGATATGGTTTCTATCCACGGATGAAGCTCATTTCTTTTTTCAATAAAGTCTGTGATAATTAAACTCTTTCGATCCGCCTCACTCAAAATTCTGATTTTACAATTCTGACTTGGAAACGCACTGCAAGCAAGCCGGTACCCAGCAAGAATTTCTTCATCTGAAAGTTTTTTATAATCAGATTCTGTTATTTCTATTTCTCCCTCAAGGAGTAATATTTTACATTTTCCACAAGTTCCATGTCCACCACAGGGTGATACAAGGTCTGCTTTTTTCACTAAAGTATGCAGCAGACTTTCCTTGGGATTATACACCACTTCAAACGAGCGGCTGCCCTCTTCCACAATGACTATTATTGGTTCTTCTCTATAGGTACAAGTTGAATTTTCACAGTTTTCGCAGCTTTGGTTTCTTTGGATATTTGAAAATTCTTCGTCTGCCCCGTACAAATACATCATTGATTTTACAGGCTTAAGCATATAATAATTCGTGATGTCCAGCGCTAAGTTCAAATCTGCTCTAATTGCATCAAAAATCACTCGTTGGAACGCCATTGGCATGCCAGCGTCTCCAGGTGTCACTCTGCAGCTTAATTTTAAACCGAATGGCTGACACGCTCGAACGATCTCTTCATACATCAAATTGCTCATATTGAATAAATACTCATCCGCTATGACATCCAGCATCATGCCTTCCAGGTATTCCCCTTCAGCAAACAAACCCTGGATCCTGTCTTCTAAAGACGCCCCCAAGGTAACTGCAGCCAAAACTATTTTTTTCGACCTGTTTACCGGTTCTATTGAACCAAATGGGTCTGAACGTTCCGTTAATGAAAAAATCCCTTTAGGGTCAATTAGTCCGCTGAATTCATTTTGTAGTTTATTGAATACTTTGCAGGCTTCAATATAAGCACCGCTGCCGACATGACATTTCATTAATTTAAAAATTTTTTCTCGATCAAGCTCTATATTGAAGTCATTTACAAAATTTATCATTTTAATGATCACGATCCTTTTTTTATTATCGCATCATAATGA
>WXFH01000295.1 GCA_009881125.1 Acidaminobacter sp. | reverse complement strand
AAAGAAGTGTCTTCTGAGTCCACAGCTTTGTTCGCTTATGGCGCGGACAAGGTGATTGTAACGGAAGATCCGCTCTTGATAAACTTTGTCGACGAATTGGAGGCCAGCCTTCTGACGCGACTAATCCACAAATACAAACCCGAAATTGTTTTATGTGCTGCTACCGCCAGAGGCCGAGCACTGATCCCTCGGGTTTCAGTTATGACCGATTGTGGTTTAACGGCAGATTGCACAGAATTGAGCATCGATCCAGAAAATGGAGATTTGCTTCAGACGCGCCCTGCTTTTGGAGGCAATATCCTGGCGACTATTCGCAGTTCCAACCATCGTCCTCAAATGGCAAGCGTTCGTCCTCGTGTCATGACTGCCCCTGATCCCGACTCTAGCAGAACAGGCATGGTCATCCATGAGGAACTTCAAGCGTCGGATCTGCACAAGATCAAACAAGTTATCGAGGTTGTACAGGACGTTGAGTATTCGGTGAACTTGGCAGATGCAAATATAATAATCGCAGGCGGAAGAGGCATGAAAGGCGCTGAAGGTTTTGAGCTCTTAAAGCAATTGAATGAGTATTTAGGCGGAGCAGTTGGCGCCAGTCGCGCAGCCGTTGATGCAGGCTGGATTCCATATTCTCACCAAGTTGGCCAGACCGGTCAGACTGTCCAAACCAGCGTCTATATCGCATGCGGTATATCAGGACAAATTCAGCATCTTGTCGGCATGCAGTCATGCGACTTAATTATTGCAATTGACAAAAATCCAAACACTCATATGATGCAGATGGCCGATATTGCAGTGGTAGGAGATATTTTTGAAATAATCCCTGAACTCATCACCGAGCTTCATTCATCTCAAATACAAACTACAGCTCTCGGCAAGTCCCGCTCCGTTTAATAAGAAGACGCTGCACCGCACCTTCCAGAAATTTAGCTGCTCACTCTTTATGTAATCGTTGTCAAAGCAACCGTCCAAATGCCATTAATTTAATTGAAACAAATCCCTTCCCTTTGGCAATTTCAATTTCACAACACTTTTTGTTGTCACCTCATTTGTAGACCTCCCCGTCAATGAGGTGTTTTTTTTGAGATGAACTTTGTTTGCCTTTAATACACACGACCGATTAGTTCTATGACCCCATCCGTCCAATGATATTTTCTCTAAATTGCGTAGGCGTCATGCCGACTCTTACTTTAAAAGCTGCAATAAATATCGAGGGACTGTTATAGCCACACGCCGCGGAGATCCATTTTATATTCATCTCTGAATTTAGCAGCAAACGTTTGGCATTGACCATTCGTTGAGTTGTCAGATATTCATAGGGTGAAACTCCAAAATGCTTTTGAAACTGGCGCGTAAAATAATAGACGCTTAAACCGACACTCGCAGCAACCTCAGATACGGAAATCTGTTTATTGAAGTTCTGCCTTATATAGGCTTCCGCTGAAGTGATTGCCAGATCTATAGATTTTGTCTGGTATGAACCGCTCTCTGACAATATGGCAAGCAACTTATGAATAGAAGCAGAAATCGAGTGTTCCAAAGCGTTTTCACCTCTGATCAAACCCATTAACAACTTGAAGTCCTGTTCTATCAGAGTAGGTGTTTTGATTACCACTGGCTCTCCAAATTTCCTTGCCAGTAGTTCACTATAGGAAAATACTGAATTGCCCCGAATATGCAGCCATTTAAAACTAATTGGTTCTTTCGAATAATATCTATGAGGACTTCTGCAGTCCATTAGAATGAATTCATCTTTTCCAACAACAACGGACTTATCCCCTACTTCAATGCTCAATTCACCTTTTTCAATAAACATCATCAGCAAACTATCAAAGTAGTCACGCTCGACTTTATAATCGCTGATCCCGAAATACTCTCCAGCCAGCTCGACATAATAAAGGTTTTCCTTAGCAAAAGAAGAGGGATTAAACGAAAATACTTTGGTTGAAATATTTTTCTCCATAAGACCTCCGATTTCCTCATTGTCTTGACGTCATTATATAGCAAGATACATGAATAGAAAAGTAAAATCTGATAAAAATTAAATTTTTGTTGGCCGAAACACCCCATGTTTTCGTATTCATGCAACTGAAAATACGAATCCAAAAAAATT
>WXFH01000294.1 GCA_009881125.1 Acidaminobacter sp. | reverse complement strand
AATTTACAAGACGCTAAATCTGACATGCAGTGACTTCCAGAAATACCAGCGATTAGATTTTAAGTGATGTATTCCACGCCTAAAGTAGTCTGATGCATTTTCGCCACACGCCTGATGCGTTGATGCATCTTTTTACAAGCCAAAGGTTTAACCGACAGATTACTATTTTAAAATGTAGATTTTTACATACCTCTTGCTCAACAAATGTTTGATAACTCCACCCGTATTTTTCGAAAAAAGACACCCTCTGTTGGAAACGCTTGAATCACTCAGACAAGCGTTTCCAACAGGGGGTGTCTTCCTTATGAGACTTCTGATTTCTAAGTGATCCACTCAGGGAATACGAACCTTTTCATGTGTTCGATAAAGAAGTTCACAACTGCAATCAGAAAAGAAGCGAAGCTGCCTAATCATTGGCATGCATTTTGCGATATAAAATATTGCCAATTTAAGATAGCTGCAAAGCCTCATCCCCATTCCAGCCTCTCCATTTTTCAAGACTCCAAACGCTCGGTCAATTTGAGAATTGAATACCTCAGCTTTTTTCGAGTTGCATGACCTAAGGTGACCCTTTGTACTATGGCCAGCAACCTGGGCTTATTGGAGAAATCCATAAGCCTCCCATTTTGGAAAGATAAGAGCCTGTCGATCAGATCAATTTCTTTGACGTTTCTCACGTGGGAGGACTTGAAGATATGGTTTTTTGGTGCTCAGCTTTCTGGGCGCCATTTTTTATGAGGTGGATTCAGATATTTTTCCAGAAGATCCAACATTTCTAGATTTATCACCCTAAGGTATCCCTGAAAATTATTAGACGAATGGAGGAATCAATATGAAGGCAATTAGATTCACAGGTCCAGAGACTATGGAATATGTGGACGTACCAAAACCAGTCATTGAAGACGATGAAGTGCTCATCAAAGTTATGGCAGTTGGCATCTGCGGGACGGATTTAGAGCTTTTCAGCGGAGAAATGCCCTACATAAAAAACGGACTGACTACTTACCCGTTGATCCCCGGCCATGAATGGTCAGGTCAAATTGTTGAAATTGGAAGCAAGGTCACAGGATTCAAGGTTGGAGACCGCGTAACAGGAGACGTCAGCATCGGCTGCGGGAACTGCAGTATGTGTATGACCGGACGATTTAACCTTTGCCCCAACAGAAGAGTCGTCGGCTCGTATAGAAATTACGACGGCGCATTCGCAGAGTATCTTAAACTGCCTTACAGGCACGTTTACCCATTGCCCAATGACCTTAGTTACGAAGAAGCCGCTCTGATTGAACCCGCAGCAACAGCGGCCTACGGCGTCATGAAAGCTGGAATTGGTTTGGGAGAAACCGTCCTGGTCATTGGAGACGGCCCCATTGGACTGCTCTCAGTGCAGACCGCCGTTTTGTCCGGCGCAAGCAAAGTTTTTCTAATTGGCAGTTGGGAGGAGAAACTGAAATTGGGAATTGATATGGGGGCAAGCATTGCATTGAATTATCGAAACGGTGACATTGTTGAGGTCATTCAAGAAAAAACTCAATTCAAAGGCGTTGATGTCGTGATCGAAACCTCAGGCAGCACAAAAGCTTTCAATCAATCCTTGAGACTTTTGAAGCCCGGTGGGAAAATCGTCTTGTTGAGCATCTATACCAGCTCTGAATTTATGGCAGAAATAAACAGCATTGTCTCGAAAGACGCGGAAGTCATAGGCGTATTGGCAAGCTGCAACTCTTTCAAGCCTACAATCGAATTACTGTCAGCTGGAAAAATCGACGTTCTGCCCTTGATTACGCACTGCTTTCCGTTAGAACAAGCAAAAGATGCAATAGACATGATGAGATCAAAGAAAGATCTCAGAATAAAAGTATTGCTGATTCCTTCTGAGATGGCATGAAATTTCAATCGATAATATACTGGAGTGATCAGCATGAGCGAGTCCTATGAGAAAATAGTGAATTGTAAGCTGAATAATCGTGAAATTGCAATACTATGGTTAGGACAGGCAGGCTTTTTAATTAAGTCAAGCGACGGCATCATTATCGCAATAGATCCCTATCTTTCTGACTGCGGAGAACGGATCAAAGGATTTGTCAGACAATCCCAAAAGTCCGTCAGCGCCGAAGATTTGAAGCCGAATTTGTATATTACGACACATCTGCACTTTGATCATTTTGACTATGACGCCATTCCAATAGTCGCCAAACAAAGCAATGCCATCTTCCTAGGGCCCGAATCCTGCTGCTTGAAGCTATTAGAAATCGGCTTAGATTCTACCCGCATAATACCCTTACATCTTGATAAAGAAATCGAATATAAAAGTGTAAAAATTAAATCAGTCTTCGCAGATCATGGCACTTTATCGCCAGACGCGGTTGGAATACTAATGAGGATCAATGGAACCGTGCTTTATTTTTCAGGAGATACAGCTTACAGGCCCGAAAAATTAACCTGGCTTGCTGAAAGCACTCCAGATCTTTCATTTCTGTCCATTAACGGGAATTTCGGAAATTTAAACGCTGCTGAGGGCGCATGTCTCGCAAGTGATCTTAAAACGAAAATCGCCATTCCATGCCATTATGGCACATTTATTGAGCATGGCGGCGATCCATTAAACTTTCAAGCTGAAATGGGCATTATCGCACCAGCATGTCAGGTCATTATCATGAACCAAGAAGACCTGTTGATATATAAACCAACGCAAGTAGGTAGTTAAACAGTTAAAGAGCGCAGCCATATCACATAAGGCTGCGCTCTTTCGATTTCATGTCAATTGCATTATTTGATTA
>WXFH01000293.1 GCA_009881125.1 Acidaminobacter sp. | reverse complement strand
TGAACCCGAACCAATTCCAACACCTGATCCAGAACCGATTCCTATACCCGACCCGCAACCCCAGCCAGAACCAGACCAAGAGCAAGAGACTGAGCCATTGCCGAGTTATGATTCAGATATTGATGATGCCATAAGTACCAACAGTAATTTCATATTAACCACAGGCAGCAGTGTGAAGTCATTGCCTACTGGGTTAAAGAGAAATCCAATTCTTTGGACAGATGGTAATCCCAACAACACAATCATATTGAAAATGCCTGAGGCAGAAGTGGACTTAGATGCTGTCGAAGGCGATGTTGTAAAAATTCTATCCCTGAAGTATTCATTGAACAAGACGTCTCCAAGATTTGAAATAACAGCATCAGGCCCTTTTTCTGACGTTGACGTCCAAACCATGGACAAGAAACTGGTTTTGGATATAA
>WXFH01000292.1 GCA_009881125.1 Acidaminobacter sp. | reverse complement strand
AAAAATACCACGATAGCACAAGCAAAATCGTGGTAAAAACCAGCATTTTCAAGGGTTGAACAGAACTTTCGTATACTAAAAATGCTGCGATTATCGATTGAGTGCGATAAAGTTTGGGAAGTTAGCAATGAAATCATCATACCTTTATTGTCCACATTGTGATAAGAGTACACCATTTACTTCAATTCGTGGAGATTTTGATGACGGTGTCGTTAGAAATTATCATACAACAAAATCCTCTGTATTTAGGAAATGGGGGAAAACAGATTTTTATCCAAAAGAAACGGATGTTTTGCAAGAACGGCTCTATTGCATTAGATATGTAAATGAAAATGGACGCTATTATACTGCCCCTACATTAGAAGACATAAAAAGAGAGCAAAAGGTCATATCGTTGTTGTCGGAGAATCTTGAAAGTTGGCAGTCTAAAGGGATTATTCCTTCAGATATGATTGAACATGGTTATAGTACTTATGATTTAGTGTTTACGCGTGGTTGGCAGTACTGGCATCAACTATTTAATCCAAGGCAATTATTGGTGCATGGTCTATTTAGTATGTATTCAGGTGAAATTGCACTTAACCAAATGGAAATTACAAATGCAATTCTTGGAATCAACAAATTATCAAATTGGAATTCTAAGTTAAGTCAGTGGCTTTCTGACGGCTCAAACGAAAAGGGTGCACAGACCTTCTATAACCAAGCATTTAATACAATGTTTAATTATTTATCTAGAACAGTTTTATCACTACAGACAACGTGGTTCTTTAACATTAATAATTCTGAAACAAATACAGCAAAGGAAGTTAGTGTAATTGATGCAAGAGACTTAAACGCAAATAACGATATTTGGATGACTGACCCTCCTTACGCAGATGCTGTTTACTATCATGAGCTATCTGAGTTCTTCCTAGCTTGGGATAAAGAACTGCTTAAGAAAGCCTTCCCAGACTGGTACACGGATTCAAAACGCGTCCTTGCCGTCAAAGGTACAGGACAGACCTTCAATGAAAGCATGATTGAAATCTATAAAAACCTCGCCAATCATATGCCTGACAAAGGCTATCAGGTTGTCATGTTTACCCATCAGGATGTTAAAGTCTGGTCAGAACTTGCGATGATTCTTTGGTCAGCAGGGTTAAAAGTCGTCTCTGCCTGGAATATTGCTACTGAAACAGATGCTAGCGGGTTAAAATCCGGCAATTACGTTAAAGGAACAGTCCTCCTAACCTTAAAGAAGCAGACTTCAAACGAGCTTGGCTTCCAGGACGAAATATTTGACGATATTAAAGCCGAAGTTAAAGGCATCATCAATTCCATGAGGGACTTAGATGAAAAGGACGAACCTGACTTTTCGGATGCGGATTATCTCCTCGCTTCATATGCTGCCTCTCTTAAGGTTCTAACTTCCTATAAGGAAATTGACGGCATAGACGTGAAGTATTGGCTTGCACAACCAAGAGACTCAAAAGAAGTGAACCCAATTGAGAGTCTCATTAATAGGGCAGTAAATATTGCCTATGATTATCTCATTCCTGATGAGTTTGACAATCTTCGCTGGGCTGAGATGAAGCCTGAAGAGCGATTCTTTATCAGGGGGCTTGAACTTGAGATGAACAACAGCCATAAAATCAGCGCCTATCAGGAGCTTGCCCGTGGTTTTGGCGTAAGTGATTATAAAGATTTGTTTGCTGAATTCAAGGCAAATTCTGCAAGACTTAAAACACCATCTGAGTTTAAAATGGCCTTCTTAAACGGTGGAGGCTTTGGCTCGACACTCCTCAGGCATATACTTGTAGCAATAAATGAAACAACAACAAGCTCTTCAACCGTCGAAGGACGCAGTTATTTGAAGGACGTTTACAAGGAAGCCAATGAGTTCTGGTTCAAGAAGCCTTTGATGATTGAAATCCTGTCCTTCATCTCCAAAATCGAATATGTGACACATATGAAGCATTGGCATAGCCATGCCCATTCTGCGATGCTGCTCAGGGAAGCCCTTAAGAACGAAGGGGTGTAGGTGGTGTAATTGATTAACCGTTATTCTTCAAGAAGAGAATCTGTTTCTGAATCACTTCTCAACAAACATCTCTTAAATGCCAAGTCCTATGACAGGATTGCCGGCTATTTTAGAAGCTCAATTTTTGAGGTTGCAGGTGAGGCGATTGAATCAGTAACAGGAAAAATCAGAGTGGTGTGCAACTCTGATTTACAGTCAGAAGATGTGAAAACCGCAAAGCTTGCCAGCAACTCCATCAGAAAAGAATGGTGCGAGGGAAAGCCTGAGGAACGGGTTCTGATTAAAGAGCGCTACTATAGACTCTACGAGAACTTAAAAAGCGGCAAGATAGAGGTTAGGGCTTTGCCAAGTGATAAGTTCGGGCTTATACATGGGAAAGCAGGAGTCATAACGCTTGAAGACGGAAAGAAGACTGCTTTTTTAGGGAGTATCAATGAATCAAAGTCCGCTTGGGAACTGAATTATGAGCTTGCCTGGGAGGATAATTCAGACGAAGCGGTAAAGTGGGTACAGGAAGAATTTGACGCTTTATGGAATGACATTTGTGCCATACCGCTTTCAGAATTTGTCATCGAGGACATCAAGCGGATAGCCGACAGGACTGAACTTAAGAGCGTAGAAGACTGGCGCAGGCTTGATAAAGGGCCTCCTGCCATTGCAGTAGAGTCCCCGGTTTACCGTGAACAGCTCGGGCTCTGGGAGCATCAAAAGTACTTTGTAGACTTAGCCTACAAGGAACATAGAACCCCTTACGGAGCCCGATACATTCTCGCAGACCAGGTAGGTTTGGGTAAGACGATTCAGCTTGCCCTCAGTGCGCAACTGATGGCGCTATATTCAGACAAACCAGTACTTATCATGGCACCCAAAACGCTGATTTGGCAGTGGCAGGACGAGCTTAAAACTTTGCTTGACTTGCCAATTGCTGTATGGGATGGGCGAAACTGGGTGGATGAAAACGGGCTTAAGTATCCAAACCGCGGGTCTCAGGATATCGTAAAATGTCCTAGGAGAATCGGCATTATTTCTCAGGGGCTGATTACCTCAGGTTCCAGTGTTCAGGACTACCTACTATCAAAGGAATATGCCTGTGTTATCGTCGACGAGGCGCATCGCTCAAGGCGGCGCAACTTAGGCATAGGAAAAGAACACCTGGCTCCTGATATGAACAACTTATATAAGTTCTTAATGAAGATTTCACTAAACACCCACAGTATGCTACTTGCGACAGCGACGCCGATTCAGCTTTATCCGATTGAGCTTTGGGATTTACTGAACATTCTCTCCCAAAAGAACGACAGTGTGCTTGGTTCGCTTTCATCTTACTGGAGAAAGACTTCAAAGCTTTCTGAAGGGCTTGAGCTAATAACGGGTAAACGCAGTATACCCTTTTTTGACCCTGAAAACTGGGAGTGGGTTAGAAATCCTTTCCCGCCAAGCCACGAAAATCCGCACTTTAACGTACTGAGGTTATCTGATAGTTTCAATTTACGAACCGACCAGTTTGTCATCAGCAAGAGCCTAATGGAACTTTCACCAATTGAAAGAAGTATGATAGGATTTATCCTCAGTACAGGCTTCTATCAAAAGCACAACCCATATATCCGTCACGTTATCAGACGTGAGAGAAGTTATCTTGAGGACACACTTGACCCAACAACTGGGGAGCCGTATCTTCAAAAAATAGACGTACAGCTTCATGGCGAAGGGGATGAAGGTGCACTTGTTCTAACGGGTTATATGAAACAGGCTTATGAACTTGCAGAAGAGTTTTGTAATCTTCTTAGTAAGCGTGTTCATGGCGCTGGGTTCTTTAAAACGCTGCTGCTTAAGCGTATCGGAAGCTCTCTAGAAGCTGGAAAGAACACTGGCTACAAGATGCTTCAGGAGTGGGGTAACGGCGGGTTAGAGCTTTATGAGGAGGAGGACGAGACAGAAAAGGACTACTCCGAAAGTGATATTAAGAATTTGACAGCTGGGGAACATGAGCTTCTTAAACGCTTTGTCTATGCCCTTGACTCCAATGAGGCAACCGACCCGAAATACTATAAAACAGTAGAACTTCTCAAGGACTATAAATGGCTAAACAAAGGTGTCATCATCTTCTCTCAGTATCTTGATACGGCCAGGTGGGTCGCTCAGAAGCTCTCAAAAGAATTCGATTCAGTCCCAATAGCCCTTTATGCAGGCGGGACAGAATCAGGTGTTTATCTTGATGGCGTCTATAGCCGAAAAACAAAGGAAGAAATTAAGATAGGCGTTAAGAAGCATGAATTCAAGGTGCTTGTCGGAACGGACGCTGCAAGTGAGGGACTCAACCTTCAGACTCTCGCAACCCTCATTAATCTTGACTTACCCTGGAACCCAACGAGACTTGAGCAGAGAAAAGGGCGTATACAAAGGATTGGACAGATTAATCCAACCGTTTATATCTTCAATATGCGCTACAAAGACTCTGTTGAAGACAGGGTGCATGAACTCTTATCAACGAGGCTAAAGGGAATTACTGAAATCTTTGGGCAGCTGCCCGATGTCCTTGAGGATGTCTGGATTCAGGTTGCTCTTGGTGAGCAAAAAGAAGCAGAAAAGATTATCGACAACGTTCCAAAGGTCCATCCCTTTGAAAACCGTTATAATATGGGCGTAGAGCATATCGACTGGGAGACCTGTTCTAATGTTTTAAGCAAACGGGAAAAGCGAGAATATTTTCTAAATAGTTGGGATTAGTGATCGTATAAGCAATTATTGAGCTAGATACGTATTAGAAATTTAATCATCTTGAAACAGCGCTTTACGTAACTAACAAAAGTTAAGTATTGATATCATTACATCAAAATAAAGGGTGATATGATTGGCTTTTCGCGGTAGGCATCACACTAAGCTGAAATTTGATCCAAGAGATAAAAGGTATTTCTTTACGTATGAAGAGAAGCAAATGATTTATGAAGCGAAGAAAAAGGCTAAAAAGTGCATAAATTGCATATACAATAATGCTGGTTATTGTAATAAAAAGTGCGGTTGGTGTAACAATGTAAATAATGATTGTAACTTTAGATTGTTAAAGTCGGAAGCAATTAATCAAGTGAAAGCAATAGTCGAAAGCAATAGCAAAAGTAAAAATAAAAAAGGTAAATTGGGATCAAAGAAAGAAGAGACTAAGGAAAATAAGTTTCGAATTGGACTTAATAGTAAAGTGACATTACATGATCAAATAGAAAACGAGAGAATGACAGTGCGGTTAGTGAAAGGCTCTCCTGATATATCAAAAAATAATATGTATGATATAACGATGGATTCAATGCTTGGAAAGAAGATTCTTCAGGCTAAAGTAGGAAGCATTATTGAAATTAATGAGTTTAAATATAGGGTAGTATCCATTTCGTAAATCTAAAGTCGGAAGCATTGTTTCAACTAAAAATTTAATTTATAGCTTTTGGAAAATTGTTAATTTCAAAAAATGATTAGCACACAAATCATATTTTAAGAAATAAATCCTCTAAAGGCCATTTCAAAAAGAGATTTAAACTGCTGAAAGT
>WXFH01000291.1 GCA_009881125.1 Acidaminobacter sp. | reverse complement strand
GTACGAGGTCACAGACAAGGCGGGGCAACGCCTGTACATTTCTATTATAAGGTTTTTTTACATTCACATAAAGTTATTATTCCCATATTTGGAATTAAATGATTGGTTTTTTAATGCAACGCTAGTGCAATAATATATCTTATTTGAATATAATTTAAAAGGAGGAAGAGAAATGTCTAAAAAGAAATACTTTGATGAGAATGGTAACGAAGTAAATGTTAAATTGAAAAAGCCGTTTTATAAAAAATGGTGGTTTATTACATTAATTGTCCTTATAATTATTATCTCAGTTAGTACTGGAGATGATGAATTAGCAAAAGAAAACGGTATTAATAGTTCATCTTCAATTAAAGAAAATAGTTCAACTGAGCCAGAAAACAGCAATACTGATTCGCAAGAAGTAATTACTGAACCAAATGAAAACGACAATATTCCAACTGAATTTAAATCAGCATTAATTAAAGCAGATGCTTACTCAAACTCAATGTACATGTCTAAGACGGGAGTATTTGATCAATTAACGTCTGAATATGGCGAAAAATTTTCAGCGGATGCAGCACAATATGCTATAGATAATGTCGAAGCTGATTGGAAAATAAATGCATTAAAAAAAGCGGAAGACTATTCTGAAACGATGCATATGTCCAAAAAAGGCGTATATGACCAATTAATATCTGAACATGGAGAGAAGTTTACTAAAGAAGAAGCTCAATATGCCATAGATAATATAGTAGCCGACTGGAATGAAAATGCGCTAATTAAAGCACGAGAGTATCAATCATCAATGAATATGTCACTAGAAGCTATCAGAGACCAATTGACTTCGGATTACGGCGAAAAGTTTACTCAAGATGAAGCTGATTATGCGATTGATAATTTGGATTAATCAGTCAGTACT
>WXFH01000290.1 GCA_009881125.1 Acidaminobacter sp. | reverse complement strand
GTCCCTAAAGAGAACAAGAAGAAAAGAAATATGCCGATGGTCGACCATCGGCCTATCCTCTTTTTTGGGGGAAGGAAGGCGGTGTCAGACACCCGCCTCCACCCCCTCGTGATTGAGAACAGTTATCGCATGCTCTGGCACCGAATTGAATTCTGTCCGCGTCACCAAGTTGAAAGTTGTCCGCGTCCCTCCGCGAAAGCTAACAGACGTGCATAAATAAAACTGACATCATACGGTAGAGAGCTTGCTCTCGAACGCATGATGTCAGTTTTATTTATATAGGGCGCAGCCCGCGACCGATGCGCAGCCTTTAACCGAGCAACGCGAGGCCAAAGGCGGAGCGAGGTGCACGTCCGATAGCTCAAGGAGCCAATCAACAATATGACCAAAACGCGAACAATATGAGCGTTATGTTAACCATTTGTAACCTTGGGTATAATGCGAACATGATTTACCGCCAATTTTTACATAGCCCACTGTGACACCCGTCTGACCGCGGTTTGCGTCCCAGCGTGCTATGCAAAC
>WXFH01000289.1 GCA_009881125.1 Acidaminobacter sp. | reverse complement strand
TAGTGCGCCCGGCATGGGCGATAACTTGGTGGTGCAAGTCCACTACGCGCTCGGTAGCAGGAAGCGTTAGCTGAAGGCAAGGGCGTCCATCGCGAGGTGGAGTCTGAAGGAAGCCGGAGGCAAAGTCCCGGGCCGACGAACAGAAACCGCATACTGAGGCCGGTACAGGGTGGATGAGTTTGCTATGCAAAACAAAGTCCCATGCTACCCGAACCCTTGCTGGTAAATGCGGCGGCTATATGGGATGAAGGTTATCGCTCTTACCCGGGGAGATCTCACGGACGTGGAGTAGGAAGAGTCCGAAACACGGAGTAAAGCTTGCCGTGAGAAGTCAGCAGAGGCCATAGTACCAGAATTTTTTTTCTGGGAAGGGCTGAACAATCGTAAGTCTCAAGTAAAGGCCGGAAGGAGGCTGGAGTGTTGAAAGCAGAAAACCGAAAGGGCTGCCCGCAAAGGGATGGCGTGGAACGCAAAGAGTATGCAGGAGCGCAGAGCTTCAGCGCTCGGGAAAGCAAAGAAAGAGGCGGTGCAAATGATCTGCTGGAAAGGATTCTGGAAAGGGGGAACCTGAACAGAGCCTATAAGCAGGTCAAGCGTAACCACGGAGCGCCTGGAATCGACGGTATGACCGTTGAGAAGGCGCTGTTGTGGCTCAGGGAAAACCGGGACGAACTCCTGCAAAGCATACTGGAAGGCAGCTATAAACCAAACCCAGTGCGACGCAAGGAAATCCCGAAACCTGATGGCGGGGTGCGGAAACTGGGGATTCCCACGGTGGTAGACCGTGTCATCCAACAAGCCATTGCCCAGAAGCTACAACCGATCTATGAACCACTCTTCTCGGATGGAAGCTACGGCTACCGCCCGAAAAGAAGCGCACAACAAGCCATACAAAAGGTGAAGAATTACACGGAACAGGGATATGGGTATGCAGTCGAAATAGACCTGTCAAAGTACTTCGACACCCTGAACCACGAACTGCTCCTGAACCTCCTGCGCAGGCAGATCCATGACGAACGGGTAACCCTGCTCATTAAGAAATATCTAAAGAGTGGCGTCATGGAAGGTGGTACATTTACAAGAACCGAGGAAGGATCGCCTCAAGGTGGACCTTTGTCACCACTGCTTAGCAACGTTTACCTGAATGAATTCGACCAGGAAATGGAGCGCCGTGGCGTGAAGGTGATCCGTTATGCGGATGACATCGTGGTGCTTGCCAAAAGCAAGCGAGCTGCAGGTCGTCTCTTGGAAAGTTGCCGGAGGTATCTGGAGGGAAAACTGAAACTGAAAATGAATGCCCAAAAGAGCAAGGTCGTCAGTGTGCTGGCAATAAAACACTTTAAATTTCTTGGCTTTTGCCTTGGGAAGAACAAGAAAGGCGTCTATATACGCGCCCATCGGGAATCCCTGGCGAAGGCAAAACGGAAACTGAGGCAACTGACCCGCCGAAATCAGGGCAGAAATGTGCGCATGGTCATGGAAAACGTTAAAAGCTTCATCCGTGGGTGGCTCGGTTATTACTATGTAGCCGACATAAAGCGGACGCTGATGAGTTGGAACGAGTGGTTGAGGCGGAGGCTTCGGATGTACATCTGGAAACAATGGAAGAAGCCAAGAACCAGAATCATGAATCTAAAGAAACTGGGTATTCCGGAGTGGCAGGCATACCAGTGGGGCAATACCCGTCTGGGCTACTGGCGAATTGCCGGAAGTGCCGTACTCAATCGTTCCATTACAAATGAAAAGCTCGCACTGGCCGGGTATTATGACTTCCCGGCTCAGTACGAGCAATTACGCTTAATGCACTCAAGCGGTTGAACCGCCGTATACCGAACGGTACGTACGGTGGTGTGAGAGGACGGCTACTCAACTAATGGGTAGCCTCCTACTCGATTGGTTTAAGAATTTACATGGG
>WXFH01000288.1 GCA_009881125.1 Acidaminobacter sp. | reverse complement strand
AAAGTGTATTACAAAAAAAGGCGCAGCCCGATACCGAAGTGCAGCCTGGCGAAACTCGGTGCCAGACACCGAGTTTCTTCCAAAAAATGAAAAAGGGCCTAATCTGGCCCTTTCTATCATTAGTGCGGGTGTTTAATTTCCTGGTGTTCATGAGGGTGCTCGTGACTGTGTTCATGTTTGTCTTCATGATCCCGATCCCTGGCGCAATCACGGGCAGTGCCCACCAGGATGTCGAGAGCGTGCTCCAGGGACTGCAGCAGGACCTCGAGATTTTCCGCGACGGCCTTTGGGCTTCCTGGAAGGTTTACAATCAGCGTTCTGCCCCTGATTCCGGCTGCGGCGCGCGAGAGCATGCCGCGGGGCGTGATCTCCATGCTGCGTCGGCGCATGGCCTCAGGGATGCCTGGGACTTCCCTGTCAATAACATCTTTTGTTGCCTCAGGCGTAAAATCTCTCGGAGAAAAGCCCGTGCCGCCGGTGGTCAGAATGAGGTCAATCTCCCCTGAGTCACTGAGGCGTCTTAAATGCGCCGCGATTTCATCCCGTTCATCCGCCACGAGGACTGATTCGGCGATCTCGTAGCCTTCTGACTGCATTGTGGCTCGGATCAGGTCGCCGCTGGCGTCTTCGCGTTCGCCCTTGGCGCCTTTATCACTGGCGGTCAAAACGGCTATGCGATATGCGGTTTTTGTAGACATAAAAAGCCCCCTTAAAAGTAGAATAGCTTGATTGACCGAAAGTGTGGCATGTGAAACCTATAAACTTTATTATATTATACCTCATGGGTGCGGTATTTTGGGCGTTTTAATATGATCATAATGAGCTCTGAAATTGACGGAATTGAGGCGGTCAATAAAATTTTGTCATCTATTGACAATAATTCGCTATGTTTTTTAGAGAATAACGCCTTTACATTCAAGGCAACCTATAATAAAATTCTATTAATGACAAAGGTGTCATAGTAAAAGATGATGCAGACGAGGGGAGTCGGCGTCATCAGGCTTAAGCCGCTGACACTGAGTTCCGTCCTAATCATTCAAGGAGGTCCGCCCATGAAGCCCATTCGTCCGCTGATCGAAATAGATGAGGCTAAGGCCATCATACGCAATTGTTTTTCTGAGCGTCCGGTCAAAACAGAACGCGTGACCCTGTTTGAGGCGTTGGGCAGGTATCTCGCAAGCGATTTGGTGGCGGATCAGGATATGCCGCCATTTGATAAATCTACAGTGGATGGCTACGCAGTAAAAACCGCAGTGATCGCAAAGCAGCTTGAAGCCCCACAGACCCTTATTGAAGGCATGCCAACTCTCAAGTTGATTGGCGAAGTTCTGATGGGTGCTGAAGCGGCGCTGCCTGAAAGTACTAACGAAGATAATTGCGTCTACATCCCGACGGGAGGTTTTTTGCCCGATGGTTATGACGCCGTAATCAAAATTGAAGAGACCGTACTAAACGGTGATCAAATTCTATTCAAAAACTTGGCTAAAACAGATCTTTCACCTACGTTCGATATCCTTCCTCTTCAGCCCGGCAGCAACATCATCCGAAAAGGAGAAGATGTAAGGGCAGGCGAAAAAATCATCAAACGCGGCAGGCGTCTGACCCGCTATGATCTTGGTGTACTTGGCATGCTGGGATTTAATGAAGTTGAGGTCATCGTGCCGCCGAGTCTGTCAATCGCCACAACCGGTGATGAGCTGGTGGACATTGATGCCCCTCTCAGCCCTGGAAAAATCAGGGACATCAACGGCACGGTACTCGCAGGCATAGCCCGGGAGTGGGGGCTTGGACCGGTGAAGCTGACGCGCCTCGAAGATACCTATGAAGCGGTTGAAAATTACATCAAAAGCGAAATCGATCAATGTGATCTTCTGATCACCTCCGGTGGCAGCAGCGTCGGTAAGAAGGACTACATACCGGCAGTTGTTGAAAGTTTGTCGGATGAGGGACTGCTCTTTCACGGCATGAACATCAAGCCCGGAAAACCTATTGGCGTCGCCGCCATGAATGGGAAGCCGATCGTCTTGCTGCCCGGCAATCCCGTTTCAACGGTCGTCGGATTCACTGTGCTTGTCAGTGAATTGATCAACCATTTTGGCTTTGACATTCAGCATCCCTTTTGCTACGCTGAGCTGAAGGAAACCATCGGCCCGGAAGATGGGCGGACGACCTTTCACATGGTCAGACTCACCGAAGGTGAGGGCGCAATGACGGCCATGCCGCTCAGGGGTAAATCCGGCCTGATCACTTACATTGCGAACGCGGACGGCTATGTCGTAGCGCCGCTTGAAGGCGGTTCGGTTGAGGCTGGCGAGCAGGTCAAGGTGTTCTTGCTTTAATGGCTTTGGACCGGGCAAATTTGACTGCTTGAGCACCGGAGTAATGAGATGGGAGGTGTCCTGTGCAGGACGCTTATGGAAGAACTATACGCTATTTGAGAATATCGGTGACAGACCGCTGCAATTTGCGCTGTCGTTATTGCATGCCTCCATCAGGGATGCCCACGAAGCTGGATCATGACAAAATTTTAAGAAACGAGGAAATTGTCGAAGTAGCCCGCGTAGCCGCAAGCCTGGGCATTGACAAAATCCGCTTGACGGGCGGGGAACCTCTGGTCAGAAAGGGCATCGTCGAGCTGGTGGCGGAGCTCGCGGCCATACCAGGCATCAAGGACCTGGCCATGACGACTAACGCCGTGATGCTGGACACCCTGGCAGAACCGCTGAAGGCGGCGGGACTGAGGCGCATCAACGTGTCGCTGGACACCCTGAATCCGGAGCGCTTCAAGGAAATGACACGGGGCGGAGACCTCAGCCGGGTGATGAAAGGTCTCGAAGAGGCTGAGCGCGTAGGCATATGGCCTATCCGCGTCAACAGTGTTCTGATTGGCGGGGAGAACGAGTCTGAGATTCGGGAAATGGCGGAGCTCACGCGAAGCAAAGGTTATGATGTTCGGTTTATTGAGCTGATGCCTATAGGCGAGGCCGCAGCCTGGACGGAAGAGCATTTTATTTCCACGGACCGGGTTCTGGAGATCCTCCCTGAATTGGTACCGGACATAGCAAAGGCCCATGACGGACCGGCGCGCTATTTCAGATTACCGGGGGCAAGTGGCCGGATTGGCCTGATTCAGCCTATTTCCTGCAACTTTTGCGCGGATTGTGACCGCATCCGTTTGACGGCAGACGGCAAAATTAAGCCTTGCCTGCATTCTGACAAAGAGATTGATTTGCTCGCAGCCCTGCGTGCCGGTGAGGACCTTGCTCCTATCATCCGAGAGGCCGTCGGGTTGAAACCGGAAAAGCACCACATGGAAGAAAGCGATTATGTGCCAATAGTTCGCGGCATGTACAAAATAGGAGGATAACATGGCAAAAATCAGATCCGTCAACATCAGCGAAAAGAAGGGCACAATCAAAACGCCCATTGAATCCGGACGTTTCGAGCTCAACCTGGGACTGGTGGGCGACGCGCACAGCGGTTCATGGCACAGAATGGTCAGTCTTCTGGCTGAAGAGAGCATTGAAAAGGTCCGCCAGATGGGTCTTCCGGAGCTTAAAGCCGGCGATTTCGCCGAAAATCTGACGACAGAGGGGATAGTCCTCCATACCCTTCCTATTGGTACCCAGCTGCGGATTGGTCAGACGCTTATGGAGGTCACCCAGATTGGCAAGGAATGCCACGCAGGGTGCGAGATCCGCAATAAGGTTGGAGACTGTGTCATGCCGCGGGAGGGGATCTTCTGCAGGGTGCTTGAGGCAGGGGACGTTACAGCGGGCGACGACATAGTGGTAGAGACCGAGGGATTAAAAAGACTTTAACGGAAAGAGGAAAATGGGGTTATTGGAAGATGGAAACCGACTTCCGCCCACATTCTCCTCTTTTCTTTTATTGGCGTACCCGGCTCAACCTATGGTAAAATTAAACCGGCAAAATCATCTCTTTAAATCTGGAGGTCAACATGACTGAATATAATATGAATTTTGAGTACTACGAAAACCGTGCCGCAGAAGTGACCGGCAAGCTGTTGGAAAAACTGGGTGCTCAAGAGGTCAGAACCATGGCACCGCTGTGTGAGCTTACGAGCTTTAAAATTGGCGGACCTGCCGATTTGTTGATAGAACCCGCTTCAGTGGAACATGTCGCCGCTGCACTGGGGCTGCTTAGAGCTAATACATACCCCTTCATGGTCATTGGCAACGGAAGCAATCTCCTGTTCTCGGACAAAGGGTATCGGGGAGCTATTCTGAGAATTGCGGACAACCTGACGCGTGTTGAGATCGAGGAGACACAGGTGACAGCTGAGGCAGGCATTTTGTTGTCAAAACTGGCGAGCCAGTTCCTGGAAAGTGAACTCGCCGGCTTCGAATTTGCTTCCGGCATACCGGGCACTTTAGGTGGCGCAGTCTACATGAACGCCGGCGCCTATGACGGTGAAATGAAAGATGTTGTGGATTGGGCAGAAGTGCTGATGCCTGATGGGAAGGTCGAAAGGCTGACCAACGCTGAACTGGGTTTTTCCTACCGTCACAGCCGGATCATGGAGGCTGGCGGAATTGTCCTTCGTGTTGGTCTTCAGCTGAACCGGGGTATGTATAAGGATATCAAGGCGAAGACAGACGACCTGACCGAAAAACGGACCTCAAAGCAGCCACTTGAAAAAGCCAGTGCCGGCAGTACTTTTAAACGACCGGCGGGGTATTTCGCGGGGAAACTCATTGAGGACGCCGGTCTGAGAGGACTTTCATATGGAAAGGCTCAGGTGAGTCCAAAGCACTGCGGGTTTATTGTCAATAACGGTGGCGCTACGGCAGAGGAAGTGCTCCATCTCATTAATGTCGTCCGGAAAACGGTGCGGGATACCTTTGGGGTCGAACTTGAGCCTGAGGTACGCATTATTCCGGAGATTCCTGAGACTCTGGCTTAGGGTGAGTGGTGGACTGTGGAACCATCGGCAAAATTCTTTTGAAAAGCCGGGAAACCGCATTGTCGCCTCATGAGGAGGGACTGAACGTGATCAGAATTTACGCAGATTATCATACACACACGACTTACAGCGACGGCAAGGGGTCCATTGAGGACAACGTGCGGGCGGCTGTGTCCAGGGGCCTGAAAATCCTGGCCATCAGCGACCACGGGCCGCAGCATTTGACTTACGGCATCAAGCGGAAAAAATACGCGGAGATGCGTGGGATCATTGACGAAATGAACGCCAAGTATCCCATGATTCAGACGCTTCTGGGCCTTGAGGCCAATGTCATGGATGCGGACGGGCGGCTGGACGTGGACGAGGGCATGCTGCGCATGGCGGACGTGCTGCTCGCGGGTTACCATTTTGGAAGCCTCAGCGGAGATCTTAAGGGCACCAGTGCTCTTCACAGGCTGAACTTTGAGGGACGGCTGTCCAGGAAAGCGGCGGAGAGGGCCAAGGAACTGAATACCAAGGCTATGATTAAGGCCATGCATAACTACGACATCAAGATCCTGACCCACCCGGGTGCCAAAGGGGCCATTGAGATCATGCCTGTAGCGGAGGCGGCCATTGCGACCCACACGGCGCTGGAAATCAACGCGAACCGACACGGCCATTTGACTTTTGAAGATCTGTTGATGCTGCGAAACAGCGCTTGTCTTTTTGCGATCAATTCGGATGCCCACCGCCCTGAAATGATCGGGCGATTTGAGCCGGCCATAGAGCGGGCGCTCAGGGCGAAGATTCCATGCAATAGAATTATAAATTGCCTCAAGTCGGAAGAAGAAGCCGAGACGGCAGAGGGTGTCAAAGTACCTGAAAAGGCGGGTGAGGTCTAATGGCAGTGAATCCGGGCGTGGTTATGCGCTACGTCATAGTCACCGGCTTGTCAGGTGCTGGCCGCAGCCAGGCCATGAAAGCCTTTGAGGACATGGGCTGGTATTGCGTTGACAATATGCCGCCTGCGCTGATCCCGCAGTTTGCGGAGTTGGTGAAGAACCAGTCGGAGCCTATTGAGCGGGCAGCCCTGGTCGCGGACATACGGGGCGGGCGCTTTTTTGACGACCTCGAAAACGGGATTGAGAGCCTCAGACAGAAGGGTGCGTCCGTACAGATCCTGTTTCTCGAGGCCTCGACGGCGGAGCTGATCAAGCGGTTCAAGGAAACCCGGCGCACGCATCCCATCAATCCAACGGGGAGCATCGAGGCCGGCATAGAAATGGAGAGAGAGCGCCTGGAGGCGATTCGCGCCAGTGCGGATAAGATCATCGATACGACGCAGAAGACTATTGGTCAATTCAGGACTGAGATTCAGAAGGCGTTTGAGCCGGAGGAGATCGAGGACAGCATGAGCATCTCGATCCAGACTTTTGGCTTCAAACGGGGGGTT
The DNA here is from genome assembly GCA_009881125.1 of Acidaminobacter sp. The sequence goes on along the minus strand of WXFH01000288.1, from coordinate 11,822 downwards.
CCCCTGGACGCCGACTTGGTCTTCGACGTGCGGATGCTGCCGAATCCCTTTTATATTGCGGAGCTCCGGAATCTGACGGGCAATGATGTCGAGGTTCAGGACTACGTCATGAAATTTCAGGACAGTCTGTCCTATTATGAACGGCTTCTCGACATGGTGGAGTTCCTTATTCCGCTGTGCATCAAGGAAAAGCGGGCTCAGCTCGTGGTGGCGATAGGCTGTACGGGTGGCCAGCACCGCTCGGTGACCTTTGGAAACCTACTTGCGCATACCCTTAAAGAGCGCGGCAGAACGGTGGCAGTTTACCACCGGGAGCTGAGCAGTCAATGATCAGGGCGTCAGAGTTTAAAAAACTTGAGCCGATGGTGCCTCGATCAGACCTCAAAATCGTGGCGATCGGCGGCGGCAGCGGACTTTCGATTCTGCTGCGGGGACTGAAGCAGGTGACGCGGGACGTTGTGGCGGTCGTCGCCATGTCGGATGACGGCGGCGGATCCGGCGTCCTTCGTGAGGACTTGGGCATGCTGCCTCCGGGGGATATACGAAGCTGCATTGTCGCGCTGGCGAATCAGGAGCCGGTGCTGCTGGATCTGCTCAATTACCGCTTCAAAGACGGCAACCTCAGCGGTCAGAATCTTGGAAACTTGATGATCGCAGCTTTAAGCGATATTTCCAACAGTTTTGAGGAGGCAATTCGTCTTATTCATGAGATCTTCGCGGTAACGGGCCGTGTCCTGCCGGTGACGCTGGAGGATGTGCGTTTGAAGGCGATGTTGTCCGACGGCTCAGTGGTGGAAGGGGAGTCAAAGATTCCGATTCAGTCCGCTGCGGCAGGACTCAGGATTGAGCGCGTTTCCATGGTGCCTGAGAAGCCGAAGGCTCTGGATGAGGTGCTTTCAAGCATCGCTGAGGCTGATGTCATAGTGATGGGGCCGGGCAGTCTATATACCAGTATTTTGCCAAATCTGTTGGTGGACGGCGTCGCTGAAGCAATTCGAAGATCCTATGCGCCCAAAGTTTTTGTGGTCAACCTCATGTCACAGAGGGGTGAGACAGACGGATATGGACTTTCGGATTATTACAAAGCGCTTGAAGCCCACGCCGGACCGGGTCTGGTGACACACGTGCTGTTCAACAATGCCATCATTGATGAGTCCATAGTCGCGCGTTATGAAGCGGAGCGGGCTTCTCCGGTGCAAATGACCGCCGCGGACAGGGACTATTATAAACTGCATGGAATTGAGCTCTTGCTGGATGATTTTGTCGAAGTGGTCAAGGGTTACATACGCCACGACGCGCTTAAAGTCGCACAGCGTTTGGAAGCTCTGGTGGATATTAAGATTTATCATCACGGGGAATAATTAAAGTGATTGGTTGAATAAGGAAGTCGGTGCCGGCAGTTGCGGGCGCCGGCTTTTTTTAAAATAATGAAGAGAAAGCTGGAAACGGGTGTCTGCGGCTTCGCCTGTTGTCCCGGCTTCCGGCCTCCTCTTCCACTTTCTCTCATTGATACGGCCTCAGCCACCATACGCATAAATGATTCGAATAAGTTCCTGTGGGGTATGCAATCATTATCACAAAGTGTTTTTATGCAAGGATTAATTTTATGGGATTACAACCTTTATTGTAGGTGAGGCTGTATCATTTTAACGTATAAAATCAGACAAGGAGGATTGTTTATGCATGTAGGACTTTTGTATACGCCCGCTGATGTGGCGAAAAAAAGGGATAGTTCCATTGACCCTCACGGTTCCGAACAAATGGATCTGACTGTCAAGGCCATAGAAAAAGCCCTGATGGACAATGGTCACGAGGTGACGCGTATTCCTGCGACGCTGGACCTTCTCAATGATATTAAAGCGATTGAAGGCATGGAAATAATCTTCAATGCCTGTACAGGCATCACCAACAAAATGCAGCAGGCCAATGTAGTAGGGATGCTGGAATTGATGGAAGTGCCTTTTGTAGGTTCAAGTCTTTCCACGCACATCCTCGGGCTTCACAAACATATCAGCAAGCGGCTGTTCCAGAGTGTTGGCGTCCCAACAGCGAACTTTCAGGTTTTTTACACCGGCAAAGAGCCTGTTGATCCTTCGCTCAAGTATCCGCTGATCATCAAACCGGAGCATGAAGGTTCAAGTCTGGGGATTACTGAGGACAGCGTTGTTCATGATGAAGAAGCACTCAGAAAAGGTCTTAAAAAAGTCTTTCAACTCTTTAGCCAACCTGCTTTAGTCGAGGAGTTTATCACGGGCAGAGAATTCACTGTAGGCGTGCTCGGGAATGATGATCCGGAGGTGCTGCCAATCCAGGAAATCATCTATGATACGACTGATGGCAAGGGGTTCATGACAGTGGACATTAAAGCAAGAGATGCTGTGGGTGTCAAATGTCCGGCTGATCTGGATGAGGCGGTAGCGGCAAGGATTAAAGACTATGCCGCAAAAGCCTATAAAGCCCTTGGCTGTGATGAATACGCGCGCATTGACGTGCGCCTGGACGCAGAAGGGACCCCGTATTTCCTGGAAATCAATACTCTGCCGGGTATGCAGCCGGAATACAGCGATTTTCCAAGAGTGGCGAAGGCTGCAGGCTATACCTATGAGTCTTTGATTCAAAAAATGGTGGTCATGGCGTTCACGAAAAACAAGGAGAAATAATTGTCGCTTTAAGGCACGAGGAGGGGTTTAATGAGCGGTTTACCTGTTGAGTTAATGTATCTCCTGGCGTTGCTCGGGACGATTATCGTGTTTTTCGTGCTGCTGAGACGACCAATCTATGAAGCTATGTTCATTGGGTTTGTCGTTATGCTCGGAATCCTGGGCAAGCTCGATCAATTTTCAGCGTATTTAATCAGACCTTCTACAAACACACTGTTTTATGCCATTGTCGCGTTTCTGTCCCTCGCGTATATCTTTGGTCAGACCAATGTCGTCTCAAATATTATCGATTTCATATTGTCCATTGTTGGCCGATTCCGGGGAGGTGCCGGCTATGTTTCTCTGCTCTCCAGCACGTTTATGGCAGCCCTCTCCGGAACAGGCCCTGGCAACGTTGCTGCCACGGGGGTCTTTACCATACCGGCCATGATCAAAACCAAATTTCCGCCTGCGCTCGCCGCTACAGTCGAAATGTCTGCAAGTTCACTGGGACCTATGATTCCGCCATCCGGCACAATTTTATTAGCCTTTGGCGTCTTGGATACCATTTACCCTGGAACCTATACCATGTCGGGTTTTTGGATGACCGTATGGGGCATTGGCCTTTGGTTTATTTTACAGCGTGTTGTAACCCTCTTTTTATTCTGCAGGTACTACAAGGTATCGCCAGTGCCATCCGAGGAAATCCCTAAAACAATGGATACCTTGAAGAAGGGCTGGAAAGCTTTATTGGTCCCGGTCATTATCTTTCTGCCGCTGTTCATTGATTTCAAGTTTGGTCCAACGTGGATTACCGACAGAATTGGCAAGGAAGGCGCCAGTGCGTTTTCAAGCTCGGTAATTCTGTTTACGCCAGGTGTGGCGGCCATTTATACCTTGCTGATCAGTATGAATGAAACCAAAGAAAGGCTGTCGCTGAGTCATCTGTTTCAAATGTTCAGAAAAGCCATGCTGCATATTGCCCCTGTAGCCGCAACAGTTTATTTTGCCTACTGCATTTCCTACGTTTTCGGTGATGCCAAGGTAGGCGCAGCACTCGGGGAGTACATACACCAGATGGAATTGACACGTTTTCAGCTCGTGATATTCATTCCAATAATGACCATGTTTCTTGGCATGTTTCTTCCTGGGTCTTCGCAGATCGCAATTTTCGGTGCGGCGATTGTGGGCGGCCTGGTTGCTGTCGGCGTCAACCCGCTGTTGGCAGCGGCGATTTTGCCGGCAATAACCGGTGCTATGGAAGGGATGACGCCGCCGCTTGCCCTTGCCATGTATGCAGCTATGGGGATTGCGCAGTCGAGAATGCGGGAAACGTCGATTCTGGCATTAGTTTGGATCGCGGTGCATCTTACGGTCTCCATTTTGGTTCTGGGCGGACTATTGCCGATTTTCTTTTTATAGTCACACGAGGAGGTCCATTGATGAGAACAAAAATTGAGAAGGTTGTCAGCGCCATTTTCAGCATCTCTATTTTGATTGCGATTATGGGCGGCGGGATCGTTTTTCTCATGTTTGCGGCGGCGCTGATTGTAGGTGGAGACACTGGGGTCGGCATTGCTGTCAGCGCTAAGAATACAGTTATGCCTTATTTTATTCGCGCCGCGACCATCGGCACACTGGCGGGTTTGGTTTCTTTTTACTTGACGGGGCTGCACGCGCTGTTCATTGAGAAGAAAATTAAACGGTCACATTAAGCGTTTTAGATTATAAAGGATCCGCCAAAATAAAAGGCCTCTGATTGGAGGTCTTTTTGCTGCGTTCATTTGTCGAATCGAGCAAAGTGAGTCAAAATCAACTTGGTTTTTTCACATCAAAGTTCAATTCGACAGAATTAAAAGCTTTCAAAAGATGATTATTAGTGGTGTTGGCGTTTGGGCTCAACAGTCAAATGTTCTCAATTTATAAAAATGAGTTAAAAATAACTCGCTTTAATTCAAAATGCTGCTAAACTTTGGATTTGCAAGCGGCGCAGATAAAGTTTGGCGAGTCGAAACTGACTTGTCGCTTTTGGCGCACGACTCGTTTTAATCCAAATAGAGCAATAAACCGTCTTCGAATTGGTTGTTTCATTGCAATTTCAGTTCTAAATCTGGAGATTGTTTTAAATAATTGTTTCAAATTATGGCATAAGAATTGCGTATTACTATGTCAAGCAGCCAGATGCCACATAAAATAGCGCATTTGACAGTTACTTGGGGAGGAAGCCAGATGAAAAATAACGCAGCACCCATAAAACTTGAACGCACTATAGGCTTTGTCGGATTTCTGGGAATGGGGATTGGCTGTGTCTTTGGTTCCTCATGGCTCTTGATGACGGGGATCTGGATGACAGCATCCGGTGGTCCTTTCAATGCACTGCTGGCCTTTGTCCTTGGATTGGCGATGCTTCTGGTCATGGCTTCATCCTATACCCGGATCATGCCTATGTTTCCGGAAGGTGGGGGAGAGATGCATTACGCCGGTCGGGCTTTTGGCGAGCGCGCAGCTCTCGTCGCGGGATGGTGTGGGTTTCTGGTCAACGGCGTGATCTGTGCCTGGCAGACGCTGGCCATAGTCAAAATGCTCTACGTTCTCTTTCCGGTACTTGAAGGTCGAAATATCCTATATTCCGTTGGCGGACAGCCGGTGACACTCTGGGCTGTCCTGATCGGGATCGCGCTTATCTTCGGCATTGCCCGGCTGCAGTACAGAGGCACAAAATTCTTTTCAAAGGTTCAAGTCGTCCTTATGGCGATTGTCATCACCATGGTAGTTGGGGCGTTTATAGCTGGCATGCTCTTCTTTGATCCCGAAAATTTAACACCATTTGCAGTCAAGTCGACTTTTGACGGCACGATCTCTCTGCTGGTGCTCCTTCCTTTCTCCATTGCCGGCTGGGAAAACATCTCCAAAGGCGTGGAAGAAGCCAGTGCGAGCCTCAGCGTCAAGCGGATCGGGCAGGCAATGATGCTGTCCATCCTCATTTCCACCGTGTTGTACGGTGCGCTGCTGTTTCTCCAGGCAGGTCTGATGCCTTGGCAGGAAATGGCGTCGACATCCATTCCTTTTTCGGACAGCCTGGTTCGACTTACCGGTGTGCCTGCGTTCAGAGGCATCCTGCTGTCAGCCGCTGTGATCAATATTATTGGCGTTTTTAACGGCATGTTCTTTGGAGCAGTACGTTCCTTGTACGCCCTTGGGAAGGCGGGTCTGATTCCCCGGTGTTTTGCCGCGGTTCATCCCGTCTACAAGACACCGGGCAATGCAATCCTGTTTGTTGCTCTAGTCATTGGCATCACCCCTTTTGTAGGAAGTGCGGTGTTTGCCGCTCTCGTCAACTTAGCTGCGTTTTTCTACATCCTTTTATGGGGGTCAACTGTGTTTTCCGCCTATCGCCTCAGAAAGCGTTCTGCCGATGGTCAGCCAGTGTCCTTCCACGCACGCGCCCTCGACCTCATGGGGATTGGCGTGGTTCTCTTCCTCACACTTGCCATGCTGCTGCCCTCCAGTCCAGGCGCCTTGCATTGGCCTGCGGAATATGCGCTGCTGGCTCTTTTGATTGGATCAGGATTCCTGTTTTATGCGGTACGTCCCAAGGCTGAGAGCATTCACGGCAAGGAGGCTGCAGACAGTTCATGAGTATTTGGCCTGAAAGGGTGGAGTGGAATCGATAGGCCGCGGCCGCTGAGATGAAAGAAGGTGTCAGACGCCGTCTTCCACATCCTTAGAATCGTTTGCTTTAAAATCATAAATCACAAGAGAGGTGTTCGATTATGTCAGAAAGAGTTGAAGTTCTAAAAGAAAAAAAGAAATTCACGATGCCCCATGCTTATGTCATTCTTTTAATGATCATTGTTTTATGCACTGCCTTAACTTGGGTTATGCCCGCAGGGACCTTTGAACGTGTTGAAGATCCTACCCTCGGAAGAGAACTTGTAGTTCCTGGCAGTTACCAATCCGTCGAAGCCAGCCCTATTGGCGTATGGGGCTTTTTTATGGCGATCTACACAGGCATGGTTAACGCGGGTGAAATCATTTTCTTTGTCATCTTCGCCTCTGCATATGTCTTCTTGCTCATGAAAACCGGAACGCTGAATGCCATGGTTGGCGCAGTTCTCAGATCGCTCGGCGCGCGGGATTACTTATTGATCCCTATCTTCGTCTTCCTCTTCGGTATAGCGGGAAGCACCTTTGGCATGTATGAAGAAACTTATGGTTTGATTCCTGCATTTGTCGTCATTGCGATTACACTTGGGTATGACCGTCTCATAGGCGGAGGCATGGTGTTTATTGGAGTCGCGACGGGCTTTGCGGCGGCGACGATTAATCCCTTTACCATCGGCATAGCCAGCAGTATTGCTGGGATCCCGCTGATGACGCCCAAAATGACGATCTTTCGCGTGGTAGCGTTCATTTTATTCATGTCGCTTTCTTCCGGATATATGATGTGGTATGCTGCGAAGATCAGAAAGGACCCGACCAAAAGCATTCTATACGGTGAACCACAAAGGGAGATCAAAGGCACCATGACCCGGGAAGAAGTTGTCGGAATGCCGTTCACAGTTCGACAAAAGGTGACGCTTGCAGGCTTTATACTGCTGATTGGGTTGATTGCCTTCACAGTGAGTATGTACGGCTTCTATCTTCAGGAGCTGGCGGCTATGTTCCTAATTGCTATGATCCTCACCGGCATTATTAATAAGATGAATTCCAGGCAGATCGCAGAGTCCTTCGTCGAGTCCGCGGAGGCGTCCATTTATGGGCTGCTGCTGATTGGCTTGTCGCGATCCATCGAAGTTATCATGTCTCAGGCAAATATCATCGACACTGCGGTATTGTATCTCTCCAACATGATCCAGGCATTGCCGCAAAGCGTTACGGCAGTGGGCATGCTGGTGGTTCAAAATCTGATCAATTTCTTTATTCCTTCCGGATCCGGCCAAGCGGTGGTCATGATGCCTATTATGGCACCGCTGTCAGATGTCGTGGGCCTCAGCAGAGAGATTGCGGTTACAGCCTTCCAGTTTGGCGATGGTTTCTCGAACATGTTTTGGCCGACCAGTGTCGCGGTGGAATGTGGTATTATTGGGATAGGCATGAACAAATGGTATCGTTTTATTACACCGCTGTTTTTGATGATGTTCGCTTTACAGGCGTCATTGTTGGTGGTCGGTGTGGCTATAGGGCTATAAGGATAATAGGGTAATAGGGTTATTGGGCTGTGGCGCCAATGTAGAGCGATCACGCGTTATATGCAAAAGAAAGGTGTTGAGATTTTGTGTCGAAGCAATTGGAAATAGAGGCTCAACTGCGACACCCCGTGTTTACTTATTTCAGTGAAATTTCTGCCATCCCCAGGGAGTCTGGTCATGAAAAAGCCATCAGTGATTATTTGGCTGCCTTTGGAAGAGAGAGAGGGCTGGAGACCATTCAAGATGAAGCCTTGAATGTTATTTTGAAAAAACCTGCTTCACCAGGGTATGAAAGTGCGCCAGCGGTAATTATTCAGGGGCACATGGATATGGTGTGTGAAAAAAACAAGGGCACAAATCATGATTTTCAAAAGGATCCATTAAAGTTGAGAGTGGAGGGCGAAATGCTCTACGCTACGGATACAACCCTTGGCGCCGACAACGGTGTCGCGTTGGCCTATGGGCTGGCACTATTGGATGATCAGTTACTTGAGCATCCTGCACTCGAAGTTGTATTCACGACTGAGGAGGAGACGACGTTCCACGGGGCAAACGCACTGGAGGCCAGTTGCTTTTCAGGGAAGATCCTGATCAATCTGGATTCTGAAGAGGACGACGCTTTGCTCGTCAGCAGCGCCGGAGGTGTTGGAATTGGGCTGACGCTGCCGGTGGAATGGGTGGAGGCAGAAAAGGAGCAAGTACCTGTACGGCTGAGTGTCAAAGGGCTTCAAGGTGGTCATTCCGGAATGGAAATTGATAAAGGGCGCGGCAATGCTATAAAGCTTCTGGGGCGTGTGCTGCAGGAACTCGTGATCCGGCAAGGTTATGGACTAGCTTACCTGGAGGGCGGATCCCAGCGCAACGCAATTTCAAGAGAAGCAGAAGCTGTTCTGCTGGTTCCCGTGGAGGCGATCGAGCGGTTTGACAAGCAGGTGTCAGAGGTTCATGAGGCACTTCGGCAGGAATTTTACTTAAAAGATCCAAAACTGCGGGTGAGTGGGTTCAAGACGAAGCGTGGCTGGGGAATGGTGACCATCGGCAGATCATGAAATGCGAGAGCGCCGTTAAAGCGGTGCAGGCTATCGCATTGATGCCGGATGGCGTTCACACCATGAGCGCGGAGATGAGGGGGCTTGTGGAGAGCTCATCCAATCTTGGCTTGTTAAAGACGTCGGAGACAGGCGTTTACTTTGAAAATGAAGTCAGAAGTGCGGTCAAAAGCCAGAAGTCTGTCTTGGTGAGCCGGTTTGAGGCATTGGCGGATTTGTTGGGAGCGGCCTGGGACAGCTTTGAAGCTTATCCTGAGTGGCCGATTGATCCCAACTCCACACTGCGTGCTTTGTGCGAGCGGGTATATGAACAGAAGTATGGGGAGAAGCCGAGAATCGTTGCTTGTCACGCAGGCATTGAATGTGGTTTGCTCATTGAAAAAATTGAAGGATTAGATGCAATATCTATTGGGCCTCAATTGTATGATGTACACAACCCGAATGAGCATCTCAGCATTCCGTCGGTGATCAAGACGTGGGAATATCTCGTGGAAGTGCTGAAGACGATTCGCTGAATGTATGCGACAAAAATAAGGGAAGAGGAAGAAGTGGTGTATTTGGCCCTTCTTCCTCTTCCTTTATTCTTCAGGAGTCTTATTCGGTATACTTTCTGTATAGCCTGCTTGCCTTACTTTGCGAAATGTGAAGTGCTTTCGCGGCTTTGTAGGAGCTTCCGAAATGTTCAAAAGCTTTCAAAATCAATGTTTTTTCAATCTCTTCGAGAGCGATGTCCAGCGAAGGCAGCTCTGACTGCGTCGGGTCCAGCGGCACGAGTGCATCGCGGAATAAGTGCATTGGGAGATCGTGTGGCTCAATGACCTTTCCGGGAACTGTGACGACAAGTTGTTCTATGACGTGCTGGAGTTCTCTGACGTTTCCCGGCCAGCGGTAATTCCGGAGGATCTCCATGCAGTCTTTGGACATTTCACGATTCAGTTTGTACTCCCTGTTGTATTTATTCAGGAAGAGGCTGGCCATTTCGTTCAGGTCCTCTTTTCTGTCCCTAAGTGGCGGGATTTGAAGGTCCACGACTTTAAGCCGGTAGTAGAGATCTTCGCGAAAATTTTTGGATTTGACAAGGGTCATCAGATCTGCGTTTGTGGCAGAAATGATTCGGATGTCAATGGATTTTGACTTGGTGGATCCCACGGGAATGAACCGCTTATCCTGAATGAGCTCAAGGAATTTTGCCTGCAGCGGCAGCGGCACTTCACCAATTTCGTCCAGGAAGAGCGTACCGCCGCTCGCCAGTTCTACCAAGCCGACTTTCCCTTTTTTGTCTGCGCCGGTAAAAGCGCCTGCGACATAGCCGAAGAGCTCTGATTCCAATAAGTTGGGCGGAATGGCGGCGCAGTTGATGGTGATGAAAGGGCCGTCTTTTCGCGTGCTCTTGGAATGGATGTACTTTGCCAGGATGCTCTTTCCGGTGCCGGACTCTCCCGAGATCAGAATCGTGGAGTGAATGGATGACAGGCGGTCGATCATGTCTACAATCGATTTCATCCTGGGATTGTTGACAATGAGGTTCTCCGTTTCTCTCAACTCGTTGCGTCTGAGTTCGTCGATTTCATTTTTATAGCGGATCATCTGCTCTTTAGTGTGCTCAAGATCCGCCTTGATGGCTTCCATTTCAGTGACATCCCTGCAGTTTTCAACGATTAAGTTTATATTCCCGTTTTCGTCAAAGGATGGCGTTGCAGTGATCAGGAGGGTTTTGCCCATTTTCGTCTTCTGGCGGATACTGATCTCTTTTTTTTGTTCAATAACCATCGGCAAAGGGGATTGGTCGCAGTATTGGTTGTCAAGGAGGAAGCTGATGTGCTTGCCCATGATTTCTTCGCGTTTCAGACCATAGTTGGATTCGAAGGTTTTATTGCAATAGACGGCAAAACCGTCGCCGTCCGTGACATAAATTTCGTCATGGGAGGCTTCGAGGATTGCGATATAAAAGTTGGCGTCAAACTGATTCACAAGAATCACTCCAGTTGTGGTGTAAGTAAAATGATTACATGACTAGTTTATCATAGTGGGAGTGCAAGTTGTAAGGGGTGACTATATTAGATGGGGTCAAGGAATGGCTCGGAAATTAATAATTAACACGGTGTGGCTTTTGTGTTGCAATATCATTACGGTACCTGACCCCAAACTCAACTCGGTGACTGGCACTGTAATAATTTTTGTACCAGACACCGGACTCTAAATCCAATTGAGCCGCATGGGGTACTACATTTTGTGGTATACTAAAGGATGATTATGTGTTTAACCACTGTGGGACAAATCCAGACCGGAAGCATTCGTTATTGTCCCGTTCATCTCCTCTCAACTCTAATTCCTGATATTGACCATAAGGGCGTGAAACCTTTGAAATATGTGACGAGCGCAGGCGGAGTCGTCTTTCATGGACGGCGGGTTCTGATTCTAAAAAAAATGAATGGCGATTGGGTGCTGCCTAAAGGCAAAGTCGAACCCAAAGAGTCCCCGGAGAATGCTGCAGCCCGTGAGGTCTCCGAGGAGACAGGCGTCACAGCGCAGGTTCTGGGATATCTTGACGAGACCGGATATCGGTTTAGAAACATCTGGAGTCAACAGGAACTGATCATCAAGCGCGTTCACTGGTACGCCATGATCGCGATGACCACAGAAATTATTCCCCTTGAAGAAGAGGGCTTTATCGACGGTCGCTTTGTTGACGTTGGGGAGATCGACAATTTCCTTCGGTACAATGACGAGCGGGAGATGGTGCGCAAGGGAAAAGCTGTACTCGGACTGGAAGACAACATCGAAAAAGATTAAGTATAATAGCACAAGGACCTAAAAGACAGGTGAGACTATGTCATTTTCATCCACAACCAAAAATGAGCTCTGCCAGATCCGGGGCGAGGATCGCTGCTGCCAGATTGCAGAGCTTTCTGCATTAATCAAGGTCAGCGGCTCTATCGGCT
>WXFH01000287.1 GCA_009881125.1 Acidaminobacter sp. | reverse complement strand
TGAGACGTGCACAAATAAAGAGAATCCCGTGCATAAGAGAGCTCGCTCTCGGCTGAACGGGATTCTCTTTATTTGTATAGGGCGAAGCCCTAACCGAAGCGCAGCCTTTAATCACGCGCAGCGTGGTTGAAGGCGAAGCGAGGTGCACGTCCGCGACATCCAACAGATGTCAGCAAAAAAATCCCGTGCATAAGAGAGCTCGCTCTCGGCTGAACGGGATTCTCTTTATTTGTATAGGGCGAAGCCCTAACCGAAGCGCAGCCTTTAATCACGCGCAGCGTGGTTGAAGGCGAAGCGAGGTGCACGTCCGCGACATCCAACAGACGTCAGCAAAAAAAATCCCGTGCAGAAGAGAGCTCGCTCTCGGCTAAACGGGCATCTTGCCGATGGTTGGGGAACCGTGACCATCGGCTAAAGTTTTAACTCTTTTTCTTTGGAAACCGGGGGTTGATAGGTGACAACCG
>WXFH01000286.1 GCA_009881125.1 Acidaminobacter sp. | reverse complement strand
GTTGTGTGATGGCTAACCTTTGACACTTTTACCTTATCACTTTTTCACCAAACAGAAAAGCAAAAACATAACCGTCCCTGTTTTGCCGGTCAATACTTTCCGGGCGGCCCGTGGTCAGTGATCCCCGGTTTTATGGATTCAATAAGACGACCTCACGGCAAATTCACCCGTATCTTTGAGAAAACAATTAAAAAACTCAAGTACCAGCTTATTCATTGTCTCTATAGCATAGGCAGGGTCCACCCTCGCTTCTGTGGCGCCGCCGGATATTCCTGACAGTTGTTTGGCCAGAAACGGCGAAAACAGGGGTAAGTCCGTGTAGCTCATGTGATTGCTGCCTTGGATGTGGGTTTCGAAGGCCATCGGCGAAATCTTTGAAATGTGGTGATTGATGTAGACAGTTTCAGGTTCCGCTTTGAGTGCGGAGAGCACCTCTTCGGAATAGAAATTGAGCAGCGGCAGCGGATACGGCACCTCGTTCATGGTCGGAGCACCCGCCGCGCTCAGGCGGAATTCGCCCAGCATGGAGCCATCCAGGTTGACAACGGCGCTGATGTCGCCTCTGTCGCGCCCAAGCTGCGCACTCGCCGCACCGCCCAGGGAGTGCCCCATCAGGCCAATTTTGTCCGCATCAATGAGGCTGTAAATTTCCGCACTTGTCGCTTCAGGGCCGCCCAAGAGCTGGTCCAGGACAAAATTCATGTCCTCCGTCCGCAGCGTCATCCACTGACTGAAAATTTCGTACTGCGCCCGTTCGTCATAACGGCCGCTGTTGATCTCCAGGACCTCCTGCATGAATTTTTTGCTGCCGATGGTCACCTGACCCTCCCCATCCACCGTCCCAGCTGCATGATAGGGATGGTCAATGGCGCAAACGACATAGCCATGACTGGCAAGCTCCATGCAGGTAGAGGTGTTGCTCATCTTCACGCCAAAGGCACCATGGGAAAAGACGATGAGGGGGTATTGTCCGTTCGCATTCTTCGGGTACCAAATCTCAACATTCAACTTGCGGTGTTCTCCGGCGTCTGAAAAGGTCTCAATGCGGCTTTGGTCTGTAAAGGTAAAGGTTGCCGTTTCAACCTGAAGATCTCCGGTTACGGCAGGCAATTCATATTGAGGAAAAATGACCGCAGGCAGAACTGCCATAGTCATGATCACCATCATGGCGATCCCTTTTAAAACAATACGACCGCTCGCGTAGGGCTTCGCTCCAAGTTTCTTCGTCCAAAGTCTCAGCCCGCCAATGGCAGCCAGCGCTGTTAGAACGGCCATTAGAAAATACCATCTAAAACTCCACTCAACGAGCGGAGTGATTAAGGCGCCCACAAAAATCAGCCACTCGGCAATTCTGATTTTGCTTCTCTTTCCATTATGATTCTGTTTGGTCTTTATACAGTAAATCATTAACGCAAATTCGGTAAGCAGTATGACAACAAATATAATAATGCCCATGATGATCCCTCACTTTCAACTTATGGATTCATCATAACCGTTAGCGAATGGCTTGCAAAGGCGAAAAAGCCAAGCTGTTCATTTCCATAGGTGAGTTGTAAAAATGGCCGGGTAAGTTGAAACTCAGGTGTGGCGGGTGAGGGATGGTGAAGTTGGTGAAGTTGGTGAAGTTGGTGAGGTTGGTGAGACTGGTGAGGCTGCTTTAGTTGGTGATGAAATGGAGAAGGTTTGTGAAGGCCTTGACTTGAGACATCCGCCTAATCCAAATTATCGTTTGCTTGAAAATTTTTCAATTTTTTGTTGATTCTATTTGCTGTGACCAGGTCACCTCGCCAGGTTATGAATCGAACGAGACCGTAGATGACCAGAATCTGAAGCGCAAATAGGACAACCTCGAGTGCACTTGAAACAATCCCGGTCATGCCGGCATAGTTGAGAATGACGCCCTCGAGCAAAATGAAGTGAACGATTGACCGCCATTTTCTGCTTTCTTCAGTGAGCTCTGTTTTTGACCAAAACACAAGGCTGGGCAAGTCTCCTACCGCTGCGAAGGTCATGGTTAAGAGAACGTAGTCCCTGTTAATGGTTTCAGGCGGAGTAAGAAACACGCTTCCAATAATCAGAATGCCAAAGATGATAAAGTAATCTTTGATCAGTTGTCTGGCGAGATCTAAGAACCTCATGTGTTTCTCCCCCTTACAAGCCTAGCTTGGATTTAAGTACAGGGACATATTGTCTGGATACCATTAATTTTTCTCCGTTTTCCATGGTCGTTTCAAATCTCCCACTTAGTGACGGCTTGATATGAGATATTTTTGTTATATTGACGATGGTGGATTTTGACGCCCTGAAAAACCTTCGGTGATCACAGATCTCTTCAAGCTCATAGAGTTTCTGCTTGCTCTCATAGATTTCATTGCGGCAATAGATGAAGACTTTATTGTCTACAGATTCAAAATAATAGACATTGGATAAATTGAGCTGATAGATGGCGTTCCCATTGTAGCCAATCAGACTGCGCTTATGCGTTTTCAGCCTGTTTGCGAGCTCCAGAATGTCATCACTCACCTCGTAACAACGGATGATCACTTCTTCTTCCTCATGAGCCATAATGTTTTCGAAAGAAATTTTCACAGCGTCAACTCCTGTCATTAATGGGAAAAAGAGAGTTATGTACTGCATAATTTTATCATATTATTTTTCCAACAACCTGTTAAATGAACAGAAACCGGAATGATTGTTGTATTTACATTACCGTCCGCGTCCCCAGGTTGAAAGTT
>WXFH01000285.1 GCA_009881125.1 Acidaminobacter sp. | reverse complement strand
GTCAGTAGCCATTTCTTCAATCCAAGCTTCATAATTTTCATCATCTTGGTCATCTTCCGGCATAGAAGCCCAGAGCTTCTCAATTAAATTGAGTTTCCCAGGAGTGATTTCTAATTCAGCAGCAAGCGCAACGCGCTCCGCGCCAATGCCTTCTACTTCAACTTCTGCTTCAATACCTGCATTCTTTACGTAGACGTTGACTTCTCCGTTGAGATACACTGTCATTTCTTCCTGCTTTTCTTCATTTTTATGCTGCACAGAAATCATGACATTGGCTTTGTCATCAGCATCATCAAGGAACTTCTGCTCGACCATTTCGTCGAGGGCAGCCTCAATTGCTTTTTCGATCTCCATGCCCTTCAGGTCAAGTTCTTCGAGAATCTGCTCGCCGTCATCGTTCATCGCTTTGACATTTATGACTTTGTCAAAGCTATTGACTCTAAACTCAATCGAA
>WXFH01000284.1 GCA_009881125.1 Acidaminobacter sp. | reverse complement strand
TCTTGTTAAAGTCATTGCTTAGGATCCTTTAAATCAGGTATTGATTTGTTGCCTTTTAATGTGTTGCTGGTAATTCAAAGTGATGTGTTGCTGATCTTACTTTTGCTGTACAGCGGTGTTGCCTTTTAAAAAGTTAATTCTGGTGCTTTTATTGATTATAAATGGTGTTGACTTAATGCCAAGTGCCTTAATGATGTTGACG
>WXFH01000283.1 GCA_009881125.1 Acidaminobacter sp. | reverse complement strand
TTGTGAATTGGATTGTGGATGAGCTGACCAGTAAAATAAAACCAAAAATCAACTGCAGTGGCCGATGGTCGGAATAATGTACCAACGCGCCCAAGCCAATAGGCTTTAGAGGCAATAGGCCTCAGCTGACAATAGGCCTCAGCTGACAATAGGCTTCAGCCGCCAATAGGCTTCAGCCGCCAATAGGCTTCAGCCGCCAATAGGCTTCAGCCGCCAATAGGCTTCAGCCGCAATAGGCTTCAGCCGCCGCCAAGCGGCAGCACCAGCACCTCATCTCCCTCCTTCAGCACAGTGCGCCTGTCCCTGAGTTTCCCTCCAATGCTGACGGCAATCCAGCTTTGACTGACCGTCAAGTTCAATTTCGTTAAAAGATCCTGGACTGTACCGGATGTCTCAATCTCCATGGTTTTCTCTCTGCAGCCAAGACTCGCGGCAATATAACCGGAGAACTTGACGTGTATGATCATTCAAACCACCTCCCGACAAAAGACTTACACGAAGCATGAGACAACCCAAAAAAAACAGCAAAGTCCACCCCGCGTCAGCGCACACATGACGCCAACGAGAATGGACTCCTTTGCTATGGCAGGCGGACAAATTACTTCGTACGCCCATTGGTTTGAAGAACCTCCAGTGCCCTACAAACACATAAACCACAATATAATTTTCCCTGCAGGAGATCAGGTTCAGTGTTTATAACCCACGCTGTTCAGGCCCCACAAACTCGGAGCTCGCAAACTCAGTTCAACCCAATGATACCCTAATAATCTCACAAATAACAAACTCAAAGTTTTCTCAAGCAGGTTGCTTAGCCTTTCTCAAAAGATCCCAAGAAATAGTTTTTTACAAACCCATTTACTGCGCATCC
>WXFH01000282.1 GCA_009881125.1 Acidaminobacter sp. | reverse complement strand
TTGCGGAGGGAGTCGTTTAAAGTGACCATCGGCTCAAAGTCCTGGCGAACCGCGTCCGCAAAGTGCTCGAACATCAGACGGTATTGGTTGACGGGCTCAAATTCGACGGTCCTGGCGCCCAGCGCGTTTCTGACTACCAGCTCTGCCTTGACGTCATTAAAGTCATTATAGGGAATTCGGACCATGATAACGCCATCTGTGCCTACAATGGTGACTTCCTGCTGGGCGAAGCTGCCGGTGGAAACGGTGAACAGGCCTTTGGCATCGCCAAAATCCAGAATACCGCTGGTCAGCAGGTCTGTCCCGAAGTCAGGATGGAGCTGCATGGTGCCTACCACTCTCTCCGGTCCACGGCCCATGACCTCGCAAATCGAGGATACCGCATAGCAGCCTATGTCCATCAGCGCACCGCCGCCAAACGCCTGGATATTGCGAATGTTGCCCGGATCCAGGTTGGTGTAGGTGAAGAGACTGTGGACGGTCATGATGCGCCCAATCTCGTTGTACCGGACCAGTTCGCGCACGCGGTTCCATTTGGGATGGAAGCGGTACATGAAGGTCTCCATGACCTTAAGTCCCTTCCCTTCCACATAGCGGATCGCCTCCAGCGCTTCCTCGGCGTTCATTGCAAAGGGTTTTTCGCATAAAATGTGTTTGCCGGCATCCGCCGCCTTTTTCATCCACTCGAGGTGCATATGGTTCGGAAGGGGGATATAAACCGCTTCTATCACCGGATCAGAAAGCATGGCTTCATAGCTCTCATAAGCCCATGGAATGTGCCACTTTTCGGAAAGTTGCCGGGCCTTGTCGCTCGTGCGCGACGCGATACCTGTTATTTCAACCTTTTCAGAGGCAGACAGCGGCAAAATAATCCGTTTCACAAAGTGTCCCGACGTACCTAAAACCCCAACTCTCA
>WXFH01000281.1 GCA_009881125.1 Acidaminobacter sp. | reverse complement strand
TGGATGCCTCCCCCTTTGCTTCAAAGCCTCAGCACTCCCTCACCCTGGTCCCCTCCAACACTTCAACACTTTGAATCAGGTTCCAAATGCATGTTGGTCGGACCCGGAAACGCGCTTAAGACCTTTTGAAATGATACCCTTTCAAAAAATAAATACACTCCCGAATTTACACGGGAGTGTATTATGAATGGAAACAAGCCTATTTGATTAAATAATCGCGCGTACCCGCGACTTCAGTTTTGGTTGGCTCAACAGCTTTACTGAAGCGGCGTGACCACTTCAAGCACTTCAGGCAGATCCATGCCAATCTCCCTGAGATACGCTGCTGTAGGGACGCCCTCAGCTGTCCAGCCCCGGCGTTTGTACACCGCGTCCGTCA
>WXFH01000280.1 GCA_009881125.1 Acidaminobacter sp. | reverse complement strand
TCTTGCGACGCGTCGTAAAGTCTACGAACTAGCAAAAGCAAAAGCGCCACAGAGATGGTCAGGTAAGACCCGAGACTGGACATTACCGGAGGAAGTATGGCTTAATCCGGTCACTATTTCTAAAGATGATTTGCGACAACTACCTTGACAAACTCCGGATTTGAAATTGACTATTTCTACAAATTTTCTTCAAGAAAATCAGAGTATTGATCAACTATCTAAAGATGGTATTCTCCTTGCTATCGCATTTCAATTTCATCCAAAAAACTGCATCCTTATCATCGACCAAGAATCCATCTTCAATACCTCCTTCCCCTACAAACGCTACTGCCAAAAACAAAACGAATGGATGCGCCAGTACAAAAAAGTCTATCGATTTATCGAAGGCGATGTCGAGTTGGAACGGTTTCTAAATTATCATTTTGTCGAAGATGAAGCCGAATATCAACTTGGCAGAACCTTTAATCGAGAAAGTGTCATGGCGGATCCAACGCCACTTGAGTATCGGTTTGAAGAATGCTTCGTCGAAGCTTTCGGAGAAGAAGCCTTAAAATACATAAAGCGCGAATATGCCTTTATTACAGAAGAAGGCAAAACTGCTTATGTGGATTATGCCTTATTCAAAAAAGACGGTACGTGGATAGCGATTGAAGAAAACGGTGTCAGCTATCATCATCCCAATATAATAGGGAAAACGAAGTATCGTCAGATCTTGAAGAAGCAAAATTCCGTTATTGATGCGAATGGCGTTGTTTTCAGGTGGGATACGGAAAGTCTCGCCAACCGCGAAAGAATTGTGGATGAGCTAAAGGAGTTCATTGGAAGCATTGATGACTATTTGATTCAGTATTCTATGGTTTCTCAGCGGGGATTTGTTTTGCATGAGCATCAGACGGATTACTTAAATGACTTGTCAGGGGATAGAGGCGAAGGAAAAAGGTCTGCGCTTGTTGTCCTGCCAACTGGGACGGGAAAAACAACTATCGCTCTTGAAGATATGAAGAGAATGGCAGCGGGAAGAGGTAAACTCAACGCCTTGGTACTTGCGCCATCATTAGATCTCACCAGGCAATGGGAAAAGGAATCCATCCAATATCAGAAAAAAGTCGGACACATCGAGGTCATGACCTATGCCAGTGCCGCGAGACAATATTACAAGGATTCGCCGGGCAAATATCATTATGTGGTCGTAGATGAAGCGCACCATGGTGTTGCACCCGTCCTTAAAAAAGCAATCCAGCATTATCAGCCAGAATTTATGCTGGGTTTAACTGCTACAGATAAGCGTTTGGATGCCCAAAGACTGGAGAACGTCTTTGGCAGCTATGAGGAGAAACTGGATCTGAAGCAGGCAATTGAAAAAGGCTTGCTGTGTCAGATCCGCGCGTTTCGCCTTGAAAGCAATATTGATCTTTCAGAAGTGCGATTTAATGGAAAAGATTATGTGTCAGCGGATCTTGAGCGACGTATACGAGTCAGCTCGAGAAACGAGCTCATAGTGGATGTCTTACATCAATATTTCTATACAAAATTGCCTGGGAAGTCAGGTCTTATTTTCTGCGTCAGTGTCGCTCACGCGAAAGAAATGGCCAGACTGCTGACGGCCAAAGGATTTAAGGCGGCTTCGGTAGATGGGAAGGATAACCATCGGCAGAGAAAAATTGATCAGTATATGAACAGGGAAATTCAGTTCCTGTGTACCTGCAGTTTGCTCAATGAAGGCTGGGACGCGCCGCACACCTCGGTCATTGTCATGGCGAGGCCGACGCTTTCCAGAGTTCTTTATACACAGCAGTTGGGCAGAGGAACGCGCCTCGCTGAGGGAAAGGAAGCGCTTTATGTAATAGATGTTGTTGATCAGTATGGTTCTTTTGGACAGGTAAGCAATAGGCCGTGGTCCATTCACGGTTTATTTGGGCTCGACTATTACCAAGCCTTTGGGAATCTTTTTGAACGTTCCGGGGATACTTCGGAGGAACTGGTACTGTTGGAATCAACACACGAAAGTCTGATCAAACTCCAGCCATTCGAGTTGTTCACTATGCAAAAGGTCTATGAGGACTATTTATCGGTGGAAATGCTGGCCAGGGAACTGTTTGTTTCAACCGGGACAGTGAACAGTTGGCTGCTTAAAGGTGAGATTCAGGCAGATGTCAGGATTCCAATGGGCAGGAGCTCAATAAAATTATTCCGACCGGAGCAGGTTGCTGAGATCCGCCAGCTGAAAGGGCTCAGGGAGCATACTGAGGAAACGTTGGTGGAGGACTTCTGGGCGTTTATTGATGAGCGGACCTATACCTTTAGCTACAAGATGTATTTCATTCTGTCGCTGCTCGAAAAGGTTGACAGCACGGGCGATGCGGATATTCAAGGGCTAATGGAGCGTTATAGGGCTTATTATCTTGAACGCCATGAAAAGGGCTTGAAAGTTGATAGGGAGAACTGTCCATATACAGATAGAGACTTTATTATGGACGACAAGATTTTGACACAGAGCATTCTTTCAAATCCATTCGAAAAATTTGAGCGCAAGCGTTTCATGTACTACGCGAAAGATTTGAAAAAGATTTCGATACACCATAGAATTTGGGATGAATTGACACGTGGTGATGGATTGGAACGATTAAAAAGCAGAATGCTTGAAGATCTGAAAAATTATTTTGAACCCCTTGGTGGATTGTAGAATAAAACATTAAGTTGATTTGAGATTTTTAGCCGAGTTGTGATAGAATCCTGTTATACCAAATGATTGAGGGTGAAGAATTGAAACTATCGGGTTGTGTTTTTTGCGAAATGTCTGTATCTGCTTATGTCATCGAGAACAACTATTTCTATGGTCTATTCGACAAATATCCCGTCACTGAAGGTCATTTGCTCATTATTCCAAAGCGACATGCAGAGACCTTATTTGAGTTGACTGAAGATGAGAGAAAGGCTTTGTTTGAAATAATGGAAGACGGCAAAGCGCTACTTGAGAAAAAGTTTAATCCAGCAGGATTCAACTTCGGGGTTAATCAAGGCTTGGCTGCCGGACAAACTATTCCGCATCTGCACCTTCACATTATCCCTAGGTATGTTGGTGACATGGAAGATCCGGAAGGCGGCGTCAGAGGCGTCATTCCTGAGAAGCAGAAATATAGACACAAAATGTAATGTGAGTTAGATTGGGATTGCGTTATAGATCATTCCGGCATTTAGCTACACGTTTCGTTGATCATGTCAGTCCCCACCCGCGCGTCACTTTCCTTGTCACAGTCCGTGACAACAATTTGTCATTGCCAATTTTGCGTTTCTTAGTCAATGCACGTGAAAATTGGATATAATGAAGTCAAATTGTTCACAACCATCTAAGGAGGAAATTGACATGAAAAAGCTTCTTTTTCTATTGTTGGCTGCGAGCCTGGCGCTACTTGGCTTGACCGCATGCGGGGATGATGAGGGCGGTTCATCGGCCGGCTCGGGTACATTACGCGATCCATATGAAGCCTATGGTCTGGTTCGAGAAGAGAGTTACAATGAAGGCAATACCCTTCAGTCCGCTATGATGGAAGATCCACCTTCTGCCATCACTCTTGAGCCCGTGTTTTATTTCAGAACGAATTACGCGACGGTTCCTCAAAGCGGCGAGCTCACCCTGGAAAAGGGCGGAAGCGCAAGCATCGCGCTGGACCTCGAACTCGTCCATGACACCGGTGAAACTGTGCCCCTCAAGTCGAACATTACCTTGAAGTATGACGGGTCCAGTGACGAAGACCTCTTTCACGCGGACACCAGCACTTACGGCAACCCGACCCTTTACATAAACGGGGCTTATGTGAACGAACTCAGCCAGCATGACGTCTCGGATAAGGACGTCAACTTCGAGCAGATCGGCTCGAACAACGGCTATGGCTATGCTTTCGACGGTCCGGCGGAGGAGTTCCTCTATGTAGCCCTCGGTGTCGACAAGGGTAATGCTACCAATGTAGATGGCAACATAGGCATTCTGTATTTCCGCATAACCGGAGTGAAAAAATAAGGGTTTATCCTGAAAAAATCTCAAGTTATTTGACCTATCGTCCAAGAGGTGAATTGAAGGCCATCGGCTAAATTTTGAGCACCAAAAGCCCAAAACTGAGGCCGATGGTCATTTTCCTTTCAATTCGCCCACCTCACGAACTTTCTAATTCTACCTGGCCGGTGGTCATGGTATAATATGGCGTAGTCACCATTTTCGTTTGACTTAAAATAACGTTTTACGGAGCGCCTATGCAGCCATTAGAGATGAAACAACTGAAGGAACAAATCGTTAAATATATAAGGGCCAAGATCCTGAAAGGGGAGTACCCTGAGGGCTTCGAACTGGTACAGGAAAACATTGCTTCGGAACTGGGCGTGTCCAGAATGCCAGTGCGGGAGGCCCTTCAGATTTTGGAGCAGGAAGGGTACATCGAGCGGATGCGCAACAGGCACATGCGCGTGGTGGGGCTGTCTAGGGACAGCATCAAAGCCCATGGCAGGCTGCTGAGTGCAATGACATCCGAAATTGCGGTCATGATGATCGAATGTCATTATGGGATGGCGCAGCTTAAGAACGCGTATCACACGCTGAGGGCTGCGGTTCAGTCCGGCGCCGGTCATGAGACACTTCTTAAGCTGGAGAAGGACGTTCATAAACAGTTCTATTTTGATGGGCTTGGAACCTTCGTTGTTCAGCAGTATGAACGAATGCTGACCTCTTTTTGGATGCTGGC
>WXFH01000279.1 GCA_009881125.1 Acidaminobacter sp. | reverse complement strand
CATGCCGAAAGGCCATGTTTACTCAAATAAGCCCTTGAATAACACGCCGGAACCAGTCAATTTTGATAAAATAATAACGGCACGATCTAAAGAAATAATGAAGGCAGACTCAGCAAAGCGGTCAATTGCCTTTCGAAAGTTGGCTTAATCTGACCGAGCCACCATCTAACCATAATTTCAAACAAAAAAGGAACATGGTGAATGCTGCACCCTGTTCCCCAATTGTTTATTCTATTGTCCAACTTTCAAAGTTGGCAGCATAACGGATTCTTTGGATAATTTCACGTCGCTCGGCGGCGTCAGATCCAGATCGGACGCGCCCTCCGGCTGCAAACTTCTGAAATAGTATTCGTATTTAGGAAAGCCGGTGATCTGAGCGATCATCTTTACGGTCAGTCCATTATCTTTCCAAAGGTAGTAAGTCACATTTAAGTCTGCTGAATGAACCTCATAAACATCACATGGTTTGCCATCCATCAGCGCAGAACCTTCATAGTGAACATGTTCAAACATATCCTGATCGAGTGCTTCATTAAAAGCCACCGGTGACATCATGCCATTTATAAAAGTCTCGTCGTAAGCGGATGGCGACAATGTGCCAGACGTGCGATCCAAGACTGAGATGGTTTGATTCTTGTGGTTTACGAAAATACTGCTCATTTGATCAAAGGGGTCAATTCTTGCCTGATCTTCGCTCTTCCAGGCGGCATAGTACTCCCTGGAGACACCTTCTACCCTGAGTTCGAATTCATAATATAAATTTTTTATGCCCATGGATTTGGAGAGCATGTCGCTAAAATCATTGAACGCTTCTAGGTCATCATGAATCTCTTCGCTTTCTGCAGGCGTCTCCGGCGGCGCCTCCGCTTCCACAGAAGTTTCACTTCCGGTTTCGACATTTTCTGAAGGACTCTGGCTTTCGCCTGGATTTGTCTGGGAGGACTGATCCGTGCAGCCGGCTGTTGTAATCATACTTCCCAAGAGCAAAGCGACCATCAGAAACTTAGTGTACTTCATCATCAAAATGTCCTCCTGTCCTGCTCGTTTAGGATTTCATGCAAATCCGCCAAGGTCAGTCTGCTATGGTCGAATTGAGATGGTTTCGGCAAAAAAGGTAAAAAAAAGGACGATTCGAAATCGTCC
>WXFH01000278.1 GCA_009881125.1 Acidaminobacter sp. | reverse complement strand
ACGTATTCGCCGGTTGACCCGACGAAATTCATTATACCGCCAAGGGAGATTAAAGTCAACCCGAATTGCCGGAAAATAATTATCTTCCTTTATGATCTGATGTCAGGACTACGGGATTGGCAAATCTGATTGCGCCAGAAGACGGAGCAGCAGATCCACCTGCTGCTCCAGCGCTTCAAGCGTACCACTGTTGTCAATGATATAGTCAGCGTAAGCTTTCTTTTCCTCCAGTGGCATTTGACTCTTAATTCTTTGTATTGCTTCTTCATAACTGAGTTGATTTCTTGACCTCAATCGCTGAATTTGAGTATCTGGGTCAACATACACCAGAATCACCATATCATATCGTTCATACTTCCCGGTTTCAATTAACAGCGGTGAGTCAACAAAAATTATGTTTTCGCCCTGCATCCGCTGTTCCTCAATGCCTCTAGAAATCTCAGCTTCCACTATAGGGTGGGTCACACTGTCAAGACGGATTCGCGCCTCAGAATCCGAAAAAACCAGATTGCCAAGTTTCTTGCGATCAATTTCACCCGCGTCATCCAGTATATTATTGCCAAAGACGCTGAGTATGGCATTAAATATTGGCATCCCTTTTCCATAGAGTTGTCTGACTATGTCGTCCGCGTCGAGAACAACGTAGCCCCGGGCGCGCAGGATGAGAGTCACAGATGATTTTCCGCTGGCAATGCCGCCGGTCAGCGCAATAATTTTCAAGTGTTGTCCCCTCCTAATGCCACAAAAATTACATGCCGCCACATATTGGATTTTTATTTTGTTTCATACCAGTTTGAACCTGATTTCATGTCGACTTCAATTGGAACTTCAAGCTGCACCGCCGACTCCATGTCGCTTTTCAATAAGGCTTTAACAGATTCCAACTCCTCAGGGACACAATCGATCAGCAATTCGTCATGAACCTGAAGGATCAGTTTGGATCTGTATCCACCCTTTTTCAGATCCTGATAAACTTTAACCATAGCAATCTTGATGATATCCGCAGCGCTGCCCTGAATAGGCGTATTCATGGCGGTGCGTTCCGCAAAGGATCGCAGATTGAAGTTTTTGGAGTGAATGTCAGGAATGTATCGTTTTCTGTTCAAAATGGTCGTCACATAACCATGGGTTCTGCACGCCTCAATCGTGTCATCCAAATATTTTTTGACATTGGGATACTTGGCAAAATATTGGTCAATATATAAGCGCGCTTCTTTTCGCGTGATCCCAAGATTCTCAGAAAGACCATAGTCGCTCATTCCGTAGACAATCCCAAAATTGACTTCCTTGGCACGGCTGCGTTCAAAACTTGTGACCTCTTCCGGCTTCAAATCGAAAACTTGAGCAGCGGTTTGGGTATGAATGTCGAGATTGTTTTTGAAGGCGTGAATCAATTGTTCGTCCTTGGCCAAGTGTGCAAGAATCCTGAGTTCAATCTGCGAATAATCCGCATCTACCAGCACATGGTCTGCACTTGGCAGGAACACCTTCCTGAGACGTCGTCCAAGGGGCAGCCGCACCGGTATATTTTGAAGGTTTGGCTCTGTGGAGCTGAGACGTCCGGTGATAGCGACAGTTTGATTCAGGCTGGAGTGAATTCTTCCTGTTTCAGGATTGATAACCTGACGCAGTCCATCAATATAAGTACTTTTCAACTTGCTGTAAGTTCTGTATTCCATAATTAATGCAATTATAGGATGATGCTTTTCAAGTTTTTCAAGAACATCATGACTCGTCGAATAACCCGTCTTTGTTTTTTTCTGTGCAGGCAGGCCCAGACGGTCAAACAAAATTTCGCCAAGCTGCTTTGGTGACTGAATGTTAAATGGGCCATCTGCAAATTCATAGATCTCCGCTTCAAGCTGCCCAAGTTTTTCAGTGATGAGCAGATCCATGTCGTCAATCTCTTTAAGATCAATATTAAAACCTTCATATTCCATGCTGGCCAAAACCTCTACCAAAGGCATTTCGACCGCGTGAAACAGCTGCATCATATTTTCACTGGAGATTTCTTCCTTCATTTGAACCGCCAAATCAAAAATTGCTCTGGCATTACTCTGGGCTAATTTCGCGACCTGGAGCAGTTCAACCTCAAACAGTGAGACAGCTTTGGCGCCTTTGCCAAAGACAGCCTCATCATCAGGAATATTGATTTTTAAACGTTCAAATGCCATTGCTGACAGTTTTTCGTTAGTCCTTGAGGGATCGATCAAATAACGTGCTATAGCTATATCCATACAGCCGTTTTCAAGCTCATATCCCAATTGATAGGAGAGCAAATACTCTCTTTTCAAGTCATAGCTCCACTTTTCAATGTCTCCGCGCGGTCCAACGGTTTTTAGGAACTCAGATGCCAGGTTTTTTCCCTCGACTTCAGGAATAAAACAGGCTCGATCCTTCAGAGCAACTCCAACCCCTCTGAGACGCAGATCCCTGACGTGAACCTTCTCTGTCAGGCTGTAGACTGCGGCCTGTCCCGACCCCGCCACTTCATCCACGAGCTGTTTCAAGCCCTGCGCGTCCTCAATCCAAACGACCTCGTCCGAATCGGCTGCGACAGTCTCGTGAACTGTATTATCAGAATCGGACTTCAGCCTGCCCATGAGCGATTTCAGTTCATAAAGGGAAAACAAGGCTCTTGCTTCTTCAAGTTTTGGCTCCCTGAGGGCAAATTCGTCCAATTCAAATTCCAGCGGCACGTTGGTCTCTATTCGCGCCAGGGACTTGCTCATGAGCGCCTGGTTGGCATATGTCTCTACCAGGCCTCGAAGGCGTTTGTTTTCAATATCTTCAACGTTTTGAATGACCGACTCTACACTTTTATAAGTTTCCAGCAGCTTGATGGCCGTCTTTGGCCCTACCCCCGGAATCCCAGGAATATTGTCAGAAGTGTCACCGCTGAGCCCCTTATAATCGATCAGCTGCAGCGGCGTCAGATTAAACTCCCTGAGAATTGCTTCCGAGTCATAGGTATCGATCTGACTGATTCCTTTTTTTGTAATCAACACTTCGATCTGATCATCTACCAGCTGCAAGGCGTCCTTGTCTCCCGTCACGATCAGGACCTTCACCCCTCGCTCGCCGCACCGTTTTGAAACTGTACCAATCAGGTCGTCCGCTTCAAAACCTTCAAGCTCCATTCTGTGAATGCTCAGCGCATCGAGAATTTCTTTCAGAATGGGGACTTGAACCCTTAGCTCATCCGGCATTCCTTTGCGCGTGCCTTTGTACTGGTCATAGGCAATATGTCTGAAAGTTGGTCCTTTCAGGTCGAAAGCCACTGTCATATACTGCGGATCATAAGTTTCAAGCATTTTATAGATCATGGATAAAAATCCGTGAATCGCATTCGTTGGAACACCGTCTTTGTTGGTCAACGGCGGCAGCGCAAAAAAAGCGCGGTTCATCAAACTGTTGCCGTCTATGATCATAATTTTTTTCAATTTTTTCCACTCCTCTGAAAGCGTTTTTCTCAAAGATTCTAAATGTAATATGACCATTTTAGTCTATTGTAACAGAAAATATGTCAAAAAGCCTTTTCAAAGAACTTTAGCCGATGGTTTTGCTGCGCCAGTCGCGCTGAACATAAACAACCATCGGCAAAAAAAATAACTTGAACAATGAAAAACCCCCTTCCTGTGAAGGGGGCATAAATTTTAATTTACAAGTTTTGTTTTCTGTTTCGGAGGAATTTCCTTACAACTCTCAGCACCAGATACATCAGGGCGCCAAAGATCAGCAGAAACGGCAGTATGGCTACCAACCCGACCATAATAGTTTGAAACATCTGAACAACTGCGTTGATGCTGCGGATGAAGTTGGCCCTCATTCTTTCAAACAGGTTGTCGTCCAGAGTCGTAATGGTACTCTCACTGAGAGGCTTCTCATTCAGACTGACCTGAATGAATGACATCTGGAGGGATTTGTCGTAGCTCTTTATGATCGCGTTCAAACTGTCAATCTCGGTGCGAACATTGGCGAGCTGAAGATCTATTTCCATAATATCCTCAATGTCTTCCGCCCGCTCGAGCAATTCTCTGAGCCTGAGCTCTCTGGCTTCCAGGTTCTTGATTCTGCTTTGGGTGTCCACATAGTTTTCAGTCACATCATAGGATGAGATATTGGAATGTGTCACAGTCCCTAAAGTCTTGATCTGCTGCATGGCGGCGTCAAAGCGGGTGCTCGGAATTCGGAGGTTGACGGTTCCGCCCTGAATGTCGCCGCGACGGCCATTACTGTCATAGATAGGCGTTGAATAGGTATCTGCGCCCTCAATATAGCCTTCAAGGGATCTGACGATTTCTTCGACTTGAGCATAGGCTGTATCAAACTCCTCAACCTCGAGGCTCACAGATCCGTTTCGAATGATCATTTTGCCAAAGAGTGACGGATCAAAACCATCCGTCGAATCGGTCGGAATGCTTGGCTCCACCGGTGCCGACTGCGGTTCACCAAAACCTTTGGCGTTACTCATGCTTTCTTCAAAGACAACTGTCCCATCTCTGTCCATGGCAGCAGTGGGCATTTCTGCGGGTGCAGGGGCTCCGCCCATAGCCATGTCACTGGAAGCTTCCTCGAGTTTAGCTTTCGAGAGAAGGTTTCGCAATGGATTTCCGGCTGTCCCTACGACGACTATGGCAATGATCAGCACAGCGGCGATCCCGCTCAACACTTTAAATGACGTCGAATGTGTGAAATTTGAGATCCTTGAGCTTTTTGAAACCAATTTCACATTGGCTTCTTCAACTAATCTGGAGTGAAGTTCTTCTTCAAATCCATCAGGCAGCGCTTTGAGTGGCATGGCGGCCAGCTCCCCCTTAAGAAGCGTCAGATCATCAAGATAGGAACGGCAATCCGGACACTGTTCAAGATGCGCTTCGACTTCCGTCAGACCACGGGGATCCATCTCATAGTTTTCTCTTTCCAAATAATCGTGCAATCGGTCTATTGAACAGGTGTCACGCATCAGATCGTCCCCCCTTCCTGAATCTTATTGCTTCGTTCATTGAGTATTAAGGTACGCAGTCCATGACGCCCCCGGCTGATTCTGGATTTGACGGTACCCACGGAGCAGTTCTCAATGGCACCAATCTCTTCATAGGAAAAGCCATAAACATCTCGGAGCAGCACTGCGGTTTTCTGAAACTCCGGTATTTTTCCAAGTGCAGAAAGCAACTGACCGGCCACTTCCTTTTGCTCCAGTCGTACGGCAGGGTCAGCGGATTCCTCAGCCACAAGTTGAATAGGGACTTTTTCCTCAGTGTCATCAACAGACAGAGTCATCACCTTCTTGCGCTTTCTCAGCTGATCACGGCACGTGTTGACGGTAATGGTGTATAACCAAGTTGAAAACTCAGAGTTTTCCTTGAATTTGTCCAGACCTTTGAAGACCTTGATCAGCGTCTCTTGTGTCGCGTCCTTGGCGTCTTCCTCATTGCCAAGCATTCTCCAGGCAATGTTATAAGCGTAGACTTGATATTTGGAGATGAGCAGTTCAAAGCTGTGCACGTCGCCCTGCTTGCTCTTTTGGATCAATACTGCGTCATTGGATGTCAACTTGAATCCCTCCCTCGATCGAGGCTTTCAGTGCTTTAGACGCC
>WXFH01000277.1 GCA_009881125.1 Acidaminobacter sp. | reverse complement strand
GTACGAGGTCACAGACAAGGCGGGGCAACGCCTGTACATTTCTATTATAAGGTTTTTTTACATTCACATAAAGTTATTATTCCCATATTTGGAATTAAATGATTGGTTTTTTAATGCAACGCTAGTGTGCTCCGTTGTAAAATTGACATTAAATAACAATATATGTAATAATAGTATTATTGGATGTCACTCATAAAAGGAGAAATGATTATGCGTCGTCCTGCAATCATCGCTTGGGTCGGACATGCGATTGGAATTACTGCGGCTTCAGGGCGACTGGAAATTTGGCTTGCCGCTGTGATCGCGACGGGCTTTGCGTGGACCGCGTCAGAGCGCGGAAGATCAAAGGCACTGATTCTTATGTTCTTTATGTTTACGCTTGGTTATAGTCTCATGCTGCGTCATCAAACTACACCCAGGGTCGAGACACCGCTTCGCGTTGCAGCAGTCGGCTATGTCGACCGGTACAGCGCGCTTGGTGAAGAGAAGATGATCTTTAAAGCCACTCAGCATTCGTGGCGTGTCGAATCAGATCACGGTCAGAATGCCATCCGGCTTCCGGAAACCTTCAGTGTGGTGTTTAAGCCTGAAGATCAAATGAAGGTCGGCGGGTATTACCGACTGACTGTGACGCTGCAATCTGCGACGCTGCCCAGAAACCCGGGAATGTTCAATTACAGGCAGTTTCTGGATTCGAGAGGCATAGCGTATCAGGGTAAAGTTGAGGGGGTTGAGACTTTAAACCTTAGGCCTCACAAAGTCATTGAATTCAGAGAAAAGGTGCGGCATCGGATACTGGAAGTACTGCTGAAGCGGCTCGGCGCAGAGGAAGGGCAGTTGGCTGCAGCAATGATTCTGGGGGATACGGCGGATCTGGATCCGGAACTTCTGGAAATTTACAGGCAGACTGGGACAGCTCACATCCTCGCAGTGTCCGGACTGCATTTTGGAATTATGTTTACTGGTGCGCAGATGCTTCTGGACCGGATGAAACTGCCTTATTTTTTTAAGAATCTAAGCCTCATTGTGCTGCTATTGCTTTTTCTTGGACTTGTTGGACTTCGAAGTTCAGCCATGCGTGCGGCGGGTATGCTGATTCTGGCGAGCGGGCTTCAAACTTTTGGGAGGCAGTATGACCGATTAAGCGGGTTGGCGCTGGTGGGAACGGGTATTCTCATATTTCGGCCTGTATTGCTCTTCGATGTGGGGTACCAGATGTCCATGGCAGCGGTCTATGGCATTGCTGCATTGCTGCCGGTTCTGATCAAACCGGACCGGAAGGCAAAGCCTGCTTCAGGCTTCTTCAATGCGCTGGCACTGAGTTTCGCTGTGCTTGTCGCCACGGCACTGCCGGCGGCATGGCATTTCAATACTTTGTCGCTGATTTCCGTTCTTATTAATTTGCCGGTGGTTTTTCTCACCGGGTTGGCTTTGCCGCTGGCTTTTTTGACCCTCCCCTTGTCGCCGTTTCCGGTGCTTCCGGCGCTGACCGGGTGGCTGTCAAGCCGAGGCCTTTGGTTGATTGAGGCGTTAGTCCGTTTGGCAGAGGATCTGACGTCGCATCCGTCAATTACGGCTGCGACGCCCGGTGTGTTTAAAGGTGTCGGGGTTGCCGGGATTCTGCTGGTATTCGCTCTCAGAAAGTCGCGCCGCGAGATCTTTGACTATGGCCGAATCAAAGTGCTGGTATCTTCAGGTTTATTAGCTCTGATTCTCTTCGGACTGCCGTTTGAAGCTTGGCTGCAGCCGGTCGACAGGATCCGATTCTTTGATGTTGGACAAGGGGACGCAGCGCTGCTGCAGACGCGGTCAGGTGAGGCCATTCTCTTTGATACAGGGGATGGCAGAGCTTTCAGGGAGATGGATCAGCTGCTGCTCAAATCAGGTGTCTCAAAATTATCTCTTTTGGTGCTGACGCATCCCCATATGGATCATATAGGCGGTGCAGAGACGGTGCTCGAACGCCTGAAAGTGGGCGGGCTTATCCTTTCGGGTGCTGCCAGGATGGAAGCGTATGGCAGTTTAATTGAAGCTGCGAAGCGACGAGGTGTCGAGGTCATCACCGTCAAAGCCGGAGACCGGATAGGGCTTAAGGCGGGTCATCTCGAGGTGTTGTCTCCGCCGAAAGATGCAATAGACATGGAAGCCAACGAAGCATCAATAGTGATGACCTATGTCACCGGTGAACTGTCATTTCTGTTTACGGGAGATATCACAGCGCGTCAGGAGTATGCTATAATAAATAGGATTCCGGCGCTGAAAACCATATTAAAGGTGGCGCATCACGGATCTAAGACCTCGAGCTCGGCGGCTTTTATTTCGACGCTGAAACCCGGAATAGCGGTGATCTCGGTGGGCAGGAACAGCTTTGGTCACCCGGGCGGGGTCACACTTGATACCCTGCGGGAAAACGGTTTTTTAACCTACAGGACAGACTTAAGTGGCTGCATTGAGGTAAAGACGGATGGTATTTCAGTTTGGCTGAAGCAGAAATTTTAAGAGTAATTTTGACAGGATGAGTCCGCGAAGCACAAACTGTGGCGGCCAACTGTTATTCAAGC
>WXFH01000276.1 GCA_009881125.1 Acidaminobacter sp. | reverse complement strand
TCAAACAACACCTTCACACAATCGACCTTCACCTTTTACCCAACCCCCTGAACCTAAAACCGATTCATTCGACATCTCAAGTGGTATAAACAAGGAAAGAATTTAAGCCGCAATGCAATAAAACCTACCTCCCACGCGTTACTTAAATAGAAGGGGCCATTTCTATGATTGTTTTCAGTTTTGTAATCGACAACTCCATAGAACCGCTTATGACGGGCACTGTGGCCAACTTGGACGAGGGCTTGTTTGAGCGCATTGGTTCAGGTGACATGTCTGCCTTTGACTTGCTCTACAGGGAAACCGAGCGGGCCATGTACACCTACGCCCTCTCTCTGACGAGAAGCCACGACGAAGCCCTGGACCTGGTCCAGGAAGCCTATGTCAAAGTCCTTTCCGCGGCCCATCTCTACCAGCCTATGGGCAAGCCACTGGCCTGGATGTTCACTATCCAGAAGAATCTCCACCTCAGTAAGCTCAGGAAATCCGGCCGGATTGTACCGCTGGACACCTTTGACATTGAAAACAACTCGCATTTTTCTTACGTGGAAGATCCTGAAGACCGCATGGTCCTAGAAGCTGCGCTCACCATCCTAAATTCGGAGGAGCAGCAAATCGTTCTGCTCCACGCCGTCTCCGGTATGAAGCATAAGGAGATTGCCGAGACCATCGGCATAGGACTTTCTACGACCTTGTCCAAATACAACCGCGCGCTTAAAAAACTGCGCCGCTTTCTTGAAGAAAGGGGGCTGAACTCATGAACGAAGGCCAACTCAAAGATTGCTTGAAACGGGCTGTGAACCAGGCCCCAATCAATCTTCTCGAGACAATAAAGCAACAACCCTACGAAAAAATGGCTGCCCATGACGAGATTACCAGACAGTCTGACGAGAAAGCATTTACGCTCCGGTCGAACCGTCTAAAGCCAGCGCTGGCACTCTTATCCGCTGCCGCCGTATTCCTTTTCGCCTTCATCAACTGGCAGATGAACACGCGCTGGGTCGACAGCATGGTCTACCTGGACGTCAACCCGAGCCTTCAAATTGAAACCAACCGCCGGGACCAAGTCATCCGCCTCAGTGGACTAGACGAGGTCAGCAATGCCTTGATTGCGGACTTAGACTATAAAGGCAAAGACCTGGAAGTCGTCGCAGCAGAGCTCCTGGACCGACTCGTCCTTGGAGACTACGTCAGCAGCAGCGAACCGGCCATCCTTCTTTCTGTCTACAATGAGGATCCCGAGAAGCGCGACCGGCAGCTCAGCGAGCTGGACCAAGCCATTCATGCCTATCTCCAGAGCTTAGAGATTCAGCCGATAGTCTTAACCCAGCCCCTCGATCCAACCCAGACCCTCACAGACTATGCTGAGGCGAACCAGATCTCCGTCAGCAAAATGACTCTGATCCGCAATATGATTCTCCTCGACCCGGAACTCAAAGCGGAGGACCTCGCCAAACTGACTCTGGAGCAGCTTATCCAAGTTTCTTCCAAGGTCAAGCTGGATCTGGATAAGATTATCCAAAGTTCGGATATGGATAGAATCAAATCCGGGGATGACTTTGATGATGACCTCGATGAAGAGGATGAGATCGAAAACAATATCGATGATGAATCTGATGACCACAAGGATGATCTCTATGAGCATGACGATGATGACTCTGACTTTGATGAGAATTCGGCTAATGACACGGACAAGGATCCAGATGAAGATTCAGAAGTCGACGACGATCCGGTTGATGATGATAAATTTGACACTGAGTTCGAAGATGAAGAGGACTTGGGGGAGCCGGAAGTTCAGGAGGATGCGGATGATTCAGACGTTACTGACAACAGCGACGATCCTGAGGAAGATTCAGAAGACACTGCTGATCCTGAGGACGATATTGGCGACGATGTGGTCGACGAATCAGACGACTCTGGTGATGCAGTCGAAGATTCCGAGGTAGATGATTGACTGAGCCGCTTGCTCACCATAGGCAAAAAATTATTTTGAATTAATGCAATAAAAGTCGCATCTGAAGCGTTAATCAAATATAACGCTACAACCCACTGAAAAGGAGTGACTTAAAATGACAATTCGAAAAAAGATAGCCCTGCTCTCTATACCCAGCCTGCTGGCTGTGTCAGCATTCACTTTTGCCTTCTTGAACGCGCCCGCTAACAAAATAACCTTTGATGTGAACCCTAGCATTGAGCTCACTACCAATCGACTTGACGACGTCATTGAGATTAAACCGCTTAATGATGATGCCGAAGCACTGCTGAAGGATTACAGCCCAAGTGACAGGGATCTTGAAGACGTAGTAAACGACCTCGTTGACCGCATGATCCTGACGGGCTATATCAGCGGCGGACAGGACAACCTTGTCATGATCACCGTTCAGGACAGCCAGGCCAATGAAGCGCTGGTGGACCGAGTGAATAAGACGATCGCAGCTTACCTTGAAAACAAGCAGATTGAGGCTACTGTAGTCAACCAAAAGCTGGACCTGGCATGGGAGGAGCTCAATAAAGATGGCATTTCCTCCGGTAAGCTGGCTGTTATTGAGACATTGATGGCTGATGATGATCACCTTTCAAAAGAAGAACTTTCTGATATGAAAGTCTCCGAGCTCGTGGCACTCGCGAAAGCGCTTGATCTTAAGCCATCCGCTCTCTTTGACACAGTTCTTGACGACGACTTTGATGATGATAATTTTGATTTGAATGATGATTTTGATCTGGACGATGATTCTGACTTCGACAATGATTCTGACCTCGACGATGACTGGGATGATGACGACCGTGATGACGCTATAGATGACCGCGATGACGATTCAGATGATGACGATGACAATGCCGTCAACGACGACGAATTTGAGGATGACG
This sequence comes from Acidaminobacter sp., assembly GCA_009881125.1. Next base: position 1,154 of record WXFH01000276.1, on the reverse strand, counting down.
ATTCAGATGATGACGCTGACATGAACGATGACAGCGACGACGACCGAATTTCTGTTTCGAGCAACTCAGACAGCGTATCCTCTGCCTCCGTCAACGTACCCGTTTCCGACAACATGATTTCTTCAGACAAAGCCAAAGCAATCGCTCTCAACAGAGTCAATGGCGATATTATCAAGCTGGAACTCGATTATGATGATGATGACCAACCGGAATATGAGATCAAAATCCTTTCCGGCAGCCTGAAATATGAAATCGAAATAGACGCCGTCACTGGCCAGATTCTAAAAGTGGAGTCCGAATCTGTGCTGGATGATGACAGCGATGGACTCAATAATTTCGACGATGATGCTGTTTTGAATGATCGCGATGACAACGAGGATGATGACGTCGATGATGATGATGATGACGAAGATGATAACGACGATGATGATGATATCAATGACTATGACAATGATGACCGTGAAGACGATTAAACTTTATTAAAAAATACCCCGGCCTGATTATGAAAATAGGCTGGGGTATTTCGTTTACAGCAAATCCATATAAGATCGCAAAGCATATAACACTCGAACGATATCAACTTCAAGTTTTTTCTCGTCTACAACATAAAAAACTAAATTATTGTTAACAAGCAGTTTCCTGTATTTCTTAAGTCGTAATAATTTGTCATTTACTAGCTCACATGATAAAGGAAACTCTTCCAGTCTCAAAATTTGATATTCGAGCTTTTCAAGAAAATCGATTGCAGGTAATTCATTTTTTAATTCAACCGCAATGTAATCACTGATCTCTTGAATGTCCTGTTCCGCAATGGGTGTTAGCCGAATAATGTACCTATTTCTCCCCATATTTGCTCCGAATCCTTGAAAATGCTTCTTTCACAGGGATCATTTTTTCACGTTCTCTCTGCTGGCCTTCACCTTCAGCAAGCTTTTCATACAATTCAAGCTTAGCTAGAACTTTCTCGTAGGCCTCAATACTCATGACCACCAGATCTCCGTAACCATTCTTCGTGATGTAAATTGGCTCCTGACTCTCATGGCACATTTCAGAGATCTCGGTTGTGTTTCTCAGTTCTTTGATCGGATAAATTTTCGGCATATTAACACCTCGTTTTGAATCATAATTATGCCTTAATTATACCCTATCCTCTG
>WXFH01000275.1 GCA_009881125.1 Acidaminobacter sp. | reverse complement strand
TGCGCTGCGCTTCGGTATAGGGCCACGCCCCAGAGCAACGCACAACTCACTCCACCGGACGTGCACCTCGCTCCGCCCCTAACCACGCTGCGCGTGATTAAGGGCTGCGCTTCGGTATAGGGCCACACCCCAACGCAACGCACAACTCACCATACAGACATGCACCTCGCGGCTGGCGCCTATTGCCCCGCAATCCTCCTCACTGCGTTCGGCGGATTGCTGCGCTTCGGTATAGGGCCACGCCCCAGAGAAACGTACACCTCACCATACAGACGTGCTACCTCGCTCCGCTGC
>WXFH01000274.1 GCA_009881125.1 Acidaminobacter sp. | reverse complement strand
ACGCGGACGGGTTTCAACTTGGGGTCAGGTACGGTAACATGATTGCAACATTACACCCGTCTCCACACGAAAAAAGCGCCCTCTCCAGGAGGGCGCCACCTTTAACTCTCTTCGTTCAATTTACTCTAACGATTTAACACTGACGTCTTCCCACGTCAAATCCTCTTTCTTCCGGTAATGAGCGAAATAACAAACAAAACGAGGAATACAAAGAACAATATTTTTGCGATTCCTGTGGCCGTACCAGCAATCCCGCCAAAACCTAAAAATCCGGCGATAATGGCGACAACGAGAAAGATAAGTGCGTATCTCAACATTTTTAGTTCCTCCTTAAAATCTGATCTCTCATATGAAATCAGTCATGTTAACATAAAACTTTATTATTTACATAATACCCCTATTTAGATGCCCGAAACAATTCCAAGTATTTCGCTTGGAATTCCTCATTTAATCGCACAATAAATGTCAAAAAACTCTTTGAACCTGAAACGCCCAATTTTGGGTATAATAATGTAAACATAATTGCCTTTCGCAAGCACA
>WXFH01000273.1 GCA_009881125.1 Acidaminobacter sp. | reverse complement strand
CAGCCAATAGATATCGTGGTTTGAAACAATACCCAAAGAAAAGCTTTGCCGATGGTCGCAGGACCCCAAGCGTCCCCTCCATCTGCAAAGCTTTTTATGTTACAAACTCATAATAGTCCGCGTCCCAACTCATCCTCAGTGATGATGTCTATGTTCATGCCCTTTTCCATGTTCATGTTCTTCTTCACCTTCAGCAAATTTGAAGAACCTGACATACGCTTCAATATATTCCCTTCCCGCTTCGACATCATCCACATCAAAGTCCTTTAGCTCCATCACCTTGCCGAATCGTTTCTCCAGCTCATGCATTTCATCATGTGACACTAATCCGCTGAGCGGCGTCAAATTTCCAAGCTCAATGCACCGATCCGCAGCTAAAACCTTCTCATCCATAGGTGCCCCTGACGGCTTGAGTCCGTCAAACGACGCCCCCTCGCCAACACGGTGCAGCCGAACCAAATTCTCAAGAAAATACCGATCTGCCAGCGTTTTAGACTCCGGGCTGAGCCCTCTGACCTTAAGACTTAAGGTGAATATCTCTCCCAACTCTGACTCATATTCCGGCATTATCCACTTCAAAGCAAAATTTATATTCTGTGTTTCCAAAGCTTTCATCCCATCTTTAACCGCAGGCCCATCCATAGTATCACAATGGGCGAACGCGCTTTTCGAAAATGCCACTCTGACTGCCAGTGCCAAAACTGTGACAGCAGCAACTTGCAAATACCACATGAATCACACCTCCACTTCTCATATATAATCAGACCCTTTTCTTCAAGGGTCTGATCACAGTTGGTTCACTTCATTAACCTATTACCCCCATAGTATTATTAATCACACTTCCAGTAAAAAAAGCTTTGCCGATGGTTCCAAAAACCCACACCGACAAAGCTTTTATCTTTTTCAGTAAGTTTACCCTTTAAAAGCATCCAGTAAATTCACTTCCCCCTACCGCCGATCCTCCACCGCCAGCGAGGTGTTCTTCACGTTAATCCCATACACATTTTGGACCTTCGATACCCCTGAAGTATCCACAAACAGCTTAACTCCCGCCAGGCTCCCCGGAAGCTCAGCCAGCGACCGGAACTTCACAATGGTCTGCCCCCCCGAAACCGTGTAGCTCAAATTCGACACACCATTATAATTGAGCTTGAACGCCCCGGCATCCACACGGCCGAGGGCCTGATCAAACACCGCCGTCACATTTCGGCTGTCGACAGCGTAAACGCTCACCAGTTTCGGCGGATTCTGTGCCACATCCGTCATACTTCCGAAGCTAAAATTCTGAGTTGTCATAACGTTACCGCTGAGGTCCTTAACCCCAGTCACTGTCAGCTGCGCCCCGGATGATTGAGCCAGCGTATATTCCGTGTTCGTCAAGCTGAGCCGGAAAGTCCGCCCGCCATTGACCTGCACCGGTGTTTTGGACAATACAAGCGAACTGTTTGACAAGCCAACCACATACCGGCTCCGCGTCGTCGCGCTGGCCACCTCCACGGGCTTACTGAAAGTCACATAGACATATTTCGACACCGTATCCTTCACCACGGAAGTCACTTGAGGCCTGTCCACGTCCGGAATCGTCAGCGTTGCTGTATGCACTGACATGACATTGGGAATAAACGCCTGATCCGCAACATTCCTCAGATTAACGCGAATGCTCTTTCCTGTCAGATTGGCGTCGTTTAACTGTACCGTATAAGCACTGCCAGACCCGGAGACCGACAGCCACAGATTCGGAATCAGTGCCCCAGTTGTGAACTTCACATCCATATTGGAGGCAGAAAAACTGACATTCTCACTGAACTCCACCTTAAAGGCGTTGTTCGAGCTCATCTCCAGCTTCACGACAGTCGGTGCAGAGATGTCTCCTGTCACCACTGCCTGCAGGGATCCACCTACGAACGGCTCCCCCCACGAATCCGTCAAAGCCACGCCGTCACTGTTCGTCGCCGCAATGAAAACCTCAGACGTCCCTACTTTCAGCGGTATGCCTGTTAAATCGCCGTTGGACTTATAGGCCAACCAGACATAAACCTCCGAAACCGCTTCATCAGCGGCCACCGGCAGTGTCATGGCAGCGTCCTTGTAAAGCCCAAGGGGCGCATTGCCATCCTCCCCATAGAAGATGTGCCCCGCCGTCAAACCGAGCACAGGCTTCGAAAACTCAATTGAAAAAGAAGTGTGAGACGCTGACAAAACTCTGGCTGTCACCGGCGTCACATCCGGCTCAAACAGCATGGAACCAAAGTAGTATACGCTCACATTGCCATCTTCGCTGACAAAGTCCCGGGCGGTGATGTCATACATAGCGCCCAGACCCATTTCGGAACCCACCGTCGCAATGACACTGTGGCTCCCGCTTGACCGCAGCCCAACCAACGTCATAGGCCCATCCGGTGCTTCAACCGTGACAGAACCCAGTCCCACAATAGACTCGCTGAAAATCAACTCGACAGACGTCCTGTTCACCGGTTTCACAGACACCACATGCAGCGCTTCCGTACTGGTGGATACAAAATGAATCAGTGCCAGATCCAGCCCCTTCACCTTGGTGTTCAGCGTCTGCAGCATCATGTCAAAAACCTGACCCCTAAGGATGTTCGCGTCCGCGTCAACCCCAGACAACGAGCCGCCAAGACCCAGTTGGCCCTCGCCCTGCCCAGGTACCAAGCCCAATCGGACAGCGAAATCATAAGCTGTCTCAAAAGTAAAATCCACCCCAGCCCGGTACCCCAGCGCCTTCAACATGAATACGCAGGCCTCCCGCACCGTATGGCGCTCGTTGTACCCAAACCGATTCCCGCCGACCCCTTCCGTCCAGTCCCGAGACTGGGCGTAGGCCACAAATCGCTCTGCCCAGTGCCCGGCACCGCCGTCCACAAAGGTCGACCGCGAGCCATAGTTAGCCGCCTGGTCAAACTCTCCCATCATCCTGGCCAGCAGCACCATCATTTCTGCTCGCGTCAAATAGGCGTCCTCCGTCAAGTCGCCATTATAATCCCCCGTCAGCAGCCCATAGGATTTCAAAATCTCTCCCGAGGTCTGCGGGGCCGTATACCCTGAAATTGCCGTGCCCACGAACAGCGCCATGGCCACCAGCAATACAATCCACTTTCTCATCAGCAAGTGCTCCCCTCATCCGGGACAAGCTCGAAAAATAAAGCTTTCCCACACTAAAAGTTTACCCCAAATACGCTGCCGATGGTTAACTATCCCCAAAATGAAACACAAATTTAAAACAGCTGCAACATCAACGTAAAAAGCTCCCGACCCCCTGCAAATCCAACATGGATTCACCAGGAGCACGGGAGCTTACACTGTCAAAAAGTTAAAATTTGGATCAACAAAATATAGTGATTCAACAATCAGTCCATCTAAATAAACGAGTGGATCAAACTACAGCTTAATCACATCATCTGTAGCTTCCTCAATTGAAAAATTCACGATAAACGCCGTTCGCGCCGAGAAGAAATCATTCAGAGATGTCTGCCAAGCCCTTCTTGCACTTTCGTTGTCAGACGCCGCATTCAAAAACTCCACAGGCGTACTCATGCCGCGCTCATACTTGATCTTGGCAATCTCATACCCCTTGACAGAAAGCCCATAGCGGCCAAAGGCTGTCAAGACAGCGTCATATTTGCTCACCAAGTCGTTATAAGCGATTCTGAAATCATAATCCGCACTTCGTAGCATGGCGATCGTCCTGAAGGACTCCAGATTCATAGCCCTCTCAGCCTGAATAATGGTCGTCTCATTGTCAGCAATTTCATCAGCGATATCGTAGTTCTCCTCCGCTACTCTGAGGGCCTCCACCTGATCCAGGATCTTGTCGGAATTCTCTTTATAGTGGACAACAGCCATATCAAAGCTCTCAATCTTAGGCAGCGAGACATCCAAAATAGGTTTGACCACCTCGTAGCGATCACTGGCCGTGCGCTCCATCAGTGCGTTGAGTTTGATGTAGTTCAACTCAATAGTCCGCTCATAGGAGGCAACCACGCGGCTCTGCTGCTGAAGAGCAATATAGGCTTTGTCATAATCGATTTTCGCAATCCGCCCCATGTCCAACATCAGCTTCTTCGCCAGCTCGTCCTTTTCAGCCACAAGCAGGTCATACTTGGCCTGCAGCAGCGCTTCCTTCGCATTGATCAGTCCAAGATAAGCGTTGACAGCGTCGCTTTCCAAAGTTTTCTTGAGGGTCACTTTCTGGCGCTCGAGAGAATTGAGTTCAAATTCCATTTTCAGCGGCTCCACGTAGACCAGTCTCGCCTGTGGCAGCCACTTGTCTCCATAACTGGATTCCACCAGATCCTCAAGGTCTTCCGCCGTATCTCTGGCTTCATCTTCCAGCCATGCGGTGTACCTGAGTTCCTCCTCCAGGAGGGCCAGTTGGGAGTTCTGCGTCTGAACGCGCTCCACGACCTGATCCAGCGTCATGGTCTCCAGAGCAAATGCCCCGGAAACCGAAAGCAGCAATACTAATATGGTGAGCGGTAAAATCCGCTTGATCATTGTGTCATTCCCCCTGTTCCTGAACCGTAACGGACCGTTCGGATCAATGTCTGATATGCGAGATTGTATTGATAAATACTGCTTTCCAGTGCCAACAAAGACTGCTTCTGCCCCATTTCGGCGCCAATCAGATCTACATCGGCAACATAACCGACACTGTGCAGTGCCTTGACGCGGTTCAGATCCAGTACAGAGATATCATAGCTGCTTCTGGCGTTCAGGAGCGCTTCTTGTTTCGTCAGCGTCGCGTCATAAGCGGCGTAGAGCTGCGCATCCACCGAACGGACCGTCGCTTCATAAGCTTCCTCTGCTCTGAGCAGATCCATACGAATCGCTTTTCTGCGCGGATGATCGTCATCCTCAATGATATCTTCCATGACACCTATTTCCTGACGAATGGTAAAAACCTGGCGCAGCGCGCGAATGGCATCCGCTCTGGTTCTTAAAGACTCCGTCAGAAACGCCTCATAAGTTTTCAGCCCACCGTTCGTCTCCGTGACTGGCAGCAGCTTGACAGAAAACGGTTCATTGAATTCAAGACCTGCAAGTGAGCGCATTCTGTAATCCAGGTTCTCACTTTCCCTGTCCAGCCTGACCTGATCTCTCATGGCAATATCCAAGTCCAGCCGCTTGGCTTCAAGTTGAAGCTCAGAAATCTTGCCCACCTGAAAACGCGCCGCTTCCGCCCCCAACTGAACCTGCAGCAGTGACACGTATTCCTCAATGAGCCTTTTCTGGGTGTCCAGCGAGCCCATGTTCCACCATAGAGCTTCAACGCCGCCCTCCAGCATGGAGGTCACACGATCCTTGTCGATCCGAAGTGAGGCGTATTGATCCATCAGTTTGTTGGGGAGAACATCCACCGGATAAATGAAATTGTCATAGATTTCTTCGTCATTTAAGGACGGCGTCTGAATGCCAAAGAGATTAAAAAACATTGCCTGCAGCTTCAGATAAGCTTGCTTCATGGCAATTTGCTCCGGCGTTGGATTCAGTGGATCCAGCGGATCAAGAAGGGGATTCGGATCCGGAATCAGGCCGGCGCCGGCTCTATGCAGTCTCTCATAGGTCTGATAAGCTTCATAGGCAGCCACAATGTCCTCTTCCTTGTCCTGTACCGCTTCCAAATTCTCCATCAAGGTTTCCATACCCTGTTCCATAGCCAGCAAATCCACACTCGAAGCGACGGCTTTAACCTTGAGCGTCTCCAGTGTTTCCCCCTCTGCGGCAAACGCCCCAAAAGGCGTCAGTGCCAGGCAAATTACTATTGCAATGAGTTTCTTCAATCCATCACCCTCAATCATCATTCGTAAACAAGCGTCTACTATATTATACCCGCATTCAGCCAAGGGCTGTCCAAATATTTTGCTTGTTAACAAGATTTAATACGTCTGCCCGCTTGGATTCATTTCTGCAAAGGAGGCTGTGGGGGTCGATAGGCGCTAGCCGCTGCGGCTTTACGTCTATCGGCCCCCTTTGCCTTTCATTTTTTTCAGAAACCCATTC
>WXFH01000272.1 GCA_009881125.1 Acidaminobacter sp. | reverse complement strand
AGCAGAAGGCGGGGTCAATAGGTCAACAGCCGCAGACACCGTTTTCCTTCCGCATTATGTTAACAAACCAGATGAACCTTGGGTCACAGATTGTCAGCCAATTGATACCGTCATCCTTCTTTCCATCTGAACATTCACTGAAAAACCGAATATTCACTTTTATTCAGTGAATATTCATGATAAAATGAACTTAGCCCAAGTTAATCAGTGTGAGGTGAATCACAACATGGTCAAGAATGAATCCATAGAATTCAAGCTATTTGTCAATGAGGACATTAGCAGAGAAGTCGTCGCGTTTGCCAATCTAAACGGTGGCATCATTTACGTTGGCATTGATGATCACGGAACAGAAGTCGGCCTTCAAGACGTTGATGACGCATATACACGATTAACCAATATCATTCGTGATGCAATTCTTCCCGATATAACTATGTTTATCAAATATGAGCTTTTAATCAACAATATCATTAAAGTCAGCATATCTGAAGGTTCTGCCAAGCCCTATTATTTAAAAAATAAAGGCATGAAGCCGCCCGGTGTCTATATACGTCAAGGTACTTCCTCTGTTCAAGCATCTTGGGAACTGATTCGTCAGCTCATTAAGAATGCCGATGGTGATTCATTTGAATCACACCGAAGCATTCTTCAAGATCTGTCTTTCTCCACAGCAAAAATTGAATTCAAAAAAAGAAACATCGAATTCTCCAAAGAAAAGTATATTTCACTTGGAATCTGGGACGCTGAAATGAAACTGTTCACAAACCTGGCTCAACTCTTATCTGATCAATGCGAACATACTGTGAAAGTTGCGGTATTCGACGATTCGGCTAATACAGTATTTATTGATCGTCGAGAATTTGGAGGCTCAGTGTTTAAGCAATTGCATGATACCTATGAATACCTGCTGCTTAATAACCGTACCGCTTCAGAAATCCGCGAGCTGGATCGATACGATTATCAAGATTATCCTCCCGAAGCTATTCGGGAAGCCTTATTAAACGCATTAGTGCATAGGGACTATAGTTTCAGCGGCAGTATTATCATAAATATCAACAGTGAACGAATGGAGTTTATTAATCTTGGAGGCTTATTACCAGGACTGACCGCTAACGATATCATTAACGGAATTTCACAGCCAAGAAATGCGAAGTTAGCGCAAGCCTTCTTCAGGCTTAAGCATATCGAGGCTTATGGCACGGGTATACGCAGAATTTTTGAACTCTATCGAGACAAGGACTGCCTTCCAGAAATAGTTGTTTCAGATAACACCTTCCGCATAACATTACCAAATTATAATTATCATCGTAAATTTCACGGACAAAGTACAACAAAAAATCATGAAAAATTGACAACTTCTATGAACCAGCTAACACCTCAGATGAAAGCAGTTCTAGATTATTTGGTTCAGAATGAGACGATCTCGGAAGAAGATATGCTGACTCTATTAAACTTAAAGAGAACCCGAACGTATACTATAGCACGTGAAATGGTCGAACGCGGGCTAATCGTCCGTGAAGGCCGTGGCAAAAACAAATATTATGAATTGCCATAAGCCAACAAACACCAAATAATCTATTGGGATGCTAATATATGCGGTAAAGAAATGCAGTAAATTTAATGCTGTTAGTTGAAAAGCCCCGGCAAAAACAGTGCCGGGGCTTTTTCATAGACTGAATATGCTTTATTTAAGAATAGGAGTTATGGTAACCGGGATTGTATATGGGTTATTGTTAGCGTCAAGTATATCTGAGTTCTGTTTGATTTCAGGAATTATTGGAAGTTCTGAACTAATTGTGATATTTACAATACTGCCATTTGTTCCCACTGCTGTTACGACTATTGGAGGGTTCCCTTCCGGTGGAATTATGCTAAAAGTATTAGTCTTAACAGAACCTTCCAAAATACTTTCTGTGAAAACCATTGAGATTACACTTCCAGAAGTTTGACTATCTGCAATAGTAACCATATATTTCCCATCACTATCCATAGCAAGAGTTGGAGTAATTCTGTCCTCAATATCTTTGGTTATATCGGAGACCATCTGCCCGTCTCCATTCTCCAGTGGGTTAGAGTCGCTGGTATCAATCTTCAATTTTAACCCAGAGGCGTCATAAGGCAAATCAACAGGCGAAGTCAGAATGATGACTGTATCTCCTCCACTTGTAGATTCCTGAAGGTCAATAGGCTTACGCTCAGTTGTGCCAAACATAATAGTAAAAGCATCAATATCCACCACTTCAAGTAACTGATCAAAAGTCACTCTAATAGTTCTGAGACTTACAGCTTCAACTTTTTCTAGTTGAGGTGCAGGACCCAACAAATCTTCAATATCGTTGAATTCAATCGTGTAGGTGCTCATGGTATTGCCGCCGTAATCCTTGATCCCGGAAATCCTGAGATCCGCGCCGGATCTTTGAGAAAGCGTGAACTCTGCATCCGTCAAGGTTAACTTAACGACGGTCTCCCCTGTGATAAACACAGGATTGTTGTTGAGACGGTCTGTCGTAGTGCCTGAAAGAATCATATAGTTGTCTTCCTCAAGTGCTGTCGCAGACGTCACAGGCTCACTGAAGGTCACATAGAGTTCCTGTTTGCCTGTATCCTGCGTGACCTTAGTCACCGTTGGCGCCGTAGAATCCGCCACAGAAAGTGTCTTGCTGTATGAAGTCAATACATTAGGCACAATCGCCAGGTCTTCAACGTTCTTGATCAATACCTTGATGGATCTGCCCGTCAAGTTGACCCCGGTCAAGTTTGCGGTATAGACATTGCCAGAACCGGTAACTGCAACAGACAGCCCTGTAATGACCGAATCATCCGTATTGCGGACTTCAATATTTGTACCGCTAAATTTAACACTTTCGCTAAATTCAATTGCCAATTTAGTAGAGGTTGAACTGGACGAGGACACAGATAACTTCGTCACAGTCGGCTTCGTTGTATCTGCCGTAACAGAGACGGAATAACTGCCGCCAAGATAATAGTTGCCGTACTCATCCACAATCTTGGCATTTGAAGCGCCAAGCTCCTTGATATAAATCGTCGCAGTCCCGGATGGCAGCGGATTACCCACTATAGTTCCACCAGAGGCGTCTGCAAACTTCACATAGACTTCATCGACTTTTGTCGTCGTGGAAACAGCAGTCGTCATGGCTGCATTAGAGTATACTCCAAGCGCCACTTTTGCGGTCGAAGTATGATAGAAGTGCTCCTTAGTGATTCCGCTGACCAGCTTGCTAAACTCAACGTGCACGTAAGTCTGTGTGGCTTTCAAAATCTTAGCGGTCGGGTCAGAAGCCGACGCCTTAAAGGTGAGATCCTCTTCGTGATCTTCACTGTAGTTCCCTGCATAGTCCCTAAAGTTTCTGATCCTGAACTCATAAGTGTCATTATTCAATAATGCTTTGCTGAGCCGCACCACAATAGTTTCACTGCCAAGCTCTGCAAAGGAAGCTGCAGCTGTATAAGACGTCCTGCCGTCGTAAACCTGAACAGTTCCGGCAGTCTTTATTGGCTCAGAGAACGTGATCTCCACGTAAGCAGGCCCTAAAAGCCTGACGTCCTCCACTTTAGGATCAATATCGTCATCCGTCGTAAAGGTTTTTGTGACGCGCGCCAAAGAAGTGCCATCCTCAGAACGGATGCCGCTGATGGTCAAGCTGTAACGCGTGTCATTAGACAAGACGTTTGACAGGGTGAGAATAACAGTGACACCATCTGACTGAAGCTCAGGCGTCGCAGTTCGTCCAGATATGCTAAAGTCGGAGCTGGACAGTGTGTCTTCATCCACATCCTTGGAAAAAACGACTTCGATTTCATTAAGATTATCAGAAGAAACAGATTCCACTTCAAATGGGATCATGTCCGGTGTCAAAACGTCCAGTTTCTGGCCAAGCATCATATTCTGGCCTTTCATATCTGTCAGCAGTGTATTCAGCATGACTTGGAAAAGTTCACCACGGTAGATGTTGCTGGTCTCTCTCAGAGACAACTCGTCAAACAGGCCAAGTGACTTCGCTTTGGAGAACGCAGTATCCCAGGTGAAATCAGCCGGTGCCGTATAGCCCAAGGCTTTCAGCATAAAGACGCTGGCTTCCTGGACAGTGTGCTTTTGCTCATATCCAAACTTGTTGTCACCAATACCGACAGTCCACCCCCTGTACTGGGCATAGGCAACATACCGCTCGCCCCAGTGGTTGTTGCGGTCGGAAAAGGTGGATTGACGGGTCCAGCGGAAAGCTTCGTCATACTCGCCGAGCATCCTCGCCAGGATGACCATCATTTCCGTGCGCGTCAGGTATTGGTTTTCTGCGAGGTCGCCGTCCTCATACCCGACGATCAGTCCCAATGACCGAAGCGTCTCGCCGGCGGTCAGTTCCGCAGCATAACCGGCAGGTATAATCCCGATTGCCATAATAAGTGCTAATAAGATTGACATTAGGCGTTTCATATCAGACCCTCCTTGGGTTAAACTAAACAAAGTTTACGTCCATTGCAAAGTATTAGACGCAAAAATCAGAAGGTTGGTTCCGCTTCGTCTTTTTGCGTCTAATTTGAATGTCGTATGAAATTACCTTCTACAGTCATTAATACCACGTTTGTTAACCTTTAAACAAAGAGGTTTTAGCCGATGGTCACCCATCCAGCCGCCACACCTTAAAATTTTGCTTTGTCCAACCTTAACTCTGCGCTTCTTTTCGCTCAACCAGCAAACTTTGATTCAAGCTAAACCCTATCCCGAGCAGCACCCAGAAGACCGGCGCAATAGACACTATAGCATCATTGAACATCCCAGCGCCTAGATATCCCACGACACCAAGGAAAATGCCCACGCCCAGCTGAGCCCTAAAATCCTCAAAAGGATTTCTGATGTAAAGCTTTAGACTCTGAAGGATATATACTCCAAAGATCACCAGTTGTGCCAGCAATGAGACGATACCCGTGTTGACAGCGGTGTGCAGGTACATGTTGTGTGGCTTGTCCGTCACCATACCCGTCGTGCTGTAGGCGAGCTGCTTTCCAATATAATCATCCTGTGGGAAGTAGAGCATGTAGGTATCCGGACCATGTCCAATCAAAAGCGTGTCCTTCAGCATAGGAAAGGTTCTGGACCAAATGTAGCCGCGGGATGAACCGAGACGTTCACGACCTTCAAAACCCCACTTCTCAATAGGATTAAGCTTTACCGCAACATCCGCATGGTTAACATATCTGACTTCGTCCTCAAGAAAAACATATCTGAGGTTAAGACTGAGGTATTTCACCGTGACCATCGGCATATCTTCATCTGCTAGGGTAATATCAAATTTGAAATTACTGAAGCGCGGGTCAGTCAGGGTATAGTCCGTCTCGCCCTTAACTGCTTCCATGACTTGATCCTGTGCGTCCGTAAAATAAAGCTGCTCGTTTTCATATTTAATGAACAGAGGCTCCTCCTGAAGTTCGAGCTTAAGGACATTGTCCTCAGAAGTCGCTTGCTGGGCACCGTAGAGATTTTCCGCCGGTGCAAGGCTTGCGATGGTCGCCTTAATTCTATTGAAGATTTGCCCATCCGTTGCCGTATTCATGGCCGTGACCAGGCCAACCGTTATAACCAGTGCCACAAGGCTGATCTTCCAGCGCTTGATCAGCTCTTTTCGGAAAAGAATGATCATCAAGATTGCAGCAACAGAAACACCGACTATACCTGCTCTAGATCTTGATCCCAATAGATTTGCCATGCTAAGTACAAATAGCGCTATAACCAGGAGCTTGTGCTTCAAGTCGTGGACGAAAAATACCAGCGTTATGAGGAGCGGCGCCGTCAGCGCGATAAAACTCCCCACATAGTTAGAGTTTTGAAGAGTGCTGTAAATTTGGGTCTCGGCCATCCGGATGGTGATTTCGGCGCCGGATTTCAGGTATTGCATGGGGACTATGATGCTTTTTCCGATCTCGGATTTGAATAAATCCATTTTAAAAAACTGAAATATGCCGATGGTTCCAATGACCGCCACGGACACGTAGAGCCCTTTAAGGAGGAATTTCAGCTGTTTTTCGTCATAGGTATACTTAGAGCTCACAAACAATATCAACATATATGCCAATAAAACGAGAGCGCCTTCATACCTTCCCCTAAAACCCCAGACTGACAGGCTTATGTACTCTGAGAAGACGGTTGAAAGTACGACTGCACCAGAAAACATAAGAATGGAGAGATCAAGGGTTTTTTTCTCAAGTGGGTTACCCAAAGATAGTCGATCCCAAATGAAAGCACCAAGTATGACTGAACTGATCATAAAGAGAATGCGGGATTTATAATATGAGAAGAAATCATAGTCTACGTCACTGACCCATGGACTTTCTGCAAAGACGGTGAGATCAACGACCTTTAAGCGAACGATGATCGGTATTAAAGCGAGAATCAAGAATAATGCGATCAGAATGCCTTTGGTCACCTTAGGTACCATGGGCTTCTTAAATTTTTCTTTTAAACTTGTCGGTTTTTTGGATTGAGCTTTTTTCAATGGGTGTTCCCTCCTGCTGTTCAACTGTAAAAAATGTTCCAAATACATCTTACCAAACATAATCAAGAACGGAAATGTTTTGTAAGAAAAATATGTAAAAAGAGGTGGAACACCCGATACTGCTAGTCGGGTATTCCACCTCCAGAACGAACGCGAACTTATAACACACCTTGAACTAAAGCGTCAGTCTTTGAAAAACTCTTCAAAATATTACCTTCCAGGTCAGAAATTTCAGCTGCTTCATTGTAATAAACATTGGTATTAATTGTAAAATTATTTTCTGTCGAATTGAGAAGTATGCTGTTATTATCATATTTTACTGCTGTTGAAAGGGTGCCACTTGTGGTAGTAAATCCATTTTTGCCTGATGGCGCAAATGTTGCACCTTCCAATTCTTCAGTCAAGACAACTAGAATTTCATTAGAATCTATGAAATAAATTTCCTTGACTTCAGGGGAAGCTAAATCCACTAATTCATTATCATATTTTTCAACGACTTCATTGTATTGATTTTTTGAATTCTGGCTGATAATCGCAAAACCAATATCATGGTTTCCAGTAATGGACTTAGCATCAGTTCCCACTTTGCTGGCCAATGTGAACGTCAGAACAGTATTTCCATCACTATTAACGGTCGAGGAAACTCTCGTCACTGTCAGTTTTTCTGCTGTATCATATTTGTTATTATCATTAGTGTCAGAATAGACAACAAAATCATTGTTGTTGATATTGACAAGTCTGTCTTCGAAAGTGACTTCAACCTTTGTAGAAGAGACTAATTTTGCCTCTTCAACCAAGACCAATCCTGCATCCTTAACGGTGAGAACATTCACCATTGCCACGGTATAATTGCCTGCGGCGTCAGCGACTCTACCAATTTCGAGCTTATAGTTCTTGCCATCTTCCAGATCAAGACTTGCTTTTGGAATCTTAATTTCAACTGCCTTATTGCTTTCAATCATGGCAACAGTGGCATTATCCAGGTCAGAGAGGAATTTATTATCCGCAAGTACATATTTCTCAAGGTCGTTGACAGCATACTTTCCAGATGTTGCCATAGCTTCGCCAAATCTAACCACGATGATTTGTACATCCGCATCAGGATTGTAGAGTTTTGCACTGAAATCAGTCGCAACCGGATCTGTCATGTCTGTAACTGTAAAAGATCTTGTGACTTTTGAAATCTCATTGCCGGACAGGTCTTCGACATTCTCAACGACTAGTTTATAACTGCCAAGAAGTGATTCTTCAAACCTGATGGTTACTGTATCAGTGTCATCACCAGTACCTCTGACGGCACTATCAATCATATCATCCAAAACTGTGCCTGTGCTGGATTGAAGGACATAATTGTCAATATCTTCTGCTGTTGATTCGTCGACAGGCTCACTAAACATCAATTCAATTTCTTTTTCATCTACAACGCTTATGCCTAATAATGTCGGCTTGACTTCATCTGCAGCGACTTTAACAAGCATAGTTTGTCTGTTGTTTTCATTATCCCAAAGATCCATAAAGGTATCAGCTAAAATGTAGACGTAAGCATTGCCCTCTGGCATTTTATTGGCAGAAAAATCAAGTTTCAACTCTTTGCCATCAATATCATCTGCGGATATCGCAGCAGCAAGGTTACTTGTGTTGGTGTGATAAATGCTCTTGCTGGAATTATATGCATCTGTAAGAACAATATCCTCATTAAAGATAAGAGTAACGCCTGTCATTGAAGCATCTTTATATCCCACAACAGAAGGGGCTGTCGTATCAACAACCACACGGACATTAAAGGTTGTAACACTAGTCTTGAAGCCCGCAAAGTCCTCAATGCCGCTGCCAACTTCAACTTTAATTGTTCCCGCTTCAAGTTCTGCGTACAACTCTACATTAACCTCAGTATTATTATTCATCAAATCGACGCCTCTGATAAACATATCCCCATCTTCGACTTTAAAGTCACTGGCGCTGACGGTTGAAGGGTCGACTGGTTCACTAAATGTTACCTTGATATTTTGTTTTCCAACAACCGCTGCAGAAACTGCAACCGGAGGTTTTGTGTCAAAGAAAGTAAAATCAAAGTCTGCATCTGTCGGCAGAATTTCATCACTTATTGTAAGATTTGCTTCTGTTTGCTGCTCAACAGGCTCTTCAAATGTGATGACGACGACCTTATCTTGAACTGTAATGTCATCAATGACAACCGGATCATCATTGACATCAAGAAGCTCAGCCCCATCCTGATCTTCAAAGATATAGTTCGCAGCATTTAAAAGTTCTTCTTCATCAGCCCATGTACTACTGTTAAACTCAACAAGCACTTGAATAAGCCCATTTGCTTTTACAGAGGACACTTTAAGTGGTACGGAACCCATGATGCCCAAGTTTTCACCCAAAGTTTGGGTTGAGCCCTTCATGTTTGTATTCAAAGTCCGCATCATAACCTGGAACAAGCTGCCTCTCAGAATATCTTCACTTGGTTCAATGTCGACCCCTGTAAACAGACCAAGTTGAGTGGCCTTTTGGTAAGCGTTTGTCCAGGTAAAATCTGTATCCGCAACATAACCCAAGGTCTTCAGCATGAAGACAGCAGCCTGTTGAGCGGTGTGTTTCATCTCGTAGCCAAACTCATTGTTGCCAATGCCGCTTGTCCAGCCGCGCATTTGAGCATAGGCTACATAGCGCTCAGCCCAGTGATTGTTGCCATCCGTAAAGGACGACTTCAATTTGTAAGCTTCAGCTTCATCATATTCGCCGAGCATCCTGGCGAGAATGACCATCATTTCTGAGCGGGTAAGGTATTTATCCTCCATTAGGTTACCATAGTCGTCGCCTTTCAACAGCCCTAAATCACGGAGCTGCTCACCTGCGGTTTTTTCTGCTGCCATGGTGGCAGGCATGATCCCGACTAACAGCATCACGACCATGATGAGTGCAATAAATCTTTTCATAATCAAAATTCCTCCTCTTAATTTGAGTTCATTCAAATTAGATGTTTGTGTAAAGAGAAGACTCATACTATTATATTATACCCCGAAAAGATTAATTTTTACGTCGTTTCGCCAAATGATATCGAAATGTAAGACAAGATTAAGAAAAGTTTAATACTCAACCTGCTTACTAATTTACAGTTTGTTCCTGATAGGTGGGTACAATTTGCTTTAAAGCGCCCTTCAAGACCTGATCACTTTCCTCATCTATCATGGCTTCAAGTTGATTCAATTGCGACATTAGATAGCCGGAGTCAACACACAGTGGCCGACCAATATAGATCTTCTCATGATGCGTTTCGAGGATCCCTTCCTCCTTGAGCAGCAGCTCTTCGAAAAGTTTCTCTCCGGGTCTGAGCCCTGTAATTTCAATCTCCATATCCTCATAAGGGATGAAGCCTGAAAGCCGGATTAAATCCTCTGCGAGCGTCAGGATCTTAACGGGCTCACCCATGTCAAGTATGAAGATCTCACCGCCTTGAGCCATGGCACCTGCCTGTAAAACCAACTGAGCCGCCTCTGGAATTGTCATAAAGTATCGCGTAATTTCAGGGTGGGTCACCGTAACCGGTCCGCCTTCTTCAATCTGCTGCTTAAAAAGTGGAATAACGCTTCCGTTGCTGCCAAGGACATTGCCAAATCTTACGGCTACATACTCTGTCTGACTGATGTGATTGTGCGTCTGGATGATCATCTCACAGATTCGCTTTGTCGCGCCCATGACATTGGTCGGATTGACCGCTTTATCTGTTGAAATTTGAACAAAGGTTTCAACGTGGTATCGATCAGACAGTTCAACAAGGTTCAATGTTCCAAAGACGTTGTTCTTGATAGCTTCATAAGGGCTGTCTTCCATAAGTGGCACGTGCTTATGCGCTGCAGCATGAAAGATGACTTGTGGTCGGTAGTCATTAAAAATTCTCTCGATCCGTTTTCGATCACGTATGGAAGCAATTAATACCTCAATGGGAATAATGCCTTTCTTTTTTGCCATACTGCGTTTTAACTCATGTTGAATCTGGAACAAACCGTTTTCGTTTATATCTAACAGTATAAGCTTCTGAGGACTGTATTTCACAATTTGCCTCGCCAGCTCAGAGCCTATTGAACCGGCTCCGCCTGTGACCATGACGACTTTATTGGTAAGCAATGCTTTTAAATCGCCTATATCTAATTTGACTTCATCACGGCCCAACAAATCCTCAATTTCAATATTGCGGATTTCTGAGATGCTGACTTGTCCATTGATGAGTTCATAGACGCCTGGTAGAATCTTAAGATCGCAGTCTGTTTTTTTACATTCATGCACAATTGAAGCAATTTCTTTTTTAGATGCTGAAGGTATTGCAATGATGATTTCATCAATGCGTTTCGCTTTGGCTATGCGCGAAATCTCTCTTGTTCCAGCCCTTACAGTGATCCCTTGAATGCTCTTTCCCCACTTCATCGAGTCATCATCCATGACTACAATAGGTTTCATATGGAGATCGCCATGCCGCTTAAGCTCTTTTATAACCATTGCACCGGCATCACCGGCACCTACGATCATGACCCTTTTCTTGACGGAACGGCTGAAAAGACTGCCCTGATTTTTCAATCTCCTGAGCATCCTATAGCTTAATCTGACACCACCAATAAACATGACATCCAGTATTGAGACAATGATATAGATACTGCGAGGTATCCGGGTTTCAAACAAGAATAGGAACGACAGCATAACTGTATTGGCAACGATAGAAGCGGCTGAGATTTTCAGAAGCTCTTCTACGGACGCATATTCCCAGAGGCTATTGTAAAGGCCAAATAGGAATAAGACCACAATCTTGATAAGGATGACACTGACCAGAAAACGGTCTGCCAAATCGAAATACTCAGCAGGGAACTTGCCCTCAAAACGAATCAGAAACGAAAGGAAAAGCGAAAGAACCAGCAGCCCAATATCTACTGCAACTAAATAAGCTGTTCTTATTCTGCGTTTCATTGAACCACCTTCTCTTAATACTTCTTATGATGACTAACCTATGATGTGGATTCTAAGACCTGCCAACTCTAACTGTTCTTCCAATAAGCTTTAAATAGACCTATAAACACACCCAACATCATCCCTAAAATCAAACCTATAGACATATTCAAGGCTTTTCTAGGTGCAACCGGATTTTCTGGCTGGTATGGCGCGGATGTGACAAATACATTTTGAGCCATTACATCCAATTTGCCATTAAGAATTTGTGATTCGTTGTCTGTTGATTTCAGTTTGTTGAAATTTTCTAATTCTGCGTTTAGTTCGGTGAGTAGTCTATTCTTTTTTTCAAGATCTTGTCTTAAAGTGATAAGTTCAATTTCTGAATTGAGAACTTGAGCTTCTACCAAGAAGTAGTTTTCGTTCGCAATTTCTTCAGTCATAACTTCTTTTGATAGATTGGCTAAATCTAAATTTCGTCTTTCAGCATAGGCTGCAGCAGCAATTGGGTCTGATGACAAAAGCTTCTGAAGTGTTATCACAGGATCCATACTACTCAGCAGGGTTCTGGTATCTGTTAAAACGGACTCTTTGTAAGTCACTGTATTTTTAAGTCCATCCAAATCACTCTGATAAGTCAGGATGAAACTATCCAGTGCTTGTTTCTTGTAGGTTATTCTAAGGCTGTCTATGTACTGATGAATCAGATCATTATTGATTGCATAAGCCGCAGCTGGATCTCCATTCTTGACTACGACTTGAAATCGGTTGGCATCCTTATCCTGGGTAATACTTACCATATTCTTGAAAGCATTATTGGACATCTGAAGGTTATGTTTTTTTATGATGCGTTCAGCAACTTCATTGCTGTAAATGAATTGTATGTAGTCGTTGATATTCTCAGATGGAAATGTATATGACCCATAAGGTGTAGCTACTTCGCCTGGTTTTTTAATGATGAGTGCACTTGTAGCTTCATACTCCGGACTTGCAATGACAAAGGTATACAGTCCGGTTAAAACTACAGTAACCGCCATAACAATTGCTATAAGCTTACGCTCATTCCATATGGACATAATCAATTCTTTGAGACTAATTTCATCATAGTCATAGTGATTCACTTCATGTCGTTCATCAGAATTCTGCATGTTATCCTCCAGCGTTTTCATTGATGTTAATCGTTTTACCAAGAAATTGCATATGTCAAAGACACTATATTAGTTTACCATAGTTTAACAGTTGAAAACACCCATTTGTGTTTGATTTAATACTTCTGTTATAAAATGCACCTTATGTAAATTCCCTTGATAAATTGTTATCAGATTTCTTAATTGGTATTTTTATGCTTTATTGGCTACAATTCTTTAAATGGTGATTTAGGGAACAGTTTGCAAAAAGAAAAGCAACCTCTCAGTCGAAGCTGATGAGAGGTTGCCTCAGAAACAGATTGAATTGTAAATCAATTTCAAAAACTTCACCATTTATACCTGGTACTGAAAATCGTTTTTTGCTTAAGTCATTCTCTCTAAGGCTTGCAATTGCTACATCAAGCATCAAACAACTTCCGCAACTTCACTGCACGTGACAGGTACGGACAAGGCCGAAGGAAGCGGGACGCACAGCTCAAAGCAAATCTTACATGTGGGTATTTGCCACTGGAGAGACCAGTCGGGCACCGATACGGATCTTCCGTTATCATGCCGGTCGAAACGGAAAGGTCGCTGCAGAC
>WXFH01000271.1 GCA_009881125.1 Acidaminobacter sp. | reverse complement strand
GGGGCGGCGTCCGGCGGGATATACGGCGGTCGCTCTAGACACACCACTGATTTTGGCTTTATGCTCTATCGGGAGTTGAAGTGTGAGAGGTAACGTCATCTCATATATCCAGATGTGCCAGAGGGAAGGCGCAAGTCTACAGCGCGGTATGAATTTCCGGCTAAAGGGACGTCATTCGGTAATTCTTATGTCTGTTCGCTCAAATTCCCCCTACCGAGATGAAATACGGGATGACGGGGCTGTGCTTATTTACGAAGGCCATGATGTGCCGAAGCGAAAGGGAGTTTCTGACCCAAAATCTTTCGATCAACCACAACGGCTACCTAGCGGCACTCTTACGGAAAACGGAAAATTTCATCAAGCCGCTCAAGAGCACAAAGCCGGCAAAAAAGGGCCGGATATCGTCAAGGTTTACGAAAAGATTAAAACCGGTATTTGGACTGATAACGGCTTTTTTCATCTTGTGGATTCTTGGATTGAAAACGATGGTGTCAGGAATGTATTTAAATTTAAGCTCGTGGCTGTCGAAAGCGTATCTGATGAATTGGCCGCGGAAGAAAACGTCAATCAACATGTTGAACATAGCCGCATTATCCCAACCAGCGTAAAACTTGAAGTATGGGCACGCGATAGAGGCAAGTGTGTAATTTGTGGCGCCACTGACGAGCTTCACTTTGATCACATTGTTCCTTTTTCAAAAGGCGGTACGTCACTGAAGGCTGAAAATATTCAACTCCTTTGTGCACGTCACAATTTAAGCAAGAGCTCTAAGATACAATAAAAAAGCGTAAAAAGTTATTCCAGCGAAGCTTCAAATAAAGACTCTATTTTCTTTGTTATGAATATCAGTGTTGACCTCGAAAAGATGAAAGATAAATCCGTACAAAATATACAAGGAATCACCAAATGCAAGTGATTCGATGTACACAAAAATTGCTTCGGGAGTTAAAACAAGAACCAACGAATGTAGTTCCGATGAATCATTTATTGGGAAGCTGGCACGCCAACTTATTGATTATTGAAAGGCACAAATGCGTTCTTGTGACTAACGACTCCACTTTATACACAATATTCATTCCTTGCCTCACAAAGCCGGACTTTCAAGTATTTTCTATATTATTCGGGCAGCATCTGTTTAAGAATCTCTTGAATGAAGATTTTAGCCAAAAGCAAATTGAAGCGGTTCTTGATGAGCACCGGGATATTCAATACGGAAAAACTAATAATCGCAGAGTTCTCGGTTCGATGAATGATCTTACATTCCAATTAAAATGCCACATTAAAATGGATGGCGGAATAAAAGCTACGAATATACCGGAGCTAAACTACAACTTGAACAGGACTATTTTAAGTTTAATTGATTATCAACACCCTATTGATATGCTGCGAAGCAAATTGGAAGAAATAAACACATGACTAAAACAACCCACCTGATCGCGCCGCTTGCATCGAATATTTGCGTTAGGCAGGAAAAGAACAATGACAAGGTTGAAAAGGCGAACTGAAATGGACGAGATTGAAATTAAAATTACCCCCGAAGAAAGAGATCTAATCCTTGATCTTACTTTTGCTGATGAAGTCCTCACCGATCGATTAAAGATAGCCGAGATGAGGGGCAAACATCTGGTGGCGAGGTATTCGATAAGTGATCTGGATGATTTGATCGGATTCATTGCGGCTGAGGCAAATCACGCGGAAGATAAAAAGCTTCAAAAGAAACTGGACAGGCTCATTGATAAATTAGAACGTATGCTTGAGGAATAAATAAAGAAGCGATAAAAAGTGACAACAGCAATCCGTCTGATCGCTCCGCTCCAGTTCAAAATCCCCCTCCCCCGAAACTGTTTCGGCATTCCAGCAGGTACTGCTCGACCGCCACTACACCGCCATGCTCCGAAAAAGCAAAGGCGCCGACATACTGGCAGCCTGCGGCCAGCTAAGCGGCGCTTATGCGGCCGCCCCTGAAAACTCCCTATAGCCCCGCGCTAAAGCGGGAAATATTATCGATTTTTTTCCCGCTTTGTGTTTCAATACATCAATGAGTGCACAATCGTTTCATTTATAAGGGTTAATATGACGGAAGTTTTTCTGTGGATTACTCTGTTGGCATTCTGAGGAAAGAGTATGACTTGGTTTGTCATAGCGATAATTGCAGCTGCGATCATTTATATGTGGATAAAGAGAAAACCAAGTCGTTCAGACCTCTCAATCCTGCCGGAACGTTTTGTGGTTTTTGATCTGGAAACTACCGGCTTAAACCCAGACACTCACGAAATCATTGAAATCGGAGCAATCCGAGTGAATCGAGACTCTGGTAACCACGATACATTTCAAGCGTTGATTCGGCCCAGTAAGAAGATTCCAAAAAAAATTACTGAAATCACCGGAATTACCCAGGATATGGTAGAGAAAGACGGTGATTTTCTAGAGACAGCTCTCTCCCAATTCATTGAATTCGTAGGTGATCTACCACTCGTGTCCTTCAATGCTGAATTTGATATGGCTTTTTTAACAGCCGCAATTAAAAAAGCTAAAGCTGGCAAACAGGTCAACAATCGTGTTTCCTGTGCATTAAAGATGGCACGTCGCGCTTGGCCTGGGCGGAAGAGTTATCGCCTCACTGATCTGGCCAAAGATGGAGGCTTATCTGCTGAGGGAACCCATCGAGCACTTGGTGACTGCAAACGCGCGATGATTGTTTATATAGCGGCGGCAACCAGACTTAGAAGTCAGAGCTGACCAAATGAATGCTAACAAGGCGCTGAAGCCGACCGCTCAACCGCTACGCTGTTTCACGTCGGCTTAGTTTTGACGTTAGATATGCAAAGGAGATGAATAAATGGCAGTTCCAGATTACCAGAGTTTGATGTTGCCGCTTCTTCAGTTCGCGGCGAGAAAAGGGACTGAAATCTCAACCACTGAAGCCTTGGAAACTCTTGCAAAAGAATTGAGCCTTACAGAAGATGATTTAAAGGAAATGCTCCCTAGCAGGATACAATCCACCTTCGCCAACCGTGTTGGATGGGCTTCGACCTACATGAAAAAAGCCGGGTTACTTGAAGCAACTCGAAGGGGGTTTTATCAGATTACCGACCGAGGAAGGGAGCTCCTCGGGAAACAGCCCAAGACAATAAATGTAAAACTTCTCAAGCAATATCCAGAATTTCTTGAATTTAAGCAATTCAAGGGTACAAGAAATGAGGATAAAGTCATCGAATCAAAAAGGATTTCAGAAGTATCAACTGCGACCCCATCAGAAGCATTGGAGTCGGCATATGAAAATTTGCGTGATGAGTTGGCTGGTGAATTGCTCGGTAAACTAAAGAAAACCTCACCATCCTTTTTTGAGCGTGTCGTGGTTGAGCTTCTGGTAAAAATGGGTTACGGGGGCTCTCGTACTGATGCAGGGAAAGCTATCGGCAGGAGCGGCGACGGCGGAATAGATGGAATCATAAAAGAGGACAAGCTTGGTCTTGATGTTGTGTACATTCAGGCAAAGCGCTGGGATAACAATCCGGTTGGCCGTCCTGATGTCATGCAATTTGCAGGTGCGCTCCAAGCTCAAAGAGCAAATAAAGGCATCTTTATTACCACATCCAGATTCACTTATGATGCGCGCAGTTACGTTTCTCAAATCGGTAGTAAGATAGTTTTAATTGACGGAGCACAACTGACAAGCTTGATGATCGAGCATGATGTTGGTGTGTCCACGATTTCATTATATCCGGTCAAAAAGGTTGATAGTGATTATTTTGAAGAGAGCATCTAACAACCGCAGTAACTCGAACTGGCAATTCCGCTGCGCACCATTGCCTGCTGGTTATGCGGAGCGTTAGGCCTCAAAAGGAAGTTCTCAGATGAAAGAACACATGCGCATTCTTGAACTTGCTTCCCGAGATGCACTCCCTGATCCGATTGATGAAGATTCAGATATTCCGGTTTCTATTGTACGGGAACTTGTCCAAGCTGGTTACCTAACTGCCATTGACGCCAGTTCTTTTGATGGCATCGTTTATCTGGATATGCACATCACAATTCCCGGACGTGAGTACTTACTGAGATTGCAACAACGTGAGGCAGACGCACCGGAAAAGGAATTGATCGCGGATATTGAGCGACTGAGGGGCATGCTAATCTCGGTTTCCACAGGCGGTCCACGCATCGATGACATTAATGAATCATACCACGAACTCTATACGAAGATTGATGCTCAACTAATCAACCGGGGCATCACTAATAACATCCCTTTCCCGGATTTATGGGATTGGTATGGAAGATGGCGAAGCGGTGATCTCCCTTCGTATCAATCACGTCGCCAATTTATCTCAGAGATTATCAACCCACTAACTGCCCAGGTTCGACAGCACGCAGCAGGGAGGCCCGTAGTTCAAGTAGAACCAACGGGGTGGCAAAGAGTGGACAGGGCTATTGGAGAAGTCCGTCGTAGCCTTGCAAAAGCTATTGATGAAGAACAATTCCAAGCCGTTGGGCTCTTATGTAGAGAAGTACTGATTTCTCTGGCTCAAGCAGTCCATGATCCTGCAAAGCATCCGTCTCTGGACGAGACGATTCCTAGTGAAACTGATGCTAAGAGAATGTTCGACGCATACATTACAGCCACGATTCCTGGATCAGCTCACTGTGTCGCAAGGCGCCATGCGCGTGCAGCATATGATCTTGCTGTTGAGTTACAACATCGGCGCACGGCCAAATTTCGAGATGCAGCATTATGCGTTGAAGCAACAAGTTCTGTAATCAATGTTATTGCAATTGTTTCTGGTCGTCGCGACCCTGCGAAAACATAGAATAATGGCCCAACAACCCACTCAAGCCGAGCGCCGCCTCGCGGTTCCTGCTTAGCTTTTCGTTCGCAGAGAGGACAGCTGTATGGCAGATAAACAAATCGCGACCTTTGAGGATTTCCACCGCGCGGTAGAAGCCTACTCCGGGAAAACGGTAATCTTTCGTGGCGTCCGCTCCACGGAGCACAAGTTGGTCCCGAAGATCGGGCGCTACAAGAAGTTCAAAAAGTCACGCGACACCGTTCGCGAAGAACGCTACATGCTTCGCCTGTTCAAAGAGCAGGCCGTCAGCTATATGGCCACCATACCGGACAACAACTGGGAGTGGCTCGCCATCATGCAACACCACGGCATGCCAACGCGGTTACTCGACTGGACCCGCAATCCTCTCGTCGCGGCGTACTTCGCAGTGCGGAAGGAGCATGATGGCGACAGTTGTGTTTACGCCTTCAAGAGTAACCAGTACATTAACATTGAAAAGAACCCAGACCCATTTGACCGAGGCAAACTCGGCAAATTTATCCCTCGACACGTTACGCGCCGAATCACCGCACAAACAAGTCTGTTCACGATCCATCCTGAACCTACAGTCCCATTTGAGTCCACACGAGTTGACCGACTCTTGATCCCGGCCGACTTCCGCAAGGACTTGAAGCGCACTCTCTACAAGTACGGAATACACGAGGCAATCCTGTTCCCAGACATGGATGGATTGTGCCGGCATATCGAGTGGCTGAGAACGGACATATACTGACTGCGAACAACACGCCGAATGGTACGGCGTACCGCCGCCACTGAGCAAAACGTTAAACAAAGGAATACAGTGTCATGAGCCAGAACACATTGTACATTGCGGAGCCAATATTCTCGGAGAAGCTTCAGAAGTTTGATAGTGAGTCGGCCTTCCCTCCCATTAAGAAAATCGGTATTACGACTGATCATCCTGAACGTAGAGAGAAAGAGCTGTTGGGGACAACTAGTCCGGTAAAAATATCGATCGTAAAGGCATGGACAGATATAGATGCACGTAAGGTCGAGTCCATGTTGCATACAATTCTCGACAATACCAGGCTTGACGGTGAGTTCTTCTGGGATGGCAACGAAACACTAATTGAGGCTGTTACGGATTTCATTAAAGCTTACCATCCTGAGGCCAAAGAGATTGCCATCTCTAATGACCCAGATGTATCAGCAGCAACAGAAGTTGTGCAAAGGAAGAATGCTCAACGAATATATACCGAAGTAATCCCAGTGCTCGATAGTTTGTCAATAAAGTACAACATTACCAAAAATGGGAAATCAGTGAGATTTCAACTTGGTCAGTACAATCTTGCCATTAGCGGAAGAACTGGTGACCGA
The DNA here is from genome assembly GCA_009881125.1 of Acidaminobacter sp. Next base: position 3,528 of record WXFH01000271.1, on the reverse strand, counting down.
TATACGCTTACAATTTGGTCGAAAACCAGAACAACAGAGCAGACTTTGTCTGATTTTGAGAATTCACAGGAACTATCAGCTAACAGTTCCGAAGATAGTAATCGGAAAGCAAGAATACCAATGAGTAGGCTCACAGTAATTATTGAATCAATTAAAAAATACATCAGCACTAATGTGAAAGGTGCTTAACAATGCGATCCACCGGACGGCTTTCAGCCGACGCTGGTCCGCATGTGCGTGCCGGACATGGCACGTAACTAATGATGTGTAAAATTCACATACCAGGTATTCGCAGGGCGGAAGGAGGAGAAGGCAGGCTCGTTGTCGCGTGACTTCTCCCTGCCTCGATTGGGCGGAGAAAACCGATATGAACATACGTTGTATCTGCAACGACTCTGACATTGCCGCTGTCGCGGCAGTTTTCACTGCGTCGGTACATGAACTTGGAGCGTCACATTACGATGCTACACAAAGGAATGCGTGGGCAGCACGCTTCGCTGATGTAAAGGCCTGGTCAGCCCGTCTGTCTGGCCTGCGGACTCTTCTGGCAATCGAGAAGAATGAGATTGTCGGGTTCATCTCTTACGAGCCCAACGGTCACATCGAGTTTCTTTACACCGCGCCGGGTGTCGAGCGTCAAGGCGTCGCATCTGCTCTATATCGCGAAGTTGAGAAAGAGCTTCCAGGAGTTTCGCTTTTCACAGAAGCCGGTCTGGTTGCAAAGCCCTTCTTCATGCAGCACGGTTTTACCGTAGTCGAGGAGCAGGAGGTCTTGCCTGGTGGTTGAATATTTATCGCAAATCAAAGGAGATTCCATGAAAAGAATAATCGCTATTGTTCTACTATCGCTGTTGGTTTTGTGTGCAGTTGCACAAGCTGATTGCATCAGAGATCAATACGGAAACACTGTGTGTGGACCAGGCGAGTGCGTAACGGATATTTATAGAGCAAAGGTTTATTGTGCTGCTGTGGGCGGAGGTGCCATGTTAGGCCAAAATGGAGTCGCTGTTTGTGGTGTTGGTCGCTGCGGCAGAGATGCAAATGGACGCATCTGGTGCTCCAAGGTTCCCGGCGGGAGTGTGGGTACGGACACAAATGGAAATATTAAATGTTTCGGTGGTTGTGAGGAAGCTTCCAGGGATTTATGTCAGGAAGGAAAGTAATCAGTGCTTTATTTGTTTGAGGACCTCAATGAGCGCCTCTGCTGGTTGCCAATATGCCGGGGTGGTTCTTGTAAAAATATTGCCAACCCGGCGCTCAAGCCGATCGTGGCGTCCTAGGCGCGGCTCCGGCTTAGCTTACCGTTGGCCGCTAAAATGAAAGCGGGAGCGAAGTATGTCAAATATCCTGGTCATTGGTGGTACAGGTTATACGGGTAGATTGATTGCACAGCATCTGTTAGAGCACTCCGAAGCAAATATTACTATTGCAACGCGGCATGTAGACAAAGCGCAAGCATTCGCTGATGAACTCAATCGGCAGTACCCCGATTATCGTGTCAAGGCGGTCTACGCTGATGCGTCGCAGAGGGATTCACTGCGCTCGGCGTTCACAGATCAGACGATGGTGGTGGTCGCCGCCCCCACCACTGCCTACGCCGAAAACGTCATCCGAGTCTCTCTGGAAATGGGTTTGGATTACCTGGACGTGCAACTCGGGACCCGGAAACTCGCTCTGTTGCAGTCGCTGGCGCATGAAATCGAACAGGCAGGACTTTGTTTCATTACCGAAGCTGGCTTCCATCCCGGTTTGCCCTCAGCGCTGGTGCGCTATGCCGCCACTCACCTGGATAGCATTGAGAGCGCCATCACGTTGGGCTATTTGAATATGGGCAAAGACTTACCGTATTCCGAAGCGGTGGATGAGGTGGTTGAGAGTTTTAGAGGTTACAAAAGTCAGGTCTTCAAGAACGGTCAGTGGACGAAGACCAACTCATACGAAGTACGCACTTGTGATTTTGGCGGTGATATCGGGTGCAAGCGCTGCTATGCCATGTTCTTCGAGGAGTTGCTCCCCTTGCCCTCCATGTTCCCCTCGCTGCGTGAAACCGGCTTCTACATCTCCGAAGTGCACTGGGTATTGGATTGGATGGTGATGCCGATAACATGGGGTTTGCTTAAGATAGCGCCGAAGGCCGTCCGCCCCATAGGAAAATTCTTGTGGTGGGGGATGGGCACCTTTCATAAACCGCCTTATCGGGTTGAACTTCAGGTTCAGGCTGCCGGTCTCAAAGATGGGCGCCCGGCCACGGTGCGCTCAAGCGTTGCACATCCCGACGGATACGAGTTGACCGCGATCCCGGTCGTGGCAACCCTGTTGCAGTACCTGGATGGCGTCGCCAGAAAGACCGGCCTCTGGATGATGGGACACGTGGTTGATCCACGCCGTCTTATTGGGGACATGGAGAAGATGGGCGTAGCCTGTGCGACCAGAACTCAAGCTAAAGAAGCACAATGCCCATAATACACCACGCGGCTAACAACGGGTTTCAGCCGACGATGCTCCGCTTGGCGGCTGAAACCAACCGTTGGTCTGCTATCGACTTTTATAGACCATGTGAAAGAGCGCCGGCAATAAGCAAAGGAGTAATTTATGGAACAAATAAAAGGAAAAGTGGTTCTTCTGACGGGAGGATCTCGCGGTATTGGCCCAATAGTAGCTAATGCTCTTGCAAAGAAAGGCGCAGACATAGCGCTTGCAGCCCGTTCAGAAAGTGGATTACAAGATGTTGCAGCTGGCCTGAATAAACTTGGATCAAGGACATTGGCATTTCCAGGCGATCTCGGACAAGCAGACGAGCGTGAAAAACTTATTGCTTCAGTCCTGAAAAAATTTGGGAAAATTGACATACTTGTCAATAATGCAGGAGTGGAAATGGAAGGCGCCTATAAAGAACTCCCTTGGCCTTCCATAAGAGAGGCCATTGACATTAACCTCATCGCTCCCATGGCCCTGACCCACCTCGTTCTCCCGGAAATGCTTAAAAGAAAAGAAGGCCATATTGTGAACATAGCTTCTATCGCTGCCAAGAGTGGAGCGCCCTATGCGGCGGTATATTCCGGAACAAAAGCCGGTCTGGCAGAATGGACTCGTGCTCTCCGATTGGAACTTGCCGGCACTGGAGTCCAGTTTTCAACTATCTTCCCAGGTTACGTAAGAGACGTTGGCATGTTCGCAAAATTTGGAATGAAATCCCCTTTGTTAGTTGGATCTTGTGCTCCGTCTCAGGTTGCGGATGCAGTGGTGAATGCGATTGAGAAAAAAACTATAGAAAAGATTATTAACTTCCCTCCACTGAGATACTCTTTTGCAATTAATGAAATTTTTCCTTCATTAGGTGATTGGCTGATGAATATTTCCGGTGTAAATGATTTCCAGCGTCGAAAAGTAGGTAAATAAAACTGCCCAACAAAATCAATACAACCGATCGCTCAGCTTACAGTGATTACTTTCTTCAGCCGGGAAAAGAAAAGGTAGCTTCAACTGTGTCCGAAGAATCTTGTCCATTTGTATCTCCTTGTTTTTATT
>WXFH01000270.1 GCA_009881125.1 Acidaminobacter sp. | reverse complement strand
TGATGTCGTCATTGTCGAGGACCGCGATTCTTTTGGAAATCCCGTGCGCTTTCCTGAAGCCAGGGAGATTCACATCCATGAAGACATGGCGGAGGCCATGAAATTGGCACGAGTCGATTCGAACACATATATAATCATTGCGACCAAAGACAGTGATGAGAAGGCGCTCAGAGAGGTTATCCGTTCTGATGCCGCTTATATTGGCGTCATAGGCAGTCGGCGCAAAGTAAGCATCATTCTGGATCATTTGAGACAGGAAGGTGTGGATGAGGCACTTCTGGAGCGGGTCCACGCGCCAATTGGACTTGATATTGGGGCAGAGACACCGCCAGAAATTGCTGTAAGTATCTTGGCCGAAGTGCTCATGGTTATGAAAGAGGCTTCAGGAAAATCCATGAAGGAGCTGAGGCCGAGATGAAGCTTGGAATCGAGGAATTGCGCGTCTTGATACGAGGCGCCGGAGACCTTGCAACCGGCGTCATTGCAAAGCTTCATGAATCTGGCTTTAAGGTCGTCGCGGTTGAAATTGCTCAACCAACGGTGATCAGAAGAACGGTTTCCTTTGCTCAAGCGGTTTTTGATGGGGAAACAACTGTAGAAGGCATACGCGCCGTTCGAACCGAATGGCCGGATGTCGAATCCGTTTGGGCCATGGATGCGGTTCCTGTCGTTGTAGATCCCAGATTGGAAGGGCTGAACAGGATGCGGTTTGACGTAGTCGTCGACGCTATCATTGCTAAGCGCAATCTTGGAACGACCATAGATATGGCACCAATTGTCATAGGATTGGGACCCGGGTTTGAAGCCGGCAAAGATGTCCATGCGGTCATTGAGACCATGCGCGGCCATTATCTCGGCCGCGTTCTTTACAAAGGGTTACCTGAACCGGATACGGCTGTCCCTGGTTTGATTGGCGGCTTTGCCGGAGAACGCGTCATTCGCGCGCCCAAGGATGGCGTATACAAACCTCTTGCCCAAATAGGCGAGCGCATAGAAGAAGGCCAGGCAGTGGCGGAAGTTGACGGAGAGCCAGCCATAGCGACAATATCAGGTGTTTTACGGGGGCAGCTCAGCGAGGGACTTCGCGTGACGAGAGGCTTCAAAGTGGCAGATGTTGATCCCCGCGCCGAAGAGGATCATTGCCTGACAATCTCAGACAAAGCCAGAAGTATTGGCGGAGGTGTGTTGGAAGCTGTTCTGCACCTTGCCCGAGCTATCTGAAAGAGGACTGGAGTTGCTATAATAATGAAGATGAACATGAACCTCAATATGATCCAGACCCAAAAGTTGATCATGACCGCTGAGCTGAAGCAAGCCATTGAAATTCTTCAGTATAATTCGGTTGAACTTAAAGAGTTTATTCAGGAAGAGTTGATGACCAATCCGGTGCTTCAGCTGCAATCCCAGGATGAAGCGCCGCTTCCTGCCGTGAATGAAGTCCCGGTGCCTTTGAGCGAACCGGTTCAGAAACGGGCTCAAGTTAATGATCTGGACAATATAAACTGGAAAGAAGTTTCTCAGGGCATGAGCAGAGAACGGGGTTCAAGTGTGTCATCCGAATCTAGAGACGACGAGTTTTCCTATGAAAGTTTTCTGCCAGCCAAAGAAAGTCTTTACGACCATCTGGCATTTCAACTTTGTATGAGTGATCTCAAGGGGATAGATTATGAGGTCGCGCAGTTTCTGCTTGAAAATATTGACAAGAACGGTTACCTTGATCTGCAGACTGATGAGGTACTCGTTAAATTTCCAATTACGGTGGAGGACTATGAACGAATCCTGGCAGTGATCCAAACCTTTGATCCACTGGGCGTTGGCGCCAGAAACCTCGCAGAATGCCTAAAAATTCAGTTGTTGGCCAACGGCAGCGAACTGCACCTTCTCGCCGCAAAGATCATAGAGTTTTATCTTCACGATCTCGCCAACAACAGGATTCAAAACATAGCGAAAGCATTAAGCGCACCGCTTGAAAAAGTTCAGGCCGCCTGTGATCTGGTAAGGGGACTTGAGCCCAAACCGGGGCGCGCGTTTTCCGCAGAAGACGAGACAAGGTATGTGGTACCTGATGTCGTGGTCACCAAAAACGAAGGTGAATACGTGATCCTGGTCAGCGACTCGACAGCACCTAAACTATACATCAATGATTTTTACAGACGCATTTTGGAAAGTGATCAGCAAAACGCTGCCTCTGAATATATAAGCAAAAAACTCAGCTCTGCAATGAAACTGATCAAGAGCATCGAACAACGGCGCAACACCATTTACAGGGTTGTAGAGGCTATATTGGAGTACCAGTCGGAGTTTTTCGAAAGAGGCCCAATGTATTTGAAGACCCTGACGCTTAAGGACATTGCCGAGCGCATTGGAGTTCACGAATCTACAGTCAGCCGGGCAGTCAGTGGCAAATACCTTCAATGTCCTCATGGGCTGTATGAAATCAAATATTTCTTCCAGAGCGGCGTCTCCAGTGAAATGGGGGAGAGCGTCTCTTCAGAATCCATCAAAAAAATCATGAAAGAATTGGTAGATCGAGAAGATCCGAAAAAACCCCTCAGTGATCAGCAACTCATGGAAGAATTAAACCAGATCGGCATCATAATATCCAGGCGCACCGTTGCAAAATACAGAGATGAACTTCTAATTCCATCCTCGTCAAAGCGCAAGCGTTTTTAAGTCTAAACCACTTTGTTAAAAGTACATGAATTTGAACATAATCACCAGAATATGGGTTGCATCATCCACTCAATGTGTTAAAATAAGTTGGGTGGATATTTTTTTTATTTCATAGGGACAAAAATGGTACCCAAGGACTTTTTAAGTCCCTCAAAATAGGAGCTGGAGGTGTCTATGTTTTCAAATCATGCTTCCGAAGATGAAATGATGCGTTTATCAGAAGTCGCGGCCATGCTGAGGAGTGCTGCGCCAGAACTGGTGGAAGCTTTAGCGTCACGCTACAGGATTTTGAGTCTCCTTCAAGACCATCAGCCAATCGGAAGGAGAAACCTGTCGACTCAGTTAGGCCTGACAGAACGTGTTGCCCGTAAAGAAGCCTTGATTTTAAAAGAGCAGGGTTTGGTCGATTTTTCGCTGGAAGGCATGTACCTGACGAAAAAAGGGTATGAAATCTATGAACTTCTGAAGAGGTACTTTCAGAACCGTTCTGGCCTTATTGAGCTGGCGCAGTTGTTGGAAAAGAAGCTTGGCATTCGAAAAGTCATACTGGCACCGGCTCAGGACTCGCAAGATGAAGCTGCTGCACAAAAAGAACTTGGTAAAGTGGCGGCCCATTATCTCAAAAAAGTGATTCAAAGCGACAGTGTCATTGGCATTACAGGTGGTACGACGGTTCAGAGTGTCATTGACAACTTCAAGCATGAGAAAGAGTATTATCCAAACGCCATGATTCTTCCCGCGCGCGGCGGCGTCGGCAATCGCGCGGAATATCAGGCCAACACGCTTGTTGAACGCTTTGCCAATAGCTTGGGTTGTCAGTACAAGTTGCTGTTCACACCGGACATTCTGTCCAGAGATACGATCAGCAGTCTTAAGAATGAACCCGAGATCAGAGAACTGATGTCACTGATAGAAAAGATCACCGTACTTTTATTCGGGGTGGGTGACGCTTTGACAATGGCAAATCGTCGTGGTTTAAATCAAGAAGAAATTGGTATCATTAAGAGTAGGGGCGCAGTTGCAGAAGCCTTTGGACATTACTTTAACCGCGAGGGTGAGATCGTGTATGAAATCAGCACCATCGGCATCACTCTTGAACGGTTCAGAGCCATACAGAATCCGGTGGCAGTAGCTGGCGGATTGGGAAAAAAGGATGCAATAGTTTCAGTTTGCAAACTTCATTCGGGGCTGATTTTGGTCACGGATGAAACAGTCGCAAGGGCGATACTAAATGACGCAAAATAACTTACATTCAAGGAGGATGAATCATGAGAAAAACAAGAGTAGCAATTAATGGTTTTGGAAGAATTGGCAGAAATACATTTAGAATCTATGCAGGGTTGAAAGATCCAAATTTTGAAATTGTCCTGATCAATGGACCAAAAGACGCTGCTTCCCAGGCGCATCTGCTGAAGTACGACTCCCTTTTTGGAAAATTTGACGGAGAAGTTTATGCTGAGGGCAACAGCTTGTTTGTCAATGGCAAGGAAGTTAAAATTACATCGGAAAGAAAACTGGAGAATATGCCTTGGGCGGAGCATGATATTGATGTTGTCATTGAATCCTCCGGTGCATTCAGAACAGGCGAAGAGCTCGCTAAGCACATTGAGCGCGGCGCAAAGAAAGTCCTGTTGACCGCGCCTGGAAAGAATGAGGACATTACGATCGTTATGGGTGTCAACGAAGACCTTTATGATCCCGCTAAGCATAACATTGTCTCCAACGCTTCATGCACAACAAACTGCCTCGCACCTTTCGCCAAAGTGCTCCTGGAGAACTTCGGCATCGTCAAGGGCTTAATGACGACTATTCACTCTTATACAAATGATCAGAGAATCCTGGACGGTTCTCACAGTGACCTCCGTCGTGCCCGCGCCGCAGCCGAAAACATTATTCCTACTTCTACCGGAGCCGCTCAAGCTGTGGCCTTGGTCATTCCTGAACTCAAGGGGAAATTCAACGGATTCTCGCTTCGCGTACCTACGCCTACGGTCTCAATAGTAGATATGGTTGTCGAGACGGAAAAGAAAGTTACGGCTGAAGAAGTTAATGCGGTATTGAAAGCGGCTTCGGAAGGCCCTCTCAAAGGAATACTCGGATTTTCTGATGAGCCATTGGTCTCCATGGACTATAAGATGGACGAAAGATCTTCCATCATTGATGGTCTTTCAACAATGGTTATTGGCGACAACATGCTAAAAGTTGTTTCCTGGTATGATAATGAATGGGGTTATTCAGCCCGCGTCGTAGACCTCGTCGCTTACATGGTTGGCAAAGGAATCTAAGCTTTAATGGTTTGAATAGAGCTCCGGACCGGAGAAGTGGGATTCATGCGAAGACGCATTGGATCCTCAACCGGTCCGGGTTTTTCATAATGTTCGGGAATGTGGCATATCATGCCATTAAGAGCAAAATATACCTTCAGTGGCTGCATCAGGTTGATTTAGACAACAGTTCTTTTTGAGAGAGGGAGGATGCTTACTATGGTGTACAATAAGAAAAGTGTTGAGGATCTCGCCGTTAGAGACAAGCGTGTCCTGGTACGGGTGGATTTTAACGTACCATTAAAAGATGGCGTAATAACTGATGAAAGCAGAATCACCGGCGCTTTGCCAACGATCCGCTACCTAATGGAAAACGGCGCAAAGGTAATCCTGTGCTCACACCTTGGAAAGCCTAAAGGAGACAATCTCGCTGCCTTCTCACTGGCACCGGTGGCAAAACGCTTGACGGAGATTTTAGGTGTTCCGGTAGGATTTCCGGACGAAATGGAAGTTGTGGGACCTAAGGCCCGCGCAGCAGTGGCGGATATGAAATCCGGAGATGTCATTCTCCTGGAAAATACGCGTTTCAGAAGTGAAGAGACCAAGAATGGTGAAGCCTTTTCCAAAGACTTGGCATCTATTGCGGATTTATACGTTAACGATGCTTTTGGATCCGCGCATCGCGCGCATTCTTCCACAGTGGGCGTTACCGAATTTGTAGAAGAATCTGTCTGTGGCTATTTGATTGAAAAAGAACTGAAATATCTGGGCGCTGCAGTGACACAGCCTGAGAGGCCGCTTGTCGCTATTCTCGGCGGTGCAAAGGTCTCAGATAAGATTGAAGTTATACGCAACCTCCTCGAAAAAGTCGACGCGTTGATTATTGGCGGCGGCATGGCCTACACTTTCTTGAAAGCTCAAGGCCATAATATCGGGACTTCTTTGCTGGAAACTGATAAAATGGAGTATGCCCTAGAAATGATTGAGAAAGCGAAGGCAAAAGGCGTCGAGTTTTTACTTCCTGTCGACCATGTCTATGCGGATGCGTTTTCGGCTGACGCAGTCCCACAGGTTTCCAGTGATGCTGAAATCCCGGAAGGCTTTATGGGGCTGGACATTGGACCGAAAACTGTCGAAAATTTCAAGCGTGTCATCACCGGCGCGAAAACCGTGGTCTGGAATGGACCAATGGGCGTATTCGAATTCAAGTCCTTTGCTACGGGAACTTTTGAAGTGGCCAGTGCTCTGGCGCAGTCTGATGCCATTACTGTCATAGGCGGCGGGGACAGCGCGGCTGCAGTCAATCAACTGGGCTTTGGCGATAAAATGACCCACATTTCCACTGGGGGCGGCGCTTCGCTTGAGTTCCTCGAAGGAAAAGAACTTCCGGGCATTGCGGCACTTGATGATCGAAACGCTTAAAAATCAGGAGGACATTCATGCGAAAACCTATCATCGCAGGCAATTGGAAAATGCACATGACTATGGATACAGGCAGAGCTTTTGTGCGGGAGGTTGCTGCGGGACTCGGAGACACTGAGGTTGAAGTGGTGCTTTGTGTGCCGTTTACTTTGATTCAGCCACTGAAGGCAGCCGCAGAGGGAACACCTATAAAAATTGCCGCGCAAAACATGCACTTTGAAGACTCGGGCGCCTACACGGGAGAAATTTCTGCGGAGATGCTCAAAGAGGCCGGAGCCGCTTATGTTGTCATTGGTCACTCAGAGCGCCGGCAGTACTTCAATGAGACGGATGAAACCGTCAATCTCAAACTCAAAAAAGCCCATGAAGCAGGACTGATTCCTATCGTCTGCTGTGGCGAAACTCTGGAGGAACGCGAGGCGGGAAACACCGAAGCGGTTGTCCGCCGTCAAGTGATCGCTGCTTTCGAAGGCGTTTCACCAGAACAGACTGTGACTACAGTCATTGCTTATGAACCTGTATGGGCGATCGGTACAGGCAGAACCGCCACGGCTGCCCAGGCTCAGGAGGTCATTGGTTATATCAGAGGTCTGATTGAGACGATGTATGGCGATGTGATTTCTGAGGAAGTTCGGATCCAGTATGGCGGCAGCGTTAAGCCGGACAATATTGAAGAGATCATGAACGAAGTCGACATTGACGGGGCTTTGGTGGGCGGCGCAAGTCTCAAACCGGACAGTTTTCTTTCTCTTGTCAACTTTTAAGGAGATGTGCCATGGAAACAATTAAATCACCTGTAATGCTGATTGTCCTCGACGGGTGGGGATATAATCAGAACTTGGAAGGTAATGCCATTGAGGCTGCCAAGACACCTGTTTTCAATCGCCTGATCAAGAACAGACCCCACGTCTTAGTAGGTGCCAGTGGTATGGATGTCGGTCTCCCGGATGGGCAGATGGGGAATTCAGAGGTCGGGCACTTAAACATTGGTGCCGGACGCATCGTTTACCAGGAACTAACAAGGATCACCAAATCAATCAAAGACGGCGACTTTTATGTGAATCCGGCATTGACCGGTGCCGTGGATAATGCTTTGAAAACCGGCGGAAAACTCCACCTGCTGGGATTGGTTTCTGACGGGGGCGTCCACAGTCATCTTGAGCATTTGAAGGCCTTGGTGGATCTCGCGTCAGGAAGAGGTCTGGACAAAGTCTACATTCATGCTTTTCTGGATGGAAGGGATACGTCTCCAACCAGCGGACTGCGATTCGTGGAAGAGCTGGAGGACCATTTAGCGCCGGCAGAAGGAAAAATTAAAGGGAAAATCGCCACTGTCAGCGGCCGTTATTATGCAATGGACAGGGATAAGCGCTGGGAGCGGGTAGAACGAGCTTACAACGCTTTGGTCCACGGTGAAGGTCACGGCGCTGAAAGCGCGCTGCAGGCGATAAAGGATTCTTACGCCAAAGAGGTGTTGGATGAGTTTATAGAGCCGGTCGTCATACAGGAAAACGGCAAACCGTTGGCTAGGATTCAGGAAGGGGATTCTGTGATCTTCTTCAACTTCAGACCTGATCGCGCAAGAGAAATGACCCGCGCGCTGGTGGATCCGTCCTTCGAAGGCTTTAATCACCAATACTTCCCGCTCCACTATGTGTGTATGACGCAATACGACATCACCATGCCAAATGTCAGTGTGGCCTATGCGCCCCAGGATATCAACAATACACTGGGCGAGTATCTGGGTGCCCTTGGCAAACGGCAGCTCAGAATAGCTGAGACTGAAAAATATGCCCACGTCACCTTTTTCTTTAATGGTGGAGTCGAAGCACCAAATCCAGGGGAAGACCGTAAATTGATACCTTCACCTAAAGTCGCAACTTATGATCTCAAACCGGAGATGAGTGCACCAGAGGTGACGGAGGGTGTCCTGGAAGCCTTGGACAGTCATCAGTATGATTTGATCGTTCTTAATTTTGCCAATCCTGACATGGTTGGCCACACCGGTGATTTTGATGCGGCCGTTAAGGCAGTCGAGACCGTGGATCAGTGTCTGGGCAGGATTCTCGAAAAACTCGAGGCATTGAAGGGCAGTGCTGTTGTCACAGCGGACCATGGCAATGCAGAGATGATGATCGATTACGAAACTCATGAAAACTTCACTGCGCATACGACCAATCCGGTACCATGCATTTTGATTACCCAAAGTGACAAGAAACTCCGAAGCGGCGGAAGACTCTGCGATTTGGCGCCGACGCTTCTGGAACTGATGGGCCTTAATAAGCCTGAAGAAATGACAGGCATCAGCCTGATAGAAAACTAATTGGAGGGATTATTATTATGTCAGCCATAATGGACATCTATGCCAGAGAAATTCTCGATTCACGAGGCAATCCAACCATTGAGGTTGAAGTTTACCTCGAAGACGGCACCATGGAGCGCGCAGGAATTCCATCAGGCGCTTCCACTGGCGCTTTCGAAGCTGTTGAACTCCGTGACGGCGATAAGTCCCGTTATCTCGGGAAAGGTGTACTAACTGCCGTCAACAACGTCAATGAGATCATTGCACCTGAATTGATCGGCATGAGTGCCTTTGAACAAACTGAAATCGACCGCATCCTTCTTGAACTCGATGGAACGCCAAATAAAGCGAAACTCGGCGCCAACGCAATCCTTGGTGTCTCAATGGCAGTAGCCAGAGCCGCTGCGAAGTCACTGGGCCTTCCGCTTTATCAGTATCTGGGCGGTGTCAATGCCAAAACCCTTCCGGTTCCAATGATGAATATTCTCAATGGCGGTTCCCACGCGGACAACAACGTGGACATTCAAGAGTTCATGGTAATGCCGGTCAGCGCTAAGAGCTTTGTCGAAGCTGTTCGAATGGGCGCAGAAATCTATCATGCATTGAAGTCGGTGCTCAAGTCCAAAGGTCTGGCAACTGGTGTAGGTGATGAAGGCGGCTTTGCGCCTAACCTGGCTTCAAATGAAGAAGCCATTAAGGTTATTTTGGAAGCCGTCGAGAAAGCAGGCTACAAGCCGGGTGAAGACATCCGTCTTGCTATAGATGCAGCGGCGTCAGAATTCTACAACAAAGAAAAGGGCAAATATGAGCTTTCTGGCGAAGGCGTTGAAATGACTTCCGAGGAGCTTGTCAATTACTATGCAGGACTCGTCGAAAAATATCCTATCATCTCAATCGAAGACGGTTTTGATGAAGAGGATTGGACAGGCTGGAAACTGATGACAGATACGC
>WXFH01000269.1 GCA_009881125.1 Acidaminobacter sp. | reverse complement strand
AGTGCACCCGGCATGGGCGCCTTCTCTATGGTCATTTTATCAGACTATGTGCCCGTAAAGTCAACGACCGCGCCTTGACGCGGGCGACAAAAAAGTGAATAATAAGAAGGGAATTTTTAGCCTTATTATTTTAAATATGTTGAACGACGCTTCAAAACGTCTTGGCTATGCCTCACTCCGCGAAGAATCTCTTCACAAAT
>WXFH01000268.1 GCA_009881125.1 Acidaminobacter sp. | reverse complement strand
AGAGGCTGAAGGAAGCGAAAAATCGCTCCCTCAGCTTCGGAATCTGGCTTTTTCGTTTTGCTGAATTGCTTTAGGTGATGGGCGTGTCACAGGTACCGGGAAAGGGGAAGGTACGGTGGAAGGTGCTGTGGAAAGTTCTGTGGAAAGTGCTTTGGAAGATGTGGTGCAAGGCTTTGCTTTAAAATGGCTGAGGATTCACCTGACATTAGAAAACAAATTCGTGAAATCATTTATTATTTAATATTCTA
>WXFH01000267.1 GCA_009881125.1 Acidaminobacter sp. | reverse complement strand
TTCTGATACAATACTTGATCTCGACCTGATTGGACTAATCCAAATCACGCCTTTTTAACAATGAGCTTAACGCCTTCCACCGCCACAACTTGAACCTTCACCCCAACTTCAATGGGCTCTCCATCTTCAGACAAGGCGCTCCAAATTTGGCCGTTGATTTTGACCTGACCGGTTGCATAGCGCTCTATGGCTATCATCACAGGTCCGCTCTGTCCAATCACAGCCTCGACATTGGTTTTTTCACTGCCAATGTGGAGAAAATTTTTAGCCAGAGGCTTGGTGAAGTAAATCAGAACCGCGGCCGATACAAGAAAGACGCCAATCTGAACAGGCACAGACAATCCAAACATTGCCGCCAGAAGCGCAATCAGCGCAGCACCCGCAAACCAGATGGTGGTGAGACCCATGGTCAGTGCTTCTAAAACTGCGAAAATGATGATGAGCGCGATCCAGATGACAGATGGACTCAAACTGGTTAGGAAACTCATGTGGGCTCAACTCCTCTTGGTTGAAACTTTTGTGCACTTCTCCTCTATATTACCCAACAATTCTTAAATTACCATTAAAAAAACCTTGATGTTGGCGCATTCTTTAAAATATTCGCCCATTTATGAACCTTTTCGCGCGGTATCGGGCGGCCAAACTTAAAAAAGGTGGAGAAGGCCACCGCGCCTTCTTCACCCCTTCCGCTGCTTCAATGAGAAGAAGCGGCCGTCGCTCCCTGGACGGCCGCTTCCTCCTGGTCCTTCACTGGACCGGATTCCCTTTCGAACTCAAACTCAAATT
>WXFH01000266.1 GCA_009881125.1 Acidaminobacter sp. | reverse complement strand
GCAGAACAAAATAAAACCACTTCAACGTTTGAATTTCAGCGTTTGAAGTGGTTTTTCGGCGTAATAGTACTAAACTACTGATCGCGTCTTACTTCCTCCATCCGCCGGAGGGTCCTGTGGGCATACAGCACCGCCACTGCAGCGGCGATCCAGTTGTCAATGACGAGTCCCGTCCAGATGCCTCGGACGCCCATGGCAAGGGTCGTGCCCAGAAAGTAAAACATGAAGGACGGCAGAGCAATCTGACGCAGGAAGCCAATGCCCATGGCCACATAAGGACGCTTCGAGGCCTGCATAATGGCCACGGAGACGTTGATCAGCATGTAGGCATTGAAGACCAGGACGACAATGCGGATGGCAGTGACGCCTGCGGCGACGACGGCGGGATCATTGTTGAAGGTGGAGATCAGCACCCTGGCCAGCAGGAAGATGATGACCATGCCGGAGGTCATGAGAACGAAGCCGTATTTCAAACACTGTCTGTAGACCTCACGTACCCGGTCCAGGTGCCCAGCACCAAAATTTTGGCCGGCGATTGTCAAAGCGGCCATGTTAAGGCCGAGAGCCGGCAGCGTGGTCAGCTGCTCAATCCGCAGGGTGGCACCGTAGGCGGCGACGACGACATCACCGCCATAGCGCATGGCATAGGCATTGAGGATGAAGAAGCTTATGGACGTCGTCATCATGTTGAGACTCGCGGGCAATCCCTGGTGGAGGATGTCCAGCATGGTCCGCACAGAGAGTCGGGCGCTTTTCAGCAGTTCCAGGTCAAAGGCGGGACTCCGCCA
>WXFH01000265.1 GCA_009881125.1 Acidaminobacter sp. | reverse complement strand
CGTTGACCCGGGTTCCGGGAGTGCGGGTGATGCTTGGGCTGAGGCGGCTTATAGGGCTGTCGAGGCGCTGCTGCGTGAGGACTATGGGGTTGTGCTTGTTGGGCAGTACGGCGATGGTGTAAAGACAGATGCTGGGCCGGTCAGCAGGATTCTGGGAACCGCGACCCATGTGTTCACGCACCGTGTGTGGAAGATGCATTTGATAGGCTTTGAGGCAGCCGCAACCGTGGAAACGGATCTGCCGGAGACGCGGTGGGTGCGACCATCGGAAATCAAGCACTTTGCCCTGCCTACAGCGTTCAAAAAGCTCCTTCGCGCGGCGAAGCTGGACTAAAATGTCGATTGGTGACGCGGACAGTTTTGAACTTAGTGACGCGGACAACATTCAACTTGGTGACGCGGACAGTTTTGAAAACGGGGACAGAGCTAAGTGTAATTTTACACTTTTAGGAGGGCGACAATCATGGAAAAACTGAACAGCCGGGGTCAGACCCAGGTGGAATTTCTGGCGGACTATCACGCCAAGCCCCACGCGTATCCCAAGCCGGCGCTGACGGCGGACCTGGCTGTTTTCAGGCGCGCTGACACCGGCGCTGGTGAGGCTGCTGAACGAACTCCAAAGTGGCAAATCCTGGCCGTGAAGCGGGGCAACCATCCCTGCATAGATCAGTGGGCGCTGCCCGGTGGCTTTTTCGACGTCAAGACGGACGAGACGCTGGAGGCCTGCGCCGTGCGAGAGCTTTGGGAGGAGACGGGCCTGGTGGCCGGGACGGTGTTTCCCCTCGGCGTTTACAGCCAGATTGGCCGCGACCCGCGGGACCGGATCGTGTCGCAGCTGTTTGCTTCAGTGATGCCCAAAGATTTCAAAGAAGTGCTTGTTGCCGATGATGACGCCGCCGACGCCCAGTGGATGGACCTGGAGGTGTTGTGGTTTGAGACATCGGAGAAGGCGACTAAAGCCAATGCCGAAGCCGAAATCGAAACCGAGTCGGAAGCAAAGCGCTACTGCAAGATCGTCCTGCGGCATGGGGATGAGGTGGCGGAGCAGTCGCTGGAGGTCACCGAACGCTGGGTGGATTTGGGTGTGAGGAAGGGCAGGAAGGTGGGGGTTGTGACCATCGGCAAAGGAACTCTTGCCTTTGATCATGCTGAAATGATCCTGGAGGCTTACAGGTGGCTGACGGGGGAATAGCGGTCAAGCCATAATCTG
Source organism: Acidaminobacter sp. (assembly GCA_009881125.1). The sequence goes on along the minus strand of WXFH01000265.1, from coordinate 169 downwards.
TAGAAGAAAAACAATAAAACGCCGACTTTGGAGGATATAACCTCGAAAAGTCGGCGTTTTTGGTTTTATTGTTTATAGACTTGTTGGAACTTGAAGCCTTGAAACTGGTGTCTGGTGAAACTGGGTGTCTGCGACATTTGGCCTATTGACCCCGAGTTTCATGACCCCG
>WXFH01000264.1 GCA_009881125.1 Acidaminobacter sp. | reverse complement strand
AAGCTAAGAGATCATGCAGCCGATGGTCTCATTTTTTTACTCCCAAAGCCAAGGGCCAACGTGGGCATAAAACCTCAAATGTGGTACACTGATAACGTCGGCGGCTCGGCGGAAAAGCACGGTGGGCACGGATCACGGACTGCCTCCGACCGACCACGAAGAACAGCGTACCGGAGGGAAAGTGCCATGAGCAAGACTCAACCACCTGAATTGCAGAAGAATCAAGCTGAACCTGCCGGTACGGGGCATGCTCTTGGGCTGCAGGGCAGCAGCGGACCAGAGGGTCTTGCGCCCCTCAAGCCTGGTCGCAGCCTGGGCTCCAACACAAACAATGCAGATGTGGAGACCCTCGCGAACCTGGGTTTTACGCGGATAGAAGTGTGCCTTGGGCGCCACAGGCCCTACCATGACATGCTGGAGCGCATTTTTTCCGATCTGGATGCGGCGAAGGCCTTGGGGATGGCTTATACCATCCACTTGCCGCTGTGCCTTTACGATTGGTTCCCCTTCGATTATCTGGACGGCTATTACCTGGATCCGGATCCCTCGAAGCGGGCATTGGCCTTCCGATTTTTGGAAGAGAACCTGCGTCAATTGGCCGGCCGCTATCAGCCGGATTATTACGTCATTCACTTTCCGGGGATTTACCGGAATGCTTATTTTGGACTGGATTTCCAGGCAATCCTCCACGAGTCACTGGGACGTCTTCAGTCGATCGCCGAAGGATTTGGCGTCACCCTGGCCCTGGAATACTTTGGTGCCAACCGGGATTTTAACCGACCGGAGCAGTGGATCGAAGCCCTTTCCGGCTATTCGAGACTGGCGCCGCTGCTGGATACAGGACATCTGTATTTTTCATGTCTGATGAACGGCTTTGATTTCGATGAGGTCCTTGAGATGATGGCGCCCCATTGTGTGGGTTTTCACGTCTGGACGGTGCAGGGCAATGACTATTATGGCAATTCACCGTTTTACAGACAATATCACCATGTTGTGCCCCATTCCGGGCAGCTGAGGTCTGAAGGCTGGGCGTTTGAGCCGGGGGCGGTGTACCATCGGCTAAGGGCTTTTGAGGCGCCGGTGGTGGTGGAGGCGACCAGCCTCTATGGCGGAAGCGACTACTATTTTGAAGGGCTCCGCTATGCCGCGGACTGCTATTTGGGAGGGGACTGCGAATGAGGGAGAGAAGTGAGACTGTGACTGTGACTGTGACTGAGGCTGAGGCTGGGTCTGGTGCTGGTGCTTGTGCTGGGCCGGCGACGTTCAGGGACCCGAGTCTCGACACCCGGTGGCGGGCGGCGTTTGATCAAGCCCGAGAGAAGGGCTTGTTTGAGCGCCTTTCAGAGGTTTATGCCAAGGTGCCCGGAGGGCGCTGCAGCGGCTGTACCGCTTGCTGCGCAGAATCCGTCAGCACCTTTTTTGTGGAGTGGCTCCGGATCCGGGACTTTTTAGAGGCGTCTGGCCGATGGTCTGAGGCCCTCGAACGGGCGGAAGACTATGCCCGTTTTGAACTTGCCCGTCCTATGAAATGCCCCATGCTGGAGGCGGATGGAAGCTGCATGATCTATGAGGTACGCCCTCTGACCTGCCGGATTTTCGGACATTTGAGGGCTGCGGATTACGGGCGGAACCTCAAGGCAGTGCTGAAGGCCAACCGCAGAGCGGCGGAAGAGATTTTCAAGCACTATGGGGTACAGCTTCCGGCTGCTGTCGTGGAGCGGTCTATTCCCTTCTGCGAATCTTTTGTATCTGAGGCGCCTTTGACTTCTGGGGACCGGGATGAATTGTTTGATGTCTTGTTTTCGATTGACTCCCGGTTTCTGATGACGGGGCTTTTGGAGCCGGATCAGATTCAGCTGGGCTTGGTGGACTGGTTCGCTATGGTCAGGCTCGAGGGTGACGCTTTGGCTGAGGAGAGGGTAAAGCATGCGGCTGAGGCGGGGAAAAAGGCGGAGAAATAGAGTGAATTGAACCGGAAGAGAAAGTGAAAAGAGAAAATTAAATAGAAAAAAATAAAGAAAACAAACAAGAAAAAGAGAAGACAAAGGCAAAAGGTTAAAATTTGGTTAATTTATATTAATATCGAGAGTTCAAAGGTTAGATCAGAGGTAAAATATGCGGATTAGTTGGCAAAAGATGCATTGGGATTGCCGTTTGAAAGTCGCTTAAATCCAGCAATTTGAAGCTTTTGAGATCATTTGGGTCTTGACATAAAACTAACAGACATTTTTCGACAAAACTTAGTTGACAGATTAAATACTCGTATTGTATAATATTTGACTTTTCTCTGTCTGTATGGTAATATTTATACAGTGCGAAAGAGAATGGGATGGTGGTCAACTTGGCGACAAAAGCGACACTTGCAGAGATTCGAAAGTCGGTCGAAGGTCTGATTGGGGAACGCGTAATTCTCAAGACGAATAAGGGCAAGCGCAAGGCGAATGTCCGTGAGGGCATTCTCGAAGTAGCTTATCCAAGTGTTTTCACCGTACGTATCAACGCCGGCCTCGATACCGAGCGCCGTGTATCGTTCAGTTATTCAGACATTTTGACGGACACAGTAGAAGTGACGCTGTGCCAAAGGGTTAATGTTTCATAGAGACTGATTTATTTGGTATTTATTTATGCCAGTGACTTGCCGTGATCGCGGTAAAGTTGCTGGCTTTGTTCTTTTTTTGGGGGTTAATGTTTGAGTGGGTGTCAGGTGCACATTCGTTGCGAGACATGCACCTCGCTTCGCCTGTCGCCTCGCTGTGCTCGGTGACAGGCTGCGCTTTGGTTAACGGCGTCTTCTCAGCCGAGGGCTGCGCCCTATACAAAGTAAAGAAGCACCGCCACTTCGTGAGCAAGCTCCCGCAGTGGGGGTGGATCTCAAATTTCACCTCACGTTAC
>WXFH01000263.1 GCA_009881125.1 Acidaminobacter sp. | reverse complement strand
AACCACTTATGACACACTTATGTCAGCCCTGCCGGCCTCATCCTCCGGGCAATCTCAGGGGCCAGCTGATGCCAGCCTCACCTGGGAAACCCTGAAAACGAAGCTGCCAGAAGGCGCTATGGACCGCCACTATTACGCAATCCTGAAGGATGGCGTCATCCTTAGCACCAACCTCGACGCGCTCTCGGCCCAGGAGGACTTCTACCTCTATGTGGACGCCCATACAGAGCTTCCGGGCCCTGCTGAGGGCATGTCAGTCCTGGTGGGGCTAAGACACGACGCTGCCCAGCAATCCGCG
>WXFH01000262.1 GCA_009881125.1 Acidaminobacter sp. | reverse complement strand
CGCCTCAGGCGTCCAGTCCATAAGCCTGGAGATGCTGCTCGGACTCACCTTTGGTTTGGCGCTGCCGGCGCTGGCTAGGATTGGGTACAATAAGGCGGAGGACGGGTTTAAGGAGAGGCAAAGGGAGAAGAAGGAAGAAAAAAAGAGTAAGGATATGAATAAAGATAAGGATAAGGAAGAATAGGAAAGCAAGGCAGGGAAGAAGAAGAAGAAATCGAGAAAAGGAAAAAGAGAAGAAGAAATAA
>WXFH01000261.1 GCA_009881125.1 Acidaminobacter sp. | reverse complement strand
TGGTGAGCGATTTGTATCGCAAATCGCTTACATGGTGTAACTGCTTCAATTTGTAAGTTTAACGAAGTTAGGCTGCGCACAACGAACATTCAGGCAAAAACCCAACCCGACCCAGCCGTGCTTTACCCGAAGCAGAATGTTCAACCCAGCGCAGCCGACAACCGAGAACACCGAAGCAAGCAGCACCCGTCAGGCTGTAACCGTGTTTGTCATAAGTGAACCCGAAGCAGAATGTTCTGCCCA
>WXFH01000260.1 GCA_009881125.1 Acidaminobacter sp. | reverse complement strand
CCATTAGACCATGCGATCTTTTGGGTTTATGGGGTATTAATCACCGTTTCCAGTGGCTATCCCCCTGTACAGGGCAGGTTGCTCACGCGTTACTCACCCGTCCGCCGCTTTCATAATCTTCCCTTTGACCGAAGTCTCCAGTCCAATTAATCGCGCTCGACTTGCATGTGTTAGGCACGCCGCCAGCGTTCATCCTGAGCCAGGATCAAACTCTTAATCATAATCCCGATCTCCTGTCCTCCACCTTTCGGCTTCCGACTCTCAATCATAACTCATTTTGTAACA
>WXFH01000259.1 GCA_009881125.1 Acidaminobacter sp. | reverse complement strand
GCTTCTTACTATCCAATCCCGTTCCCCCTTTGCTGATGGTCAGCTTCCACAATCCTCGGCTTTGCAGTTAAATCTATCAACCGCGTTTGGTTGCGGCCTAACGCTTTTGCCTTATAAAGCTCGGCGTCAGCCAGCTCCATCATGCTCGCGACACTTCCAAACTCACGCAGTGTTCCAACAGCTCCACCGACGCTGATTGTCACCGGTTTTTTGCGGCCATTCTCAAAGTAGTACAGTCCGAGCTTTTCGACCTCATCTCTAATAGTATGCCCGAGAACCTCTGCCGACTTATAGCTGTGATTGGGGGCAAAAAAGACGAATTCTTCGCCACCGTAGCGTCCAAACAGATCGCCTGATTCTCTCAGAAGTTTCTTGATCCCACCAGCAATTTGCTTGATACACCCATCCCCATTTGAATGCCCCCAGTAATCATTAAATTTCTTGAAGTGATCAATATCCAACATAAACAACACCATAGGCTGGTTTGATTCCCTATCCGATTCCATGAGCTCATTTAGGAAAAGGTTAATGCTCCTCCTGTTCGGTATGCCCGTCAGCTCATCCTCATAAGCCTTCTTCTCAAGGATCGCATTGACTTCTTTTATTTTATTGAGTTCATGCTTCTGGTTAGCGATCTCTTTTTCCAGGCGCTCTTGGATCTGTTCAAACTTCCCGGTGACTTCGATATAGCGCAGCTCAATATTCAAAATTTCCAGTTTGCTGCCTAATGTCGAGGCCGTTATTTCTTCGTTCACACGACTGAATTCTTTATAATAATCCAGCGCCAATCTAAAATCGCCTTCCAGCTCGTAGTTCTCGGAAATTATTCTGCTGAGAATCATGATCTTCTTTTTCGCGTTGATGCTTTCAGCGTATCTGAGCGCCTTGTTGTATTGGCTGCGCGCTGCGCTGAAGTCCCTGAGACCAATGAGCTGGCCAAGATTCATTAGCACATCTATGGCATAGTACTTGTTGTCTACTGCGTTGAGTCGTTCAAGGGCGCGCCTGAAAAAAAACTCCGCCTGTTCAAGGTTTCCGATAACATAATAAATCTTCCCCAATCGGTTTTCCACATCCCCCAGGTTCACCATGTCGTTTTCTTCCATGAGGAGATCGTAGCTCTGATTGTAATAGGCGAGCGCTTCGTCATACTTCTGCTGAGAAAAATAGATTTCACCCATATTCCCGAGGATTGAAGCCTTGTTGAATTTGAAGTCATTGGCGTTGCTGACTTTCAGAGCTTCTTCAAAATAGTCCAGCGCCTTTTTATAGCTCGAGGACTCCCTGTAAACTTCACCAATATTGTTCAGAACGCAGCTCAGCAAAAAATCGTCTTGATTGTGCTTTAAAAGGCTGATCACCTGCAGCAGAAATTTGAGTGACTGCTCGTACATGGCACTGTAGAAGTAGGCTATCCCTATGAGATTCAAGGCTCTGATCTGACCAGGCAGTTCATGATGTTGATCGAAAATTTCAAGGGATTTGTAGGCAAGATCCAGCATTGAGCTGATATCTGAACTTGCGCGTCGTGCAAAAGACATACCCAGCAGCGCGTAGCCTTCTTCCAGCCTAAGCTGATGAGAGGACGCCAATTGCAATGCTTCCATACTCATATCGTAGGCATGTTCCGGATAAATTGAAGCGATGGATTTAGCTTCTTTGAGCATGGAATGGATCTCGCTTGAGATCTTCTGAGTCATAGTTTAGTCCCTCTTCATCTATTGAGTATGGTCTTATAACTTCAAAGTGTTGATTTAAGTTGACTGCGAAATCTTACTCCGCCTGACGGCAGAGACTGGAAATCAAGAGATTGTTTTGTTATGTACACCCTGC
>WXFH01000258.1 GCA_009881125.1 Acidaminobacter sp. | reverse complement strand
GCCACTTCCATTCGGAATCGGCTGTCTGACACCTATTACTCGTTAATGACACTACTTGGCATTGACGTCCGGCTGATGGATGCCAAAAATATTGCCTTCGGTGTCATGATAATAACCCTGCCAAGCCATGCCAACAAGTGCAGCTTTGGGCATGGCAACTTTCCCGCCATTTTCAAGAATTTTCTGCTCTGTATGATCATAATCTGCCACACCCATTGTACAGACGAAGGCGCTTAAAGGCTGCCCTTCAGCTGGTCCCGGGCCCTGTCTTTGCATCAAAGCGCCATTGATGCCCGGTTCGGAAGGGTCTCCGGCTTCAGCGCCCCAGTAGGCTAATCCTGCATAATCAGTCCAATCCTGAAAAATCCAGCCAAAAACATTGCCATAAAATTGTTTGGCGCGTTCCAAATCATCGACATGTATTTCGAAATGAATGACTTTGCTCATGTTTTCCTCCTCATTATTAAACATTTTCGAATAAGTAACTCTGGGTTAGTTCTCATTAATTTAATCGTCTCAAGGTGATAAATAATTTACCCAAAATCAATGAACCTATACCATAATTCATATAGTCCCTCTAGACCATGGAAGCATGACGTAGTAAGAGGACTATTATGTAAAAGATTTATCGACGATTTAAGCAATTTATTAATTTTATTAATTTCTTAATTGATTTTATTGATTTATTAATTGACTTTCGGTTTAAATTGATATATTTTATAAGCAGATAGATAATGTTAATCCTAAAATTGAATTAATTAATTTAAGGTAGGGGATGCGACTTGAATGTGATGTCACTACTTGACCAAATTGAGCGAAAAGAATTATCCGTTTCTGATGCCGCCTCCAAAATAAAGGCTTCGCTTAATTCCTCCGACTCGAAATTGATGGATGCTTCTAAATCAGAGGCGCCCGCAAAATGTGGACTTCCGAGATAATTAACTCTCAAGGACTTCTCGGTTGATGTAGCACCTTGAGAAAACGCCCATTTGACGGGGAAAAACACCGATTTTCATTGCTTTTTTCAGTCCAGCATGGTACGAT
>WXFH01000257.1 GCA_009881125.1 Acidaminobacter sp. | reverse complement strand
CCTGACAATCAGTGGGAGGATATCCGCTAAAACCACGAGGAGGAAAAAGAATGGCTAAAGTTGGAAAACATTATGCCGAGGCTGCAAAGTTGATCGAAGCTGGCAAGCTTTATGATGTGGAAGAAACAATTTCACTCGTCAAAAAGCTCGCTCGCGCTAAATTCGATGAGACTGTTGAAGTTCACGTCAAGCTTGGTGTTGACGGCCGTCACGCGGACCAGCAGGTTCGTGGCGCAGTAGTTCTGCCGCACGGTATCGGTAAAACAAAGAAAGTCCTTGTCATCGCAAAAGGCGAAAAGGCAGTTGAGGCTGAGAATGCCGGCGCTGATTTCGTCGGTGCAGAAGACATGATCAACAAAATTCAGAATGAAAACTGGTTTGACTTTGATGTCATGGTTGCTACACCTGACATGATGGGTCTTGTCGGCCGCCTTGGCCGTGTGCTCGGTCCTAAAGGACTCATGCCAAACCCTAAATCCGGTACTGTCTCTTTTGACATCGCTCGCGCTGTCAACGAGATCAAAGCCGGTAAAGTTGAATATCGACTTGACAAGACGAACATCGTTCACGTTGTCATCGGTAAAATTTCATTCGAAGACGAGAAACTCGTCGAAAACTTCCGTGTCATTATGGATGCGCTGATCAAAGCGAAGCCAGCAGCTGCCAAAGGTACTTACCTGCGCAGTGTCACGGTCGCAAGCACCATGAGCCCGGGCATTCGCATCAACGCTGCGAAGCTGTAATCTTAGGGTTGACGGATCACTTTGCAGGTGATACAATACCCGAGGACTCAGTACCGGACAACCAATCGAATATCCACCGTAGACAGTAGGTGCCTTAGCGCTTAATATCCTACCGAGGTCAATTATAGAGCAGCCCAATTTTGCTTTTAACCTCTCTTGTCTACGGAAGAGAGGTTTTTTGTTCCAGATAGGTCACAGAGGAGGTGGACTGATGTCTAATAACTTCGATAAAAAGAAGGTAATCGTCGAGGAAATCAAAGAAAAATTTCAACAAGCGAAGTCGGTCGTCATAGTTGACTACCGCGGCCTCAAAGTTGAGGAAGCAACTGCGCTGAGAAAGAATTTCAGAGAAGCTGGCGTCGATTACAAAATTTACAAAAACAACCTTGTTAAGCTCGCGCTCGAAGGCACTGCTTTCGAAACACTGGCGAATGATCTCACAGGTCCGAACGCTATCGCTTTCGGTTATGGAGATCCGGTTGTCCCAGCAAAGATTCTAAAGGATTTTGCTAAAGATCATAAGAATCTCGAACTTAAGTCAGGTGTCATTGAGAGCACTTACTACGATGTAGACGGCATTAAGGCAATCGCTGATATACCATCACGTGAAGTGCTCATCGCGAAATTCCTTGGCAGTATCAAATCACCTATATCCAACTTTGCTTACCTCTTGCAGAACATTATCGACAAGCAAGAAGGAAAGTCCGCGTAATTCAAAACTCGGCCGGAGATTCCCGGCCGCATCCTGAAACATTAATCTATGGAGGTGTACCTAAATGGTAACTAAAGAGCAAATTATTGAAGCAATCAAAGGTATGACTGTACTCGAGCTTAACGAGCTCGTCAAAGCATGCGAAGAAGAGTTTGGCGTATCTGCATCTGCTCCAGTTGTTGTTGGCGCTGCTGCTGCAGGTCCTGTTGTAGAAGAGCAGACTGAGTTTGACGTCATTCTTGCTTCTGCAGGCGCAAAGAAAATCGAAGTTATCAAAGTTGTTCGTGAGCTTACAGGCCTTGGTCTCAAAGAAGCAAAAGACCTCGTCGACAATGCTCCAAAGCCAGTTAAAGAGCAACTTCCTAAAGAAGAAGCTGACAAAGTTAAAGCTGCCCTCGAAGGCGCTGGCGCTACTGTCGAACTCAAGTAATAAAACTATAGTCATCAAGGGATTGTCCTGCTCGTTTGTGCGGCCGGACGATCCCTTGTTTTCGCTTGAAGCCGTTGAAAAACACTGCCGGCTTTTGCCGATGGCAGCGGGATCAACAAATTGCACAACACCGGCAGTTTGTTTTTGAGCAGCTTAGGTGGTTCGACCAGAAAATAGCACAAAATATCACTTGCGAACAATTCTATTGTTGACTTCGATAATCCGCTGTGCTATTATTTTATAATGCCATAAGTATGTAAGTAAAATGTCATTGTTAAGATGGCGTTTTATCGTTATTTTTTGTTAAACGCCAGATTTTAGCTTATAAAACGTTGTTATCCATTGTATTCTGTCTGACTATTAATGAGGGGTGAAGACTTGATGCCACAGCCTATACAACTCGGGAGCAAGACGAGAATGAGTTTTTCTACGATTGGCAAGCTGATTGACATTCCGAATCTGATTGAGATTCAAAAGAAGTCATTTCAGTGGTTCCTCGAGGAAGGTCTCATGGAGGCCTTTGAGGATATTTCTCCAATCCAGGATTACACAGGGAATCTCGTTCTGGAATTTATTGATTACGAGTTGGAAAAAGAATCCAAGTATGACGTTGAGGAATGTAAGGAACGGGACGTAAACTATGCGGTTCCGCTCAAAGTCCAGGTCCGTTTCGTCAACAAGGAAACCGGAGAAGTAAAAGAGCAGAAGGTCTTTATGGGCGATTTCCCACTCATGACAGACAAAGGTACATTTATTATCAATGGCGCAGAACGTGTTATTGTTAGCCAGCTCGTCAGATCTCCGGGAACTTATTACGATATGAAACTGGATAAAGTGGGTACAAAACTGTATTCCACGACAGTGATTCCAAATCGCGGTGCATGGCTGGAATACGAAACGGATTCCAATGATGTTCTTTCGGTAAGAATTGACCGCACAAGAAAACTTCCTATGACTATTCTGATCAGAGCATTGGGCTACATCACTGACCAGGAAATCATTTCAATGTTCGGAGAAGACGAAAGACTCCTCAAGACATTGGATAAGGACAGTACGCGCTCAGAAGAAGAAGCGCTGCTTGAAATCTACAAAAAGCTCCGTCCGGGTGAACCGCCAACTGTGGACAGCGCGAGAAGCCTGATTCAGTCGTTGTTCTTTGATGACAAGCGTTACGATCTTGCAAAAGTTGGCAGATATAAGTTCAATAAAAAGCTCGGTATCAGCAACCGTATAGAAGGCGCAATTGCCGCACACGACATTATCGATCCGAACACAGGCGAACTTTTGCTTGAAAAGGATCAAAAAATCAATCGTCAAAAGGCTTTTGCAATTGAAAATTCAGGCATTCGCTTTGTGGATGTCTACGCTGAGGATGATAAAGTCGTCCGCGTCGTCGGCAACCGCTTTGTAGATCTTAAAGCGTTTGTTCCTAATGTTTCAGGTATTAACGTGCCGGATAAGGTTTACTATCCTGTCCTGATGGATATCCTGAATCAGGCATCTTCCGAAAACGAGATTATGGAAGCCATCCGCGAGAGATTAAAAGAGCTTTCTCCAAAGCATATTATCGTGGATGACATTCTTGCGTCCATCAGCTACATTCTAAATGTAGCCCATGGCATTGGAGATGTGGATGACATTGACCATCTCGGCAACCGCAGAATTCGTTCGGTTGGTGAGCTCCTGCAGAATCAGTTCAGAATTGGCTTGTCCAGGATGGAACGCGTCGTTCGCGAGAGAATGACCATTCAGGATATGGAGACCATTACACCGCAGGCGCTGATCAATATTCGTCCTGTCGTCGCCTCCATTAAAGAGTTTTTCGGCAGTTCTCAGCTCTCTCAGTTTATGGACCAAACGAACCCGCTGGCAGAGTTGACACACAAACGCAGATTGTCCGCTCTGGGCCCTGGCGGTCTCTCCAGAGAGCGCGCGGGCTTCGAAGTCCGGGACGTCCACCACTCGCATTACGGCCGCATGTGCCCAATTGAGACGCCGGAAGGTCCTAACATCGGCCTGATCGGTTCCTTGAGCACGTACGCGCGTATTAATGAGTATGGCTTTATAGAGTCACCTTATCGCATAATCGACAAAGAGAACAATGTCGTGACGCAAGAGGTAGTTTATTTTACAGCGGATACAGAAGAGAAGTTCATCATAGCTCCGGCAAATGAAAGACTCAATGAGAACAGCTTTTTCGAGAACACGTCCGTCGTTTGCCGCAGAAAAGCTGACATCAAGCTCTTCCCTGCAACGGAAGTCGATTTAATGGAAGTTTCGGCGCAACAGATGGTTTCCGTTGCAACCGCTATGATTCCATTCCTTGAGAACGACGACGCCAACCGCGCCCTGATGGGTTCCAACATGCAGCGTCAGGCAGTACCGCTTGTCGTGACGCAGGCACCAATCATTGGTACGGGCATTGAGTATATAGCGGCCAAGGATTCTGGCGTGGTTGAAATCGCTCAGAAAGACGGCATGGTACAGTTCGTTTCAGCGGATGAGATCATCATCAAGTGTGATGACGGCTCCAAGGAAAAGCACAAACTCCTTAAATTCAAACGTTCCAACCAAGGAACTTGTATCAATCAAAAGCCTTTGGTCATGAAGGGCGCGCGTGTTCAGGCCGGCGACATAATTGCAGATGGTCCGTCCACAGATGAAGGTGAAATTGCACTGGGTGCAAACCTCCTGATTGGCTTTATGACCTGGGAAGGCTATAACTACGAGGACGCTATTTTGCTGAGCGAAGAGCTCGTCAAGTATGATGTGCTCTCCTCCATTCACATTGAAGAATATGAGGCAGAAGCGCGAGACACGAAGCTGGGACCTGAAGAGATCACCAGAGACATTCCAAATGTCAGTGATGATGCGCTTAAGAATCTGGATGAGCGCGGCATTATCCGCATTGGCGCCGAAGTCATCTCCGGCGATATTCTCGTCGGTAAAGTTACACCTAAAGGTGAAACGGAGCTGACCGCTGAGGAAAGACTTCTCAGAGCAATCTTTGGTGAAAAGGCCCGTGAAGTTCGCGATACTTCCCTTCGCGTACCGCATGGCGAATCCGGCATCATTGTCGACGTCAAAGTCTTTACCCGTGAAAATGGGGACGAGCTGCCTCCGGGTGTCAATATTCTCGTCAGGGTCTATATCGCCAAAAAGAGAAAGATCAGCGTTGGCGACAAAATGGCCGGCCGTCACGGCAACAAGGGTGTTATCTCACGGATTCTGCCTGAAGAGGATATGCCTTTCCTTGAAGATGGAACGCCACTCCAGGTTGTCCTTAACCCTCTGGGCGTACCTTCGCGTATGAACATCGGCCAGGTCCTTGAAATTCACTTGGGTCTCGCCGCGAAAAAACTCGGCTGGAAAATCGCCACTGCTGTTTTCGATGGTGCCAATGAGATTCAAATCATGGACATCCTCGAACAAGCCAATTATCCGCGCGACGGCAAACTGCGCGTGAGAGATGGTCGTACAGGTGATTTCTTCGACAATAGCGTTACAGTTGGCTACATGTACATGCTGAAGCTTCACCACCTTGTCGACGACAAGATCCACGCCAGAAGCACGGGCCCTTACTCACTCGTCACACAGCAGCCACTCGGCGGTAAAGCGCAGTTTGGCGGCCAGCGATTTGGTGAGATGGAAGTTTGGGCACTCGAAGCCTATGGCGCGGCACACACACTTCAGGAGATTCTCACGGTCAAGTCGGATGACGTCGTAGGACGTGTCAAAGCTTACGAGGCCATTGTTAAAGGTGAGAACATTCCTGAACCGGGTATTCCAGAGTCCTTCAAAGTTCTTATCAAAGAGCTCCAGTCACTGGCGCTCGATGTGAAAGTGCTGAGAGACGATGCCGGTGAAATTGAAATCCGCGAAGATGATGACGACGGCATGATGCTTCACAGCGAACTGCTCGAAGACGAATTGCCGCAGCATGATCTCTACATCCGCGAGGATGCGCAGCGCGAAGTGAGCGAGGGCTACAGCGAAGCTTCGATTTACGATGATGAGGATGAAGATCTCGCCACGCAGGACGAGGATCTCTTTGACAACGAAGACTGATATCCGAAGGGAGAGGAATGCCCTTGCTAGAGTTTACGAATTTTGATTCAATCAAAATCGGCCTGGCTTCACCGGACAAGATCCGTTCTTGGTCCAAGGGTGAAGTCAAAAAACCGGAAACTATCAACTACAGGACCTTAAAGCCTGAAAAAGAAGGGCTGTTCTGTGAAAAAATATTTGGACCCACAAAAGACTGGGAATGCCATTGCGGCAAATACAAGCGCGTTCGTTACAAAGGCGTTGTATGCGACCGCTGCGGCGTCGAGGTAACCAAAGCGAAAGTCAGACGTGAGAGAATGGGCCACATTGAATTGGCGGCACCTGTTTCACATATCTGGTACTTTAAAGGAATTCCTTCCAAGATGGGAATCCTGCTTGACATGTCACCACGTTCCCTGGAGAAAGTACTCTATTTTGCTTCTTATATTGTGACAGAACCGGGCGAATCCGGACTTGCCTACAAGCAGCTGCTCTCTGAGCGCGAGTATCAGGAAAACCGCGACAAGTTCGGAAATCTCTTCAAGGCGGCAATGGGTGCTGAGGCTATACAGGAAATCCTCATGAAGATCGACCTGATTGAACTCAGCAAAGAACTTCGTGCCAGACTCGAGGACAGCACGGGCCAGAAGCGCATCCGCGCAATCCGCCGTCTCGAAGTTGTAGAAGCCTTCAGAAAGTCCGGCAATGATCCTACGTGGATGATTCTGGATGTCATCCCGGTCATCCCGCCGGATCTTCGGCCTATGGTTCAGCTCGACGGCGGCAGATTCGCAACCTCAGACCTGAACGACCTTTACCGTCGGGTCATCAATAGAAACAATCGTCTGAAGCGCCTCCTTGAACTCGGCGCTCCGGACATCATCGTACGGAATGAAAAGCGGATGCTTCAGGAAGCTGTCGACGCCCTTATAGACAATGGCAGACGCGGCAGACCGGTCACTGGTCCCGGCAATCGCCCGCTCAAATCTCTGTCCGACATGCTGAAGGGCAAGCAGGGACGTTTCCGTCAGAACCTTCTCGGAAAGCGTGTTGACTATTCCGGCCGTTCGGTTATCGTCGTCGGTCCGGAGCTGAAATTCTATCAGTGCGGCCTGCCGAAGAAAATGGCCCTCGAACTGTTCAAGCCATTTGTCATGAAGCGGCTTGTCAAGGAAGGCTATGTCCATAACATCAAGAGCGCCAAGCGCATGGTGGAAAGAATCCGCCCGGAAGTTTGGGACATTGTTGAAGATGTCATTAAAGATCATCCGGTCCTTCTGAACCGCGCACCGACGCTGCACCGACTTGGCATTCAGGCATTTGAGCCAGTACTTGTTGAAGGTAAGGCGATCCGCCTCCATCCGCTTGTCTGTACTGCGTACAACGCGGACTTCGACGGCGACCAGATGGCGGTTCACGTTCCGTTGTCAGTTGAAGCCCAGGCTGAAGCGAGATTCCTGATGCTGTCTGTCAATAATATCCTCGCTCCAAAAGACGGCTCCCCAATTACAACACCTACTCAGGATATGGTTCTTGGCGCCTACTATCTCACCGTGGATATCGACGGTGACAAAGGCGAAGGGTCGGTCTATAAAGATTTTGACGAAATGATGCTGGCATACGAGAATAAAGCGGTCAGCCTGCACGCGAAGGTTAGACTTCGCAGGTTTGACGCGATTACCGGAGAGCCAATTCTGATCGAAAGTACAGTGGGTCGATTCATCTTCAATGAAAAAGTGCCTCAGGATCTCGGTTTTGTAAATCGTGCACAGGATCCAAATGCCCTGGAAATCGATTTCCTCTGCACCAAGAAGAAACTCGAAGAGATCATCGGCAAATGCTTTAAAAAGCATGGCAATACGATCACTGCCAACATTCTCGACCACATGAAAGAAATGGGCTTCAGATACTCTACCAAGGGTGCGATTACCATTTCGGTTTCGGATATGGACATTCCTAAAGAAAAGTGGGAACTTGTCAACGAAGCCAGGGTCATGGTTGATAAATACCAAAAGGCTTACAGACGCGGACTGATTTCAGATGAAGAACGCTATGAGAAAGTTATTGAAACTTGGACAAAAACCACGGACGACGTTACCGAAGTCCTGATGGACAGCCTCGACCGTCTCAATAACGTTAAAATCATGGCGCACTCCGGTGCCCGCGGAAGTAAGAACCAGATTCGTCAGCTTGCGGGTATGCGTGGTCTGATGGCCAATGCCCTCGGTCGTACGGTTGAGATTCCAATCGTTTCCAACTTCCGCGAAGGCCTGACAGTACTGGAGTACTTCATATCCACTACCGGTGCCCGTAAAGGTCTTGCGGATACTGCGCTTCGTACGGCAGACTCCGGATACCTGACCCGTCGACTCGTCGACGTCAGCCAGGATGTTATAGTTCGCGATATTGATTGCGGCACAACTTCCGGAATATGGGTCACAGCCTTCAAAGATGGCAATGAAGTGATTGAATCACTTGAAGAGCGTGTCATGGGCAGATATCCTGCAGTGGACATTCTTCACCCTGAGACGGGAGAACTCCTGGTTTCGGCAGATACCATGATTCAGGATGAGCACGCGGAATTGATTGTCAAAGCCGGCCTTGACAAGGTCTATGTGAGAACGGTTCTGACCTGTGAAACACCTTATGGCGTTTGCAGCAAGTGTTACGGCATCAACCTGGCAACAGGGAAATCCGTCAATGTCGGTGAAGCGGTAGGTATTATCGCGGCACAGTCGATTGGTGAGCCGGGCACACAGCTCACAATGAGAACCTTCCATACCGGCGGTGTTGCCGGCGGTGATATCACACAAGGTCTCCCGCGTGTTGAGGAATTGTTTGAAGCCAGAAAACCAAAAGGCCAGGCGGTCATCGCTGAGGTCGACGGGGTTGTTGCTTTCAGAGAATCCAAAAAGAAGCGTGAAGTTGTTATTACGCGTGAAGATGGCGAGCAAAGCATTTCCCAAATCGTCTTTGGATCACGCATTAAAGTTAAAGAAGGCGATAGAGTTGTAGCCGGCGATCTGATCACGGAAGGCTCTATCAACCCGCATGATCTGCTCAGAGTAGTGGGCGTCCGCGGCGTTCAGGAATACATTACCAAAGAGGTACAAAGAGTTTACCGTCTGCAGGGCGTTGACATCAACGACAAACACATTGAGATCATAGTCAAGCAGATGTTGTCAAAAGTTAAGATAGATGATCCGGGTGACTCACTCTTGTTGCCGGGCGGCGTCAGCAGTTATCGCGATTACCTCGATGAAAACGAGAAAATCGAGGCAGCAGGCGGTACGCCGGCAACCGGAAGCCGTACACTGCTTGGTATCACAAAAGCGTCTCTCGCAACTGAATCCTTCCTGTCTGCAGCTTCCTTCCAGGAGACCACCCGTGTCCTGACTGAAGCGGCCATTAACGGTAAAGAAGATCGGTTGATCGGCCTAAAGGAGAATGTCATTATTGGCAAGTTAATCCCGGCAGGTACAGGGATGAAGAAATACCGAGAAATCGCGATCCAGCCACCCGTTTTAAATGAAGACTCTGCAGATGACATGGATTTTTAGCAGAATCTTTCACCGGGACAGACCTGTCAACTCACGATAAATGGTTGACAGTGTCTGTACTCGGTGTTAAAATGATTGAGTGCGCATGTGAGCGAGTTCCCAAAGACTAGAATGGGAGGCCACCCTCATGCTGGAGATTGCCTCAGGTTACAACCTGCGTGTCGGCGTCA
>WXFH01000256.1 GCA_009881125.1 Acidaminobacter sp. | reverse complement strand
CAAAGAAAAAATTGCGACTAGGTCGCTGCCGTTATATATTGAGGAGGCGCCGGAAGGGGCGAAGTCTTTTGCGCTGGTACTGGAGGACAAGGATGCGGTGCCGGTTTGCGGCTATTCCTGGATTCATTGGGTTGTGGGGAATCTGACTCGAACCGAGCTGGCGGAAGATGAAAGTCGTACGGCTTCGGATTTTGTTCAAGGGGCGACCAGCTGGTCTGGTTTGATCTACAAAATGGATCGCCTTGAAACGAGTTATTACGGCGGGATGGCGCCGCCGGATCAGCCTCATGTTTATGAACTGCATGTCTATGCACTGGATACCATGTTGGATTTGGAGCCGGGCTTCTACATGAATGAACTCTACAAAAAGATGGAAGGCCATATTTTAGGTTATGCCGCGCTGAAGGGCGTTTATAACGCTTAAGTCCGATTGGTCGCGGTGCCGCAGTGAATCAGTGTCTCGTTGTCTTTGGTGTCTCGATTCTTCGGTATCTCGTTGTGAAGGAGTCT
>WXFH01000255.1 GCA_009881125.1 Acidaminobacter sp. | reverse complement strand
CCACAGGAGGCGCTTGTTTCAGGTATATTTGAGCCGCTGTGTTATAGTGTGAATAGTAAGAGAATTCAGATATTACGAGTTAGAAAGATATCAAACTTTCAGGAGGCATAATCTGGTGTGTCAATTGGAACTTGGCTGTAACTTTTCTGTAATGCGCGTTCAAGATTAGTCGGTTATGCTGGGGATGTATGATGTCATCTGTGTGCAGGATCCCTGCAATTGATTACCTGTGGTCATTCGTTTTTGTAAAAAAATAGGAATCAGGAAGGTGCAGTTATGAAGAATATTAAAGGAACACTGGTTAGGCGGATGCAAGGCCTCGTTAGAGCTGCTGAGAGGTTTCCGGTGTCAGTTGCCGGCTTTGCAGCGGCGCTCCTGGTGGTTTATGTCATCATAGCTGATGATATGAATCCGCCTTTGATCCTGCAAAAGATGGTGTTCACTATTGTCGTTGGCGCTATCATTGGAATTGCGATTCAATTTGCGGTTGAGAGATTTGATAGGCTGTCAGGCCGAAGGGTGGCGGCTTACATTGCCGGACTGCTGTTGACGCTGGGTTATTTTCTGATTCTGCTGCCGGCGTCGGAGATCAGCGACGCGGTGGTGATCCGAAGTCTGGCAACGATATTCGCCTTGATCTGCGTGGCGCTGTGGGTCCCGTCCGCAGGCGGGAGAGCGGACTTTAACCGGATTGCACTGTCGTATTTTAAAACCTTCGCCACATCGTGGCTTTATGCGGCGGTGCTTTCGGCGGGATTTGCGGCTGTGATCGCGACCGTTGACATTTTGCTGTTTGATGTCAGCGATGAGGCGTATGCCTATTCTATGGCGACAGTGTGGATCTTATTTGCGCCAGTGTATTTTTTGTCGCTGCTGCCGTGCTATGACCATCGGCAAAACGCTCTTGAGAATGGTTCCGGCTCGGGACTCTCAGGCGGAGCCGACAAGTCGGATTATCCAAGATTTTTGGAGATATTGGTCTCTTACATAGCGGTGCCACTGGTGGCGGTGTACACGGCGGTTCTGACGGCATATTTGGGGAAGATTCTGGTGACGCAGGTCTGGCCTTCGGGACAGCTGGGACCTATGGTGCTTTTGTATTCTGCCGCCGGTCTTCTGATTTTTGTGTTGGCCAGCCTCCTGGACAATGGATTTGCGAAAGCTTATATAAGGGTGTTTCCGAAGGTGCTGATTCCGGCAGTCGTTTTGCAGCTGATCTCGGTGGGCATAAGACTTGAGGCGTACGGCGTGACGGAGTCGCGTTATTATGTCGCGCTCTTTGGTGCCTTTTCGTTGGCAGCGGGATTGATGCTGAGTTTCAGCCCGGTTTCAAAGAATGGCCGGGTAGCGCTCTTGGCAGCGGTGTTCGCGCTGGGTTCAATCCTGCCTCCGGTGGATGCGTTTACGGTATCCAGAAACAGTCAAATTGGAAGACTTGAGGGACTTTTGGTAGCGGAGGGGATGCTCGACAATGGTGAATTGAAGGCCAAAGCGGAGGCCTCGGAGCTTACAAAGGCTGAAACGACTAGTATTGTGAACTATTTGCAGAATTCCGGCGGCTTGGCCTATGTGGCGTGGCTTCCTGAGGATTTCAAAGCCCATGAGGATTTTGCACGGACTTTTGGGTTTGAACGTACATTTAAACCGGCAGGTGGTCAGCGTTACGCCGTGGTGTCGCTGGATCCGGGAGTGGCCCTCGAGGTTGAGGGGTTTGATCAGTTGTTGACCTTTGACGTGACACGGTACGAAAAGGAAATGGAGCCTCTGTCCCAGCGTGTCGAATTGTCCGGTGAAACTTATGAAGTCAAGGTGGTGCGAACCTCTCCGGCGGATGCCGTGGCAACACTGGGGATACCGGGTGGCGGTGAAGCGCTGACGATCGATTTGAACGATGCGGTGAGCGGAATTGTGCCTGAAATGGGTGCCGTTAAGGAAATGATGCTGCCGGAAGCTATGACAGTCGCGGTTGAAAACGACAGGGTCAGGATGTCGGTGGTGTTCCGGGGGATACATCTGTACGAGATGGATCAAGGGGAGATTGCTTCGGATTACAGCTTTTATGTTTTGGTTGGGGATAAATAAAAAAGAAGTCGTTGTCAATGGGCCGGTTTAGGCTTGATGACAACGACTTACTTTTTTGCGGTGCGCCCGGCATGGGCGATAACTTGGTGGTGCAAGTCCACTACGCGCTCGGTAGCAGGAAGCGTTAGCTGAAGGCAAGGGCGTCCACCGCGAGGTGGAGTCTGAAGGAAGCCGGAGGCAAAATC
>WXFH01000254.1 GCA_009881125.1 Acidaminobacter sp. | reverse complement strand
ACAATAATGACGGTTTGGATGCCTGTCACCACCGAGATCACGGCAATGGACACCATCAAAATAACGCTGAACGCAGCCAGTTCAGCAATCTTATGCAGCTTCGCAGTTTCACTCGAAGGGTTTTGGCGATCATATTTTAAAATGAAGTCCGAATGCGCCTCCGCACTGGGCTCAAAATGAGTCGTCAAGTCTTCGACGACGTCCTGCCCCGCAATCCCGGAT
>WXFH01000253.1 GCA_009881125.1 Acidaminobacter sp. | reverse complement strand
TCCAAATCATCACTCCTGGCTTTTGACGGGCTTTATGGTGAAGCAACTGATGTCTACGTTATCAGTAATCAATTTTTTCAACCTGAATCTCTGCCTCTGCTTATATTGGTATGATCATATTCCTCATAACCGCCAGGGTAAAGCTTTGCCGATGGTTATTTAACCCCTCCAGCCAATAATTAGCAGACTGATAGTCGACAAGGCTGCCACTTGAGATTCCGTTGCCGGGAAGTGATATGGGCACGTCAAATCGAGACAACCGCTAACGGCTCTTCCTATACTTATCTTCAATCACGATATACCGTTCATGCTTAATTTTGTCCCATTCCGTCTTCTTATAATCAAGGCACTTAAGTCTGTCGTTAATCCAATTGGGATCGTACTCCCTGAAACCCCATTCTCCAACCCAATCCTTCATACTTTCGTGTCCAGGATGCTTTGGATCACGATAAGCCTCTAAAAACTCATAAAACCCGTGAATGCCCCCGACATCCTCCGGTGGTGCTGATTCAGCGCCATCAAGCAGCGTTGGATAGCCAAAGTAATAGTCCTCAACAATTTCCTCAAGGCGTATGGTGAACCACCAATTATCTCCGAAATCATAGTTGTACCGGATTTCCTTGTGCTTTTCCAGATAATCCTCTATCTTTAGCCCCGTTGGCTTTCTAACATCAATTTTCAGCCGCTGCTGATAATTTTTTTCAAACTCGAGCATATTCTCCGGCATGGTCTTCAGTCGCTCTTCATAGTACTTCTTATTCTTGACATAATGCTGATGTTCCAGATATGCCTCTTCATTGTCCGTGACAATCCTATTTTCTTCTGGCAGCTCAAATTCATACAGGTGATAACCGCTATCAGGATACCCGCTCTGAAAATTCGTCACTTTTTGGATCACATCATGCAGCCTTCTATAAGTAGCCCCAGCGGGCATGATGACGCGACGCCATATTACCGGATTTGACTCCTCGAGTTCTATTTTAATGATATAGGATTTCATTTTGATTTTCCCCCATTTGTGATTGAACGAAGAACCTTCTGAATAGGCTGCGCCGTGGTTCCAGTCAGTATTCTCACTGCTTCAACATCTTTCTCAACTGTCCAGACTGAATAAATCAGAAACCCCTCTCGCCAAGTCGACTGCCTTATAATTTAATCTGCTGGCAGCATGGATATTCATATCTAAGAGTTTCACTTTGAAATGTGACTGCTCAAGAGCAGAAACATTCTGCCGATGGTTCCCTATAGTTCACCACTTCTCCTCCAGCTTCCCATTCCAATATTCCACATAGGTCTCGTAACTTCTTGCCAAAAACGGCAGGTGCTGCTCCATTCGCAGGACATAGGCAGGCAGCATCTGAATCCCGTGCTTTCTAGCTTTTGCAAGCCTATGATGCCCATCCAGCAAATTGTATCCCCGTGCATACAGATCACGTTCTGCTCCACGCATCCCCATTTCCAGCCGGTCAGGCGCGATTTCCGCAAGGATCAGAGGCCGCTCGAGATCCGCCCGCTCAACATACTCCTCATTCAGCTCAAAATTTGGACGCTGGTCAAAATAGGCAGCCACGTCGATCTCAATAGGCAAATAGTCCCCGGGATGACTCTCAATATGCTCGATCAACCGAGTAATGTTGAAAGCAAATATACCATTCGGCATGAACTCGTGTCCTTCTTCAATCTCACAAAGCTTAAAATCAGGATCTGCCACCAGCATTCTGGGATGCGTGAACTTTTTCTTCTTCCCCACTTCATGATCTCCTCTCGTTTTGAAAACACTAGTGTAATGGCGTTATATTTCAAGCACCATTAAGTTATGCCCTCTTCTCTCGGTGACT
>WXFH01000252.1 GCA_009881125.1 Acidaminobacter sp. | reverse complement strand
ATAATGGTATTGACAATGGCAACGAGAGCGGAATTGGAAAGGATGACAGCAGCGAGGACGGGGAAGATGACTCTGGACCAATTCCGGGTCAGCTGCCCATTGAGGAGCCTATGGAAGATGAAGACGAAGAGGGTGATGAGGACAGAACCTTAAAGTAAAATTTGGCCGATTGTAGGATGGAAGTTCAAAACGTGGCATTTGAACGCCTCAAAAATAAACAGCCGAGGAAATAGGTGCAATTAACCCATTTCTTCGGCTGTTTTGGTGCGCCCGGCATGGGCGATAACTTGGTGGTGCAAGTCCACTACGCGCTCGGTAGCAGGAAGCGTTAGCTGAAGG
>WXFH01000251.1 GCA_009881125.1 Acidaminobacter sp. | reverse complement strand
CACCTCGTCAACAGGATTGTGGCAATTTTATAATAAAGGTACAGGTAAAATAGTTCAGCGGCCCACGGCTTCGCGACATTATTTTGCTTGTACCTTTCTTTCTGTCAGGGGCTGAGTGTTGTTCAGACTTTCTTAACACTTTTATGGATTCAATATGATAAACTTTTAGCAGGGAAGTGGAGGTTGACAGGCGTAAGCCGTTAAAACCATTTCCACTTGTCTGTCAGTGGAAAGTGGGGTCAGCGGCTAGCGCCTATTGATCCCAGTTTCCCAAAGTCCATCAAGGAGTGACTGCCATGTC
>WXFH01000250.1 GCA_009881125.1 Acidaminobacter sp. | reverse complement strand
GGTGTCTGACACTCATTCAACTTGAGTGCCTGTCACCAACTCAAATTCGGTGCCAGAGCTTGAGACTATTCTGAAAATTCAAGTCTGATACGCAAAAGAACACATGTTCTATTTTCATTATACCCAATTCCTGATACTATAGCAATAGCAAGACTTTCAAATTATTGACTTCCCATAAAAGGCTCCAAACACAACCTATCTATCACAGGAGGATTCCAATGAGTGACCAGA
>WXFH01000249.1 GCA_009881125.1 Acidaminobacter sp. | reverse complement strand
CTGCGCAAGCGGGGATAAAGGCAAAAAACGAGAGGCGATCAGGTTTAGTTTGAAACTAGACCGGTCACTTCTCGTTTTTTCAATTTCATAAGCATTTTTCAGCGATCAAGTTTTATATGCTCGTCAACATTGAAATCAAATCGAATCTGGTCGCCCACCGAAAAGGAATATTCCTTTATTTGCTTCGTAAAGGCTTCAGCCACGAGGTCTTGGCCATTCCAATTCAGCTTTATCTTTTGAACACTCCCAAGATATTCAATCCAGGTGACAACACCTTCCTCAGCGCCCTCCGGCGTCAGCTTGAGGGTATCCGGACGGCACATGGAGAGTCCGCTCGCATCCTCGAAAAAATTGCACTCGCCCATGAAGCTTGCCACAAAGCGGTTGACCGGAGTTTCGTAAACTTCTCTTGGCGTGCCGGTCTGCAGGATCTGCCCATCCTTCATGATCACGATTCGGTCCGCAATGGCCATGGCTTCTTCTTGGTCGTGGGTCACATAAACGCTCGTAATGCCGGAGTCCTTTTGGATGCTTCTGATTTCTTGGCGCATGGCGACCCGGAGCTTTTCATCCAGGTTGCTGAGGGGCTCATCGAACAAAAGCACGTCCGGATTGACCACCAGGCTTCGGGCAAGGGCCACCCTCTGCTGCTGTCCGCCGCTGAGCTCTTGAATCCTTCGTT
This sequence comes from Acidaminobacter sp., assembly GCA_009881125.1. Next base: position 4,244 of record WXFH01000249.1, on the reverse strand, counting down.
CGCCCAGACCGGTCAGCTGAACCTTTTCCATAATCTGAGAGACCTCACGCTGCCTTGAGGCAGTATCTTTTTTTCGCATGAGAAGGCCATATTCAATGTTTTCTGTCACCGTCATATGTGGAAACAGTGCATAGCTCTGAAAGACCATGGCGGCATTTCTCTTTTGCGGGGGCCAGGCGCTGACTTCCTCACTGCCAAAGTAAATCTGACCTTGATTTGGACTCAAAGGGATCAAGCCGGCAATAATGCGAAGCAGCGTCGTCTTACCACAGCCTGAGGGACCCAGCAGCGCCACGAGTTCGCCTTGTGACACCTCTAAATTAATACTGTCAAGGGCTTTGTGGGTGCCATAGTAATGGGAAATGTCTTTGAGTAGGATTTCGATCTCAATCACCCCGCTTTTCAAATTCGATCAAGACAACCGTGGCGTCATCATGCGTCTTTAGCCTTTGCAGTTTGACTTTTGAAGCATCCTCTATTTCATGCTGTCTGAGTTCAGCGACCATCGGCTCAAGGCCCCTGGCGCGGAAGGCTTCCATGAGTTCGCCTCTGGGATAGAAGCTGTCCAGGGGGCTGATGCCGTCCGTTGTGAGCAGGCAGATATCGACAGCGTCCAGTGGCAGTGTATGATAGATCCCATTCCGAATGGCAACAGGATCATGGGCTAAGATGTAATACCCATCCTTCTGGTTCATCTTCATGCGATGCTCCCGGAGCATGACGAGCTCTTCTTCGGTAAAGTCTTTAAAAACGCAGAAGTTTTCGCGATCTTTGTTGCCGTTCATCAAGGCTATGACTTTGGCGTCCAGGTGCTTGAGGCTGTCATCGGTAATAATCTGGGTATGGCCATTTTTGTCCTTCAGAGAGATTTCCGCATCCCCGAGGACGAAGCATTCCAGGTGATGGTCGATTTTTCGCACCACAGCCAGGGCTGAGGAGACCTGCTCCAGGCTTGAGAGGCTTTCGACGGGCTTGAACTCCGAAAAGGCGGCATTGAAGGCGAGAACGCCATCTTCAAGGATATCATGCAGAGATTTGTCAAGCTCATCCAAGTGCGCCTCCAAATAATCGTGCCACCAGCGGACCATCCAGACCACGTCATTGTGGGCAGGCGTATAGCTGGCATCCACCAGCGCGGAGGCGCCGTCCATGACAAAGGCGCCATATTTGGTTGTGCCGAAGCTATCCTCGTTGAATGGCTTGACGCTGTGTGTGTAAGCCGTAAATTTCATGATCATTCCTCGCTATTCCGTAGAGTGCTGTAATTTTCTAATCAATGCAGAGCCTAAAAAGGTCAAGGCCAGGACCAGGGAGCCGTATGCCATGGCGAGGCCTATATTGAACTCGAAAATGCTGTTGACCATGGCAATTGATATGGGCCGGTTGGACGCGGTGTATAAAAATGCTGAAATCGTATACTCCCCAATACTTCGAATGAAGACGAGCAGCAGTCCGGCCCAAATGCCCGGGGCAATCAGCGGGAGCGTAATTTTAAGGAAGGTCGTTGAGTTCCCGGCCCCCAGTGTTTTAGACGCCTCCGCGTATTCGCCCTTCAGCCGCTGATAAGAAAGGGAGATGGATCGGACAGCCATCGGCAAAAGGTTGACAAAATAGGCGAGTGGGAGCAGGAGCCAGGTGCCGAGCAGGATTTGGCTGAAGCCGTTGATCATATTGATCGCAATGGCGCTGGCTGGCATGGCAAAGGGCAGCATGACCATGAATTCAATCAGGGGCCTCGTCTTTGAGGTTGTTTTTGTGAGGATATAGGACGCCGGAATAGAGACCGCTGCTGCCGATAGTGACGCGAGCAGCGCCATTTTTATGCTGTTGACAAAGGGTGCCAGGCTTCTCGGCTTTGTAAAAATATTAATATAATTATCGATACTGAATTCCTTTGGATAGATCTCAATCATCCAGGTGCCAGGCTTTACAAACGATAAGAAGACAATGGTCAGTATAGGCAGGACGATCATGGCGATCAGCGCCGAGGCCAAGGTGACCATGAGGGTCTTTGCTGCTTTGTTTTTGATTTTCACCGGTTGGAGCTCTGATTCTCTGACCGAGGAGGCAAAGGCTGCCCTCCGCTCGTAGATTCGCGCCACGCCAAGGTAGCTCAAGGCAAAGAGGGAAAGAACGACGACCTGAGAAGCGGCCAATTCAAGGTACATGTTGGCCTTAGCCAAAAGAATTTGGGTGGTGAGGACTTTGTAGCCTCCTCCAATGATATTCGGCGCCGAAAACGACCCAATGCCGGTCATGAAGGTCAGAATGCTGGAGCTGATCAGCGCGGGCTTAATAAAAGGAATAATGATGGTTGTAAAGACCTTCCAGGGCGACGCGCCTAGATTCATACTGGCTTCAATGACAGAGCGGTCCAGCTGCTTGATGGCGACGGTCACATTCATATAGAAATAGATGTATTGCGTATAAGCGTGTACGAGCAAAATCCCGCTGAGTCCTACAAAGCTGTAGGGTGGTGCCTCAAGGTTAAAAAGGCTTTCCAGCGTTTTGGTCACAAGTCCGCTTTCCCCGTAGAGCTGTACAAAGGAAAAGACGATGATCAGACCCGGGACGACCAGGGGAAGCATCAAAATTTTATCGAGGAGGCGGTTGAAAGGCACATCGAAAAAATGAACAAAAAACGCCAAAAAAGTCCCAATCGCGCCGCAGATCAAGACTGTCAGTATTCCCATCACGAGGGTGTTTTTAATTGCGACTAAGGATCCAGGGGTTTTAAACAAATATTCATAATTAGCAAAAGAAACGCCATGGTCAGTTTGAAAACTGACCATGAGCGTTCTAACAGCAGGATATAATATGAAAATGCCTAAAACCAGGATCAAGCTGATTTTAAGTCCATGCTTCATTATACCTCACCTTATTTTTTTACGTCTTTTTCGGAGCTTTTAATCTCGGTATCCCACTTCTGCATCCATTCAGATTGCTTGGCGGCGAGGTCGGCCCAATCCACGTCCATGACCTTGAATTTGATTTCGCTCATCCAGGCAGGGGCGCCTTCCAAAGCATCAGGGTGGGTCGGCATGCGGTTGAAGGAGTTCGCAAGGAGATTTTGAATTTTAGCGCTGCCTGCGAATTCTACAAAAGCCTTGGCGGCCTCCGGATGAGGTGCATTTTTGATAACAGCGATCCCATCTGTAATAACCGGTGATCCGCTCTCAAGGTCGACAATTTCAATTGGAAGATTGTTGTTGATTTTGTTATCCATGATGTCATTCAGGACGGAGAAACTGATAGAGGCTTCTTTTCTTCCAATGGCCTGCATCATGAGGGAGCCGCTGTCAAAATACTGCTTCGTGTTTTGGTCCATGGCTTTCAAGAATGCCCAGCCTTCGTCCAAAGTCGCATTCTTCTCAAACTGCTGGAGAAGTGCGGAGTACATGACTCTTGCCGATGAGGACAGGGCGTTTCTGAACACCAGCTGATTTGCGTATTTTGGATCTGCAAGATCAGACCAATCCTTAGGAAGATCTTCCGCTTTTACAACTTCAGTATTGTAGAAGAGGACGACAGGTGTTTGGATCGTGCCATACCAGAAATGCTCCGCGTCTTTAAAGAGCGGGTCAATAGAAGCATCCCAGCTGGCTTGATATGGCTCAAAAGCATCCTGTGCCTTGAGGTCCATAAACAGGTTGGAGGCGCCGCCAAACATGACATCAGCCTGAGGATTGCCTTTCTCAGCCGCGACGCGCTCAGAGAGCTCGCCTTTCAGATTTATGTACTCGACTGCGACACCGGTTTCCTTAGTAAATTCAGTCGCGACGAGTTCAAGCAGATCTTCGCCATGAGTGGAGTAAATGACGACTTTTTCCTCGAGCTTAGGGGCTTCTGGCTGTTCAGCTGGAGCCGGTGCTGGTGCTTCGGTTTGAGGCTCTTCCTTGGCGCAGGCGGCGAAGGACAGCGTGAGCATCAGTGCTAGAAAAATACTGAATATTTTCTGTGATTTCACAACATCATCTCCTTATAGATTCATTTTTGGTGCTAGATAAACGTTTATCGCAGGTAAAAAAATTCTATCTTTAAAATTTTACCATTCGAAACTGACATATGCCATATTTATTGATTAATTTGATAGATGCAGAAAATGGATTGAACATTTCTATGAATCTGAAATATATGTTTGTAATTTGGAATTTGCATAATGCGATTTTCATAATAAAAAAGGAAGATCAGCATGCTGATCTTCCTCCCGTTTAATGTATAGAGCCTTGACATATCAACGCCTT
>WXFH01000248.1 GCA_009881125.1 Acidaminobacter sp. | reverse complement strand
TCTGACACCCTGTTGCACAACAGACGTCGCTCCATGGTATCTCAATCAGGGGGTGGCTGTCAAACTATCACCTGAAAAGCTTCATGTGTTCCTCAAAAATAACATTCTGGCCAAGCTGATTAGGATGCGGATCGCAAAAACTCCTGTAGAAACCGGTCAGGCTGTCTTTATTGGCATGGGCGTTAAAGGTGTCGTAGACGTCCGCTACTCTGTAATCAAAGTCCTCAGCTAACAGATTGCCCCAGGCTGTGTCTTCCAGGGTCGCTGTATTCTCAATGATATAATTCAGGCCTAAATCCGTTCCGCTGCTGGCTGAGAAATAAGGATCCACCAGGTTGAAGTACGAATCTGTCAAGCGGTATGGATTGTAGATCGTCATGACGACCAGTGTGACATCTGGATTCAGAGTTTCAATCCTATCGATCACCTGAGGCCAGTAAAGTTCAAAACTGTCTCTGCCGGCATCCGCCACACTCCAGTTGATGTCGTACTTCAGCAGGCCTGTACTACCTCTGCCGGCGGCATCCATGATGTCATTTGCGCCGACACATAAGGTTATGACGTCCGCAGCAGAAATTTCATCGATAATCGTATTAATCTGATTGTAAACTTCCACAGTGTTATAGCCACTGACACTGGCGTCGAAGAAGTCGACAGAAGCGACTCCAAGACTGCGTGCAAGCTGCTCCACGTAAC
>WXFH01000247.1 GCA_009881125.1 Acidaminobacter sp. | reverse complement strand
AACATTAATCCAAGAATCCTTAAAATGATTGAATGGACGGGGTTTGATCCAAGAATCTATCTGGATAATTAAAACTCAAATGGTGTTAAATACAATTGGTGTTTTCTGACATGCGGATAACGGGCTGCATCGCGGCAATCCAGACAATAATTGAACCTTGACCATACCACTGATCAGTACATTCTTCACGACGCGTTTCGCGACTCATACGAACAAAAAGCCGCTCATTGCCAACGGATTCGCTGGTGATGAGCGGCTTTAAATTTTACTTGATTATAAATTCATACAGCAATTTGACTTAATAATGCGCCATGCGTTGGCGTAACAGCAAATCCCAGTCTACG
>WXFH01000246.1 GCA_009881125.1 Acidaminobacter sp. | reverse complement strand
GCATCTTTCCTGATTTCATTGCTGCGCTTGACGCCAAGACGATCTGCCACCACGGAGGACTGGTCTGACTCCGGAATTGACTCCGAATCAGATGACAAATCCATGGTGAGGATGCTCTCCTCGTCTGATACAGGCTGAGGCACCCATGGGTAGTCTTTTTCTGACGGAACATCCGCCTCGGCCATTTCAGTACTTTCCTCAGACTCCGCTTCAGAATCCGTCACTTCCTGAAAAGAAGTCACATATTGAAAATGGCTGAACCTCTCACGATTTCTTCCGACAGGAGGATAGTCTGATGGCTGATCTTCAGAAGATTGTTTTGAGAATTCAAAATGCATTTTTGAATCAGGGTTGTTGTGATTGTAATCCTCTGAAAGAAATCCAGAGGCGTCTCTCATCCCAGGCAAAACTATTTTAGGCTTCTCAGAATTATTTGTCAACTGCACGGACTCATTGCCCGTCTCCTGTTTGGTTTCTTCGTCAACCCCAGATGACTTGACAAATCCAAATTCAGACAAAATTTCGGTCACCTCAGGCTCATTAGACACCTCGATTAATCTGTTAAAAGCCTCTGAATCGCCGTTGTCTTCGTCCGAATTGGCGACATCAGTGTCTTCTTCGTCAAGTTCATCTTCGTTAAGATCATATTCTTCAAGACCATCTTCGACAAGGCCATCTTCGTCAACTGCATCCTCTTCAAAAACATCCTTATTGAAATCATCTTCATCAGGACTTATTTCGTTGTGATCTTCCATTTTAAATTCATCTTCAACATGATCCTCATCATCAAAATAATCCTCTGCATATTCCTCATTCAAAATCTCAATTAGCCTCGATTTCAAATTATGCGGACGAATTTCTCCCAGATCGCTGTAATTTTCATTTAAAATTTTTATCAGCCGATCTTGAAAATCCTTCTGATCGACATCCAGCTTGAATTCTGTCTCTACAGATCGAGAGTCATTGTTCTTTGTCGCTGACGACTGGGACTCAGCGGCGGTCTGCTTGCCTTGCACAGATTGAAACTGTTCCGTATCAGACCGCATTTCAGCTTCCTCCCCATTAAAAAGTGAACCTTCTATCTCGGTGTCCCGCAGATTATCAGACGCATGTTCCACAGGCGATTCAGACAGTGCTTCATTAATTTGGGTCTGTTCCACAGATGCGTGCTGCGTCAGCGCCTCAACTTTTGCCAGGAGCTCCAGCATTTTTTGATGGCGCTGACTTTTAAAAATATCAAACTGTTCAGGAGGTATTTCGTCTTTTGGTTCACGAAACAGGATCGCCTTGAGCTCTTCATCTGAAGGCATATTAGCGGGAACATCAATCTCATTGGTATCCCAATCTATACTGAGGCCCGACTGAGATTGCTCAGCGTTCCCAAGATTCTCGATCAGCGGCTCCATATTCTTTATGACTTCCTCAACTTTTTCAGGAGGTGTCGGTTTTAAATCAATCCGCAGTGTTGAATTGTTCTTAATCCTGAATCTGCCAAGCAAGTCATCTTCAGCAAACTTTTTTCTCATGGTGACACCTCCTGCCTTTTCTGCCTGTCAAACACTTAATTTCGCCGGTGTCTAAGCTGTCTGAATTCATTGGAATGAAATCCTTCAAAATTGACAACAAGTCGAGTCTGCACTCAAATATTCAAACACCGGAGTAATGGCAAAGA
>WXFH01000245.1 GCA_009881125.1 Acidaminobacter sp. | reverse complement strand
TGAAGGTTGAGGTTGCATCTGTCATTTTTGCACCTGCTTTCTATTCAAACTAGGTTGAGATAGGCTGATGAGGAGAGAATCAACCCGCTGATAACAATTATCATTTGTTGCAATTATACCCTTCAGCCATTTGGTTACGCACAATTATTTAGGATGTAAGTCGGGGTTGATTGGTCACCGGCCGCAGACACCTTCTTCCAAACAAAGAAAAACCAAGGCAGTCACACCTTGGTTTCGCTTTATTTGCTTAAATTTTCAG
>WXFH01000244.1 GCA_009881125.1 Acidaminobacter sp. | reverse complement strand
TACTATGGTGGAGCGTCCGTCCAAAGACAGCTGAAACCACCAACCTCGTTAGTTTCTAATGATTTATAAAATATCAGACGCGTTCATTCGCAAGATTTGCGGCGTCCATTCAATGACGGCAGCAGAACCTTGGGCGTGATCCCTGATTCTTCGGATCCATTCCAGCTCATGGCTGCCTTTAGCTTTCAAAAAGGCATTTGAGGTCTCAGCAGCATAAAGCGAGGCGTTAATAACCCACCAATTGGTATAGATGCCAGCGCGTTTCAAATCCGCTTCAAGCCGTTTGGCTTCATAAAAAGGTGTCGCTTCCGCTAGACTGACAATCACGACCTCCGTTTCATAAGGGTCACGAAGTCTGGGCAGAAGTCTTTTGACCGACTCTGGGATATCCCCCTGAGAGCGCTGAATCTCGCGATGATAGCTTTGTGTCGCATCAAGCAGCAGCAGCGTATGTCCGGTCGGCGCTGTATCCACGACCACGATCTCGTGTTCCGCTTTGTCCACAATCTCTGCGAAAGCTCTGAAAACCGCAATCTCCTGGGTACACGGCGATCTTAGATCTTCTTCAATGTAAGCCAAGTCCTCTTCAGACATTTCACTGCGCGCCTTGCTTAGAACCTCTTCACGGTATTTTTCAAGTTCGATTTTTTCATCAATGTGACTCATAGTGAGACCGCCCTCTTCCTGCGCCACCCATTTCAAATGCGCCGCAGGATCCGTCGTGGTCAAATGCACCTTTTTTCCTCGCTCCAGCAAACCATGGGCAATCTTGGCCGCAATGGAAGTCTTGCCAACACCGCCTTTTCCCATTGTGAATATAACCTTCTTATTCTTTGTAATCAAATTCTGAATAACATGCTCTAAATTCATCAGATCCTCGACATTATTGGTCACTGCTTCGAAAACAGCATCCTCTGATTTCAAAAACGCTCTGACTTTTTCGATACCTGTGACGTTATACGCTCTCAGAGGAATCTGACTTTGCTCCAAGCCTTGGAGCAATTCCGACATTGTCTCAAGTGCATCGCGCTGAAGCTCATAGAGCTTTTGTGACAAAGTGTCGTCATACTTAGACAAAATGCCATTAAGAATTAAGGTTTGATTTTCTACCCCGATCTCCCTCAGCTCGCGGGATGCTCTCTCAGCCTCAGCCAGCGGCGCCTTCTCAGGTCTGGCGACGAGCACCAGTGTCGTCTTGTTCTGATCTGACAGGGTTTCCATTGCGCTGCGGTAGATCTCCTTTTTGTCCTCAAGACCCGACAGCTGCCCGAGGCAGGAAGCGCCATGGGTGTTCTCGCTGATAAAGCTGCTCCAGGCAGATGGCAGCTGCAGCATTCTCAGCGTATGACCGGTTGGAGCTGTATCAAAGAGAATATGATCGTAAGTGTCTTGTATTTCAGTGTCCGTCAACAAATTGGAAAATTCATTGAACGCGGCAATTTCAACGGTGCATGAACCGGAAAGCTGTTCCGCCATGGAGTCGATCACCGCTTCCGGCAGCTTGCCTCTATACGGACCTATAACCCGCTCTTTGTAGTCTTCCGCGGCCTGCAGTGGATCTAGGTTCGCGACAACAAGATTCGGGACTTCCTCGAGGGTCGTCCAGGTGTTGGTAATATCAATGTCAAATACATCCTGGAGATTCGAAGCCGGGTCCGTACTGACGAGGAGTATTTTTTTTCCGCCATCGGCCAAACGCACTGCGGTGGCGCAAGCAGTCGACGTTTTTCCAACGCCGCCCTTGCCGGTAAAGAAAATATATTTCGAATGCGTTAAACTCATTGGATCAAACAACTTCATAATGGATTCGCTTCCTTTCAGGGGGTTAACGTATAGCGTTTAATCAAACCATTCTAAGCGATTACGGAGCTGAGTCACACAGGTAGATTGTGAATAGATTTAGCAGCATCCGCTGTTAGGATCGCAGCCGCTTACATTTTTTAACCTAAAACCCCGCAGTGGTCGCTTTACTGTAGCGGACCCTTCTGTCAAGGCAAGCTTCACGGCCAGTTTTTCTTCAAGTTCAGTATTGCTGAGGTAACGGCCCGTTTCGACAACCTCACCCTGAATCAGTGTAACAGGGAGCACCTCAACCCCTTTCGACATCAGGAGTTGATTGACTTCAGCGTTCTCAATAAAAGCCTGCGGATTACTCGAGAGATTGAATCGCTCCGCTTTAATGCCGGCTTTCTCAAGCTGCTGAATCACCGAGGACATCCTGAGGAGCTCAGAGTCCACAGATACGCCGCAAATCCCTGTGGGACAGCACATCGCTGGTTCGTAAACAACAAAAGTTTTCATCATAATTTCTCCTTTAAAAGTTTGGTTGCCGGCGAAGCGCACAGCTCTGCCTGAGTTTTCCCGCTGTTAAGGCGATCCAGATCCGAGATAAACTGCGGCTCCTTGTTAAGTTGTTCCTTAAGATGCTGATAGAGATACGGATGCTGATCGACGAATTCCGGATTCAGCGCGTAATAGACCCACTGCGCTTTTTTGGAATGACCGACAATACCAGCTGATCTCAATTTGTTTAGGTGTCTCGAGACGTTTGTCTGGCTCATGGATAATACCGCCTCAATTTCACACACGCACAGCTCTCGCTGCAGAAGAAGATTCAAGATTCGTAAGCGGCTCTCATCACTTAGTGCTTTATAAATCTCAGTCACTTTTTACGAGCTCCTTTTATAAATAGCAGATTTTTATATTCTTATATTCACGTATTCGAATATTAGAATATCGGAATCGACTAAAAATGTCAAGCTGTATTCACCAACTAAAGAGATGCTCTAGACGCACTGACGCGGACAACTTTTGAATGAGTGTCAGTCCCCAAGTCAACTTTGGTGTCAGTCACCGAGTCCGTTTCGGGGTCAGTTACGGTAATATATTTGTAACAATCCGAAGGGTTGGAGGACTCAAACGCGTTCACCAAATGCCCCTAAAAAACACTTTAGCCGATGGTCACTCAAACGACCATCGGCTTCATACTTTACTCACTAATATTCTCCGGCAGCCTCATTCCACCTGTTCCAGCACGAACCCGCGCCTGAACAAATCCACACAAGCCGCCACCACAGCCGGATCAAACAAAGTGCCGCTATGAGTGCTGATCTCTGCAAGCGCAGCCTCTATTCCCAGGGACGGCCGGTATGGCCTATAGGACGCCATGGACTCGACCACATCTGCAACGGCAATAATCCGAGCCCCCAAATTCATCTCAGCACCCGTTAAACCATTTGGATACCCGGTACCATTTATGCGTTCATGATGCTGCAGCACCATCTCTGCGATAGGCCAAGGGAAATCTACCTCTTTCAAGATATCACACCCCGCCTGGGCATGTGTCTTCACGAGGTCAAACTCAAGATTGTTGAGTCTCCCGGGCTTGCTCAAAATTTCAGATGGCACGTACATTTTCCCGAGATCATGCACAATGGCCGCCATCCGAATGCCTTCTGCCTCCTCTTCCGAGACTCCAAGGGCTCTGGCGATGGCAACCGCCAGAGATGCAACTCTCAGTTGATGGCCGGCAGTATATGGATCCTTTAGTTCCACTGTTTTGGACAGCAGTTCAACCGTTTTGATCATGGCACTTAGCATCCGGTTCGCATATTGGCCTCGTTCTTCCTCTGCGATCAGCCGCTCCGTTATATCTGATGCGAAAACAACCAAAACTTCCGCCCCATCAATAACCGTCTTTGCGGAATTCAAATCCATGTGGAGTGTCTGCCCATCCCTCATGCGGAATCTGAGATCAGAGGACTGGGTCTTTATGCCTTCAAAATGATCGTGGATTTCCCTCAAAAGCTCATCCCAATCCGCTGGATGAAATAATCCATCCATGGTCATTTGAAGCAGCTCTTCCCCGTCATAGCCCAGCATCCCGCAAATAGTCGGGTTGACAAACTTGAGCTTTCCGGACCTGATATCAATTATAAAAATACCTTCACTCGATGTTTCAAACAACGTCCGGTATCGGTTCTCTGAATTGATCAGCATCCGGTTATTCTGCCTCAGAGTCTCCTGGACCATTTTCATCTCAGTGATGTCCGTAATGGTTCCAATCACTCTGTGGGGAGCGCCATCCGCCGACCGTCCAAAAGCCATGCCGCGGTTTAGAACCCACTTCAGTGACCCTTGTTTGGTTCGAACCTGATGCTCTTTGTTGAACTCCAGATCAGTACCCTTCAGAAGACTATAATAGAGCGACTTGAAAATGTCTTCTTCCTCTGGCAGAGTCACTCGTCTCCACGAGTTTAGAGTCGGTTCCACTTCCTCCTCCCCATAACCGAGCATTGCCTTCCACTGACTGGAATAATAGACTTCATTGGTCTCGCAGTTCCAGTCCCACACACCGTCACCCGCACCTTCCAGCGCAAATCGCCAGCGCTGTTCACTGGTCCTGAGCGCATTGCGCAGGTTGACAAACTCCGTCAAATCCTCCGAAAACAGCAGCAGTCCCCCAACTTCATCATTATGATCATACCAAGGATGGATTTCCCAATTGATCCAATCCACCGATCCGTCCTGACGCAGAAAGGCTTCAGTTTCTGCCTTTTCTACTGCACCTTTCAAGCATCTTCTGTGAACCTCTTTCCATGTTTCCGGGAGCTCCGGAAAGACCTCATAATGGGACATTCCAACAATATTGCGCTCAGGAATGCCATAATCCTTCAAAAACCGTTCGCTGACAGCAATGTAGTTCATGTTGAGATCAAACATGGCTAAAGCAGCCGGCGCATGCGTGACAAACAAGCTGAGGAGCGTCTCTCGCCGTTTGAGTTCATTTTCTGCCGCGATCCGGTCTGTTATGTCCCGTATGATCATAGACGATCTCTCTTCACCATTCTCGTTCAAAAAAACTTTTGAGGACATCTCCCCCATAAAGGTGGTGCCGTCGCTTCGAATGTAGCGAATGATCCCTGTATATTCGCCCTTTTCGTCTCTGCTGACCAGCGCGTCCTTGAGTCTGGGATCCGTATGATCCACCATGCCGTCCCTTCCCAGTCTGCAAATCTCTGCTTCGCTTCGTCCAAACATCTTGCATGCCGCTGGATTAGCCGCTAGAATCTTTCCATCAGGAACCGTCAGGAGGATCGCATCGAAGGAGTGTTCAAAAATACTACGAAAATAGCTGTCGGCTTCTGCTGTACGATTGGCACTGCCCATTGAAACCCTCCTCAAAACGGCTGTGTACTTTTATTGGCAACTCCCGGACGTAAACACCCGCGGGAATTCAAGATCTGTAATGCGTTCATAAATGATTTTTACCCAACATCACGGAATTTCAACATGGTCAACCTAAAAAAAGGAAGCCGGCGCGCTTTTGCCGGCTTCCTTCCATTTAATTGCTTCGTTCCGTGTAATTGCTGCTTTTCATTGAATGCTGTTTCCATTTCCCCCAAACAGCGGCATAGCCGCAATCCGGTCAAAGGCTTCCTTCGTCTTCTCAACGCTTACGGTCATAGCCAGTCTGACATATCCTTCTCCGCAGCCGCCAAAGGCATTCCCCGGAAGGACCAGCACATGCGCCTCCTCCAGAATCCGCCGCGCTGCTTCCTCAGAAGACAGCCCCGTCGCCTTGATGTTGACAAACAGGTACAGACTTCCCCGAGGCGGCAGGACCGACATGCCCGGAATTTGACAGATCCGCTCGTAGGCATATTGGATGCGTTTTTGGTATTCCGCGATCATAGGCGGCTGTATGGAATCCCGGTGCCTGAGGGCATGCACCGCGGCGCGCTGAGACACGGACGGCGCCGTGAAGACGTTGTTCTCATTGATGTCTTTGATGGTTTGAATGATATAATCCGGCGCGATCACGTAGCCAATCCGCCAGCCCGTCATGGCATAATCCTTGGAGAAACTGCCGATGGTTATGGTCCGTTCCCTCATGCCCTCCAGGGTCGCCATAGGGATAAACGGCGCTTCATAGCTGAACTTCGTATAGATGTCATCCGCAATAATCAGCAGATCATGCGCCTTCGCGATTTCCGCGATCGACGCCATAGTCTCGCTGCTGAAGCAGGTGCCCGTCGGATTATTGGGTGTGTTAATGACAATGGCCTTCGTTCGGTTGCTAATGAGCGCCCGCAGTCTGTCCGGATCTACCTGGAAGTTCTCGCTTTCATAGGTTTCCAGCACCACCGGCTTCCCTCGCGTCAGGCGAATTTGCTGTGGATATGGCGTAAAATACGGTTCGTGGATAATGACTTCATCCCCGTCATCCAGGATGGCCTCCAGCGCCAGCCACATGGCATGGCAGCCGCTGGTGGTAATCATGCACTCTTCTATTTTAACCGGGAACTGATATTCCTCTGTGAAGTAACTGCAGATCTCTCGTCTGAGTTCGTTGTCACCAAAGAAGTCTGTATAGTGGGTATGTCCGTTCACGGCATCTTCAAAGGCTGCTTTGATGACGCGTTCATCCGTCGTGATGTCCGGATCCCCGAGGCTGAAATTGATGATGTCGTCATATTCTGCCAAAAGACTGCTGCTTTCTCCCATTGCTGTAGCAATGCTGTTCCAGTACCTCTTTGAAATAAATCGATGCTTCAAATCAAGCCCTCCATTCTGAAACGTTGTTTCAATGACGTGTTGTTAAAAAATCAGGTGTTGCCACCTGATTTAATATTTTCGTTGTGTTGTACGGCGGCTCTGATGCTGAAGCTAAAGCATCTGACCAGCGCTGTACCTAGTAGACGAGGTTGGCTATGAGGACGACTATCGGCAGAGTAATCAGGGTTCTCTCGAGGAAGATGATCGCGAGTTCCCTAAAGGAAATTGGTATGTCCGAGCGCAGGATGACCGCGCCGGTCTCTGTCATATAGATCAGCTGAGTGAAGGAGACGGCGCCTATGATGAAGCGCGTCATTTCAAACTCCAGATTGGCAACGAGGATGGAAGGCAGGAACATGTCCGCAAAGCCGACCACCAGCGCCGGTGCTGCCTCAACCGCGCCCGGCACGTTGAGGGCCTGCAAGATGAGGATGAACGGATAGGATGCCCAGGTAAAGATTGGGGTGTACTCCGTCACGATCAGCGCTATGGTGCCCCAGGCCATAACCAGCGGCATCAGGCCCACGTAAACGTCAACCACAGTCCGGATGCCGTCCGCGGCGAGATAGTGCGGCGCTCTGGCTTCCTTGGCACGCATGACGCCGCGCTCGACAGCGTATTGGTGCAGGGTTCTGCCCTCAGGCACTTCTTCCTGGATTCTGCTTGTTGAAGTCGGATGATAGTCGGATTTTTTAGAGCGAAGCGGATAGATTCTGGGAAGAATCAGGGCTGCAGCCAGGGAGGCAATGGAAATGGCACCGTAGAACTGCAGGAATACGTGAGAAATCTTGAGGAAGCCCGCGACTACTACTGCAAACGGCAGGGATACAAGCGAGAAGCAGACCGCAATGATGGACGCTTCCTTGGTGGTGTAGTAGCCTGCTTGATATTGTTTATTGGTGATGACGACGCCTACGGGACCGCTGCCAATCCAGGAAGCGACTGCGTCAATAGCCGAACGGCCAGGGACCAGGAACAGAGGTCTCATGAATTTTCTGATCAGTGTGCCAAAATAGTCCATGCTGCCAAAGTCCATCAGCAGCGGGAGAAGGAAGCCCGAGAAGAAGAACCAGGTGGCCAGGGTTGGCATCAGGTCGAAGAGAATGGTGCCACCTGTGGCTCTGGAAGTGATGGCCGCCGGGCCAATTTCAAGGTAGGTCATGAGAATGAAAATGGCGCCCAGGATCCGGGAAATGGTCCAGAAAGCAGACGGCATAAGCAGCTTTCTCCAGAATTCGTTGCCGGTGATAAAGGCTGGTTTGAGGGCGAGCGCCACGACTGTCAGTACTGCGGAAACGGCGACGACAATGGTCATGAAGCCCGGAAGCATTTCGCCCCAGTTGCCTCTGAACCAGTCTGCCATGACACCGACACCAATGGTGAAGTTGTCACCGTATGGGAGTGGAATGACGAAGAGGAAGAGACCAATGATTGAAGGAATTAAGAACTTTAAGAATAAGGACGTCGAATAAAGAGCAGATGTATTGTTTGAGTTGTTTATCACTTTCTCATTTTCCATTATGTAACCTCCTTATATTTTGAAACGTCGTTTCATCTTGAAGATACCATTAAACGCATTAATAGTAAAGTGTTTTTATAAAATCATGTGCTTATTTTTGCATAGCCATGGTCCCCTTCCACGACTATGTATTATTGCTGATGGCTGTGCGTGCCAGGGAACCATCGGCAAAAGCGCTTTCCTAAGAAAAAAAGTCCGCTTGCGATTGGGCGCAAAAGGACTTGTGCTGGCTGGGGGTTCGATTGCTATTCCAGGTACTTCGTCATCTCCGTCAACACCTTGGCGGCACTGCTGATCTTGGACTTCATGCTCTCCATTCCCTTGTACTTCAGTCTGCTGTAAGGGCCAGAGATGCTGATCGCAGCGATGATATCATCCTTGCCATTAAAGATGGGGGCCGCGATGCAGGCGAGCCCATACTCGTACTCTTCAAGATCGTAGGCGATGTTTTCTTTCAAAATGCCTTCGCGAAGGGCGAGGAATTCAGTCAGCGTCTTCTTGGTGTGGATGGTCTCTATGGTCGCGTTGAGGCTTGCAAAGTAGGCTTCCAGCTGAGGGTCCGTCATTTGGGCCAGATAGAGTTTGCCCATTGAGGAGCAGTACAGCGGCGCGATGGGCACGAGCTTCGACACCAGAGTCGACGACTCCCCCTCAAAACCGAGCACAGTGAGGATGTTGTCCCCATACTTGATTCCGAGGTTCACCGATTCACCAATCTCAGCGGACAACTTCGACAGCACCGGCGATGCAATCTGGCTCAGATCAAAGTTCTTGCGGGCTTTGTTGCCGAGCTGGACCAGTAGCCGACCCAGTGAATACTTTTCGTCGTCGTTCTTTTCCACCGCGTCCACCTGGTGCAGCGTGCTCAATATCCTGAAAACGTTTGCTTTGGGAAGCGCCAGATCACGTGAGATTTGGGAGATCCCGACGTGTTTTTCATGCTCGTAGATGTATTTTAGGATGTCGAATGCGCGTTCAATCATGACGATACTGTTGCTGCTGTTGCTGTTATTGCCGTTGTCCATGACGACCTCCCGATGGAAGTGATATGATGTTTCGGTTTATTATACCGCAGTTGGGGATGGAGGGCAATGAAAGGTGGCAGGGTTGGTGACGCGGACAGGTTTTGATTTGGTGACGCGGACAACTTCTGAGTTGGGGACTGACACCAAACTCAAAACGGTGCCAGAGCTTTGTAATATTTCTGTAATATTGTCTTCTCCAAAATAAAAAAGCCAAGACTATCATTCTATCTGATGGTCTTGGCTT
>WXFH01000243.1 GCA_009881125.1 Acidaminobacter sp. | reverse complement strand
CCCGGCTCAATACGAGCAATTACGTTTAATGCACTCAAGCGATTGAACCGCCGTATACCGAACGGTACGTACGGTGGTGTGAGAGGACGGCTACTCAACTAATGGGTAGCCTCCTACTCGATTTTTTGCATTAAAAAGTGGACAGGGAATTCGGATTAGGAAAGCGGTGTCAGACACCACTTTCCAATTCCTTAAATTTTTGCTATGCAGCGGATTTTTTCTGGTAAGTGGCAATTATGCTGGTTGCGTGTCCCATTGGACAAACTTGGCACCAACTGCGCGGCTGATAGAAAACTCCGAGCAACAGGCCAACCGCTAGGGATGCCGCCATGAAGCGAAAAAGTGCCATGCCGATGGCTTGTATAGAGTCATGGTTGTGGGAGATCGAAATCGTCAGCATAATGACCATGAGACTTAATAGAGCATTTTTAAAGACCGTAGTACGCATGAATGCTGGCAATGAATTCCTCAGACTGATTCGCTGAAGAAATTTTCCGAAGAGAGAACCCCGGGGGCAATAATGTGAGCAGTGGATTTTACCATGACCTCTTAAGGCATGAATCATAGGGACGGTCATGCAAAGTACGGCACCGAGGCCGAAACGCAGGTCGAGGACTGAGAGCGCGAGAAAGACTATCATGATGAGCCAGGACCATGCCATATGAGATTTCTTCTTTGGTTTCTGATTAGATTTGTTTTGAGTTGCTGCAGGCTGCTTAAGTGGAATGATTTTTTGGACCATGTTGTCTTACCTCCGTGTTATCTTAGATGTCAAAAAGTTTGATTTTAAGAAGTGCCCATACCCCTATGGGAGGGGGCTCGTTGAGCACAAGTGTTACTATACCGAAAGTCAGATCTGATGTCAACCGATTCTCATCAAAAAAAAAGAATAAAAAATACAAAATACAATATACTTCGCGGAATTAATCTATCATTAATCTATAGGTATGAAGCGGATGTCTCTGCAGGCTGAGAAATTATCCTTGAAAAAAGGGCTTGACGAAATGTTAAAATATGGTAATCTAATATTACAACAAAAAAGGTATAAAATGTAAAAATTGCTCTGACTTTGGATTGAAAGCAGGTGATTTCAATGACTAATTTCATCTATCCTCTTCACAAAAGCATATTGTCCGGGATCTCCGGACAAAGAGGGATGCTGACGGTTGAGGCAGCTATCCTTGTCCCGGCGGCGTTAATGCTGTCAATGTTGATCATCATGATGATGCTCTTTGAGTTCCAATCGATCCTGATGGTGGCAGGGATGCATCAATACGGGATAATAGAAATGCACCAGGTGGAAACGCAGCGGCTCGATTTTAAACACGGACTCAAAGCAGCTGGATCTATTGAAATGAGTGAGTCCTTAGAATTCAAAGGCGTGGCTGGTATTCGCACTTTAAAGTTGAATGCGGTTTTAAATCCGGACCAACGCTGGCTGAAGAGGCTCAAACCTGTCAGTGGCCGATCCTTTCATCTCAGACTTCCGGTGAATCTGCTGGTCTATGGTATGTATAGACAAGAGTTCGGGGGAATGAAGCGCTTTTGGATACCTTAAACGGATCATCCGGGTTAAATAGGGGGAAGGGCATGTCCAGCGCACAATTGCACAATCATAAGGCAAGTCGGAAATATTCTTTCATGCCCCGATACGATTCGATTGGTCCATCAGGGAACACGGGGTCTGTAACGCTGTTTGTACTTCTTATGACCATGACGCTCGTCATGCTCTTCGCGGCATTGGTTTCTTATGGGACGAAGCAGACAAGGCATGCGGAAATGCTCAGGAGGTTGGAGCTGGCGGGTCAGTCGATTCTTCACACCTACGACCGGCGTCTGTTGGAAGCCTACAGTTTGTTGGCGGTGGACCTTGATGTCGCGGAACCATCGGCCTATCTCACTGGGTCCTTTGGGCCTAATCTGAGTTGGAAACAGCCTGACAGGACGTGGACCTTTGAGCCGAGCCGCAGGCTTGATCAGCCGGTGTATTTTATGGAGGCAGTACGACAGGCGGTTGCAGCAGGTGTTGCAGAAGAGGTGTTGAACGGATTCGTCGGGAGGTTCGCGGCTGTTCCTGAGCTGGTGGAAAATGGCAAGGATTCTGTGGAGTACAATGATCCAAGTGCAGTATTTGAGACGCATTTGAGCGGCTCGAGGGAGGACGGTGTTGAAAATGAAGATGGCGAGGCTGGTAAAGATGTAAATGAGGCGCTGGATGTAAAGCCGGCGGATCGAGAGCTCGCGGCCAAAGCAATCAAATGGATCCGGCAGGCAGGTAAAACTGAAGCGGTTGAGGGGGCTCAAGATCCACAGAACCAAGGTCAAACCCTGGATCAAGACCTGGATCAAGACTTGGATCAAGACTTGGATAGAACTCTTTCGGCGGCAGTAAAGGCCAATCTGACCAGCCGTTCTTACATTGGCCCCAAAGCGGCATTGTCGTCAACAGACCGCGGATGCTTTCTTTTTTATGTCGCCCATCACTTCAGACATTGGGTTGCTGACCGCCGGGCTGCCTTTTACACTTCGACACCCCAGCCCTCATTCTTTAAGGCTGAGCTGGAGTACATCCTGTATGGTTATGACGAAGAAGCCTTCAATAAGGCCAGAGCCTTTACAGAAGTTTATTTGATGCGTCTTGCGGGCAATGCAGCCCACGTTTCAGCTTGCAGTGAAAAACAGGAATTAATTGGAGTCGTCGCAGGGGCGGTCCAAGCAATAGCGGGTGTACCGTCTCAAGTTACTTCATCGGCACTCGTTTTGACTTGGGGCATGGCAGAGAGCAGGAGCGATTTAAAGCGGCTGTTAAGTGGCGAAGCGTTGCCATGGGTGCATTTCACAGATGAAACTTGGAGGACCCGATTTGGTGATGGTGGCAACGGGGCGCCAGATGCCCCTGATGCCGCTATGAAGCATGATGACCTGACTGCTGCGGACTACGGAGATCACTTAATCGCGCTGCTTGCGGCAAAAGCTTCAACAAACCATGTGCTGCGCGTTATGGATCTGATTTCGATTGGGGATGGTAAAGACGGCGTCGATCTCGGCCAAAGGACAACGCGGTTTGTCATCAGCGTTGAAACCGCTGACGGACTTCCGGGGGTGATCTGGGAAGATGGCTATGGATTGGATTAGGTGCTGGCGTAGCTGTTGGATTGCCCGTTGGTTTGACTGCCGGCTTAACCGTAAAGGCGTGCTGACGGTTGAGGCTGCCATTGCAGTTCCGTTGCTGCTGATCATGGGTTTAGGACTCGCTCAGTATCTGGGACATCTCAGAGCAGTTGAGGTTACGCGGCAAGCGTTTCACAACACCTGCCTGCAGATTTCGGTCCAGGATCCGGCGACACTTCACTCGCCGGGGGGCACGAGTCTTGCCATGGCTGCCAATTTGGCGGCAGTTGATCGCAGGGTGGATCTTCAATATCTCTATCTTCGTGAGGATGACAAAGGGAATTTTGTCGCCAAGCTCTATTGGGTCCGCAGGGTTCCGATCATTGGTTATGTGGTCACCAGCTTTGAGAAGACAGGGCGTTCGATTTACAAGGCTAACGACAGCCTCGGTACCGACGAGAACTCTGATAAAGTGTCAGCTATGGTCTATGTCACCAACACCGGATCGAAATACCATGAGGCCGGCTGCTTTCATCTCAGAAAATCCAGTCGCGAAATTTCCCAGGATGAGGCAGAAATTCAAGGCTATGAGGCATGTGCCCACTGCATATTGGAGGTGCCGCTGTTTGAGAAAAAATAAGGATTCTATACTTTTGGACAAATCTGCACCTATTCGGGAAGATGTCGCGAGAGGGAGCAGCTGCAGCGTATATTGTGTACGAAGTTTTGAAGGACGCGGCAAGCGCTGCATTAAGCGGTACGACAAGCCTGTAAGTCAGACTTATCTCAAACTGCTGGATCTGATGAGGGCGCCAAGAGGTATGAATGTGCCGGTAGTGTTTCATTGGTCGGTTTCGGGACATCTCGGAGAGGAGCTCTTGGTCGAAGAGGAGTGGATTGAGGGTGTGACACTGAGGGCGCTCATGTACGAGGCGCCTCATAAGGTTGTGCTGAATGCAATGAAATGGTCGGTTCAACTGGCGACAACCCTTAGCCGTCTCCATGATGCCTACGGCTTTATTCATCATGATGTTAAACCGGAGAATGTCATCATAGACTCCTTTGAAGATGCAGTGCTGATTGATTTTGACTCAGCCAGGCCATTGGCGGCAGTTGGGCGTAAGGTTTCGGCAGCAAAGGCTGATGCGGACAGGATAGGAGAACGTACTGGGATCAAAGGCACCAGGGGCTATGCTCCGCCTGAGGCAAAGCTGTTTCCGGGCAGCTGTGATGCTGCGGTGGATTTATACAGTTTTGGGCGGATGTTTCTGGAAATCGCAGCCCTTGAGCCTCACAGCTTTAGCCCTGCTTTCTATGATGTGATGCGCCGGTGTACACGGATTGAGTCAACCTCGAGAATAGAAAGTGCTGCAGGGCTGCGCGAAGCACTGACCAATTTGATTAAATAACCGCGCACACCCGTGACTTCAGTCGTGGGTTAGCGGTGCCTTGTGTATGGTTATTCAAGGGTGAAGGATAGGCTCAGATTACAAAAAATCAATATTTGGAACCATATAAAAATATTGCGACGTATAAATTATTTGTATATAATGAAAGCGAAAATAGACTATGGCCATCCACTGTAAACCAATGGACTATGAGGAGGATATTATGGATCCGAGAATCGATCAATTGGCGAAAAACCTTGTGCAATATTCCTGTAATGTACAACCGGGAGAAAAAGTGCAGATCCAAAGCGTGGGAGAAAGTCCCAAGCCTTTGGTCAGAGCCTTGGTTCGTGAGATCTATGCGGCTGGCGGACATCCTTTTGTAGAACTCAAGGATCCTGTCCTTACCAGGGAAATAGTCATGCAGGGTGATGAAACGCTTTATAAGCTTTGGGAAGAGGTCGATCTCTATAAAATGCGTCAGATGGATGCCTACATTGGGATCTCGGGTGCAGATAATGTGAATGAAATGGCAGATGTACCGAGTGCGAAAATGCGCCTCTACATGGAAAAATACCTCTCGAATCTGACCAATGAACGCGTCAACAATACCAAATGGGTGGTGCTGCGTTATCCGAACAGTTCTATGGCCCAGTTAGCTTCTACGAGTCTGGAGCAATTTGAGGCGTTTTATTTTGACGTCTGCAACCTCGATTATGGAAAGATGTCGAAAGCAATGGATGCTTTGGTTGAACGGCTTGAAAAGACGCGTGAGGTTAGAATTGTAGGACAGGGAACGGATTTATCTTTTTCTATAGGCGAAATTCCTGTTATCAAATGTGCCGGTGAGAACAATATTCCGGACGGAGAAGTCTTTACAGCACCGGTGAAGGATTCGGTCAACGGCGTAATTTCCTATAACTGTCCTGCGGTTTACAACGGTTTCACTTATGAAAATATAGTGCTCAGGTTTGAGAATGGGAAGATTGTCGAAGCGACTGCCAACGACACTGAAAAGATCAATCAGGTCTTTGATACGGATGAGGGTGCCCGTTATGTGGGCGAATTCGCGATTGGCGTCAATCCATATATTCTCAAGCCTATGAAAGATACGCTGTTTGATGAAAAAATCATGGGCAGCTTCCACTTTACACCGGGCAGAGCTTATGAGGATGCATCAAATGGAAATGCCTCTGCCATTCACTGGGATTTGGTCTGCATCCAAACGCCTGAATATGGTGGCGGTGAAATGTATTTCGACGGGGAACTGGTAAGAAAAGATGGCCGTTTCGTCGTTGAGGATCTGGAAGTGCTGAATCCTGAGAATTTGAAATAAAGAGACAGTGATAAAAGAAGCGGGTGTCAGACACCGACTTCCTCCCATAAAAAGGGAGAGTGTCGGTGTCAGACACCCGCTTCTCTTTGAATCTCTTATTTATTAAACGGGAAGGGGTGTCGGCGACTCGCGCCTAAAGACCCTCGCTTCCTCTCGGACAACCACTTCCTGGGTTTTCGCTTCATGGATTGAGTCAATTTCACACCTGCTTTCAACTTCCGGCCCACGCCGATGGACGGATATGATACAATGTAATTTAAGATTGTTCAACACGTGTTCTTCGGAGGGTCAATAATGTATAAATCGTTGCTGACGACGTTTTTTAAAATTGGATTATTTACTTTTGGCGGTGGTTACGCCATGATCCCTCTGATTGAGGAGGAGATTGTCAGGAAAAAGGCGTGGATGACGGATGAAGAGATTTTGGATATCATCAGCGTCGCCCAGAGCCTGCCGGGACCGATCGCCGTCAACATGGCTGCCTTTATTGGGTACAGACTCAGACGTCTGGGCGGCGCGCTTATGGCGTCCCTGGGCGTTATTCTGCCATCCTTTTTTATTATTGTCATCATAGCGCATTTGCTGATAAATGCGAATATTGCTGACAAAATTGAGCCGATCTTCAGCGGCCTCATGCCTGCCATTGCAGTTATGATCCTGATTTCAGCCTACCGCCTTGGAAAAAAAGTAAAGTGGTCACAGTTAAATATGGCAATATTTGCACTGGCGGCTGTGCTTTTGATCGTGCTTGGCATGCATCCTATACTCGTCATTGGTGGTGGAATAGTGACGGGCCTCTTCCTAAACCGTCTTTTTCCGCCAAGCGCCAGCGGACTCGATCCCGTCAGTAAAAGCGAGGATGAAAGCAAGCATGACAGCGAGAGCGAGGGGGAATCCGAATGAATCTTCCTCTTATTCTGCAAATGTCACTGACTTTTCTCAAAATTGGCGCCTTCAGCTTTGGCGGTGGGTATGCCATCCTGCCGGTGATTCGGCATGAGGTGGTCGGGATCCACCACTGGCTGACGGACCGCGAGTTCCTCAACATCTTGTCCATCTCACAGGTGACGCCGGGGCCGGTCGCCATCAATACCTCGACTTATGTGGGCTATAAAATGGGCGGCCTTCCCGGATCTATGGCGGCGACCATCGCAGTGGTGGTCACCTGCATCACCTTGTCGGTTCTGCTGGCTGGGCGACTCTATCCTTACAGAGAACATCGCCTGATTCAAAGCGTGTTCAGCGCTCTTCGACCCATTGTGATCGCGTTGATTCTGAGCGCGGCAGTTTCTACGGGTTTGACGGTGGACTGGGATTGGCGTTCTGTGACCATCGGCGCAATAGCTTTTCTGCTGCTGACCCGCGTCAAGGTCAGAGTCACATGGGTGATGGGAATTTCGGGGCTCCTCGGAGCAGTGTTTTATGAGCTGATGGGCTAATGGTTGGAGGCGTGATTTATGAAACGTTGGATGATGGTAATTATGATCCTGCTGCTTCTGGTGTCTTCCTCGGCGGCGGGGTACTGGTACTTCAAATACAATGAGCTTTCCGGACGCTTTGCGGAAACGTTCTACCAGTCCCTGGTGACTGTGGATGATGAAGTCATACCAAACGGCATGACTTATCTGGAACACGAGGGGCGGCTGTTCCTGGACATTAGAATTGTGCAGGGTTGGCTGGATGAGGGGGCTTATGTCAGTCCTTCTGGCGAGCGCCTTTACATGAAATTTGACGCCCTCGGTTTCAAGTCGGGGGATCCGGAAACGGACATTTTCCTGAGCGAATCCTTGGAGACGTTGAGCCTTCCGATTTACGCAGCGGACGATCAGAACTTTGTGGAACTCGAAGCGTTGTCGCGTCTGTTTCGCATGTACTGGACCCGCAACCTCGAAACGGGGATTATCAACATTGTGACCCATCGCGCTGAAGTGGTGAACATGAGGGTGGCGAAGAAGACCTTTGCTGTTTTGGACGGGGTCAAAACTTTTGAAATTATGTCGGATAAGTACCTGACTGCTGTAAAGTCGGATGACGGGGGCCTGAGTGTCATTCATCCGGATGGGCGAATTGGGCTCATCGACGCGACCCTGGCAGTGAGTGTACAGGAGGCGAATGTTCTGCCGCAGGTGGTGCCGCCCGGTGACCGGCAAACTATTGAAAGAATCGTCGCTGCCTGGGATCAGGTGCATCGCTATGACCACAACTTTAATTTCAATGCTGCCGATGGTTCCGGTGTCGGCAACGTCATCATGCCGACCTGGTTTGACATGAATGTCGATGGGATTGTTCTAAATCTGACAGATATGGCATATGTCCTGAGCGCTCAAGAAGCAGGCTGGCAGGTCTGGGGGCTGTACGCCAACCATTTCAGTCCGGCGTGGACCTCTGAGATGCTTCGTAGTGAAGTTCTTGCGGATCGGACGATTGCGCATGTGGTAGCCTACGCGGTGGCATTTGGGTTGGATGGGATCAACATAGATTTTGAGAATATGTATCTGAAAGATCAGGATCTGTTCTCTGCCTATGTGAAAAAACTGTCTGATGCACTGAGGCGGGTTGGAAAATGGGTTTCGGTTGATGTCACCGTGCCGGAGGGGAGCGACCAGTGGTCCAAGGTCTACGACCGCAAGACGCTCTCCGGTGCTGTCGATTATATGTTCCTGATGGCTTATGACGAACATTGGGCATCCAGTTCAAAAGCAGGCTCTGTTGCCTCTCGCGACTGGGTCGTGACGGGCATTGAAAAAAGTCTGGCGCTTATTCCGCGGGAAAAGCTGATCCTTGGCATGCCGCTGTACACTCGGATCTGGGAAGAGGCGGGGGTCTCGAAAAAGGTGAGTTCATCAACTATGAGTTATCTAAGGACGGATGGCTGGCTGAAGGATAATAATCTGATGCCTGTCTATGATCCGAAGACGGGTCAGAATTATGTGGAATACCTTTCTGGCGCTTCGAAATTCAGAGTTTGGCTGGAAGATGAGACATCTTTAGGAATGAGGCTCGACTTGATGGAACAATACAATCTACCCGGGCTGGGCTTTTGGTCTGTGGATTTTGCGAATGAAGAGGTATGGGAGATTATTAAAAGCCGTTGAAGGGTATAATACGAAGGTCAACGACCCGCGACGAAGTCATGGCAGTAATGAACGACGACTGGGCTTAAGCCCTGATGAAGAATTGGATGAGGTGATCCTATGGACTTTTATGAGATGCTTGGACGATATTATGATGTGATCTTCCCTACCAATGAGAAACATTTGACTTATCTTAAAGCCTTGCTGCCAGAACGCGGCCGTGTGCTGGATGTGGGCTGCGCGACGGGTACTTATGCGATTCCGCTTGCAAGACTGGGGTATGATGTATGTGCGTTTGACACTGACTCACCTATGGTGGAGCAGCTGGTCTCGAAAACGGAAAATGATGACACACCTCCCAGAGCGCTTGTCTACGACATGCGACGGTTATCCGGTCTAAATGTCGGAGCTTTTGACTTGATTTATTCTATAGGGAATACAATAGTGCACTTGGATTCGCTGGAAGAGGTCGGTCAACTGATGAAGGATTGCTATGATAAGTTGAATGACGGGGGATCAATTGTCATTCAAACGGTCAATTATGACAGGGTGTTGGCGCATAATGAGCTCTCTCTGCCGCTGATTGACCGTCAGGAAGGCCGCATGCGCTTCCATAGATCCTACGAAATTAAGGACTCCCGCATCGTTTTTAACGGGCAGCTGGAAATTGAAGGTGAGGGAAAACTCGAAGCCTCGACACTGCTCCTGCCTATTGTATCCAAGGATCTCATTAACGCTCTGGAAACGGCTGGTTTTAGGAATATCAAGCTCTTTGGCAGCTTTGACGGGTCGGAGTACACATCGGAGAGCCCTGCTATAGTCGCTGTCGCAAATCGCTGATTTTGAGCCTAAAGCAGATAAAATTTAATATCTATACAAGTTATACAGGCGTCGCCTTCGATTTTGAAGGCGACTTTTTATTTTATAAAATATATTTGACGAATATAAAACTTGCAAAAGAAAATCAATAATGCAAGTTATGAATTGTGTACTTGTAAAAAAACATTGATAAATGGCTAAAATCGCGAAAATGGGGGTTGTAAAATGAAAGTTAGGCAGCTATAATATTCATTAATAGCTTGGGTTACATAAAACGTTTCGAACGAAGTTGTGATACGGTAAAACGAAACTCACCCACCTAATCTGCAGGAATATGCAGGTTGGATTTCAAAATTGAGTGTTGATTCAAGTCTGAATTGATGTGACTCTGGAATGAAGTTGTTCGGCGTAAAGTGGTGAATGGTTTGCAAGCTGGTTGGTGCAAGGATTTGAGAGATTTAGAAAAAGAAGAAACAGCATAAACAAACAACAAAAAGAATAATAAACCTAAAATTACAATGACGTCTTTTCAATCTATATTTAGACAAAAGAAAAATATATTTCATGCGTTTATCAAAAATGAAAGTTAGAATACTTAAACTTGCAAAAATAAGATAAAAAACATAAAATTAATCAAAAAAAGTGTTGCAAAGTGAAAGTTGATAACTTATAATAATCACAAGAGGTTAAGAACCACATAAAAAACTTAAGGAGGATATTATGGACAAATACTTAAGCAAAGACCAGTGGAATGTAGAAGTATGCAAACGCTGTGGGGATGAAAAGAAAGTCAATCGTTTTGGAGTTTGTGAAACTTGCGATCATGAAATTGATAATGACTATGCAGGGATCTATGGCTACAAGGAAATGGAAAACTAAGACATCATAATTAACTATTTTAGGAGGAAAACATTATGGAGAAGTATATCAGCAAAGATCAATGGACCGTGGAAACCTGCAAACGCTGTGGAGATGAGAAGAAGGTCAATCGTTTTGGAGTTTGTGACTCATGCGATCACGAAATCGACAATGATTATGCTGGTCTCTATGGCTACAAGGAGATGGAAAACTAAGATGATTCAGCCTGAGCCCAGAAACTGAGCGCCCTCGTCGAGATAAAAGTCGACCAGGGCGCATTTTTTATTTTATAAAATGTATCATTTGCAAAACAAGATTCTTTTTGGAGTTAAAAATGCAAGTTACACGTTATGTATTTGCAAAAAAACATAGAAATATTGTGCTTTTACTGAAAAAAGGGGTTGAAAAATGAAAGATTACCACATATAATAATCACAAAGAGAATAATTGTATACAATTATTCGATAAGGGAGGAAAACACTATGGAGAAGTACATCAGCAAAGATCAATGGACTGTAGAAACCTGCAAACGTTGTGGAGATGAAAAGAAAGTCAATCGTTTTGGAGTTTGTGACTCATGCGATCACGAAATCGACAACGATTATGCTGGTCTCTACGGTTACAAGGAGATGGAAAACTAGAATGAACCAATCCGGCCCCAGAAGTTAAACGCCTTTGTCACTGATCATGACAAAGGCGTTTAGTGTTTTTTGAAGAGTTTATCCTTTGACGACTGCCAGTGTTTTCATTCTCTTGAGGGGTTCGATCAGATCGAGCTCGTTTTGAATCACTTCATCGATATCCTTATATGCTAATCTGGATTCCTCGCCGAGATCTCCTTTTTTAACTTTTCCAAGGACAACTTTCTGATGGTCTAAATCTTTCAGCGTATCCTGAAGTGAATATCGCTTCTTGGCTTCATGACGGCTCATCTTGCGTCCGGCGCCGTGAGAACAGGAATTGAAGCTTTCGGCGCTGCCTTTTCCACGTACCAGATAGGAATAACTGCCCATGGCACCGGGAATGATGCCTGTCTCACCTTTCATAACCCGAATGGCACCTTTCCGGTGAACCCAGAGCGTTTGATTGTCATGAACTTCCATACTGGCGTAATTGTGATGACAATGGTGGTGTGCCGGGATCTCAAACGTGTGCGCTGCCAAACGTGGTGCCAGCGCCTTTTCAACGATGCCGCGGACCCGTTCCATCATGATTTCGCGGTTTTCGTGGGCGAAGTCAAGGGCAAACTGCATCCATCTGATGTAGGCCTGGCCTTCGGGACTCTCAGCAGGAAGATAAGCGAGATCCCATTTGGCGGGGATGACCGGCTGCAAGCGGCCGCTCAGGGACTTTGCCAGCTTGTTGAAATGGGTACACAAAGTATGTCCCACATTTCTGGAACCCGAATGAACCATAAGACAAAGATAACCCTCGTCATCCTCCTGAAGTTCAATAAAATGGTTGCCGCCGCCTAAAGTGCCAACCTGAAAACTTGCGCGTTCGAGCTCCTGTAATAGTGTCTGCTCAAAACCGTTGATTTTAAAACCTGAAAGCACTTTCTCAAACCGATCCGCAGCCAGACAGGGATGCTTTTGCTTATGATGTTCAAAGCCAGTTGGGATTGTCCGCAGGATCTCGCTGACAATAACCTCCAACAGCCGCTTTCCTGCGTCACCTTTAAAAACCTCAGCAACTTTGACGGAGGTTTGTTCAAAGATCACGCCACAGCCTATGTCGACACCGACCGCATTTGGAATAATAACGCCACGCGTTGCCAGAACACCGCCTATAGGCATGCCATAACCGCTGTGCGTATCCGGCATCAAGGCTATCCAGCCGTGGGCAAAGGGCAGGTTCGAGAGATTTCTGGCCTGTTCCAAACAGGCGGGTTCAAGTTCTCCGGCATTCTCCAGCCAGACTTTAATAGGGAGTTTTTGGCGGCCGGGGTCAAATAGGGTGAACATGGCATACCTCCTTCAGGAATGCGTGAGAGTCTCTATACAATCTTATCATAACCACTGCTTGATTGGTTGATTGGATGCGCTGAGGTGGATTTTCAGGGAATTCTGATGCCGGTGCTTCTGTAAGAAAGCCACAAATAAGGCTGAGCTGCTCAAAAATCTTTACCCGGAGGTGAACGCTTGACTAAGGAGAATTCCCATTCGAGATTTAATTCAGATTAAGCGGGGTATAAACAACTATGCGCCCACCGCTGTACCTGTTTTTCAGGAAATCTGGCACAGGCAGCGGGCAGGTGTAAATTTTTTCACTTCAAGTCGTTTAATAAAAAGCAAAAACACTCGACTTATAGTGAAGTTTTTACTATAATTGTCCCGGAAGATTAACTATTCAAAGGAG
>WXFH01000242.1 GCA_009881125.1 Acidaminobacter sp. | reverse complement strand
GGTTTTATAGGATATGGTTGTTGTTTTGATCATGAATGGTACGGAGAGGCACTCAAGGAAGCGTGCTTATTAGAGCATCAAAACGTCAGCGGCGAAATCCATTCTGGCCTGCAGGACAGATTTGAGGTGCTTGCGCTCCTCGGCCAAAACAACTTTAATTTCGTCCGGCGCGACTTCAGGATACAGCCGCATGAGATCGCTGACGAAAATCAGTCCGTCGCGTTCGATTTTTTCAGCGATAGTCAAAGCGTCATCTTTGGCATATTTGCCGCGTACCTTGGCGACGGTGTCCTCTGCGTCTTCGAACATGTTATTCTGGATCAGGGCGTTCATGTACTCGGCATCTTCTTCGTCCAGTTCGAGAGAGCCTTCATTTGGGAGCTTGTCCATAAGCGCTGCATAAATCTTTTCATGGCGCAGTTCCTCTTTAGCCATGCGCTCAAACAGGCTGCGGCCTTTGCCCTCTTTCATTTCGGAGGCTAGGGTATTGTAGAACTCAGCGACTTTGGCTTCATTGAGGACGAGTGTTTTAAATGTGGACTTCCGAGATAATTAACTCTCAAGGACTTCTCGGTTGATGTAGCACCTTGAGAAAACGCCCATTTGACGGGGAAAAACACCGATTTTCATTGCTTTTTTCAGTCCAGCATGGTACGAT
>WXFH01000241.1 GCA_009881125.1 Acidaminobacter sp. | reverse complement strand
AGAACTGCTGAATGCGTTTGTAAACAGCAATAAAAGTCTGGATGAAATCCTTGCCTTTATGAGTGAAAAAAATGAGAATGGGGCATAAAAAGTGTGATTGAGAGTTAATTTTCATAGGAAGTTAAGATTAAAGAGACGTTTACCATCAAATCTAACTGCCACATGAACCATCCTTTCAAATAATTTTGGAAAATCTGGGTCTTTAGGTGTAAGATAGAAGAAGGGTTGTCGTTGTGCCCTGAATTGAAGGGCACTGCCGGAGCGCTCGAGGCCAAAGGATTGGCGTTCATACGCCCACGGCATTTCGATTCCTTATTACCCGTTTTACAAAGTTGTAAGCGTTTTTTGTCATTTTTTGGTGAGGATTTGGGTGGATTGAATTAAGGCATCACTACTGGATGACACTTCACTATGGGAAAGCGCATTTCAACTGGATGACACATTAGGCGACTGTGACTTAGGTTTCGGACGTTTCAAAGGTTAGGTGAGTTTACA
>WXFH01000240.1 GCA_009881125.1 Acidaminobacter sp. | reverse complement strand
AACGCTTGAACGCGGAAGGAAGAAACTGGCTGGATTTGGTGATGATTGGACGCCGCGGGGCGACATCTGATCATCACTGCCTCCGCCTGGTTTCTTCCTAATTATTTTTTGTGTTGTTTTCCGGGCAAAGTGGTGGTATGCTACATTTATCGATAACCCACCCCGCAGGGGAGGGGAAAAACCATTTGGAGGAATCCATACATATGATTTCCAAGCTGACACAGCACAGAAAAACGATTCAACTTGTCTTTGGTTTGGCTGTCTATTTGGCCATTTTCGTGATGCAGATCAGCCTCTGGATTGTACTTGGCGCGGCGGTGCTGCTGGGGGCGTTTTTTGGGAAAACCTTCTGCAAATGGATGTGCCCTATGGGATTCATCATGGAGAAAATGACCTCTAAACTCAGTGAGGACGATTCCAAGCGTCAGATGTACAATTATTACAAACTGGGATGTCCAATTTCCTGGGTGCAAGGGCTGTTGAACAAGATGAGCCTATATAAAATTAAGGTTCAGCCAGAAACTTGTACCTCATGCGGGTTATGTGACAAAGCTTGCTACATTACCAGTTTGAATGCTGAGTTCAGCTTCTTCAAGATGGCGAAAAGGACGCCGGCCACAGCATTTAACTGTTCGAAATGCTTGAAGTGTGTCGAAGTTTGCCCGACGAACAGCATCCAGATTAAGATCTGAAGGCGCGTTGGCGCTTAATATTGAGGAACAAAAATGGCGACAGGGACAAAACTCAGTTTTGTCCCTGTCGCCGTTTTCAGTTCA
>WXFH01000239.1 GCA_009881125.1 Acidaminobacter sp. | reverse complement strand
TCGAGCCCGGAGATGTGGGGAATGTCGGCGTTGGCATAGCGGACGGCATTGGAGTTGTGGCTCAGGAAGAGGGTGTCGAAGAGGCGTTTACCTTAACGGTTGAACTGGGACCGGTGGGAGGCGCTTCAGCCCAGGGCATCTTTTTCGGCGCGACCGTTAATATGCAGGCGATGCTGGACATGCCGTCACAATTTGACTTTTACGATGGCAGAGGATTGGATGTCAGTTTTTTGAGTTTTGCTGAAATAGACAGGCATGGAAATGTCAATGTCCATAAATTTAATGGCAAAATTATGGGTACCGGCGGATTTGTGGATATCAGTCAGAACAGCAAAAAGGTCATCTTTTGCGGCACTCTGACAGCGGGAGGACTAAAGACCTCTATTGAAGAGGACAAGCTTAAAGTGCTCCAGGAAGGTAAATTCTTAAAAATGGTTTCTGAGGTGCCTGAAATCACGTTCAATGGAAAAGATGCCTATAATCGAGGGCAGGAGGTTTTTTACATTACAGAGCGTGCGGTCTTCAAACTTGAGGCGGATGGGCTGGAACTGATTGAAATTGCCCCTGGAATGGATCTCGAAAAAGATGTGCTTTCCCATATGGCTTTCACCCCGACAATTTCGGAGCATTTAAAACTCATGGATCCGCGGCTCTTTAAGCCTGAGCCCATGAATCTAAAAGCTGAATGGGACTTTTAAGGCATTATTCTGGGATATGAATGCAACATAAAAATTTATAAGTGTGATCAACAGAAATGGAGTGTATGATATGAATAGTAAATTACCTTTGAAGGTTGGCGATACATGTTCTTTTACCAAGACCATAAGCGAGTCGGATGTCTATCTTTTCGCAGGCATTACAGGAGATTTCAGTCAGATGCACATGAATGAGGAGTTCATGAAGACCACCCCGTATAAAACAAGGATTGTCCACGGCGTATTGACCTTCGCACTGGGATCAACCGCTTCAACCTTGATCCAGCTTCAGGTTAACTCACCAATACCGAGCGTTTCCTATGGCTATGATCGCCTCCGCTTTGTAAAGCCTGTTTATTTCGGCGATACTGTAACCGCGGTTTATACGGTGACTGAAGTGGATGAGGACAGCATGAAAACCTTCGCGAAACTGGAGGTACTCAATCAGCACGGACAAGTCTGCACGGTGGCGACACACATCCTCAAGTTTATACCGGCCTAAATCTTCGCCCCCAGAATGTGTGCTGAAAGGCGAGTGGAAACAGCAACAGATAATATTGATTTGGAATTCACGAGGAGGAACCGGAATGAAAATCTGCTTCATTGGCGCAGGCGCCCTTGGCAGCGCACTTGGGGGAACGCTTGCTTTTCATGGGTTGGATGTGACTTTGATCGATCATAATCAGGCTCATGTTGACAAAATCAACTCGAATGGCCTGAACCTCAAGGAAGGGGATGAAATCAGAAAGGTCAAAATCAAAGCGGCAGCTTCAACTCAAGGGTTGCCGGTTATGGATCTGATAATCGTTCTTGTAAAATCTTTTGGGACAAAAAAGGCAATTCAGGATGCTTTGCCAATGATTGGGGCACATACCTTGGTGATGTCTCTTCAGAATGGCCTGGGCAATGAAGAGGCCATCATGGAGGTCGTGGGATCTGAACGGGTTATTGGCGGTAAAACCTATGCTGGCGGTGTTTTTCAGGAACCCGGTGAGGTCATTGCCGGGACCATCAACAAATTGACAGTGATAGGCGAAATGGACGGCAGAGTCACGGAGCGCATTAAAAACCTGGCGGAGATTCTGACGGCACATGGTTTGATGACACAAATCAGTGACAATATTGTGGGCATGATTTGGGACAAGCTGCTGATCAACGCAGCCACTGGCGCAGTCAGTGCCCTCACCCGGCTTCCCTATGGCGGGCTTTACAACGTACGGGAAGTGAAGGACGTCGCATTGGAGGCGGTGGCGGAAGGTATCGCAGTAGCCAAAGCCAAAGGGGTTGAAATTTCGGTGGAAGATCCGGCTGCGATCTGGTATAAGGCCGCCGCTGGTCTGCCCTATAGATTCAAGGCCTCCATGCTTCAAAGCATTGAAGCCGGGAAAGCAACTGAGGTCGACTTTATCAACGGTCAGATTCTGTATCACGGCGAGCGCCTTGGCATTCAGACACCGGTTAATAAAACATTGGTTGCCATGGTTAAAGGCTATGAGTATTGGATGATGAATTTCAGCGGAAAAGTCATCCCGGATCAACCTGTGGATTGGCCCCGCCTTTAAGGAGGTAAATCAGAATGGCATACTCCAAATGTTCCTACGCGGAGCATGTAGCCATTTTCGTTAAGGATCTAGACTGGCATGTACGATTCTTTCGCGAAGCGCTGGGCATGACGCTTAGGGATGAATCCAAATACCCTGAACAAGTCTGGACGATTGGCGGTATTCAACTGATCTCTGCGCCGGATTTTCAAGGCCCGGAAGGCCGATTGGCGCATATAGGTATTATGACAGAAGATTTGGAGGCGGCACTGGCTGAGATTTACAACTGGGAAGTCAAGGAAATGCCTCAAGGAAGAAATTGGGTTGAATTGCCGGATGGTCTTTGCATTGAAGTGATGCAGGCTGCAAGGCAGTCGGTTACAGAAGCATTAAATGTACAGCCAAGATGAGGTCTTTCGCTTATTGAACTACAGAGTCAAAGTTTAAAAAATATAAATACTAACACAAGGATCAGGGAGGATCAAGTTATGAAGAAAGTTCTTATGCTCCACGGCATCAATCACAATATGTTCGGAAAGAGAGATCCCGTTCAATATGGCACAATTACGCTGGATGAAATCAATGAAAAAATGCGAGAACTTGCCAAGGAATTAGGTATTGAGGTCGTCGCTTACCAGACCAATTGTGAAGGCGAAATGTGCCAACGGATTCACGATGCATTTCTGGAAGGCATTGATGCCATTGTCATCAATGCAGGGGCTTGGACCCATTACAGCTACGGCATCCGGGACGCGCTGGCCATTTTTACCGGTCCAATTGTGGAAATCCATATGTCCAATATCCATGCCCGAGAAGCGTTTCGACACCAATCCGTCTTCGCTGAAATCGCTCAAGGTCAGATCAGCGGATTCGGCTTTGAGAGCTATTTGCTCGGTCTAAGGGCCGCGGTGGCTTACATCAAGTAGATAATCGAAGGGAACCTAATTCAGACAAGAAAATAAGGAAAAAGAATCGCAACTTTAATAACCCATTATCGAACGATCAGATAATGGGTTATTAAAATGTTATCGTTTCCAAATATTGACACAAATGAATCGATTTAAGATGGTCAACCATCGGCAGAAATTTTTTATATGGGTTTCGTCTTTCGGTCAGAAAAACCCAACAAACGAAGCAAAGGCAGCAGTTTGAACGCTTGTTCTGCATCATTATATCCCGGATTTTTACTGAATGATCAGGTTTAGTTTGAAGTGCTAGGACAAGACTTAAGTGATGGTGAGACTTGTGGCGATGGTCATCCGACCCACAATTTGCGTTGTGTTTTACCCTTATGTGAAGGATAATAAAGTTAGATGTCTTATAGACAGTTTGTCAGACGAATTGTCACTGTGTATGACGTAGATGACCTTGTGACTTTAGATCGGAAAGGGGGGAGGTCAGGGAGTGGTTTAAGCGGCACTTTCAGTGTCCGCCTGAAGCATTTCCTGACCAAGTTTGAATGAATACAGTACTGTTTGATGGGTTGCCCGTGACGCCGAGTAAAGTGGTGTGTATTGGAAGAAATTATGTGGCCCATATCGAAGAGCTTCAGAATGAAATGCCGGACGCCATGGTGCTGTTCATGAAGCCCAATGCTGCGATCAGCGGCATGCTGAAGGCTTGGCCGGACAAGGAGATCCATTATGAGGGCGAGCTTTCTTTCATCATGGGTGAGGGGAAGATTAGCGGCGTTGGCTTTGGGCTGGACTTGACCGACAGAAAGCTGCAAAGCGCACTGAAAGCCAAGGGACTGCCTTGGGAACGGGCAAAGGCCTTTGATGGCGCGGCGGTGTTCGGTGACTTTGAACCCATTGAGGAAGAGGACATTCCTCAGCTTGCCTTCCAGCTCTGGATCAACGACGAGCTGCGGCAGGAGGGGGATGTGAATCTCATGATTCATAAGCCTCTTGACATATTGGATGAGGTGAAAACAATGACAACACTGGAGGACGGAGACATCCTGATGACGGGGACACCAAAAGGTGTCGGAACCTTTCAGACGGGGGACCGGATCGTTGGGAAGATATTTTTAGGGCTGACAGAGCTGATGGCAACGGAGTGGATTGTAAACGGATGAAAACTTTGAAGACAATGAACGCTGTGAAACCAATGAACTCAACGAAACCGGTGGAAACAATGAAACCAGAGGTAACCATAAGCGAGCCGCTTACCCTGGCGTCTATTTCAGATGGAAGACTCTACGAACTCAAAGACCTTGTCAGAGCGGATGCCGGCGGGTGTGAAGGCTGCAGCGCATGCTGCTGCGGTGTTGGCGAGCTGGTGAAGTTGACACCCTTTGACATCTATGAGATGATGCGCGGACTTGAGGTGTCCTTTGATGACTTGCTTGCGGATCATCTGGAACTGCGCACCGCAGATAAAATAACGCTTCCGTACTTAAAAATGCTTGGTCCTGATGAACGCTGCAGTTTTCTGAGCGATGAAGGACGCTGCTCGATTCATGCATTTCGTCCCAATATCTGCCGATTGTTCCCCCTGGGAAGAGTTTATCTGGAGAATGATTTCAAGTATTTCCTGCAGGTGGACGCCTGTGTGAAGCCTAAACTGAAAATGGTCAAAGTGGCGCAGTGGATTGGCATTGAGAACTATGAGAAAAACAAGACATTTCTTCTGGCTTGGCATACCTGTCTGAAGGCTCTCGCGTTTCGATTCAAGTTCATTCGGGATGCAGAGGAGCTGAAGGCTGCTAACGACTACCTGCTGGAGGTGTTTTACCGAATAACGCTGAAAGAGGGAGAAGATTTTTACGATGCGTTTTTTAAGTCGCTGGCTAAAGCGAAGGACCGGTTGGGGATTATTGTTTAGTGACTTTTCCCGGTGAGACACCTGTGCTTGGTAACTCCGGTGAAGTTATGGAAGTTGTTTGCGCAGGTGTCTATGTATAGCAATACTTACAAAGGACGGCTATCAAAAATTAAGCGATCTGAACTGGGTACTGGAGGGCAGTAAAATGGGATTGAAAACAGGGTTACTAAAAGGTGGAAAACTTGTCGCTCATAAACTTGCTCCGGATGTCATGAATTTGGGCGCCAAAATTGGTTCTGAGATCATAGAAAAACAGAAAAGCCTTGTCAAAATACCTAACTTGAAAGATGTTCATATTAACGAAGCGCTGCGCGTTCTAAAAGATGAACTTAACTTGATTCCAACATCAGCGATCGCAAAACCTAATATTGCGTATGCGAATGAAAGTGAAAACGAGGTCGTGTATTCTGAACCCAAATTTGGCAGTCGTGTTAATCCAAAGACAATGGTTAAGGTTTATTATCTGACGCAAGAAGTCATTGAAAAGAGCAAGCTGCTAGTGGAAAATACAGTTCAAGAATTCAAAATGCCAGACGTCGTTGGACTTGATCTGGATGAAGCACGTGAAGATCTTGAAGGTTTGGGCTTGCGAGTCACTGAAAAATTAGAAAAACCACATTTGAAATTCGGCGGTAAAGTGGAGGGTCAGGTTACCAGGGTAACTTTGCCGAGCAATAAAAAAGTCAGTTCAAAATTAAAAACGGGTGATCGCGTTTGGCTCTATTATGTAAATGAGGAAGTCCTATCAGAGAGCAAGACCATAAGAGAGCAGAAGGAACAAGATAAGCAGGCGCTAGTCGATAAAATTGGACAAGTTTCACAAGGCGTGGCTAAAGGCATCCACACTGGGGCAGTGGAAGTTCCTCGTCATATTGCCAAAAGTATAAAGGCGCCTTTCAAAAAGAAAAAAGTTAGATCGGGTAAGCGTGAAGAAAAGTAATTCTCAACAATTCTGGAAGTCCGGACTTGGGTACCCCTGAAAGTTGATTAAATAACCGCAATGAAAACTAACCCATTATCGAACTAGCTGATAATGGGTTATAAACAAACTGCGGCTTCCAATTTTTAACATGCTTCAGAATGTTTGAAGATGGGTGACCATCGGCAGAGGAAATCTTTGAACTGTCTCATTATTGCCGCTGAAGATGAACGCCTGAATTCGCCGTAATTGCGATATAATAAAAT
Organism: Acidaminobacter sp.; assembly: GCA_009881125.1. The sequence goes on along the minus strand of WXFH01000239.1, from coordinate 24,181 downwards.
CAGATGAACAAATCAGGAGGTCGCTTGCATGAAGATAATGGACATTGACGCTATACCTGGAGAAAAATGGTTTCCGAAGGAGACGCACTTCATTGAAGACATGCAGGAGTACTGGGGTGACTGGGGTGTTGCTTCAGAAGTGGACACATTGAGAGCTGTTTTGATGAGGCGTCCCGGCAAGGAAATTGAAAAATTTGATGCCAACGAGGTTCGATTTTCGGATGTGCCCGTGGATCCTCAGCTAATGCGAATACAACACGATGCCGTTGCCAATATTTACAGAGACCACGGCGTCACGGTCCATTATGTGGAGGAGCAAAGGGAAGATCGTCCAAATGCCGTCTTCTGCAGAGATTTAATGTTCATGACCCCTGAAGGCGCTATAATTTCCCGGCCGGGCATGTCAGCACGTCGCGGTGAAGAGCGGTATGTCGCCCAAGCCTTGGCAAAATTGGGGGTTCCTATTATTAAGACCATTAATGGAGACGGGATCTTCGAAGGTGCCAATGCCATGTGGGTGGATCGTGAGACGTGTGTGATCTCGACGGGTAGCAGATGCAACCGCAGCGGCTATGACCAAGTGGCTGATGAGCTCCGCAGAATGGGCGTTTCCAACATACTGCATATGCAGCAGCCTTACAGCAACATTCATATTGATGGTTTGATGAACACCGCAAGCCACGATACGGTGCTGGTTCACGCCTCACAGGTGCCTTATGATGTTCTGAATGTGATGAAAAAGAAAGGGTATAAAATACTTGAAGCGCCATCGACTACTGAGGTGCGTTCAACCTTCGCATGCAATTTTGTCGCATTGGAGCCGGGTCTGGTGGTCATCCCTGAGGGAAATCCAAGGACACAGGCGCTGCTGGAAGACAATGGCATCAAAGTTATATCTGTGGATGTGTCGGAAATACTTAAAGGCCGCGGCGCGATTCACTGCATAACGGCCTATTTGAAAAGGGGTTAGTGTCCAGTAAACACTAAAACCAGGCATGCTGCAGGTAAAATGACGTAATGTGATCTATTAAGAAGGGATGGTTCGTATGAGAAAACAAGAAACGAAATTGTCTTCAGAACAACGTGCAGAACTGCTCGATCTATTGAAAATCCGTTTTGAGAAAAATAGTCATCGCCATCCTGGGCTTGAATGGGATCGTGTGCAGGAAAAGCTGGAAAAAAATGCGGACAAACTGTGGTCGCTTTATGAAATGGAAAGAACCGGTGGTGAGCCGGATGTTGTAAGCGGTGATCAACAGACGGATGAAATCATTTTTTATGACTGTTCAGCGGAAAGCCCAAGCGGTCGCAGAAATGTTTGCTATGACCGTGAAGCACTTGAGTCAAGGAAGGCTAATAAACCTGAGAACAGTGCCATGGGTATGGCTGAGGACATGGGTATTGAGATGTTAACAGAGGAACAATACCGGCAGCTGCAGGCATTTGGAATTTTTGATATTAAGACGTCGAGTTGGGTGAGAACGCCTGACAAGATCAGAAAGCTCGGTGGCGCCATCTTTTGTGATCGACGCTATGACACGGTTTTTATGTACCATAATGGTGCTGAGTCGTACTATGGTTCCAGGGGGTTTCGAGGTGCGTTGAGGGTTTGATAAATTTTGGTGTGAATTAATCAAATGATAATAGGTGACCATCGGCAGTGCTCCGTACTTTAGGGATTAGAGCGTGCCGATGGTTTTTTGTTTCCAAAACACTCTGCATCTTGTGTTTATGATTGAATTAAATATAAAAAATATATTTTATTCGATTGTAATCGAACAAAATTTGAAAACGTAATTTTTATCGAGTATAATCTTAAATATGGGGTGATATCATGAAAAATAGAGTGTTGTACCTTTCAAAGCTCATTCAATTCAAAGATAAACCACTCATTAAGGTTATCACCGGGATCAGACGCTGTGGAAAGTCGACATTGCTTTCACTTTTCGAAAAGCATTTAATCGCAGACGGCACTGCCAAAGCGCATGTGATCCGAATCAATCTTGAATCCTTCGAATTTGATGAGATTACCACTTATAAAGCGCTTCACGCATATATCAAAGAACGGATGCATGACAACACCCCTCGGTATTATATTCTTTTAGACGAAGTTCAACTGATCCAAGGTTGGGAAAAGGCAGTCAATGCACTTCTTGTGGATGCCAACGTGGATGTCTATATTACAGGATCCAACGCCCATCTATTGTCTTCAGAGTTGTCGACGCTGCTGTCTGGCAGGTATGTCGAAATTAAAATGCAGCCACTGTCCTTTAAAGAATATTTGGATTTCACCGAAACAGTTCGTGCTGATCAGTATCAGACTATGTTTGATCAATACCTCAAGTTTGGCGGGCTTCCTACGGTCGTAGAACTATTGGACCACATTGAGACCATAGACCCATTTCTTGAGGGTGTTTATAATACAGTTTTGATGAAAGATGTTGTTGAGAGGAACAGTGTCAGGGACCCGGCTCTGCTGGAAAGTATTTTGAAATTTCTAGCAGCCAATGTTGGCAGCATTGTCTCAACAAAGAAAATTAGCGACTATCTTTCAAGCAGTGGCAGAAAAACAACCAGTGACACTATTGACAATTATCTAAAAATGCTTGAGAGTGCCTTCATTATTTATAAAGCCAATCGCTATGATTTGAAGGGCAAAATGTTTCTTAAAACCCTTGAAAAATATTATATGGTCGATATGGGGATCCGCAATAGACTGGCAGGGCTTCGCAATACCGATTATGGCCACGTTCTGGAAAATGTCGTTTATTTGGAACTCATCCGACGTGGCTATGAGGTTTCTATTGGTAAAATAGGCACCTTGGAGGTCGATTTCATCGCCGAGAAAACGAATGAAAGAATTTATTATCAGGTTTCTGCGACTGTTTTGGATGAAACGTCAAAGGTGCGTGAACTGCGCCCGCTACAAGCCATAGCGGATAATTATCCCAAGTATATGCTTACCATGGATCAGACGATTTTCAACGACTACGCTGGAATTAAGGTTCAAAATATCATAGATTTTTTGCTGGAGTAGGGTCAAGTGACCATTGGCATAAGCTTAATAGCGCTGATTCCTAACAATTTTGATTTTATGTATTGAAATGGTAAATTGATCATAGGATATTGAAACAGTATCCGAGCTTCTTCTTTGTTCCCTTTGACCCACTGACCTAACCTCGCACCGCTGCGCCGCCTCACCCCTAGCCGCAATGATATCCCGAAAGCAGGTACGCCCATGCATCTCTTCGACAAAATCCCGGAATCCCTATTCTCGATTCTGGCATCCAGGAACCGCCGTGTTTATGTGGATGCCCTTTTTGTGCTGCACGAGTGCTTCAGGCAGAACCTGTCCATCCGCAGGGAGGACCTGGTTTCCATGCTGATTGGGCGCCTGGAGGACGAACTGCTTGAGGACCTGGATCCCCAGGAAGAGGATGACGTGGCGGAGATTCAGAGTGTGTCCGGCAAGGCTAATTTTCTGATCAGAAAAATGAACGACACCGGCTGGATTGAGATCGAATTCCGCAGCGACACCTTTGAAGAGGTCGTCTCCCTGCCGGATTACGCCGTCCAGCTGATCGTCCTGCTCTATGAGCTCACCCACGAAGAGCAAAGGGAATACAACGGCTATGTGGTCACCACGTACAACAACCTGCGAGGTGCGGACCAGGACCGTAACGAGTATACCTTTGAAATTTTGGAACGGGCTAAAAGGGATACCACCAAGCTCATTGACATGCTCAAATCCCTCTACAACAACATCATCCGCTACCACAACCAGCTCTTTAAAACCAGCGGCATCAACGAGATCCTGAAACTTCACTTTGACGATTTTATGGATCTCGTCCACGACCGAATCTATCATCCCCTCAAGACCCTGGATTCTGTGCCACGCTTCCGCCAGCCCATCTGCGACATCCTGAACAAATGGATGAGCGACGATGGGATGAAAGATCAGCTTGTCCGCCAGGCCCTCCAGCGCAGGCGTTACGAGAATGAGCATGAAGCCGTTGACGGCATTCTCCAGATGATGACGGACATCATCAATACTTATGAGGGACTGGATGAGATTCTCCGCCAGATTGAGCGAAAAAATGCGGTGTATACCCAGGCGGCCTTCGAAAAGGTGAGGTATCTCGTCACCCGGGATCATTCAGTCCGGGGGAAACTGGCCAATGTCATTTCAAGTCTTCGCGGGTGTGATGAGGAGACCCTGGACGAGATTGGAGCTATGGGCATTGAGCTCTATGCCCAGCGCATTCTGGACGATCAGTCCCTTTACAGGAGGACCATTAAAAAGAAAAGCGACTTCAAGGCGCCGCTGAAGATCAGGACCATGGGGGAAGGCTTGAAGACAGAACACTTGAAAGCATTCGTCGGCAATCTCGACCGCGAATACAGCATTGAGAAGATTGAGGCGTTCATTCAGAATCTCCTGGGTGAGAATGCCCAGGTCTCAGCGAAAGATCTCGATATCGCGGATGACGAGATTTTCACCAAGCTGGTGGCTGCGACCATGAAGTCGAATGACCCTGCGGTTGGCTATAAAATTGTATTTGACGGAAAAAAAGAACATCGCTCCCACCGTTACCGGGTGCCGGACATGCGGATTGTCAGGAAGGTGAAAAAGTATGTGGACTGAAGCTTTTGAAAAAATGAATAATACGGAAAAAGAGGAGTTCAGGCGCCTTGTCAACTACCTGATGGCCCGAAGCTTTGTTGTGCGAGACTTCTACGACCACAAGGAAAAGCGCATGCGGATCCACCCTGATTTCAGATTTATTGAGCGGCACCTGGACCTTTTCCGGGATTATCTGGGTTATGGGGGCTGGTCGCTGCATAAGGACAACAGCTACGGCGTGATTGCCCTGGCCAGCCAGTATGACTATAATCGCCTGCGTCTGGCCAAGTTTACAACCCTGGTGCTCTATACGCTGCGCCTGATTTTCGAGGAAAAGCGCGAGGAAATCAGCCTCAACAACGAGGTGGTCCTGCGCCTTCATGACCTTGTCCAGAAGATGACCGCCCTGGGCATCCTGGACCGCAAGCCCTCCTACAAGGATCTGGGCGACGCGCTGAAGGTCCTCGAGCGCCACAATATCCTGCGCCGAAAGTCCGGCAAGGCCGACGACCCGCAGTGTGTCATGATCCTCTATCCCACCATCCTCTTTATTATTCCCAATGAGAAGATTGCCGCGGTGGATGAGCTGATCCGGGAGCGCGCTCCGGAAGAAGAGGACCGCCAAGACCAAGGCCTTGAGGGCAAAGATGCTGCCGATGGTTTCGGGTCCGAATCCAGCTTCTCCGCCGTCATTGAGGAGGAAGCGACTTACGACGCCGAGGAGGTGGATGACGAATGAAGCTGCTGAAAAAAATGCTGCTGATCAACTGGCACTATTTCCACCAGGAAGAGCTGCACTTTGACCGGATCAACTTCCTCACGGGTCAGAATGCCGCGGGAAAGTCGACGCTGATTGACGCCCTTCAAGTGGTCCTTCTTGGCGAGACGAGCAGCTCGGTGTTCAACAAAGCCGCCAACGAGAAGTCGGAGCGGACTATAAAGGGCTATCTGCGGGGCGAAATGGAAGATGACGGCGAAGCGGGGTATCGTTACCTGAGAAACGGCAATTTTTCGTCCTATATTGTCCTGGAGTTCCAGGATGACGTTAAAAACGCCAGCTTCTGCGCGGGTGCTGTCTTTGATGCCATGGAAGACGGCAATCACAATTACCGCTATTTTATCTTTGATGGGAAAATTCCGGATCACAAGTTCATCCAGAATGAGGTCCCCATGAATATTGAGGCGCTCAGGCGCTTCCTTAAGAATAACTTCGACAAGAAGCACCAGTGGCCGGATTCCAACCGGGCTTACAGGGATTTGCTCGCCGCGAAGCTTGGAAGTCTGAAGCACAAGTATTTCAGCCTGCTGAAGAAGGCGGTCCCATTTTCGCCCATCAGCGACATTGAGAAATTCATTACGGAATATGTCTGTGATGTGCGCTCGCGCATTGAGATCCAGGATATCCGGGAAAACCTCAGGCAATACAAAAAGCTGGAGCATGTCGCTTCTGAGATTGAGGCGCGGATCCGGCAGCTTGAAAAAATCGAAGCCAAGTTCAATGAGGTAACTCAACTTGGTGAAAGAATCCATGTTCAGAGCTATATCATAGAACGGGCTGAGCTTGAGATCCTTCAGCGCAAAGTGGAGGCTTCACGACGTGAAAAGGAGTCGGTTGAGAACGCGTTCCAGGCTTTGGTTGAAGGGCTGGGAACCCTTGAGGCTGAAATGGAGCAGCTCAGGGAAGTCCACGATCAGAGCGTGGCCGAAAAAGCCAATTCAGATCTCCAGAAGAAATTCGATGCACTCACGCAAAAGATCAAAGAGTCACAGTCCCGTTATGATGACGGCATGAAAGAAATTGAGCGCGTTCGTAGAAATCTCAGGGCTTATGGGATCAAGTGGACTTCTGCATTTGAGACTTTGAACGAGATTTCAGACCGGGTGGGAAGGACTGGTCCGGAAGGCGTTTATCTGTCCCCGGTTATGAAACATGCCTCAGATCTGAGGGTACCTTCCCGGCAGCTGAGTGAGACGTCCGCGGGGAATGTGGATCATGACGTTTTTGCAGCGAAAAACCTGAAGCCCTTGTTTGAACAGGTGAGCCAGCTTCGCGCAGAAGCCGGGCCGCTCAGTCATGCGCTGGATCAGGAGGTTCACACCAGGCAAATCAAGCTGAGTGAAACCCGAAGCAGACTGGAAGACCTGAAAAAAGGAATCAAGCCTTATGACGTCAAGCTGACGGAGCTGAGGCAGCTTCTTTCAACCGACCTTTCGAGGAAAGCCGGACGTCCGGTCTCGGTCTCAATTTTGGCGGATGAACTGGAAGTAGGCAATGAAACCTGGAAAAAAGCCGTGGAAGCTTACCTTCACACCCAGAAGTTCAACCTCTTGGTCGAACCTGGATTCTTCCAGGATGCCATAGAGCTCTATGATCGTTTCAAAACCGAAAAGTCACTCTATGACATAGGCCTTGTGGATATTGAAAAAATCATGGCCCTAAAAAGTCAGCCTATCAGCGGCAGCCTCGCGGAAGAGGTCGAGTCGGACAATCCCCAAGCGCTGGCTTATGCCCGTTATCTGCTGGGTAGAGTCATGAAATGTGAGCAGGTCCGCGAGCTAAGGCAGTATGACACGGCCATCACGCCGGGGTGCATGCTCTATAAGAGTTATGTCGCCCGCCAGCTCCATCCCAGCCGCTGGCAGAATCCATTTATTGGGCGCAGATCCATTCAGGAGCAGATCGCGCGTTATGAGCTTCAGGTCAGACAGGATACGGACACTCTGGGTGGCCTGAAATCTATCCAACCGGTACTTGCGAGTCTGTCAAACCTGGATCTCATGAGTCAGAATGAATATGAAGACACCGTCGGACGTCTTGAGGGTCTCGGAGCACTGAAAAAGCTTGAGCTTGAGATTTCAGGATTCATCAGTGAGCGGGATGGACTCGACCTGACCTGGCTCAGCAAAATGGAAGATAAAATTAAGACTTTGTCTGAGCGGGTTCATCAAAAAAGTGTGGAACGCGACCAGTTTATAAGCAGAAAAGGACGTCTTGAAGGCGGGCTGGAGCAACTGGTCAAGATTCAGATTCCGGAGCAGACCCACCAGGCTGAAGTTGCCGAAAGGCGGATAAATGAAAGGTTTGAGACGGTCTTTGTTGCAGAAACAGGTCAACCGCGTTTTGAAAATGAATTAAGGGATAAACAGCCTGAAGTCATCCGGGAAAACTTCCTGCGTTCGAGAAAAGGGCATGAAAGTCAGAAAGAGACGGTCATGCGTGAGCTTCAAACACTCAGGATCGATTACAATCGCAGTTACAGAATGTCCCATGACAGTCTGGGCGAGGATAACACCGAATACGCAAAAGCGCTGGAAGAACTGCGGCAGAACCGCCTTCCGGAGTATGTCGAAAAGATCATTGAGGCCCGTGAGAAGACTTATTATGAATTTCGGGATGACTTTCTCGCCAAGCTCAAAGGGAGTTTTGACGAGGTCCAAGCGCAGATTGGAGAATTGAACGACGCCATCCGCACCAGCAGCTTTGGCAATGACAAGTATCGCTTTACCGTCAAGCCAAAGCCGGAGTATAAAGCGTATTACGATATGATCATGGATCCGCTGCTGCTCCAGGCAGGCAACAACATTTTCAGCGCGGCGTTCCGTGAGAAGCATGGGACAGCCATTGAAGAGCTCTTTAAGAATATTATTGAGATTGATGAGAATGCCAGCGCGGATGCTCATGCCGAGCTTGAGCGCAATATCAAGATCTTCACGGATTACCGAACCTACTTGAATTTCGACTTGCTTGTCACGGATGCGAGCGGCGAAAAAAAGCAGCGCCTGTCAAAGACGCTGCTGAAGAAATCCGGCGGGGAAACGCAGACGCCGTTCTATATCTCCGTACTGGCGTCTTTTGCCCAGCTTTACAGAGTCAATCAAACGGGCGCTATGTCGAATACGGCGCGTCTCATCATCTTTGATGAAGCCTTCAGCAAGATGGACGGTCAGAGGATCCGCGAAAGTCTGGCTCTCCTGAAACGCTTCAAGCTGCAGGCGATTATCTCTGCGCCGCCAGACAAGATCCCGGATATCACGCCTTTTGTCGAGAACAGTTTGTGTGTCATGCGTTCGGATGACCATGCCTTTGTCAAGGCCTTCACCCGGGAAGAGGTGATGGAGTCATGATGGCCTATGGACTCAGAATTCTAAATCTCCTGGTGGATAAATATGAGAAAAGCGAGGCCTACCGCCAGCAGCAAAAGCAGGACCGGCGGATCATGCTAAAACTTCCCAAAGAGTTTAGCGCCTATAACATGGAGGATCTTGACGCCAAGATCCTCTTTCACGCGGACATAACTCAGCTGAAGGAGGAGGGGCTGCTGGACTTTGCCTGGGTGAAACACGAAGACGGCAATATCATGAAAGAAGTTTGGCTAAATCTTGACCAACTGGAGTCCGTTTACGCGAGACTGGGAAGGACGCCAAAACTTGAAACTGTGGACTCCGTGGCGGCGTTGATCGAGCACGCACATTTCCACTATTATACTTGGCTGAATGTGTTTGTTGAGGGTGTCAGGCAGAGGATCGAATCCAGGAAAACCTATACACCGCTGCTGCCCAAAGATCCTGTGCAGGCCAGTCAGATTATCGAGCTTCTGGCACGTCTGGACAGTTTTAATGGCGAACCGGTCAATGAGCGGGTGCTCAGCAGCCAGCTTTTCAAGGATTCGAAGTATTTCCAAAATACGCTTAAGACCCGCGTGCTCAGGATTGTGCGGGATTACTGCGACTTACTGGATGCCGGGACAGAAGAAACCGAAGGGGAGGATCTGCCTGAGTCCAGTGAAGAGCTGCTGCTTCAGATGATTGGGATCTTCAGGAATCCTGAGGTCATAGAATTCTGCGGTCCATTAAAGGGTTGGATTAGCGGTACAGCGGCGGACTTCACCCCTTTTGTCCATGGTGCGCTGGTCAACGCAGAAACGGTCAAAGACCTGAGGTTTGACAGCGCCTGCGTCACCCGTCCTGTTTCAAGGGTGCTGCTCATTGAGAATAAGGCCAATTATGAGCATTACATCAGAAGAAAGCAGAATGAGGATGAGGTCGTCATTTATCACGGCGGCTTCTACAGTCCGGTGAAAGGCATGCTGATCCGTAAAGTCTATGAGGCGCTGAAGTCAAATGACTGTGAAATCCTGGTGGAACACTGGTCGGACATAGATCTTGGGGGTTTCAGGATTTTTAATCGGCTTAAGAAAAATATCATACCTGAGGTCAAGCCGTTTCGCATGGATTTGTCCGCTCTCGAAGCCATGAGACCTTTCTGGCGTCCCATCAGCAAGGCCTATGCTATGAAATTGGAACAGCTGCTTGACGATGAGTCATTTGTCGAATTCCACGAAGTCATTCGTATGATGTTGAGTGAGAAATGCAAAGTGGAGCAGGAGAGTTTTTTGGTGCGGCAGGGAGAGGCGTTTTGACAAAAATGTCTGCAAGTGGGAAGTTTATTGAACACGAACGACCATCGGCTGCCGATGGTCGTTTTTCCGAAGTTTATAACTATATCTCTCAAATTCCGCCCAATTAAAATTTCCGTATAAGATTTTATCTGTTTCCGATATTTACAAAAATGATTTTAAATCGACCTCGAATAATAGTAATATCAAGGTTTTACGAAGAGCGATTCTGATGGATATCCGATTTGATCAGATAAAGTCAAACAGTAATGGCAAAGCAGGATTAATCACCGGTCGTTTTGAGCAAACAGGCGTTAATGATGTGTTTAATCAGTTGCTGACTCAACCAGCAGGATGGCCACCAGAAATACCTTACGGAACACTTGTAAAAATGATCCTGGTCAATATTGCAGATGATCATCATCCACTATCCGGGATGCATGATTACTTTGAAGATGTGAATCTCGAAGCCAATTTAGGCATTCGTGTGAATCTCGCTAAAATCAATGATGGCCACTTCGGTGGCTTCCTTGATCTGAGATATTTGCAGCATGCCCTTTTACCCTCTTCTGAGTTGCAGGGATGAAGACAAAGCCTTTATAAGAACGGGAACCACTAGAAGCTGCAGCGTCATGCCTGGAAGGCCTGTCAGCACAGCACTTTTCATATACATGACCGGATTCATTTGAACGGCGAACAAAGTCGTCGTCGCAACCGCGGCGATACCAAGGACAACGCGACCGACCAGCATGGAAATGACAAGTGCGGCATAAACATTCACGCGGTGTTTGTTGATCAGCCATGACATGGTCCATCCATAAGCGGCAAGTTCAAAGGCCATAAGAAAGGCGATTGGAAAAAGTGGCGGCATCCCCGTAGCAATAGAGCTCGTCAGCGGAGTAAGCGCACCTGCGATCAAAGCAATCCAAGGGTTGACAAAAGCTGCACCGACGAGAATTGGCAAATGCATTGGAAGAAATATGGTTCCGCTGACAGAGGTGAGATGAAAGACCGTTGGTACCAGAAGTCCCAACGCAATGATTAGCGCGCCACGGATCAAAGATTTTGTATGGTTCACTTTTAAATCCTCCAATTACTGTTATCTGCCGTTATCTGGTTAAATCTGTTTAAGAGTCTTATCATCTGTACTTTATTCCGCTTCTGATGCCTCGTCTTTCCCGAACCAGAGCGCCAGCTCTTCCCTTGTTGCGACTCATGGGATATTCTACGCCGTTGTTACACCAAGAGTAACCATTGGAAAGGTGATCCACCGGGGGTACAAAAAACCCTGGAGAGATAATGTCAGGGGCTGATGAGACATGTGGGATTCCCTGAAGACCTATTTATTCGAGGAGCAGTGTGATCTAAAACCCCAAATTTAATCCTTAAAAAGCAAACCTATTTCACCGGAACATGAGATATCATTTCACCGCAAGAATCTTTTCGTTGCCATTTGTACATGAGTTTGCAGCGATTATAGGATGGTTTCAAACAAAGTCGAGTCTTGAGGCCTTAAATCAGATGTTTTTGTAGTAGTCATCCACTGCATCAAAAAACGCCTGGATGTTATCCCAACTTGTAAGTGGTGGGATATCGCAACCGGATGAAATTATGAAATTTGGATATTTTGCGCAGTCCTTAAGCAGACTAAGCGTTTCGGTTGTTATAGATTCAACGGTTCCGTTTTTAAATTGTTGTGAAGGTGAGATGTTGCCCATTGCAACAATATTTTCAGGAATATATTTCATCATGTCACGCATATCAATGGCATCTCCAAAGTGAAATGCGGTGGCATTGGTTCCCAAGATTGAATTTATGCTCGGAATGGTTGCGTTTCCACAGTTGTGGTATACTATCGCAAAATTCTCATCCTGGACAGCGTTTACGATTTTCTTCACATAGGAAGATGAAAATTCCTCAACTAATCCCGGTGATAACAGACCGGCTAGTGGTTCTGCCATAACTATACCGTTGGCGCCTGCAGCTTTGTAAGCTTTACTATATTCAATCAAAAAGTCTGTAACTTTTTCAAGGACAATATGGACCATGTCGGGGTCTTCATAACAATAGATCATAGCTTCTGAGACATCCATTAATCGGCCAGCCAGTGAAAATGGCCCTATCACGCCGCCAAATACAGGTTTGTCATTAATTGACTGCGCCGCCAGTCGGATCGCTTCAATGTAAACGCCTGTTCTGCCACTGCCGACATCGGGAATTTTTAACGCTTCTGCCTCTTCAAAAGTTGAAATTATTTTCCCAATAACGGTAGGTACTTCGTCATCGCAAAATTTAATTTTCGATCCGAAGGACTCGGCTTCAACAGATAAATCCATCATACTTAAAGCAGCAGCTGAGTTCACTTTCTCTGAAATCAGTTTCATACCCACTGCCTGCTTTTTACTGTCAGATATAAGATCAACAACACTTATATCAAGTAGTTGGATAGCAGGAAAAGACAAGACCGGTATGGCCTTCTTTGTGGGAGAAGCAATCATTTCTGAGAACCAATTTGTCATGTTCATAATGAGCCACCTCGTAGGTTTAATTTAGTTCTAATTATATTGATTGTTAATTTTTTATTGTAGAAGATTCGTTTGATTTTTTGTATTATTTTTAACAAATTAAATTAAAAACCGTCTGTTCCTAATTGTTCGGTCGGCATATTGGGCTGAAACTGTGGACATTTTGAAAGTATTTGTCCGAACCGTGACATAATTATATAATTCGGAGATAATATTGAGTAATGAAATTGTTAAAGGGTAGAAATGAGCCAGATTATTTAAAATCATTCTGAATTTTCTGATATTTATTAAATTTTATAAATGAGATATGATGGTGTCAGGGTTTGAAAAGATGATGACACATTTATTTTTATAAATAGAGAATACGTATACTTATTATGGGGGCGCTGGCATGGTTAACAAAAAAATTGAGGAACGCAGAATTACTGCAAAAGATGTGGCGCGTCTAGCGGGTGTTTCTCAGCCTACGGTTTCACGAGTGTTTTCATCTGATAAGAAGGTAGCGCCGGAAACCTGTGAGAAAGTTCTGGCAGCTGTTCTCGAACTCGGCTATAAGCCAAATGCAATCGCTCGCAGCCTTACCTCTCAAAGAACGGACATAATTGGGATCGTCACTCAGTTGAGCAAAGGCTTTTTTCTTCCAACACTGGACATGATCTCAAGAAAATTGCAAAAAGCAGGCAAACAGGTTCTCTTATTTAACGTTGAGCCTGACCAGGTCCTGGATGATGTCATTTTTAGAGTCCTTCAGTATCAGGTAGATGGCCTGATCATCACAGCAGCGACCCTATCTTCTAAAATGGCAGATGTTTGCGCCCGGCAAGGAACCAAAGTTCTCTTATTCAATCGTTACATTCTGGGGACCCAAGTGAATGCCGTCAGCTCTGATAACGTAGAAGGTGGACGCATGGTAGCCAATTGCTTGTTGGATACCGGGCACAAGCGGCTGGCTTTTCTTGGCGGCGGAGAAATGGTGACAACCACGGTGGATCGCTTGAAAGGCTTTGGCGATCGGATTAGAGAACGGGGTATTGAGGATTTTATTATTGATTATGCCGGAGAATACTTCTATGATGCCGGAAGAAGTGTTGGAAAACGGCTACTTGAAAGGCCCGACAGGCCGGATGCGATTTTCTGTGCAGGGGATGTTTTAGCGCTTGGCGTCATGGATGCAGCCCGCCATGATTTAGGGCTGAGGGTGCCTGAGGATGTTTCTGTGGTAGGGTATGATGACGTCGCAGTAGCATCTTGGCCGCCTTATGATCTCACCACTGTCAGACAGCCGTTTGATGAAATGGTGGATACCGGCATTGAAATGCTTCTGAGAAGTATTGAAAATCGAGATTCAGAGCCGGAATTGAAACTTTTTCAAGGAAAACTTATAAAACGTTCAACTGTGAAGAACCTTTGATTTAAATTCAATAGATCCAGTTAATTTGACTACCTGCTTAGCGGGTAGTTTTATTTTTTGGAGTGATTCTTAATCAATAGGGAAATACTACATTCGAAAAGTGGATAGATATCATAGGAAAATACGCCGTCAATTCTATTATGAACTTAAAAACAACTTGACACCTTTTGCTTTAAGTAGTAATAATAGAGTAAAGCATGAATGCGTATTCACGAATTAATCAAAATCAAAAATTTTTACATGAAGTTCAGATTTAATCCAGTTTTGCTGAGTAATTGAACAAAAATCGATTCTTTTCATCTTTACTTAGGGGAGTGCCCCTCCAGAACCAAAATTGACAGAATATTCAAACTAGCAAGAGGTTGTTGTGTTGTCAATCTAAAAAATTATGGCGAGGAGAAATGACATGTTGAAGAGAAAATACTTGTGGTGGGACCAATTATCAAAAGATGAAATTTTGGAAGATGTCAAAGAGTGTGATATTGCGATTTTGCCTATTGGAGCCATTGAGCAGCACGGACCTCATTGCCCATGCGGCAGTGATGCCTATAACGCTAAGGGATTAGCAGAACGCATTGCTGAAAAGACAGGCGCAATGCTGCTGCCGCTTATGCAATATGGCGCACACCCATATCATCACTGGTACATGCCGGGAAACCTCCCGCTTTCTTATGAAACTCATATAGGGTTGCTCTGTGATATTATTCGAGCCGCGTCATTTACGGGCTACAAGAAATTCTTTATTTTATCTGCACACGGGCAACTTTCAACAACAATGGTTGCTGTACATAAATTAGGTTTGGAAGGATTCTTCACATTATCTTGTCACTGGTATGATCTTCTGAGAGACAATCAAACAGTGCTTTCAACGCCAATGGTTCATGCGGATGAAGCAGAGACATCTTTGGCATTATATATGTATCCTGAATACGTAGATATGAGCAAGGCTGTGGATGATGGCGGAGAACCGCTGGTCAGCAGAGAATTCGTAAGTCTGCCGGGCATGTCACCAAAACCTGGCCAGATGTTCTACTTCGAAGGTACAATGGCCAGACCTGAATACAAGGAATTGGAAACCGGCGTAATAGGCTGGGCAACAAGAGCGACAACTGAAAAAGGGGAACAAATTGTTACTCAGGCAGTCGACTACATAAGTAAGATCATTGAGGACGTAAAATTCAGATATCCTGTCGGGGTAGTACCTCCGGTAAAATAGTCCGACTTCTATGCGACTTTTAAAGCAACAAAGGTTAGGCAGCTTAAAAAATCACGGTTAAATGTTGACAATTTTGAGGAGGCCAGTCAAAATGGCATATGAGTATTTGAAAGAAGCAAAGCCAGCTAAAGCAGAGGATCTCAGTGAACTTAGAGTAACCGTTGCGGATTTGATTCAACAGGTAAAAGTCGGCGGAGATCAAGCCGTTTACGAATTGGCAAAGAAATTTGATAAGATTGATCGAAGAGCTCTCAAAGTGACGGAAGAAGAGTTTTACAACGCCAGAAAAGAAGTTCCGTTGACTCTGAAAGAAGATATTAATTTTGGGATCAACCAAATCAGAAATTTCGCGAAAGCGCAGCGGGAGTCGCTGTCAGAGTTTGAAGCAGAAATTTACCCGGGCATTCACCTCGGACATAGATTAATCCCTGTTGAAAACGTTGGTACATACGTGCCGGGTGGACGTTATCCAATTTTGTCCGCAGCTCAGATGCTGATCGTGCCGGCTAAAGTTGCCGGTTCCAAACGCGTTATAGCGTGTACACCTCCAAGAAGCGACGGAAAAGTGCATCCTGCGGTCCTGTATGCTGCTCAGGAATCAGGCGTAGATGATGTTTATTGCATTGGCGGCGTCCAGGCAATTGCAGCCATGGCTTACGGCACAGAAACGATTAAGCCGGTTGACATCATTGCGGGGCCAGGAAACAAGTGGGTCACCGAAGCGAAGAGACAGGTAAATGGGATCGTTGGACTCGACTTACAGGCTGGACCAAGTGAAATCCTAATTATTGCAGATGAAACTGGTGAAGCAGATATCATTGCTGCAGACCTTCTCGGGCAGCTCGAACATGATCCAAATGCCAGATGTTTGCTTGCTACGACGTCACGACAATTAGCTGTTGAAACAATCGCAGAAGTTGAAAAACAATTGAGTGTATTGTCAACTGCAGATGTAGCCAGAGTAGCTTGGGAAAACCAAGGTGAAGTTGTAGTAGTCTCTGATCTGAATGAAGCAGCGCATGTCGCAAACGACTGGGCACCAGAACACCTTGAAATTCACACAAAATATCCTAAAGTGTTGTTGCCGAAACTCACAAACTACGGTGCTGCATTTCTTGGCGTAGAGACAGCTGAAGTGTTTGCAGACAAAGTTGCCGGAACAAACCATACATTGCCAACTGCGAGAGCAGCACGCTATACTGGCGGCGTTTGGGTGGGCACATTCCTCAAATGGCTGACACATCAGTGGGTCTCTCAGGATGGAATGAAGTTGCTTGCTGAAATTACGGTGAACCAGTCTACCATCGAAGGCATGGCCGCTCACGCAGAATCAGCCGCCATTCGTCTGAGAAAGATGAAGTAACAGCAGTCGAGAGTATACAGACTTAGCTATAATTCATCAAACGTACAAGGAGGCTGTGCCGCATGGATGTATGCACAAGTATGGTATTGGAAAGAAAAGAGATCGAAAGCGTACTTGAAAAATCTGAGATCAGCACAACAGAAGAGGCCGTGGCATTTGCTGACGCACTGACAAAAATCATTTGGAACCACAATCAACTCGGGCTGATCTATGACTATTATGATGAAAATGCAGTTTATAAAGGTGCGTATGGCAAGAAGATCACGGGTCCTGACAGTGTTGTTCTTGAATTTTTAGCCATGCAGGCAGCATTTCCAAATTTGAGAGTCCATATTACTGAAAGTTTTGGCAGAGCACTTGAGGATGGTGGTTACGCTGTCTACCAGCGCTCCTATGCTGAAGGAACGAACTCCGGAACCAGCCAATATGGACCACCAACTGGGAATAAGCTGAACGAGAGCAATTCTATGGGCCAAACGGTCTACCAAATTCATAAAGTCAATAATAGGTGGAAGGTAACGGAAGAGGTATCGCTTCGCAGCGAGGAAGTCATTGAGAAGTTGCTGAAAAACGAAGCTTAACTACTTTAGACGTCACAACCTATCATCAAGGGTTTCAGTGAAGACTTTTATCGAATGGGGGGCCGGGATATGTTGCCTAAGAGAAATACAGAAGAATTTCAAAGATTGCTGGACATAGTCAAACGAGCGGATCTGCAAACGCCCGCTGATGTGGAAGAATTTTTTGTCGCATACACAAAATGCATTTGGGATTACAAATTAGTCGGTTTGATTTATGACCATTACACAGATGAAACAGTCATTCATGGCGAAAATGGTGTGAACATTGCCGGGATTGATGCTGTCGTTCATCATACTCTGGAACGCCTCTACACCTTGCCGGATATGAGGATCAATTTTTCCGGGATTCACGCCTCAAAGGTCAGTGATGATGAATTTAAGTTCATTCAAATGACGTATCCTGAGGGCACGTTCACTGGGCCGTGTCAATATGGACCAGCAAACGGGAAAAAACTCAGCCAGGATAATATCATGAATATGTGCGAATGCACTGTAAAGAAAATTGATGGCGTATGGAAAATAACCGAAGAATGGGGACTGCTTGGATACAAGAAGTTTCTGTCTCAGGGCAGTACCAATTAATTTAACCAATCATCAGAACTGCGGAAAACAACCAAAATGCAATTGAATAGTCAATCCCTTCAGACAGCTTAGGCGTTCATTCATAGAAAATGTCACCCATTTGTTTCAACTGGCAAATAGAACATTATGAACGCCAAGCTGTCCTATTTTTTTACATAAAAATCAGGTGAAGCGGTTCAGTGATTCATCTCTATGGATCTAAGGAGAAAAATATGACACAACCTAGCCAGGAAATCAGTGTTGCAATTGTCAACTTCAGTGTAAAATCCGGTGATAAAGCAGCAAATCTCAAGAGAATTGGAGAATTTGTTGAGGAAGCGGCACATCAAGGCGCGAACCTGATCTTATTCCCCGAAATGAGCTTAACAGGCTATGATTACTACATTGACGACTCTGTTAAGAATGAGGACAAACTTGAGTTGGCAGAGACTATTCCGGGAGAAGCTACTGATTATATTTCCGAACTGACTAAACAGCATAATATCTATGCAGTGTTTGGCATGCCGGAACGGGAGAACGTTGGCAGCCGCATCTTCAACTCAGCTGCTGTGGCGGGACCGGAAGGATTTATTGGTGTCTACCGGAAAATTCATCCTTACGACAAGGAAAATATATGGTGTGTAAAAGGTGACAAACCTTTTATTTTTCATACGGCATGGGGACCAATTGGTATTGGAATATGTTACGACACTTATCATTTTCCTGAACTAATGCGGTATTATGCCTGGAAAGGCTGTCGCCTATATTTGAATCTCACTGCTGTGATCAGGGAATCCGTTGTAAAAGACGCGTTTCATGAGGGCTATTTGACTTACTTAAAAAGTGGTGTCCTAATGAACCATATTTTTATAGCAAGTTCCAATCTGGTTGGCCTGGATCTTAAGAATACTTTTGGCGGTGGCAGCATACTTCTTGGACCTCAAGTTGTCAGTCACGATACAATTGCGTATAGCAGTTGTTATGGTGGGGATATAGATTGTGATTATGAGAGAATGTACGTTTCAAAAATTGATTTAACCTTGGCAAAGCGATCTATTTTTGAAAATAATCCATATACGGGAAGACCTGATTTTAGACCTGATTTATATTCAAATTTCAACGATTAAACCATTTATACCGGTTTGAATTATCTGAAAATTGTAATAATTATATTGATTAAACCAAACAAAAGCATTATAATGATGATTGAGAATACGTATTCAAAAAAGTTGTTACTTTATTCTAAATCAAAGATTTTTATTAAAGATTGAAAACGCATTGCTAACAACACATAATTTGTTATCGAAATACCGAAATTATATTACATATTGGTACGATCCCCGAGAAGTATGCCATCAAATATTATGATTTAACGTTAAGTATTGATCTTTAGCTTAAGGATTTGGTATTAAACGAACCAAACTACTTGGCTCGAAGGGACCATTTGTTTTAATTGGGCAATATTGTTTTTTTTGACTCAAATAAGAATACGCATGCATAGCATTCTCTCCACATCTTTTTTTCGAAAGATTGATTTGAGCTTAGGAGGTATCAAGAATAATGGCAAATGTGGTTTTGGAAAATATAAGCAAGAAATATGGCGATACCCTGGTTGTTGATAACCAATCCTTAGAGATTAAGGATAAAGAGTTTCTAATATTGGTAGGTCCGTCGGGATGTGGTAAATCTACAACACTTCGGATGATAGCCGGACTTGAGGAAATTTCTGAAGGCAATATTTACATAGACGGCCGGATCGTCAATGATGTTCAGCCAAAGGATCGCGATATAGCAATGGTGTTCCAAAACTACGCCTTGTATCCACATATGAAGATTTATGATAATTTGGCGTTTGCTTTGAAATTGCGTAAATATTCTAAGGCTGAAATTGATGAAAGAGTTAAAGTCGCTGCTAAAATGCTCTCCATAGAAGAGTATTTGAATCGAAAACCTGCTCAACTGTCAGGTGGACAAAGACAGAGAGTTGCGCTTGGCAGGGCGATCGTCAGAGAACCCAAGGTATTTCTCATGGATGAACCACTTTCCAATCTCGATGCGAAGTTAAGAGTACAGATGAGAACAGAGATTAAGATGCTTCATGAACGTTTGAAAGCCACAATGATTTATGTTACCCATGATCAGACAGAGGCTATGACTATGGGGGACCGCCTCGCGGTTATGAAGGATGGTATTTTCCAGCAGGTTGATACACCGTTGGAATTGTACAATCGGCCGGTTAATAAGTTCGTCGCAGGATTTATAGGTTCACCTCATATGAACTTTGTTGAAAGTCTTTTGGTCTTTGACCAGGGCGAGTGGAGTCTCAATATTGACGAGTTTAAACTTGTGCTTGATCAAGATAAAGTGACCGAAAAGATGAAGTCTTTTTCAAATAAGAGAGTCATTATGGGAATCAGACCTGAAGACATTCATGAATCCAGAAGGGTGCAGAATCAATCTTTAGGCAACCGGGTAATGGCTCGGGTTGAAGTCACAGAACCTATGGGGTCAGAAACCTTTGTGAGTCTGCGGGTTAATGATAAGAAGGTTCTTGCGAAATTAACCAGCGAATTCAACGCTGCTCACGGTGAACCGTGTGAACTTTCCTTCGATATGTCAAAATGTCATATTTTTGATTTGGAAACAGAAGAGAACATTAGCCTGAGATAGTCAGCTTTTAAAATTGTCTTCTCAAATTTTCAACCTCAGAGAATTGGATTGAACCAGGATCTCATGTCCAATTCTTTGGCAGTTCATAGGCACAATGGTTTATTGGTAATTGAGTCAGAAAAGTAACTGAATCTTATTCAGGTTAGAAGAGAGGTGGAGAAATAACTATTATTTTGGGAGTAAGAGAATGATCATAGGAGGGGAAAAGTAATGTCGAAAAAGTTGTTAGTCATCTTTATCATTCTAAGTTTAGTTCTAACTGGTTGTAGTTCGCAAGTCGCTCCTGAAGTCGCTGCAGAGAAAGAATTGGAATATATTGATTATAATCTGCTGGCAGGGAAACCTTTTGAAGGCGAAACTATCAAAATCTTGAGTACTGCCGGTACTGTTCCTCAATTTTTAGCGATTAAGAATATGACGGCTGAATTCACAGAATTAACAGGAATTAACGTAGTATGGGATTATGTGGCATGGGATGCTTTCCAACAAACTTTTATGACTGAAGCCACTGCAGGTGCAGGTACATATGATCAGCTCGTCTGGATTGATGCATGGGGTGCAGGCGCGCAAAACTATCTCTTGCCTTTAGATGAATATATTGCTCGTGACAATATTGATATGAGCGATTATCCGGAAGGTTTCCTTCAAACTGTAAAGATTGGAACAGATAATATTTACGGTATGCCTCACCGCGGCAACGGACTTATTCTGTTCTATAATAAAGCGATCTTTGATGAGCTTGGATTACAGCCGCCTGCAACTTGGGATGATTTCGTCACGGTTTCTAAAGCTGTAGAAGAAGCAAAAGGATTTAAAGGCACAGCGCTTCCTTATACCATTAGTAATGGCCAGAATCTCATGGTTTGGTATGGAATGTTGTGGGGCAAAGGCGGAGATATCTTCAATGAAAATTGGGAGCCTGTCTTTAACAGCCCTGAAGGCGTAGAAGCAACTCAAGACTATATCGATTTCTTACTCAAGGATAAAATCATACCTGAAGGTGCAGTCACCTGGACCGAGGGAGAAACAGTCACCGAATTGCTTCAAGGAAGAAGTGCAATGAACGTCACTTGGTCTTGGCGTTATGAGAGCATGACTGATCCTACACAAGCTGTTGAAGGTGTACTTGGCAACATTGCAATGGCTCCGGCACCTGTATATCCAGGTCAAAAGGAATCCGTCAACTACGCTACAAACTTTGCAGTCAGTATCTCAAAAGATTCCAAACATAAAGACGCTGCTTGGGAATATATGAAGTTCATGAATAATGCAGAAGTTGAAAAACGTCTGGTTATGGACAAATCCAGCCCTGAAACCAGCACTGTTGTGACTATGCACTCATCAAACCTGTTGGATCCGGATATCAACGCACTTCATGACGATTTGCAGAAAGTTACCTATGAAGTTCTGAAGACATCCAGAGCGCTGCCTATTACGCCTATGTGGCTGCAGGTTCAAGGTGTTTTGGAAGTCGCTATGAATAAAATGGCTTCCGGTGAGCCGGTTCAAGCATCACTTGACAGCGCTGCTGAAGAAGTAAAAGGGATTATGGAGCGCGCAGGCTACTATAAGAAATAAGACCTATTCAAAAATTTCAGTGAAGCACGGATCCGTGCTTCACTGAAATAACAATTGAAATTTATGACTGACAGAGAACATAAACGTCCAATAATTGGACTCTGGCACCAAGGCATCTCTGATTGGAGGTACATAAGTGAGTGAGCTTCGACCTAAAGCGATTAAGAAATATCTGATTTTGCTGCCTGCACTGATAGTGATAATACTGACTTCGACCTATCCAATACTGTATTCATTTTGGTTGGGCTTCCAAAGATGGATGGTTTGGGAATCGCCAGCACCATTAGGATTCGTAGGCTTTGATAACTTTATCCGTGGATTTGCCGATCCTAAATTTCAAGAGGTCGTTGGTACTACTGCCCTATATACTGTGATTTCAGTTTCCATGTCAGTTGGAATAGGTCTCGGGATCGCAATGCTGCTTCAAAAATCCGGGAAATTGAATACCGTCATTAAAATGTTTTTGATCTTTCCGTTTGCAGTAAGCCCTGCACTCAAAGGTTTTACATTTAAATTTATGCTTAATCCTTCATTTGGCATTTTAGACAGATCAATAAAATATATTTTCCCGTTCTTAGAAAACGTGGTGTGGTTGAATCATCCTTTTTGGGCTCTGTTTTGGCTGGCAATGTCCGAAGTATGGGGCTGGGCACCTCTGGTTGCTTTAATGTTTCTTGGTGCCTTGGGCTCGATTTCACCTTCAATATTTGAAGCGGCAAAACTCGATGGGACCAATAATTTTCAACTCTTTATACATATTACACTGCCTTTGCTTAAGCCAGTCATTTTGGTAGTCACTTTACTCAGAACCATTTTTTCACTTAAAATGTTTGATCAAGTCGTAACTATGACAGGTGGCGGACCTGGCTCATCGACACAAGTAATCAACTACTTCATTTATCAGACAGGATTTCGCTTTATGGATATGGGATATGCAGGCGCTTTGGCTACGACTCTGGTAATTGTGATGACAATCATTGCGTCAATATATGTCCGTACTCTTAATGGTAAGGAGGCGTAGTTATGGAAGCGCCGCAAAAGGTATTAATGAACACTAGAGTGATGCATAAAACCAAGTCTCGAATCTCTGTAAAAAATTATGCTTTTATAATCTTGGAAAAAATGCTTCAAATAATGGTGCTCTTGTTTGTTCTGTTCCCGATCGTCTGGATCATTCTCACCGCATTCAAGAGCTCCACGGATGCCTATTCGACAAGTCTCTTGTTTAAGCCGACACTCGACAATTTCAGAACTATAATTGCGCCACCTTACAGTGTGGGACCACTCTTTCGAAACAGTATAATAATTTCTTTCGCTACAGTGGGCATTGCAATACCTCTCGCAGTAATGGCGTCTTATGTTTTTTCCCGGTACACATTTCGCGGCAGCAACAGTTTATTGGTATACATACTCATGACGCAGTTTATTCCAGCCGTAGTCATAGTTATGCCGTTTTATATGCTGTTCAGAAATTTGGGTATGCTGGATACTAAGGCAGCACTCATTACAGTCAATTTATCAGTTGCTTTGCCGTACGCCATATGGCTGCTTAAAGGCTTTGTGGACGCCCTTCCAAAAGAAATTGAGGAAGCGGCATTGATAGATGGCTGCACTCAGCTGCAAATGTTAAGACACGTTGTTTTTCCACTTATTGCTCCCGGAGCCATCACCACCGCCGGCTTTGTGTTTGTCGGTGCATGGAATGAATTCCTTTACGCCATGATCCTTTCGAGAACGACATCTTCAATGACGCTGACTATTGGCTTGATGAATACGTTGGGTCCAAGAGGCGTAATCTGGGAATACATGTCGGCCGTTGGCTTGTTGGTCATGATTCCTGTCTTCCTGTTGTCTCTTACCATTCGTAAGCATTTTGTTCAAGGGTTAACTATGGGCGGCGTCAAATAACTTATCAATTAGAAATTTCTATAGGGCACAATATTGTAAAACATTATCTTGGGAAGATGGTCTCTTTAAACGCAGGGGTCATCTTCTTTTTTGCGTTTTTGAGCATATCAAACAGCAAATAACTGCAGGTCAGAATTTAGATTCGCCTCAGTGCTTTTAAAAAGCGATCAGCCTTCCCACTTCCGTGAGTCTCAGGTGGGCGCGCCTCAGAAACTCCTGCGGAGTCCTGAGTTTAGGACTTTAAAGTAAAAAAACCACTTCAAACGTTGAAATTTAGACGTTGAAGTGGTTTTCGTTTTGTCCTATTTTTTCAGATTGATTGCCAAATTTAACTTTGTGCAAGCCCGA